>DASXLI010000056.1:0-69896 GCA_036496285.1 Binatia bacterium
GCGAAGAGCGCGAAACCCCTGTCGGAGGCGGAGTATGCGTCGAACATCGTCGACTGGCGGCGGATGGCGCCGAGGCCGGTGCCCGGCGTGCCGGCGCTGGAGAAGCCGTCGCGCATGGCGCCGGCCATGTTCGACAGCCCCGGGCCGCGGTCGATCGCCAGCACGCCGATGCCGCGTGCGCCGTCGTCCCCGAGCACGCGCAGCAGGACCTCGCCGCCGCCGCCGTGCTTCACGATGTTCGTCGCCGCCTCGCTCACGACGATCGCGAGGCGGCCGACGTCGGTCGCGTTCAAGCCGATGTCCTGCGCCAGCTCGATCGCGACCCGTCGGGCGCCGCCGGCGGCGCTCGCGTCGCCGACGGCGACGCGCGTATGCTCCGTCACTTCCATCGCGTTATGGTCACCGTGGTGCCTTCGCCGGGGCGGGAGTGGATGTCGAAGTCGTTGACCAGGCGGCGGGATCCGCCGAGGCCGAGGCCGAGTCCTCCGCCCGAGGTGAATCCATCTTGGAGGGCACGCTCGATGTCGGCAATGCCTGGGCCCTGATCCTCGAAGACGAGGCGCAGACCACGCTTCGCACCGTCATTCAACGCCTCGAGTCGCATCGTGCCGCCGCCGCCGTATTGCAGGGTGTTGCGTGCGAGCTCGCTCGCCGCGGTGACGATCTTCGTCTGGTCGACCAGGCTGAAGCCGGCCGCGATTGCCCACGCGCGCACCGTCTGGCGCGCGCCGACTACGTCCTCGCTGGAGCGGAGCAGTCGTATGTCATGTTTGATGACGGCCATTCGCTCCGCCGGCCTGTGCCTCCGCGATCAACTCCATGCCCTTCTCGACGTTCAGCGCCGTGCGCACGCCCGGCAGCGAGAGCCCGAGCTCGACGAGCGTGATCGCGACCGCGGGACGCATCCCCACGACGACCGTGTGCGCGTCGAGCACGCGCGCCATGGCCGCGATGTTCGCGAGCATCCGTCCGATGAACGAGTCGACGACCTCGAGCGCGGAGATGTCGATCAGGACGCCACGGCAGCGCGTCTCCACGATGCGCGTGGTGAGGTCGTCCTGCAGGCGCATCGCGAGCCGGTCGTGCATGTCCACCTGGATGCTCACCAGGAGGCTGTTCCCCATCTTGAGGATCGGAATGCTCTCCATCGGATCCTCAAACTCGGCGCGCGACCGTGAGGTCGAGGCGCTGAAGCGCGATGCTGAAGGCGTCGGCCAGGGTGGCTTTGGTGATGACGTCGCTCAGATCGACGCCGAGATGAACGATCGTCTGCGCGATCTGCGGCCGGATGCCGCTGATGATGCACTCCGCGCCCATGAGGCGCGCCGCGGCGACGGTCTTCAGGAGGTGCTGGGCGACGAGCGTATCGACCGTCGGCACGCCGGTGATGTCGATGACGGCGATGCCGGCGCCGGTCTCGACGATCTTCTGCAGCAGGCTCTCCATGACGACCTGCGTGCGCGCGCTGTCGAGTGTGCCGATGAGCGGCAGCGCCAGGACGCCCTCCCAGAGCTGGACGACCGGCGTCGAGAGCTCGAGCATCTCCTGCTGCTGGCGCGCGATCACCTCCTCGCGGCTCTTCTGGTACACCTCGGTCGTGTGCAGGCCGAGCTGGTCGAGGATCGCCGACGTCTTCCACGTCTCCTCGGCGAGCCGCTCGGGCTCCTTCGCGTACTCCTTCCGCAAGCGCTCGAAGAGTGGCTGCTTCAGCGAGAAGACGAACCTCGCCGTCTCGGACGGCGAAAAGCCCTGGCGCGCCCGTGAGTGGGAGATGCGTGCGAGGAGATCCTTCACGTCGCTCCAGCTCGAGCCATCGACGTCGGATGTGCCGTTGCCGGTCTCCAGCGCCTTGCCGAACAGCTGGAGAAACCTCCGCGATTGCTCGCGCAGCTCGTCGTCCTTCATCAGATCGCGACGCAGCGTTGCGGCGTCGAGCTGGTGCTTGATCCACTCGGGCAGGATGTCGGTCTCGTACTTCTGAACGATCTGCGGAATCTTCGTTCCGACTGCCATTGGTGTCGGTCCTCCGTGGGCGGTGCGGATACACCGGAGTCGCCTCCGGCGCTTTCGAGGCGGTCGGAAACGCTAGTAACGCGCCACGTTGGAGTCAATTCGTGCGCGGGCTTGCGCGGCCGGACGGGAGCGGGGAAGAATGCGCGGCCGATGGTGAGCGGGGTGTTCTTGCGAGGGTTACGACGGTCGGCCGTGCGGGCCGCGGCGCTCGTCGCCGTGCTGGCCTCGAGCGTTCACGCCGGCGGCAAGGCGCCGCCCAAGGTCGTCTTCGGCTGCGAGGGCGACGTCGAGGTGGTGGCGGTCTTCCTGCCGGGCGATCCGGGCTCGGCGCGCGTCGAGTCGAAGGGCGAGACCTGGACGCTGCCGCACGTGCCGTCGGGCAGCGGCGCCAAGTACAGCAACGGCGCCGTGACCTTCTGGACGAAGGGCAAGGAAGCCCTCTTCGACGCGCCCGGTAGCAGCCTCACCTGCACGGCGAAGCCGTAGGCGCGCGGATGGGCACGGTCGAGGATCGAGCGGCGGAGTTTCTCGCTGCCCCGGTGCAGTATCAGGATGCGGGCACGGCGCGGCTCGCGTATCGGCGCTTCGGCAGTGGGCCGCCGCTCCTCCTGGTGCACGGCTTCCCGCTCTCCGGCTTCACCTGGCGGAAGATCCTGCCAGCGCTCGCGGAGCGTTACACGTGCTACGTGCCCGACGTGCCCGGCATGGGTGGGTCCACGTGGATCGACGCGACCGACTTCAGCTTCCCGGGGCAGGGGCGCTCCTTGAAGGCCTTCGTCGATGGACTCGGTCTCGCGCGCTACAGCGTGATCGCGCAGGACACCGGTGGCACGTTCGCGCGCTACCTCGCGCTCGAGGACGTCACGCGCGTCGCGAAGCTCGTCCTCATCAACACCGAGATACCGCGGCACCGGCCGCCGTGGATTCCGCTCTACCAGCTCCTGATGCGGCTCCCCGGCACGCTCACCGCGTTCGGCCTCCTGCTGCGCTCGGATCTCTACCTGCGCTCGGCGATGGGTTTCGGCGGCTGCTTCACCGACATGCGCCTCATCGAGGGCGACTTCCACGCGCAGGTCATCGAGCCGCTGCTGCGCTCGCCGCTACGCATGGAGGGCATGCGCCGCTACCTGCGCGGCGCGACGTGGGCGCCCGTCGACGCGCTCGAGCGCGAGCACGCGCGTCTCACCATGCCGGTGCAGCTCATCTGGGGCGCCGACGACCCGACGTTCCCGCTCGCGCTGGCGCGCGAGATGACGAAGCAGTTCCCGAACGCGCACCTCGCCGAAGTCGCGGGTGCGCGCCTGCTCGTGCACGAGGAGAAGCCAGCCGAGGTGGCCCGCCTGGTCCTCGGGTTCCTCGCCTGACGACGCGCCGCAGCTCGGGCGTGCTCTACGGCTTTTTGTAGTCCGTCCCGGAGGAGTTTCCGTGTCCCGCCGGTGGATTCACCGGCGCCGGTGGGCATAGCACTCGAAGGGTGGGGGGGACGGACGCGGCCGGGATCCGCGGCGACGAACGGACTCGTCGTCGCGGTCCTGGCCGCGGGATGCGGCTAGCGCGCGGCCGGCCGTGACCTTGGCGTCGCTACGGCTGGCACTCGGCGGGGAACGGGACCAGCGCCGGCAGCGTGGCGAGCGTCGCACAGTCGGTCCGGGCCTCGGTGACGCAGTCGACGCAGCCGACGAGGTCCGGCAGCGCGGTGACGGTGGCGGTGCAGGATGCGCCACCGGGCGGGCTCACGTCGGGGCAGCTCGCAGTGAATCCGATCTCGGTCGGCGTGAAGTCGTCGGCGCCGCCGCAGAGCTTGTCCGGTCCGCCGCAGGCGCGGCAGATGGCTGCCTCCTTGCTCGACTCGGCCTTCGCGATCGCGGCGACCGTCTTCGGATCGGCGTCGGGACAGGTGCCGGCGATCTTCTCCGAGCTCACCGCGCCCCAGCACTTGGTGAGCGCTGCCGACTTCGCCACGAGGAAGCGTGCGGCCGCTTTGCCGATGCCCACCTGACAGCCGTTCAGCGCGTGCTGCGCCTTGTTCTTCGGATCCGTGGGCTGGAGCGCGCCGTAGTACAGCGTGACCGCCTGGGCGATCTCGGCCTCGCTCATGCAGCGGAGGCAGGTCGAGATACCATTGCAGTCGTTGATCGCGTTGGTGCAGTTGCCACCCTCGACGTTCGGGCACGTGCCGAGATCCCAGCCGATCGCGGCGAGCGCGACGTCGTCGTTGCCGGCGCCGCACGTCCGGTCCTTGCCGCCACAGGCCTGGGCGATCGCACGCTTCAGCTTGCTCCGCGTCTTGCTGATCCGCTTCTTCGTCGCGTCCTCATTCGCGCAGTCCGTCGCGGCCGGGAGGCGGCCCGTCACGACCTTGCTCTCGCACGCGAGCATCGCCCGCATCTCCGCCTGCACGAACGAGCCGCCCGCGCTCACGATCTTCGTTCGGCACTTGCGATCGCCGGCCTCCACGGGCACCGGCGTCGGTGTGGCGGTGACCGATGTGGAGGAGGCGGTCGGTGTGGGCGATGCGGTCAGTGTGGCCGTGGGCGTCGGTGTCAGGGCAGTGGCGGTCGGCGTGAGCGTGCGCGTCGGCGTCGGGCCGGTCGGCGTCGGCCCCGTCGGGGTCGCGGGGATCACGACGGTGAGGACGGCGTCGCCGCCGGACTGCGCCGTGGTGATGCCGCTCACCGGATCGAGCGCGGAGATCGTCGCCTTGCCGGGCGCGATGGCGTCGACCAGGCTCTTGCTGGTGTCGTCGTTCGTCGCGACCGCGATGGTCGGGTCGCTCGAGACGTAGGTGAGCTTCGGCGTCAGGTTGCGAGTGGAGCCGTCGCTGTAGTGTCCGGTCGCGACGTAGGTCAGCGTCTGGCCGACGGCGCGGACGTGCGTGGCCGGCGACAACGAGATGCTTTGCAGGAGCGGCGTCGGCGTCGGACCCGTGGGTGTGGGTCCGGTCGGCGTGGGCGTCGGTCCGGTCGGTGTCGGGCCGGTCGGCGTCGGCGCGCCGACCACGGTGAGGGTCGCGTCACCGCCGGAGTCGGAGCTGCTGATGCCGCTCGTCGACTCGAGGGCGGAGATCGTCGTCACGCCCGGCCCGACGGCGGTGACCTTGCTCTTCGCGCCGGCGGTGTTGGGCGCGACGGCGACGCTCGGATCGCTCGAGCCGTAGGTGAGCTTCTGCGTCAGGTTCTGCGTCGAGCCGTCGTCGTAGTGGCCGGTCGCGACGTACGACTGCGTCTGCCCGACGAGGCGCTGATGCGTGGCTGGGTCGAGCGAGATGGATTGTAGAATGGGTGTCGGCGTCGGCCCCGTCGGCTTCGGTCCCGTCGGCGTCGGCCCGGTCGGGGTGACCGCGATGATCACGGTGAGCGTCGCGTCGTCGCCGGAGTCGGTCGTGCTGATGTGGCTCGCCGGATCGACGGCGGAGATCGTCGTCGTGCCGACGCCGACCGCCTGCACCTGGCTCTTGTTGCCCGCGGTGTTGAGGGCGGTGGCGACGCCCGGTTTGCTCGAGCTGTAGGTGAGCTTCTGGGTCAGGTTCTGTACCGAGCCGTCGGCGTAATGGCCGGTCGCGACGTAGATCTGCGTCTGCCCGACGACGCGCTGGTGCGTTGCCGGGTCGAGCGAGATGCTCTGGAGAATGGGCGTCGGGGTCGGGCCGGTCGGCGTCGGTCCCGTCGGCGTCGGCCCGGTCGCGGTCGTCGCGATGATCACGGTGAGCGTCGCGTCGCCGCCGGAGGCGGTCGTGCTGACCAGGGTGCTAGGATCGACGGCGGAGATGGTCGCCGTGCCGACGCCGACGGCCTGCACCTGGCTCTTGTTGCCCGCCGTATTGAGCGCGGCGGCGACGCTCGGATCGCTCGAGCTGTAGGTCAGCCTCTGCGTCACGTTGTCCGTGCTGCCGTCACTGAAGGAGCCGGTCGCGACGTAGGTCTGGATCTGGCCGACGACGCGCTGATGGGTCGCCGGCGAGAGCGAGATGCTCTGTAGCACCGGCGACGGCCGCGGCGTCGGGGAGGCCGCCTGGGCGTGTGCGTCGGCGGCGACGAGCGGGCCGACCAGACAGAGGGCGACGATCAGTGATGACGGATGGAGGCGCAAGGTCGGCGGGACTTTCACGAGCAAGGCATTTGCCATGGGCGAATCGACACGGCCCAGGATTTTCGCGACCTTGCGAGGCGCCGACTCGTGCGTCGTTACCGATCCATGCAGCCGCGCATGAGTCGGCAGTCCCTTTGGCAGGGCCCTCCCGACATGGAGGGAGGGGTCCGGCTATTCCAAATTCTCGATTCTTGCCAGGGCGCGGAGGCCCGGGCCGATGGCCGCCGCGATCAGGCGGTTGCCGGAGGGGCCGAAGTGGCTGCCGTCGAAGCCGCGGTCGAGTTGCTCAGGCGGCGTGGCGAGGAGCGGCGGCGCCAGGTCGATGCATGCCGTATGATCGCACATCGCGGCGACGAGGTCGTGCCAGTTGCGGGCGCTCGCGGTGCTTCGCCGCAGCTTCCGAAGCGTCGCGTGGTCGGGAAGGATCGCGAGCACGAACCCCTTGCCGAGGGAAGTCTCGTCGCGCATCGTCTCGACGATCTTCCGCGACACGCGCAGCGCCTCCGAGTCGAGCGCGAAGTGTCCGGCGCCGGCGTCGCGCAAAAGGAGACCCTTCGCGATCGCTGCCTGGACCAGGGCGCCGATCTTGTAGAGGACGAGGCCGCCGACGACGGGCGGCGACTCGTAGAGGCTACGGAAATAGAAGCGATCGTACGCACGCAGATGGTCCCGGAGGCGCGGCGCAAGACCGGCGGCGTTGTCCGCATAGATGTCGCTGCCACGCGCATAGGGGCTCTGTGCCAGCACGAGACCATCGTTTTGCAGGACGAAGCGCGGCATCACCGTGTACGAGTTCCACGACGGCTTCGCGAGCGAGCGGATCGTGTTGACGTCGCGCCAGAGATCGGTCGATGGCACGAAGACGAGCAGCACGGTGTCGTAGTCGAGCATGGGCGCCAGCTGGCGGAAGCGCAGCAGGCTCTGTCCGAGGCCGTAGCCGTCGACCGCGAGGTTGACGACGTCGAGGCCGTCGCTCGCCGCGAGGACGCTCGGCCACGCGGCCTCCTGCCGTACCCGGCTACCGCTCGCGAACGACTCGCCGAAGACGAGCACGCGGCGCACGCCGGGCGGCGGCTGCGGCTGCGTGTCGGTCGTGCTGCGGGCGCCGATGTTGTTCGTCGTCCACCAGCCGTGCGGTGACGTCGCGCGCTCGAGCGGCGCGTAGCCGCAGACCGGGTCCTCGCGGATCGGGCCCTGCATGTCGAGCCAGCCGATCGGGTCGTCGGCGCGCGGCGCCGCAGGCGCGGCGGTGTCGGCCGTTGCCGTCGCGGGCGCCGGCGCCTCCGGGAGGCGCGGCGGGATGACGCGCAGCGGAGGCAGCGCGCGCCCGAGCAAGGTGCCCCAGCTTCCGGCCGACGGGCGGATGAGGAGGCGTGCGCCGACCTCGAAGGCGAGCACGCTCAGCAGCGCGGAGAGCACCAGCAGCGCGAGGTTCGCCCGGGTGTCGCGCGACGCCACGCGCGGACCCTATCGCGAAGCGCCGCTTGACTCACGCCCATCCGGGGGTAGGCTCGGCGGTGCGTGAGGCATGTCGCCCACGCGCGAAACCCCGCCGGGAGCGATGAGCCCCCGCGAGAGGAGAACACGATGCATCCAGGCATGATGTACTGGTGGAAGACCCACCGGGGTGGCGGCAGCTGCCATGCGTACGCCGACGACGGCCCGGCCGAGCACGGCCGGCGTCAGCGCTACGCCGACCGGATCGATCGCATCGAGATGTACTTCGCGTCGCACCACGAGAGCGACCTCGGCGCCGGCGTCTTCGGCGTCCGCCGGCCGCTCCGTTTTCTCGCCTACAAGCTCGAGCTCGACGAGCGGCAGGTGGCGGAGCTGGCGCGCATCCTCGGCGACCTCAAGACCGAGCGCGCGCAAGCGGAGGTCGACCGCCGCCGCGCCACAGCGGCGCTCGCCGACGCGGTCGGTGGCGAGCAGTTCGACGCCGCAGCGGCGAGCAACGCGGGAGCCGTCCGGGTCGCGACGGCGGAGCACATGCGCGACGCCGTCGTGAAGGCGCTGCAGCGCCTGCACGCGCTCCTCGAACCGGCGCAGCGGGAGCGGCTCGCCTATCTGATCCGCACGGGCACGCTGCAGATGTAGCGCGGCCCGCGCGCTACGCGGAGGCGGGGAGCTGCTCGTCCGGGCGGCTCCCCGCCGCACCGATCTGCGCGCGCACCTGCTCGAGCCAGCGCCGCACGCCGGCGTCGTCGGGCCACTCGCCTTCCGCGAGGAGCCGGCGCGCGCCCGACGCGTCGCCGCCGAGGAGCGCGAGCTGCAGCGCGCACACCGCTTCCCAGCGGTGACGCTCGGCCGCATCGGTGATCGGCGCGAGCACCTTGGCGCCGTCGGCGCGGGTGCGTGCGGCGAGGCCTTCCGGGACGAGCACCGTGTCCTCGTCGCCGATCCGCCACCAGAGACCGCCCCAGCGCTCCAGCAGGCGCCGTCCGTTCGCGTCGTCGTGGTCCTTGCGGCCCGGCGTCTGGCTCTCCAGGTGATAGAGCGTGCTCGCGGGCTGGTACACGACCTTGTCGCCGCGCTGGCGGACCCGCAGGCAGAAGTCGACGTCCTCGTAGCCGTTCACGAAACCCTCGTCGAAGCCGCCGATCGCCTCGAATCCGGCGCGGCGGACGGCCATGCTTGCGGCGGTGACGCAGTGGATCTCGCGGCGGCGGTTCACCGCGGGGGCGTCCGCGCTGGAGCGATAGAAGACGTGGTACGGGATCGGGATCTCGCGCGTGAAGATCACCCCGGCGTGCTGCACGGTGCCGTCGGCGTAGAGCAGCTTGCTGCCGACGACCGCGACGCGCGGGTCGCCGTCGAGCTCGGCGAGGAGCGGCGCGAGCCAGCCCGACAGCGGAATGGTGTCGTTGTTGAGAAAGACCAGATGGCGCCCGCGCGCCGCCCGCGCGCCCTGATTGCAGGCGGCGGCGAAGCCGCGGTTCTCCGCGTTGCGGATCACCTGCACGTCGCCGCCGAGCGACGCCAGCACTTCGGCCGTGCGGTCGGTCGAGCCGTTGTCGACGAGCACGACCTCGTAGCGTGCGCCCTGCGTGACCTCGGCGAGGTTCACCAGGCACTGCTCGGTCAGCTCGGCACGGTTGAAGAGCGGGATGACGATCGAGCAGTCGAACGCGTCGGCGTCGCCCGTGGCCCGGGTTGCCGCCGCGCCCGTCGGTGCGGGCCGCGGCGCCGGAGACGGCGCGCCGATCTGGGCGCGCAGCCCGCGTAGGAACTGCTCGCGCGCCTGCTGGATGTCAGTCCGGCCGACAACGTCGGCCGCGCTCTTCTGGTAGACGCTCTCGGCGGTGCGCAGGAAGTCGGGCCGCGCGCCGCTCGTCATCGACGAGCCGTCGACCCGATGGGTGAACTCGGCGGTGATCGTCGGCAGGTGCTTGAAGGGGAACCGGGCCGACATGCGTACCCAGAGGTCCCAGTCCTCGTGCGAGGTGAGCGCCTCGTCGAAGCCGCCCACGGCCTCGATGCAGGCGCGGTCGTGCATCATGCAGAGCACCGGAAAGGCGTTCCGGACGAGCAGCCAGTCGCGGTCGTGGTCGTTCGAGTAGGGCCGGTCGCGCGCGACCGTGACGTAGCGGCCGTCGCGCCTCGTCTGCGTCACCCGCAGCGCGTCCGTGTAGGCGGCGCGATGGCTGCCCTGCTCGAGGAACGCGACCAGCGTCTCGAGGTGCTCCGGGTAGAAGCGGTCGTCGTCGTCGAGATACGCGATGTACTTGCCGCGTGCGACTCCGATGCCGGAGTTGCGCGCCGCCGCGAGGTTGCGGTTGGCGGGGTGGCGCACGTACGAGATGCGCCCCTCCGTGTCGAGCGACTGCACGAGCGCGGCGACGTCGGCGCCGCCGTCGTTTACGACGATGATCTCGAAGTCGCGATAGGTCTGCTGCAGGATGCTCTCGATCGCCTCGCGCAGCGTCTCCGGACGGTCGAGCGTCGGCACGATGACCGACACCATCGGCGTGCGCGGCGCGGCGACCGCCGCGGGCGGTGGAGCAGGGGGCGTGGACACGGCCGGCCGAGCTGCCGGGGGCGCGGCGGACGCCGCCGTGGCCCGTGGCGCGGGCGCGGCGTCGCGCCGAGGCATGGGTGCCTTCGCCGGCGTGAGGGGCTTCGGCGGCGCGCCTCCCTGCTCGGTGAGGGAGAAGACGCGGCGCGCAGCACGCTCGCGCTCGAAGAGCTCGATCCCGGCGTGGTTGAAGGTCGAGGGGCTGATCGTCGCGACGGCGTCGGCGCGGCCGTGCTTCGCGGCCGTCTCGAGGGCGAGCACGAGCCGGCGGAGATCCGCCTGCGCCGTCGACCGCAGCGGCTCCAGCGCCTGGCGCATCTCGTCCCAGCGGCCGGCGCGGCCGCAGGCGATGGCGAAGTTCGCGAGCGCGATCGCCTCGCGCTGAATCGAGCAGGCGGCGTCGAGGAACGAGACCGCGAGGTCGGCCGGGGCCCAGGGCGATTGCAGCAGGGCGGTGCCGAAGTCGAGGCAGGCCCAGAACTCCGCCTCGCCGCGGTCGCCGCAGTCGGGCAGGGCCGGAAAGAGCTCGTGCATGTCGAGGCGGCCGCCGCGGCGCGCGAGCGCGTTCGCGACGACGGCGCGGCTCGCCTGTGCAATCTGGTCGCGCTTGGTCGCCGTCATGCTGTTGTCGTGCAGGCGGTAGTAGTAGAGGATCTCCGGCACGTAGACGGCGGGATAGCGCTCGACGATCCGGAGCCACATGTCCCAGTCCTCGGCGCCGTCGAGCGCCGGGTCGTACATGCCGACCGCGTCCTGGCACTCGCGCCGGTAGAGGAACGCGGCGATGCCGGGGTTCTGCTTCAGCAGCGCGCGGACCGTGACCTCCTGGTCGCGGTGGATGCCGGTGATGCGGTCCTTGGCGTCGATCCAGGCGAACGCCGAGTAGGCGAAGCCCGCCTCGGGATAGTGGTCGAGCGCGCCGACCAGCGCTTCGAGGAACATCGGCGCGCAGGTGTTGTCGGCCGACGTCCAGGTGAGGAGCTCGCCGCGCGCGCGGGCGAAGCCGGCATTCAGCGCGCCGGGCAGGCGCTGGTTCTCCTGGTGCACGACCACGATGCGCGGGTCGGTGAGGCCGTCGAGGTACTCGCGCGTGCCGTCGGTCGAGCCGTCGTTCACGATGACGAGCTCGAAGTCGGTGTAGGTCTGCGCGAGCACGCTCGTGATCGCGCCCGGGAGGAGCGCGCGATGGTTGTAGACGGGCAGCACGACGGTGACCCGCGGCCCGGAGCGAGGCGCGGGCGCGGCGGCCTTCGCCGCCGGCGCGACGGCCTTCGCCGCCGGCACGACCCGGCGCGGCGTCGCGAGCAGGTCGGCGGGGATCGGTTGCTTCGCCAGCAGCACGATCGGCCGTTGGTAGTCGGCGCTCTGGCCGAGCACCTCGGCGAAGGGCATGCCGAGCTCGCGCCGGATCACCTCGACCTCGGACTGCCACGAGCGCCCCTCGTAGCACTCGGGCTGGCTCGCCATCTCCAGCATCACGTACGACGGCGCGAGCGTCGCGAGGTCGGCCAGGAAGCGCTGCTTGTCGCGGATGTGATGGTACATGGAGTAGATGGTCACGAGATCGACGCGCTCGCCCCGCAGCCGCTCCGCCAACGAGTCCTCGCCGCCGACGGCGCAATGGAACGCGACGTTCTCGACCCCTGCGACGAACGCGAGCGCCTTCGAGAGCTCGACGTACTTGTCGTAGGCCTCGACGCCGATCGAGCGCCGCACCTGCGGCTGGCGCGCCAGCGCGATGTTGAACATGCCGACGTTGCTGCCGACGTCCAGGTGGGTGTACGGGCCGTCGAAGAGCTTCGCGGCGACCGCGGCAATGATCGGGATGCGCGGGTCGTCGACCGGACGCTGGCCCGCAATCGCGAGCCCGGGGATCTGGATCGACTGGTAGACGCGCTCGTCCTTGCCGTGGTCGAGCGCGGTGAGGAACGGGCACGACGAGTCGAAGTTGCACGAGGCGACGAGCAGCTCGAGCCGCGCCTGCACCAGCGCGACGAAGACGGCGCGCAGGCGCGTCAGGCAGGTGAGGCCGCCGAGACGGCCCTCGCCGGACGGCATCTCGCCGACGTCGCCGTTGGCCGTCTTGCCGACGACGTCGAGCGACTGCGTGAACGGCTCGGTCTGCACGAGGTCGCGCGCCTCCTCGAAGTCGGCGAGCACCGGCACGTCGCTGCGGAAGAGGAGGTTCTTCTCGTGGAGATCGGTGTGGACGATGCCGCGCTCGTAGAGCGCGCGCGCGGCGGCCTCGATGCCGGCGAAAGCGTCGACCAGCGCGCCGGCGCCGAGCCCGGCGACTGCGCTCTCGAAGGGCGCCAGCCATTCGAGCAGCAGGAAGGCGTGATCGCCCTCCTCCACGTAGCCGTGGACGGTGGGCACGAAGGGCAGGCCGGCGAGGCGCTGCAGGAAGCGATGCTCGTTCCGCAGCGACGGCTCACGCGAGAAGGCGGGCTCGGACTCGAGTTTGCTCTCGACCGTTACCGCGAGGTGCTTCACCTTGAGGAAGTACGACGCCGACGCGGTCGCGACCTTGAAGAGCGACGCGCCGCCGCCCGGCTCCCATGGCCGGGCGATCGGCGTGACCTCGCACGTGGCATCGCCGACGAGCGTCCCGACGACGCGCGTGAGGCGCGGACGGTCGGCGAGGATGGCGTCCAGGTGGCGCCGTTTGCTCTCGAGGGCCTGCGGGTTGAACTGCATGCGCGATCTCCTCAGGCGGGGGCGCCGACGTCGTCCGCGTCACGCGCCGTCGCCGCGGGGCGCACCAGCTTGCGCCCGCTCCAGCAGATGAACAGGCCGTCGGCCTCGCGCCCGTCGTAGCCGACGAGCTCCGCCTCGGCCGCGAGCCCGAGCGAGGTGAGCACGGCGCTCAGCTCGCCGGCGTCGAACCAGCGCTCCCAACTCGGCGTCGCCAGCGTGCCGAGCTTCTCCTTGTTCTTGTCGATGATCACGAGGGTGCCGCCGGGGGCGAGGACGCGCACCAGCTCGCGCACCGCCTCGCCGATCTGTACCGCGTGCTCGAGCGCCTCGATGCAGATGACGGCGTCGAAGTGGCCGTCGGGGAACGGCATGTCGAGCAGGCTGTGCTGCACGCGCGCAATGCCGGCCGGGACGTGGCGCAGCATCTCGGCGGAGACGTCGAGCGCGGTGATCGCGGCGTCGGGGAAGCGGCGTTGCAGGAGCGCTGCGTAGCGGCCTTTGCCGGCGCCCGCGTCGAGCACGCGCTTCCCCTGCAGGGGCCCGAGCTTGTCGAGCACGGCGCGGACGCGGCCGTCCTGCTCGGCGATGTCGGTGCGGTACTCGCTGGCGGTGCGGTCGAAGTGATGGGCGATGCGGCACTGCTCGGCCTCGATCGCGTACTTCACGCCCCACGCCGGCTCCTCCGCCGGGAAGTAGGCAGCGCCGACGCCGTACGAGCCGAAGAAGCCGCCGCTCGGATTCTGCAGCGCGGCGACGAAGGCGAGTGCGCGCTCGGCCCGGGCCGTCTCGCCGAGACGGAACCAGACCTGCGCGAGTTGGGCGAGGCCGGTCGTGCAGACCCAGGCGACGTCGCTGTACGCGGGCACGGCGCCGTTCTCCTGCTGGAAGCGCGCAACGTCGGCCATGCCGCGTCGTGCCTCTTCCACGCAGCCGAGCTCGAGCAGCGCCTCCTGGACGTAGGCGTAGAAGTGGGTCAGCAGGCTCGGCGTCGCGAAGCGCATCCCGCGCACGACGCCGAGATAGTAGTCGCGGCTGCGGTCGACGAACTCGCGATAGCGCGGCTCGTCGAGCAGCTCGCCCGCGGCGCGCAGCGGCGCCAGCACATAGAGGTGGATCGCCTCCGTCACCTCGCCGCGCGGCCCGAGGCTCCAGGCGCCGCCCGGCGACGGCACCGGCAACTGCCCGCGCGCGTCGGCGCTCGCGACGAGCCAGTCACAGGTACGGCGGATCGGCCCTTCGAGCGCGGGGTAGGTCGGCAGGAGCGCCACCCAGCCGCGCAGCACCTGGCCGGTGTCGAACGCGAAGGTCTGATCGCTGCCGGGGCCATTGAACGCGGCGTCCGGCCGCTGCACCGTCACCAACCAGTCGGCGAACTGCCGCGCCAGTGCACGCTCGCCGACGCCGAGCAGGGTCGGGATGAAGTATCCCGTCACCTCCGGGTAGGCGACCCGCTGCCGCGACGATACGACGATGCCGCCGTCGGCAAGGGTGTTCCGTCGAATCCATCGCACCGCCCGTTCGAGCACCACCCCTCCTCACCTCCGGCAGGGCCGGAGCTCAGATCACCCGCCGACCGCGCTCTTGCGCCGCAGCACGAGGTACTCGCGCATCTCGGACGCGTACATCTCGCCGTCGACGTCATCGATGAGACCCGATCGCAGCACCTCGAAGTGCTCCAGCAGGAGGCGGCGCTGTTCCGCCCACTCGGGATGGCAGTCGAGCTCGTGGCTCTCGAGCAGCAGGAGGCCGCCCGGCGCGAGGAAGCCGAGAATCTTCGTGACGAACTGCTGGAAGGAGACCGACACCCAGCCGTGCACCGCGCACGCGACCACCGCGTCGAAGGTGCGCGCGTCCGCGAACTGCTCGAAGGAGCTCACGCGGAAGTCGGTGTTCGTCCGGCCGAGGTGCGCGCTCACCATCTTGCCGATCGCGACGTAGGCAGCGTCGACGTCGAACGACGTGACGCTGCGCACGCGCTCGGCGATCTCGATCGAAAGGAAGCCGTCGTTGCAGCCCATCTCGAGGACGCTCATGTGCGGCTGGAGGTACTGGCCGAGGCCGTAGGCGGCGAAACGCTTCTCCGTCGGACGCTTGCCGAGAAGCCCGAGCTTCTCATGGCCTTGATAGAGCCGTGCGACCGGGATTTTCGTCTTGGACGAGAAGGCCGCGCTGAACGACTGTGGGTGCTGGCGCATCAGGCGCCGCACGCGGCAGCGCAAGGTCGTGAGGCCGCCGCACTGCTCGATCAGCTCGTCCTGCCAGGCGAGCAGGCTCGCGAGCTGGTCGGAGGCGAAGATCTTCGGAAAGACCTCGTTCGGGGTGCGCGTCTCCTCGAAGCTCAGGTTGTAGGGGATCTGCTCGAGCCCGAGCGCGATCGCCGTCGCGACGCGATGGCTGCCGTTCTTCAGCGTGTGCTCGCGGGGATTGGCATAGACCGGGCGCGTCGGATCGAAGCCGCCGCTGCGGAGGCCGTCGATCAGCACCTTGAACCTCGCGGCCGAGTGCTCGCGCTGTTCGTTGAAGTACGCGATGAACTGCTCGTACATCTGGAGCGCCAGGCCGTCCTGACCGGCGAGATGGTCCTGCGCGAAGCGGCAATAGAGCGAGAGGCCGAGGCGGTCGCCGAGCAGCTCGCGCGGATCGAACGTGCGGATGGTGTCGACGCGCACGGGAAGGCCTGCGTCGCCGACGACGGCCTCGCGCGGCGTGACCAGACGCTGTCGCGCGCCCTCGCCCGTGCCACCGATGGCCGGGTGACCGATCTCTCGGGAACCTTCCGTCGCCGTACCGCTCATGCCGCCTCCGTCCTGGACTGCCGGTGTCATGCGGGTCAGCAAGACGGGTGCCACGAGCGTGGCGGCCCGCGCGGTCGCCCCGCGCGGCGCGGCGCAGGCTCGAGCCGCGCCAGCGTGCCGGAAATCCGCGCCGGCCTGTCCGCCACGGTCAGGAAATTGACCGTGGCCGAGCGCTGCGGCGCGCCGCGCTCAGCGGTCCGCGCCCGGCAGCGACGTGCGCTCGAGCGCGGCGCGATCCCAGTGCGCGTTGTCGGCCGCGGCCTCGTAGGTGCTCTGCAGGAACGCGAGGAGCATCTCGTCGGGATCGGCGGCAGTGCGGACGGCGTCGTATGGCAGCACGAACTCGTGGAGGTCGCCGTTGTAGCCCGCCTGCGCGGGCTGCACGCGCGCGGCGGCGAATCCCGCCGGCTCCGGATAGGCGTACGCGTAGAAGACGGGCATCGGCACCGGACCGCCGCCGGGCCAGAAGCCGCAGCTGCTCACCTCGTGCGAGTACGCCTCGCGCGCCACCCGGTCGGGGAAGTTCGGCACGCCGCCCGGATGCGGCGGTGCCGTGCGTCCTGAGAAGCGCGTCAACGCGAGGTCGAAGCTCCCCCAGAAGAAGTGAATCGGGCTGCACTTGCCGATGAAGCGCGCGCGGAACGTTCGCATGACCCGATCGGTCTGCGCGAGGATGCGCCAGAAGCGGTTGGCGTACTCGGGATCGTAGGCGTGATGCTGCCGGTCCTGCGCGAACGGAATCGCCGGATCGACCTCGTTCGGCCTGGCGTGGATGCGGACGGGCACGTCGAGCTCCGCCAGGCTGGCCATCACCTCGCGATAGAAGTCGGCGACGGCGCGCGGTGCGAGTGCCAGCGTGCGCGAGGCACCGTCGCTCGTCGTCACGATGAGGCGGTGATCGACGAAGTCGAAGGCGAGCTCGAAGGTGCGTGTGCCGTGCGGAATCGGCGACGTCGTGAGGCCGCGCGCGGTGAGGTAAAGCGGCACGTGCCACGAGTGGTTGACCCACGGCGTCTGGACCAAGCGGACCTTGCCGACGATCTGCGTCCACATGTGCAAGGTCGCGTAGGTGTCCTGCCAGTCGGCGAGGGGCAGGCTCGGCCAGGGCTCGATGCGGGTGGCGTGCTGCGGCATGGTGACCTCCTATGCGTCGGACCAGTGTACCTGACGCCCGTGCGGGCTGCCTTCGCCGAGGCGGCGCTCGCGGCCGCCGGGCCACGACGTCAGACGAATCTCGTACGGTCCCTCGCGGCCCACGGGCTCGAGACGGAGCCACGCGAGCGGGCGATGAGCGGCGGCGCCCGCACCCGCCTCGTCGATCGCGGCCTTCACCGCCGCGCGCCGGTCGCGCGACATGTATTGCCAGAAGATCGAGTGGTAGACGACGGTCGCAACGCCGCGCTCGCGCGCGACGAGACGCGGCGCGATCCACGCCGCCGCGTCGCCGCTGACGACGTGCGCCGGTATCCGGCGTGCCAGCTCGATCGCCGCGCGCAGCAGCGCCAGGCGGTCGAGCTGATCGGCCCAGAGATACGATTGCAGGGTGAGGGTGCCCTCGTGGCTCGTCGCGTCGATCGGCTGCGCGTCGCAGCCGTCGCGCGCGACGACGCGGACGGCGACGTCGCGCGGCGGCAGCGACCCGGTGAACTCGCACGCGATGCGTACGGGCGAGTCCGTCTCGCCCCAGGACCAGCCGGCGGCGTCGAAGCGGAAATGGTCCCAGCGCAGGTTCAGGCCGGCGCTCGCGCCGAGCTCGACGAGCGCGAGCGGCAGGCCGGTCTCGCGCGCGATCTGGAGGAAGCCACCGAGGAGCGCCGCGCTCCGTCCCACCTCGTTGGTCTGCACGGGCCGCGCGAGCAGGGCGCGGACGTCGCCAGTCCGCTCCCGCAGCAGCGTCTCGAAGGCCGGCCAGGCGTCGCTGCGGTCCGTCCCGCCGGCGGACGGATAGTGGGCCGCGAGAGCGGGCGCCTCTCCCTGGAGGACGAGGCGGTGGACGGCGCCCATGAGGCGCAGCGCCAGCGCCGAGGCCAAGGGATCCTCGCTGTGGCCGGCGAGGATCTCCGCCGACGGCCCGCCGCGCCCGGCATCGAGAGCGATCTGCTCGAGCAGATGCGCGTACAGCGACGAGCCGAGCCGGGCACACCAGCCCGCCTGCTCGCGCATGCGTGAGGCCAGCTGCTCCCGCTCCGGCGCCGCCATCAGGGCCGGATCAGATCACGAGGACGCCTGCGCGAGCCAGAGGGGGCGCTAGAACTCGCAGGGCGGCGCCGTGCAGCGGCTGAAGTTCAGCGTGCAATCCGCGTTGCACGAGAGCGTGCCGCCGACGTCGTCGCAGAAATCCTCGCATGTGCAGGTGTCCTCGAAGCAGCCGCTGTTGTCGATCAGGTTGCCGTCGCACTCCTCGCCGTCGTCGAGCTGGCCGTTGCCGCAGAGGTTGCCGGCGGGCGTCGGCGTGGCCGTGGGTGCCGCAGGCGAGGTCGTCATCGACGACGACACCTCCGGCGTCGGGGTTGGGGTTGGCGTTACGCCGGTCGCACTGGGTGTCGCGCTGCCGGTCGCGGTGAGCACGCCCGTCGGGGTGAGCGTCGGGGTGGGCGTTGGAGTCGCGGTGGCGCCGCTGCGGCGCTCGCCGTGGCACTCGAAGCGGACGAACTCGGGCGCAGACGGGAAACAGCGACGCTGCGAGCTGTCGAGCTCGCGGAAGCAGTCAAGCTCGACCTGGCACGACGTCTGGCCGGCGGGGCAGAGAGCCGTCGCGTCATCGCCGGAGACGGTGACGTTCGGCATACAGGGGCCGTCGGTGTCGCCGCACTGCTCGCACAGCTCTCCGTTCGGACCGCCGCCGCCGCCGCTGCCGCAGCTGCTGATGGTGACGACGCTCACCGACGCGACGAGCGCCAGCAGCGCCGGCAACGTCGCCCAGCGCCCGATCGATCCACGATCTACCGTCATTCTGCTCCTCCGGCGAAACGCTCTCTCGTCCCTCAGCTAGCAACTCGAAGGGCGATTCACAATGCGGGTCGCCCGGCGCGGGTTTCGCGCTGCGCGGCCGTGAGCCGTGCGCCCGGTGCCGGTCTCGTCAAGAGGTGATTTGCGGCCACGGGCATTTGCACCGGCGGCTGAGGCTCGAACCCCGATTGACGTGACACCGGGGCCCCAATTGACCACGACGTACGGGTGTCGTCGCCAGCGCATCCCGTCACTGACCTCGGTTTTGACAAATACATCAGATGTCATGTCTCTTTATGTTCTACATGAGAGACCACATAGTTTCCAATATTGTCGGGACTTATGCGCACTCGATACTCTTGGTGCTGCGGATGCTGAAGGGTTTGCGGTAGGGCGCGGGCTCGGGAGCTCCGCGACTCGTACCCCGAAGCCGGTACTGAATCTCCCCTGCTCTGGAGCTTGTGACGACGAGTCGCGCACGAATCGTTCTCGCGTTGTGCCTACCACTACTCCTGTGGACGGCACCGGTGCACGCGGCGGTGATCAACGCCGTCCAGTCCGGCACGGCGACGTTCGCCGACACCGCGAGCTCGGCGACGGCGACGATCACTGCGGTCGACACGACGAAGGCGTTCCTCGTCTTCAACGTCGCGCTTGATTCGGTTGATCCGGTCAACGGGCAGGTCACGGGGCAGATCACCAACTCGACGACGGTCACCTTCACGCGCAACGGCACGACCGGCGCCGTCGCCGTGAAGTGGTACGTCGCGGAGTTCACGAGCGGCGTCTCCGTGCAGCGGGGCAGCGTCGTGCCGACGACGACGGTGACGGACGTCACGATCACCGCCGTCACCATGAGTCACGCAGTGCCGCTCGTCAGCCTGCGCTCGGACGGAACCACCTACAGCGGCAACGACTTCGTCCGCGCCGAGCTCATGACCACCACCAACCTCGAGCTCACGACGTCGATCTTCGCCGCCAACTCGACCATCGAGTGGCAGGTGATCGAGTTCACCGCGGGCGCGAGCGTGCAGACCGGCGACGTTTTGCTGCCGGCTGCGAACGCGAGCGTAACCGATGGGCTTGCGCCGAGCGTCAACACGGCGAAGACGTGGCTAACGTACACGTACACGTCCGACGACGGTACGCCGACCGACATCGGCCAGAAGCTCGTGCGCGGCCTCGTGACCTCGTCGTCGGTCCTCACCTTCGACCGTAACAACACGGGGCAGGACGTCAACGTCACGTGGTACGCGGTGGAGTTCACCGACGGCACGACGGTGCAGTCCGGGTCGCAGGCGTTCACCACCGCCGACACGGTCAAGAACGCGACCCTCAGCTCGGTGGTGACGTCGCGCACGATCGGAGTCGGCGGCGGCGGCCTGCGCGGTGGCCGGTCGAACTACAGCGTCGACGACAACCCCGGTGTCGGCTGGTTCACGGTCGATCTGACGACCTCGACGAATCTACAGATGACCCGCGGCACGACCGCGTCCGGGTCGGCCAGTGCGGACCTCGGTTGGTTCGTCGTGAGCTTCGCGCCCGCGCCGACCGTCACGCCGACGCCCACCCCGACGAAGACGCCCACGCCGACCCTGACCGCGACGGCGACACGTACCCCGACGCCGACCGTTACCCCGACGCCGACAAAGACGGCGACCCCGACGCTGACTGCGACGCCGACGGTCACGGTGACGCCGACCCCGACCCTCACCGCGACGCCGACCCTCACGGCGACGCCGACCGTGACGCGCACGCCGACGCCGACGGTGACGCCCACGCCGACGGTCACCGCGACACCCACGGTGACGGCGACACCGACGCCCACTGTGACGCCGACGCCCACGGTCACGGCGACACCGACTGCGACGCGTACCGCGACGCCGACCGTGACGCCGACTCCGACGGTCACGTCGACCCCCACCGTCACGTCGACACCGACGCCCACGGTCACGGCGACACCAACGCTGACGGCCACACCGACGGTGACCGCCACGCCGACGGTCACGGCCACGCCGACCCCGACGCGCACGGCGACACCCACGGTGACGCCGACCCCGACGGTCACGGCAACGCCCACCGTCACCGCGACGCCGACGCCCACGGTGACGGCCACGCCGACCGTGACAGCGACTCCGACGGTGACGCCGACTCCCACGGCAACGGCGACGCCGACGCCCACTGTGACGCCGACGCCTACAGTCACGGCAACGCCCACGGTCACCGCGACGCCGACGGTGACAGCGACACCCACACCAACCGTGACGGCCACACCAACCGTGACGGCAACAGCCACGGTGACTGCAACGGCGACGGTCACGGCGACGCCGACCCCGACGCGCACGGCGACACCCACGGTGACGCCGACCCCGACGGTCACGCCGACGCCCACTGTCACCGCGACACCGACGCCGACGGTGACGGCCACGCCGACCGTGACGCCGACTCCGACGGTCACGCCGACGCCTACGGTCACGGCGACGCCCACGGTCACCGCGACGCCGACGGTGACAGCGACACCCACACCAACCGTGACGGCCACGCCGACCGTCACGGCAACAGCCACGGTGACCGCAACGGCGACGGTCACGGCGACGCCGACACCGACGCGTACGGCGACACCCACGGTGACGCCGACGCCCACCGTCACCGCGACACCGACGCCGACGGTGACGGCCACGCCGACCGTGACGCCGACTCCGACGGTCACGCCGACGCCCACTGTCACCGCGACACCGACGCTGACACCGACCCCCACGGTCACCGCCACGCCAACGGCGACCGCCACCCCGACGCCGACGCGGACGGCCACGCCCACGATCACGCCGACGCCGACCGTGACCGCGACACCCACGCTCACCGCGACGCCGACGGTGACCGCCACGCCGACCGTGACGCCGACGCCAACGGACACTGCGACGCCGACCGAGACGGCCACGCCGACGGAGACGGCGACGCCGACGCGCACGCCGACGCCGACGCCGACGCCGACGCCGAGTGCCACCGAGACGGAAACGCCGACGCCCACTCACACGCCGACGCCGTCCGTCACCGCCACATCTACGGAAACGTCCGGGCCAACCGAGACGCCAACCGAGACCGAGACCCCGACGCCGACGGAGACGCCCACGCCGAGCGAGACCGCCACGCCCACGGAAACGCCGACGCCGATCGTCACCGCGACCCCGTCGGCGACCGCTACGGTGACCGGGACAGCGACGCCGACGCCTTCGGTCACCGCGACACCGACTGCGACCGCCACCCCGACCGAGACACCCACTCCGACGGAGACGGCGACGAACACGCCGACGCCGACCGAGACGCCAACGCCGACCCGCACTCCGACGCCGACGGTCACCGCGACGCCGACGCCGACGCCAACCGAAACGACCACGGCCACGTCGACCGAGACGTCGACGCCGACGCCGACTCACACGCCGACGCCGACCGTGACGGCCACGCCGACCGAGACGGCGACCGCTACCCGGACTCCGACGCCGAGCGTGACGGCGACCGCCACGGCGACACCGACCCCGACACCAAGCGAGACCGCGACGCCGACCCGCACCCCGACGCCGACGGCCAGCGCGACGCCGACGACGACCCCGACCGTCACCGACACGCCGTCCGCGACCGCCAGCGAGACCCCGACGTCGAGCGCGAGCGGTACGCCCACGCCAACGGTCAGCGGCAGCGCGAGTGCGACGCCGACCGAGACACCCTCACCGACGATCTCGCCGACCGCCTCGTCGACTCAGAGTCCGACGCCCTCGGGGACTCCCAGCACCACGCCCACGGCGAGCCCGACGCCCTCGACGAGCGGGCCGACCCTCGCCCCGACACCGCCCTCGCCGTGCGGCAACGGAGTCATCGATCCGGGCGAGGACTGCGACGACGGCAACACGGCGTCGGGTGACGGCTGCGACGCATCGTGCCACAGCGAGCTCATTCCCGGCTCCAGCGTCGGATTCGGCAAGCGCGACTGCTTCCAGGAATGGCTCGCGCCGCCGGTACGCCAACGCGACGCGCACGGACGGCCAAGCCGGCGTCTGCACTGCACCGAGGGCGACCCGACGTGCGACCACGGCGGGGCGGGCGACGACACCTGTACGTATCAGCTCGCGCTCTGCTTCAACGTGAACGACGCTCGCGCGCTCGCCGGAGGCGACATGCCACTCTGTACCCCGACGAACGTGCAGCGGGTGGCGGTCGACGTCCGCAACGTCGTGCCCGACAAGCGCGACGACGACGGCTTCGACGAGCTGAATCGCCAGATGCTCCAGGCGGCCGTGGCCGGCCTCGGCGCCGAGACACTCGGCGAATGCGTCCGGGGGCAGCATCGCGACACGAACACGCCTCGCAAGTTCTGCGTGACCGACGCGGAGTGCGACACGGCACCCGAAGCGGGCGACGGTGCCTGCGGCAACGCTGCGCTGACGTTCGCGCCGCCGCTGATCGGTCAGCACTGCACCGAGCTGGTCGAGATCGAGGTGCCGCTGAAGCTCACGGCGACCAGCGTGCGCCGCGGGATCGAGGTGCTGACGGTACGGACCGATCCGGCGGATGATCCGACCTCGAACCATTCGCTTCCCGGCGACACCGACGCGCTCCGGCTCTATTGCGACCCGCCCGCGCCTTGAACGTTTTCGCTTGACAATCCTTCCGTGACGACGCACCCAGGACGTGTGAGCGCGCAGGAGGCGATCACGCACGTCCTCGGGTATCCGGGCGCGATGGAATTGTTCGCCCGGCTCGGCACCGAGGCGGTGTCCGCCGAGCCGATCACGACGCGCCGTCCGGAAGGCTCGCAGGCGTTCGCGTACCGTGTCGAGCTGGCCGACGGCCTGATGGTGAAGCTGCGGCGTCCGGAGCACCCCGAGCGTGCCGCCCGCGCGCAGCGCCTGCTCGAGCGCTTCGCCGACCCGCGTCTTGCGGTGGTGATCCTGCGCGAGGGCGATCTCGTGGTCGAGGAATGGATCGAAGGGACGCCGCTCGCCGGGGAGACGCCGCGGCCCGAGCACGTCGCGGGAGCCGCGGCGTTCCTCGCGGCGCTCCATCGCGCCAGGGTCGACGGGGTGCCGGCCGGAAGCGTCATGGCGCCGGCCGAGCTGCGCGACGCGACCTGCTCCCGCATCGAGGGTCTGCGCCGTCTGGCGCTTCTTACCGTCGCTGAAGGCGGCGCGCTCTCGGGGGCCGTCCAGCGGCTTGCGCCCGCCGTCGCCGCGACGGCGATCACCCACAACGACCTCTGCGGCGACAACCTCGTCGTCGACGCCGCCGGCGAGGTGCGCGTCGTCGACACCGAGAGCGTGCGCCTCGGCTTCGTCGATTTCGACTTTGCGCGCACCTGGTATCGCTGGCGGCTCGAGCCCGCGGCCTGGGAGCACTTCCTCGCCCGCTACGCCACGGAGGGCGGCCGGCGGCCGGATGCCAAGACGTTCGGGTTCTGGAAGATCGCGGTCGCCGCCAAGAGCGCCGTCGAGCATCTCGGGGCAGCGCCGGAGCGTCGCGCGCAGGCGCTCGCGCGCCTGCGCGAGCTCACGGGATGAGCGGCGCGCGCTCCACGCAGCGGTGGTGGACGCTCGCGGGCGACGTGCGCGACACGGGCACCCCGGCGCGGCGTGATCCGGTGCATCTCGACATGGTGCGCGCCCGGGTCGACCCGGCCGTCGCCCAGGAGGAGCTCGAGCGCGAGATCGTCCGGGAGATCGCGGGGGCGCTCGGACGGAGCGCGGAGAAGGTGGAGCGGGCGCTCGCCCGGCTCGAGTCCGGACGCCACGCGGTCGAGGCTGCCCGCGACCTCGACGAGCGGGCACGGGCGATCGCCGGCTACAAGGAGCTACGCCTGGCCGCGATCCGCGCGCGTCACGATCTGCTGGTGCACCGCGAGGCCGTCGGCATCCGGCGCAACGCGGCCCTCGAGACGCTCTACCCGATCCCGCCGTCGCTCACGCGGCCTGCGCGGTGAGCTGTTCCGCGGCGCGGAGCTGTCGCGCCGTGAGCGTCGAGCCGTCGGGGCTCCAGCCCGGCGGGGCGAAGACGTGGCCCAGGCGCGCCCGCCACGAGGTCGCGCGCCGCACGTCGCGGGCGAGCGCCGACCACTCGTGGAACGCGATCGTCAGCGGACGGAAGCTCTCGAGGCGCTTCGTCAGGCCGTAGCGCACGCGGGCGCGCTCGGGCTCGAAGGTGCCGAAGAGCCGATCCCATACGATCAGGATGCCGCCGTGGTTGCGGTCGAGGTACTCGAGATTGCTGCCGTGGTGGACGCGGTGGTTCGACGGCGTGTTGAGGAGCCGCTCGGCGGCGCCCAGGCGGTCGATGAGCTCGGTGTGGATCCAGAACTGGTAGAGGAGGCTCACGGCCTTCTGCGTCAGCAGCATCACCGGGTGGAAGCCGAGCAGCGGCAGCGGCCAGTAGAAGAGCATCTCGGTGAAGGGCGTCGTCCACGATTGGCGGAGCGCCGTCGAGAGGTTGTAGCGCTCGCTCGAATGGTGGTTCTCGTGCGCCGCCCAGAGGAAGCGCACCTCGTGCGAGGCGCGATGGAACCAGTAGTAGGTGAAGTCCTCGACGAAGAAGAGGAGCACCCACACCCACCACGCCGAGCCGAGCGTGAAGACCCGGTGCTCGTAGAGCCAGAAGTAGCCGCCGATCGTGACCGCGTGCGTGAGGACGATGATGATGCGGTTGCCGAGGCCCATCGCGAGGCTCGCGGCGGTGTCCTGCGGCTCGTAGCCGCGCGGCGCGGACCGGCCGGCGCGCACGGCGTCGCGCCGGCGCTGCCGCTCGAGGCCGGCCTCCAGCAGCATCAGCGCGACGAAGACCGGAATCGCGTAGAGGGTCAGATCTTCCACAGGGGGCTCACTCCTCGGAGATGGCGCGCCGGGCGATCTCCTTGACGAGATCGACGCTTCGCCGCAGGGTCGTGGGATCGGACGTGACGAGGCGGCGCACTGCCAGCCCCTGCAGCGCGTCGAGCACGACGTCGAGCAGGGCAGCGAAAGCGTCGCCCTCGAGCGCGGTATCAGGAAAGTAGCCGCGTGCCAGATGCAGCACTTTCTCGTGGTGCCGCTCGGCGATCGGCACGAGCTCGCGATGCAGCTCCGCATCGGTGCGCGCCGCGACGTACAGCTCGAGCACCGCGGTGAGGCGTGCGTCCTGGAAGATCTCCCACAGGAGATCGACGGCGGCGCCGATGCGCTCCGCGCCCGCCGGTACGCGTGTGAACGCGCGCGCGTAACGGTCGGTGAGCTGCGCGAAGAGGTGCTGCACCGCCGCGCTGATGAGCGAGGCGCGAGTGGGGAAGTGATGGAGCTGGGCGCCGCGCGACACGCCGGCGTGCTCGGCGACGACGATCGTGGTGGTACCGGCGTAGCCGAGCTCGGCGAGACACTCGAGCGTCGCCTCGAGGATGCGCGCCTGGGTCGCGTGGCTCCGCTCCTCCTGGGTCCGGCGGTGCGCGGCGATCGCGGTGACGCTCATGACCGCCTTCATACCGGGGCAGTAACAAACAGTCAAGCCTGATTGTTTCTGTGGCAGCGTCGGCGGCGGCCAGATTTTAAACGGTCGATAACATTAGGCTATTGCAGCGTTGTCCTAGAGCGGTGCGCCGGTAGCCTCGAACCAGGACGGGTAGTCGAAGTAGTCGCGGAACTTCACGATCTTCCCGTTCCGCACCTCGAAGACGCCGCACACGGGGAGGTCGAGGCGGCGGCCGTTCCAGCGGAAGCGGTCGATGCGCTCCGCCATGACGACGTCGCCGTTGCCCACGACGTTCAGCACGTCGAGCTCGATGCCCTCGTTCATCATGTCGCAGAAGCCCTGGAACGCGCCGCGGATCGCGGCCGTGCCGACCAGCGGCTGCACCGGGACGTTGTGGTAGACGGCGTCGGGCGCGAAGAAGCTCATCAGCTCGTCGACGTCCTTGCGCGGCCAGGCGTCGAGGAAGGCACGGACGACCTGCTCGGGGTTGCTCATGATCGGGGATCCTTTCTGTTCATGCGCGCACGCGCACGAACCCGTATGCGAGGTTGCTGCGCTCGCCGCCGCTCGCGACGTACTCGCGACGCGTTGCCGCGACCCCGTCGCCGGCGTACGCCTCGGGAGCGTCGCCCGCGTCGGCGAGCTTGATGCCGTACAGGCGAGCCGCATTGCCGCCGAGGATCGCGCGCTTCACCGCGCCGTCGGCGGAGCCGAGCGCCGCGAAGCCGTGGGCGTGGCGCAGATCGTCGGGGATCTCGATGCGGCGGAACGCCTCGATCTGCCACTGCGGCGAGCCGTACCAGACCGAGTCCGTACCCCACAGCACGTGGTCGGCGCCGAGGCCCTTGATGAGGACCCCGAGCATGGCGGCGGCGTGGCGTGGGTGGGTGACGGCGGAGCTGCCGAACGCCGTGCCGAGCTCGGCGTAGACGTTGGTCACGCCCCAGCGCGCGCGGACGTCGGCGAGGTCGCTCACCCACTCCATGCGGCCGGTGCGCTCGAAGTCGGCAAGATTCTCGTCGGGCGAGGTGAGAAACGGCTTCAGCGCCGAATGGTAGATGACGAACGTCAGATCGGGCCAGTCGCGCGCCGCCTTACCGACGTCGTCGACCTTGGCGTACTCCCAGTTGGGAAAGGTCTTCTCGTAGTCGGGCGGCACGAGGCCCTTGTGGACGCAGACGATGCGCGCGCCGGAGCGGCGGATGCGCTCGTAGCCGGGATACGTGACCGTCTCGTCGTCCATGCGCCACGGGAACTTCGACGGTGCGAGCGGGTCGCCGACGGTGTAGCCCTTCCAGCTATCGGGCCGCAGGCGCTCCGCGACCTCGTCGATGCGGTCGAGCCAGCCGGGCTTGCCGGGCGCGATCACGCCGTGCGCCAGCATGCGGCGCGTGCCGGCGAGGCCGTTCACGAGCGCGCGGGCCCGCGCCATGCCGTCGTCGGTGACGATCGTGTGCGACGGATCATCGGCTGGCGCCGAGCTCACGAGCGCGACGCTCGTGTCGCTGTCGAGGAAGATCTCCTTCAGATAGTTCTCGAGCTGGTAGCGCCGCAGGGTCACGCCCTCCTCGCGCAGCACCGGGTTCCACTGCTTCGCGTACTCGCCGAGCATGAGGATCCCGTCCCAGGTGAAGTCGTCGCGGACGAAGTGGGTCTGCACGTCGAAGACGAACTGCCGCCGCAATCGCGCCGCGCGCTCGCGTGCCGCCGCCGGGTCGGCCGCCTCCGCCGCGCTGACGTCGAAGAACGGACCGAACACGCGGTTCATCGCGACGAAGGCCGCGGCCATGCCGCACGCCGAGCGCAGGAACTTCCGGCGCGACAGCCCGAGCGGACGGGCGAGCCGGTCGGCGAGCGCCGTGATCTCGTGCTCGACGCGGCGCTGGTCGCGCGTCTGCGGCCAGGGCAGGTACTCGCCGTTCGAGACCACCTGCGTCGGGATCGGCGAGCCGCCGCCGCGCTCCTCCGCCGGCTGCGTCTTCGCCAGCGCCTCGTCCGAGAGCCATATGTCCGACATGGATGCGCTCCTCCGCTCAGCCGCCGCCGTATGCCAGCGCGCGATAGACGATGTAGGGATGGAAGAGGACGCGCGGCGTCTCCGTGAGGTGCATCACCTCGAGGAACCGTCGTCCGACGAAGTGATCGCTCCAGGTGAGGCGTTGGACGCGCGCGGTGTACCACTGCAGGAGCGGCACCCAGGGCGCGCGCCGTCCCTCCGCCGCGGGGTGGCGCAGGTCCTCGGTCGTCGTGAGGAGCCACGGCGTGTCGATCACTTCGCCGAGGCGCTGCTGGAAGGCGGCGCTGAAGCCGGCGAGCTCGCCCGCGCCATGCCGGGTGCGCTGCGCGCCGAGCGCGGCGTCGAGCGTCTGCGCGCCGAGCGCGCCGCCCGTCATGCCCTGTCCATAGATCGGGTTGAAGCTGCAGAACGCGTCGCCGAGGACCGCCAGGCCCTCGGGCAGTCGCGGCAGGCGCTCGTAGTGCCGGCGCCGGTTCGAGGGGAACTTGTGCAGCGCGATCGGCGAGACGGGCTCCGCGCCGCGGATGGCGTCGTAGAGATCGGGGACGTCCAGGCTGCGCGCGAAGTCGAGGAAGCCGGCCTCGTCGCCCGCCGGATGATCACCGAACCAGCCGACGAGCGTCACCATCCAGCGGTCGTCCTCGATCGGGAAGAGCACGCCGAGCCGCGTGCCCGGTGGCTTCGGGTAGATCATGAGTCCCGTCCAGTCGGCATCGTGGCCGCGCGGGCGGCGGAAGCAGCGGCTCGCATAGCCGACGTCGACCCGCACCTCGGTCTCCGCCGGTGCTGGCCATCCGGCCTCGGCGAGCCAGGCCGGCATACGCGAGCCGCGGCCGCTTGCGTCGACCACCAGATCGGCTGCGAGCATGTCGGTGGCGGCGTCCCCGGCCCGCCCGCCGTCGACCGTGTCGCCGGTACGACGGGTGACGCGCACGCCGGCGATGCGTCCGCGCCCGTCGAGCGCGAGGCCGGCCGCGTCCACGCCCTGCAGCAGCCGGACGCGCGACAGCCCTGCGACGTGCCGGCGGACCATGCCGTCGAGGAACGGCCGGCTCTGGCACAGCATCTCGAGCCCGCTCGGGAAGCGCGCCTTCCAGTTGCCGAAGTAGAACCAGCGCGTGTCGCGCGCCATGTCGACGCGGGTCGCGCCGCCGCGTTCGAGGTCGTCGCAGATGCCGGGAAAGTAGCGCGCCAGGATGCGCTCGCCCTGCTTGAGGAGCACGTGCACATGACGGCCCTGCGGCACGCCCTTCCGCGCCGCCGGCTCGTCGGTCACGACGTCGCGCTCGAGCACCGTGACCTGCTCGAAGTGGTCGGCGAGCACGCGCGCGGCGAGGAGGCCGCTCAGGCTGCCGCCGATCACGAGCGCGCGGCCGCCGCCGAAGCCGTCGGAGGGAATCGTCGCCATCGCCGCCCAGGCTGCCGCGACCGGCGGCACGCCGACAATCGCCCGCTCGTGGCGTGAGCGTCGCGCAGACGAGTGACGCGCCCGTCACCCGAACGGGTGAACGCTAGTCGATGAGGCGCTGGCGGAGCGCGATCGCGACGGCCTGGGCGCGGTCCGACGCGCCGAGCTTCTCGAACAGGCGGCGGAGATGCGTCTTCACGGTGTCCTCGGCGATGCCGATCGCCGCGGCGATCTCCTTGTTGCTCCGTCCGTCGGCCACGGCTTCCAGGATCTGCGCCTCGCGCGCGGTGATCGTGCCGCGCTCGGCCGCGACGCGCTCGTCGGCGACGACGCGCCGGATGAGCGGCCCCGTGATCTCCGGCTGGAGATAGCCGTGCCCGGCGTGCACGGCACGCACCGCCGCGAGGAGCTCGTGCCGTCCGGCGCTCTTCAGGAGATAGCCGCGCGCCCCGGCGCGCACGGCGGCGCTCACGTACGCGGCGTTGGCGTGCATGGTGAACACCAGCACCGCGCTGCGCGGCGCGGCGGCGCGCAACGCCGGCAGCGCGTCGAGGCCGCCGAGCCCCGGCATCGCGAGATCGAGGATGACGACGTCGGGGTGCGCCGCCGCCACCATGCGGACCGCCTCCTGCCCGTCGCCGGCCTCGCCGATCACGGCCAGGTCGGGCTCGGCCTCGAGCATGACGCGTACGCCGGCGCGGACGGCGGCGTGGTCGTCGACGAGCAGGATCGTCGTGCGGCCCATCTAGGTGCGCTCCAGAGGTACGCTAACCCGGATCTCGGTGCCCGATCCAGCGCGGCTGCGGACGTCGAGCCGGCTGCCGCACGCCTCGGCGCGCTCGCGCATGTAGACGAGACCGAGGTGGCCACGCGGCACGCTCGCGGGATCGAAGCCGCGCCCGTCGTCGCGCACCGTGAGGACGAGCGCGTCGGGCGCCGCGGCGAACGCGACGCGCACCTCGGTCGCGCCCGCGTGCTTCAGCGCGTTCAGTAGCGCCTCCTGCAGGACGCGAAAGAGCATGACGCGCACGGCCGGCGGGCGCGGATCCGGCGCGTCGACGGCGAGCGTCACGCGCGGGGCCCCCTCGCTGCCGGCGAGGCCGGCGACGTGCTCGCGCAGCGCCTCGACGAAGCCGAAGTCGTCGAGCACGACGGGGCGAAGCGCGTTCGTGATCGCGCGCAGCTCGTCGGCGCAGGCGCGTATCGCGTCGGCGAGCGGGGCGAGCGCGCGCTCGGCCTCGGGGTCGTGCGCGGCAGCGGCACGCATGCGCTCGAGCGTGTGGTGCGCGGTGAAGAAGCGGCTGCCGAGGCGGTCGTGGATCTCGCCGGCGACGCGGCGGCGCTCCTCCTCCTCGGCGTGGATGAGGCGCCACAGCGTCTCCTGCCGGCGCCGCGACTCGGCGCGCGCGGCGCGCGAGAGCAGGCCGCCCTCGAGCGCGACGAAGAAGAGGTAGAACACCGCGAGCGCGAGATCGCCGGCGCCCGCTCGCGAGCCCGGCGCCCATGCGAAGAGCGCGGTGGAGAGGGCCGCGGTGAGCCCGACCGTCGCGAGCGTCTCGCCCATGCCGAGGCGGATCGAGGTGGCAAGCGTCGTCAGGTAGAAGAACGGGTAGATCGGGCTCGCGAGCCCGCCCGTCACGGCGCACGCGATCGCGGTCAGTCCGGGGTCGGCGACGGTCGTCGCGAAAGCGGTCGCGCGGATGGCGCGGCCCGTGCGGTTCAGGACATGCGTCGCGGCGGTGTAGGCGAGACCGAGCGCATAGACGGCCCACACGGCCGCGGGCGCGACGGTGTGCGGCGCGGCGATGAGGATGAAGGGCCAGGACGCCATCGCGAGCCAGCGCAGCCACACGATGATCGCCTCCGCCCGCCGCAGCTCGTCGAGGCCGTGCGCCGGCACGTCGGGGAAGGGGGTCGCCGCCGTCGCCACGGGCCGTTCACAGCACGAGCGGCGGCGCGTGTCACGCGGGTCGCGCACGCGCGCGCGCCGGTTGACCGGCTCCGGCGGAAAGGGAACGTTGGCGCAATGTCCTTGCAGCTCTACGCCCATCCCTTCTCCTCGTACTGCCAGAAGGTGCTGATCGCGCTCTACGAGAACGCCCTTCCGTTCGAGCTCCGCCTCCTCGCGCCCGACCAGGCCGAGGTGACGGCCGAGTTCGAGCGGCTCTGGCCGTTGAAGCGCATGCCGGTGCTCGTCGACGGCGGCCGGACCGTCGTCGAGGCGACGATCATCGTCGAGCATCTCGATCTCCATCATCCGGGACCGGTGCGGCTCGTGCCCGAGGACCGGCGCGCCGCGCTCGACGTGCGCCTGATGGACCGCTTCTTCGACAACTACGTGATGACGCCGATGCAGAAGATCGTCGGTGACGTCCTGCGCCCGCCCGACGTGCGCGATCCGCGCGGCGTCGCCGACGCGCGGGCGCTCCTCGACACCGCCTACCGTTGGCTCGACGCGACACTCGCGGAGCGCGTCTGGGCGGCGAGCGGCGCCTTCGGCCTCGCCGACTGCGCCGCCGCGCCCGCCCTCTTCTACGCCGACTGGGCGCACCCGATCGACAAGGCGCTCTGGCGCGTGCGCGCCTATCGCGCGCGTCTTCTCGCGCGGCCGTCCTTCGCGCGTGCGGTGGACGAGGCGCGTCCCTACCGGCAGTTCTTCCCGCTCGGCGCGCCCGACCGCGACTGACGGCGCGCCCGGCTACTTGCAGCGCAGCGTCGTCGCGGACGTGTTGAGCGCGCACGCCGGCGTCGTCGGCGGCGGGCCGGTGAGCGCGCGTTCGCCGCATTGGCCGGCGGCATTGAGGATGAACGCGGCCGTGAGCGGGAGCTGCGCCGGCGCGACGGCGACGGTCAGATTCTTCCCCTTCACGTTCACCTTGTAGAGGCCAGGGATCTTCGAGCTGCCCTTCACCTTGGCGCTCGTGATGCCGTTCAGGCCGAGCTTGTTGCGGAAGCCCCAGCCGAGCGTGCCGAGCGCCTTCCAGCCGGCGCCGCCGGGGATCGCCCGGTCGAGGACGATCGTGCTGTTCGTGCCGGTGACGAGCAGGCGGAAGCCGTTCGTCGCGGCGTTCACGGTGGGGCTCACCGGGACGGTGAGCGAGGCGTCGAAGCTCAGATTCTCGTCGCCCGCGGTGCCGCCGAGCTTGCCGAACTTCAGGTGCGGCTTCACCAGCGTGATCGCGGTCGGGTTGGTGCATGGGTCGCAGGCGTCGCCCGGGCCGTCACCGTCGGCGTCGAGCTGGCTCGGGTCGGCGACGGTCGGGCAGTCGTCGAGCGCGTTCGCGACGCCGTCGCCGTCCGTGTCGCTGCCGGACGGGAAGGAGCTCGCATCGGCCGGATCGGTGCCGGCGTCGATCTCGTCGCCGTCGTAGGCGCCGTCGGAGTCGCGGTCGATGCCGATGCGCGTCTCGGTGCCGGTCGGCACGACGGTGAAGGTGACCTCGTTGCCGGCCGCGGCGCCGGTGCGGAGCGCGTCGGGGGTGGTGACCTCCGCGGCGCGGTCGGACTGGAAGCCGTTGCCCGCGACGTAGGCGTACCCGCGCACGGCGCCGCCGACGACGCCCTTCGCGACCAGGCCGACGACGCCGGTATCGGCGAGCGCCGTCATCGCGGCGATCTGGTCGATCACCGCCTGCTGCGTCTTGTTCGAGCCGTCGACCGTGAGCTGCACGCCGACGGCCGGATATGTGTCGGTCGGGAACGCCATCAGGAACGCCTCGATGTCATGGCGCTCGGCGTCGCCCGGTGCGCCGGCGGGGAAGGTGAAGAGCGGACGCTGCAGGAAGGTGAAGATCGTGTCGGCGCTGCCGTCGTGGCCGAAGCCGAAGCCGCGGTTGTTGGTCAGCGACGTGAAGGAGAGGCCGACCTTCTTGTAGAGGTTGCGGAGCTGCGGGACGTTGAAGCTCTGCGATTCGCCGAGCACGTTGCCGGAGACGATCGTTGCCGCGCCGCCGCTCGGGCCGGAATGGCAGTCGACGCACTTGGCGACGCCGCCTGCGCGGACCGCCGTCTCGAAGAGCGTCTTGCCGTTCTGCGGGTTGCCGGAGAGCCCGGGGATCGACGCCGGCAGGCCATCCGTGAACGTGCGGTGCGGGTTCGGCGGGAAGCGGATCGTCGCGATGAAGTCCTCGAGCTGTTGCATCTGCGGCGGGCTCGGCGGCGCGGCCGCGCCGAGCAGGCCGGTGAAGCCGACGTGGAACGCCGCCATGTCCGGGCGGTCGCCACGCCAATGCAGCGGCTCGGTGCCGACGCTGCCGATCAGCGTCTGCGTCATCATCGGGCCCTTCATCGGGTGCCAGTCGCCGCAGGTGCCGCTGAACGGGATGTTCTGGTTGCAGGTCTCGTCGAAGGTCTGCATCGCGTCAGTCGGATTGCCGAGATCCCATGACTCGGTGTCCATGGTGGCGTCGACGTGGCAGAGGGCGCACGACGCGTTGCCGAGGCCCGACGTCAGATGCGAGTCGTAGAGGAACGGGCGGCCGGTCTTGATGACGGCCGGAGTCGGATCGAAGAAAGCTACCTGGCCGACCTCCGTGTCGCTCGTCGTGTCGATCGACGAGACGGTGCCGTCGAAGCGGTTCAGGCAGTAGACGCGGCTGCGCGCCGTATCGAGCGCGAGCCCCGTCGGCCCGTGGCCGACGTCGATGGTTGCCTGACGCGCGCCGTTGAGGTTGATGCGTACGATCGAGTTCGAGCCCATGCCGCTCACGTACGCCGAGCTGCCGTCCGCCTTCCACACGATGCCGCGCGGATCGCTCATCGACAGGTGCTGCTCCGTCGGCGTGGCGCTCGTCTTGTAGATGGGGTTCGGCGGGTTGGCGAAGAGATGCTGGTTCAGGTCGACGACGCCGGGGACGGCCGCCATGTTGGCGGGGTCGAAGATCGCCATGCGGTTGCGGGCGAACTGGAAGATGACCGACGAGTCGAAGCGCTTCTCGTTCGGTCCGTACGTGCCGACGACGGTCACCTTGCCGGAGCTCGGCTGCACGGCGAGCGCCATGTCGATGTTGAGCAGGTTCTTGGCGTAGCCGGTCACGCTGAGGTCGCTCACCTGGATCACGGCGACGTCGTTCTCGTTCAGGTTCCACGTGACCTTCGAGTCCCAAACGGTGTTCTGGTCATCCTTCCAGTTGGAGCCTTCCTTGTTGATGATGAGCGACGTCGTCGGCGGCGGCGGAAGGCCGGCGCCGAGCGGCGGCTGGAAGGGGGGCGGATTCTGCCCGCCGTAGGGCCCGCTCGGGTCGGAGACGATCGCCTCCGGGAGGATCATCGAGCGGTTGCCCGACTCGAAGATCGCGACGTAGACGCGCGTACCGTCGGTCGCGAGCGAGCGCGGGCTGTTGCCCTGGATCGGGACGACCGTGGGCGCGGCGGTGCGGTTCGCCGGGTCGTAGACGTTCACCTGGTTCAGCTCGGAGACGGTGACGAACGCGCGCTGCGGCGCGCCCGCGAAGATCACGTCCTCGGGCTCGTCGCCCGGGAAGAGGGTTGCGACGACGTTCCGGGCCGCGAGGTCGACGATGCTCACGCTGTCGGACATGCGGTTCACGACCCAGACCTCGCCGTTCGTCCGCGCCCGCACCGAGACCGGATCGAGGCCGACCGGCACCGACGCGGTCCAGACGGGGAGGGGCCCGCCGAGCGTGAAGATCTCGAGCCGGTCGTCCGCGGTGTTGGCGACGAGGAGCGTCGTTCCGTCCGGCGTGATGTCGACCGGATGCACCGGCGGCGACTCCCAGTTCGCGAAACTACCCTGGGCGCGGGTCGGCGACGGGGACAGCGGAATGGCGCCGATGACGAGCGCAGCGACGAGCGCGACGAGCGGCCTCATGGAGTCTCCCGGGGTAGGTGCGCAGGGCTAGGTGCGCAATCGCGCAAACCGACCGTGGGGGCGATTCTCCCGTCGCGCTCGGCTCGGAGTCAATTCGGATAGCGCGTTCCGGGCCGGCTTCCGCTATCGGCAAACCGGCCTTCGCATGACGAGACGCACGGCGTCGGCGGCCGGCGAACCCAGACTTGTACGGTCGCGTTGACAAGTCGCAGGCCGTGCTTAGCTTCCATCACCATGACCAAATTGCGATTGGTGCCACTCGACGACACAGTGGTTTTCCCCAACATGGACGTGACGTTGCCGATCAGCGTCGGCAGCGACGAGCTGATCTTCCTGGTGCCGCGCCACGAGCAGGAGTACGCGAACGTCGGCGTGGTCGCCCGGGTGACGAATCGCGTCCGTCTCCCCGGCGGCATGAAGGCGGTCGCCGTGACCGGCCTGCACCGCGGCATTGCGGGCGCCGCCACGCCTGACGGCGAAGGGCGGCTGCGCGTCGAGGTCGAGGAGCGTCCCGACGTCGATCCGCCACCCATCCAGACGGAGCAGATCGAGCGCGAGTACCGCGCCGTGGTCGAGGAGATCCTCGAGCTGCGCGGCGACGACGGCCGCATCAGCGCCTTCGTGCGCTCCATCACCGCGCCGGGCGCGCTCGCCGACACGGCGGGCTACTCGCCCGATCTGACCTTCGAGCAGAAGGTGCAGCTCCTACAGACCCTCGACGTCGTCGAGCGCCTGGAGCTGGCGGCGCGCCTGCAGCGCGAGCGCCTGGCGGAGCTGCAGGTGCGCAAACGCATCCGCGAGGACGTGGAGTCCGGCACGCAGAAGCAGCAGCGCGAGTATCTGCTGCGCCGGCAGATGGACTCCATCCGCAAGGAGCTCGGCGAGGACGACGCGTCGGTCGTCGACGAGTACCGCAAGAAGATCGAGGCCGCCGGCATGTCCGAGGCCGCGCGTGAGCAGGCCGAGCGCGAGCTCGGCCGGCTCGAGCGCATGGGCGAGTCGACCGGCGAGGCGTCGATGATCCGCACCTACCTCGACTGGCTGATCGCGGTGCCGTGGTCGCAGCGCTCCGAGGAGCGGCTCGACCCGGTGCACGCGCGTGCGGTGCTCGACGCCGACCACGCCGGTCTCGACGACGTGAAGAAGCGCATCACCGAATACCTCGCGGTGCGGAAGCTCCGGGCCGATCGTGGCTTCAAGGACGACCGCAAGGCGGGCGTGATCCTCACGCTCATTGGCCCGCCCGGCACCGGCAAGACGTCGATCGGCGAGTCGATCGCGCGCGCGATGGGGCGGAAGTTCGTCCGCATGTCGCTTGGCGGCGTGCGCGACGAGGCGGAGATCCGCGGCCATCGCCGCACCTACATCGGCGCGCTGCCGGGCCGCCTGGTGCGCGCGCTGCGCGATGCCGGGACCATGAACCCGGTCATCATGCTCGACGAGGTCGACAAGGTCGGCGCCGACTGGCGCGGCGACCCCTCGGCCGCGCTGCTCGAGGTGCTGGACCCGGCGCAGAACCACTCCTTCCGCGACCACTACCTCGACGTCGAGCTCGACCTGTCGCAGGTGCTCTTCGTCGCCACCGCCAACCTCGCGGACACGATCCCCGGGCCGCTGCTCGACCGCATGGAGATCATCCGCTTCGACGGCTACACGATCGCGGAGAAGGTCGCGATCGCGCGCGGCTACCTGTGGCCGCGGCAGATCGAGCGCAACGGCCTGCGGCCGGAGGAGGTGACGATCGCCGACGACGTGCTGCAGACCGTCACCAACGAGTACACCCGGGAGGCCGGCGTGCGGCAGCTCGAGCGCGAGCTCGGCACCGTGCTGCGCAAGACGGCCACCCGCATCGCGTCCGGCACCGCGACGCCTCCCGTCGCGGTCGACCTGGCGACCGTGCGCGACGCGCTCGGACGGCAGAAGTTCTTCGCCGAGGCGGCGGCCCGCACCGCGGTGCCGGGCGTCGCGACCGGCCTCGCCGTGACCGGTGTCGGCGGCGACGTGCTCTTCGTCGAGGCGGCGGCGATGGCCGGCGGTGGCGGCCTCGTCCTGACCGGCCAGCTCGGCGACGTCATGAAGGAGTCGGCGCGCATCGCCCTCACCTACGTGCGGAGCCACGCGCGCCAGCTCGCCATCGACGAGCGGGCCTTCGAAGGACGCGAGTTCCACGTGCACGTGCCTGCGGGCGCCATCCCCAAGGACGGCCCGAGCGCTGGCGTCACGATCGTCACCGCGATCGCGTCGCTCATGAGCGGGCGGCCGGTGAAGCACACGGTCGGCATGACCGGCGAGGTGACGCTGCAGGGCCGGGTGCTGCCGATCGGCGGCATCAAGCAGAAGGTGCTGGCGGCGTACGCCGCCGGCTTGACCGACGTCATCCTGCCGGAGCGCAACGCACCGGATCTCGAGGAGCTCCCGCAGGACGTGCGCGACAAGATGCGCTTCCACCCGGTCGCGAGCGTCGACCAGGTGCTCGACATCGCGCTCGAGCCGGAGGGCGTGCTGCTGGCAGCGTGATCGTTTGACGACGGTCCGGGGCGTTCACACGACTCGCCCCGGACCGTACCTTCCTTCGCATGACCAGGATCTCCGCCCGCTCGACGTTCTTCCTGAAGCGCGTATTCCCCGTGCTCTGGTTCGGCGTCCTCGGGGTTGTCTCGGCGGCGATGCTCGCGGGCATTGCCGCGGGCAGCGTTCCAAGGGTCACTGTGGCGCCTCCGGTGCTCATGGCTCTTCTCGGCTTCTTCCTGATACGGAAGCTGGTGTGGGATCTCGCCGACGAGGTCTACGACTGTGGCGACACGCTCCTGGTGCGTAACGGCGGTGTAGAGGACCTCATCCCGCTCGCCAACGTCATGAACGTCAGCGTGACGACGCTCACCAATCCGCCGCGGGTCGAGCTCCGGCTCGCCGTGCCGAGCAAGCTCGGCAGCGAGGTGACCTTCTCCCCGGTCGTCGGCATGCGGCTCAATCCGTTCAAGAAGATCCCCCTCGTCGAGGACCTGATCGTCCGGGTCGATCGCGCGCGGCGCGCGCGCTGACGGCCGAACGATGTGACACGAAACATCGCCTGCGTCGTCGCATGCCGGTCCTTCGCGAGCACCGGACATGCCGGCTCAGGAGTCGTGTTGCGGATGGTCCCGCGCGCGCCCCGCAGGCAAGATCTCCGATAGAGCGGCTCGAGACGCGCGCGGAGGTGTTGCATGGACACGCTCTATACGAGCGGCAGGTATCTGGAGACGACGCGGACCTGGCATGCCGAGGACTCGCCGTGGAAGGCGAGGCAAATCCTCGAGCTCGTCGGCGGTCATCGTCTCGATCCGAGGACGATCGCCGAGATAGGTTGCGGCGCCGGCGCGATTCTCGATGAGTTGTCCCACAAGGACTATTTCAGCCGCGCACGCTTCGCGGGCTACGACATTTCTCAGGACGCGATCGAGCTCGCGAGGCAGCGAACGAGTGGGAACCTCAGGTTCGTCCACGGGGATCTGCTGTCCGAGACGAACGCGGACCACTTCGATCTTCTTCTCGTGATCGACGTATTCGAGCACGTCGCCGACTACCTCGGTTTCCTGGAGCGATGTCGGCGCAAGGCGAAGTACAAGATCTTCCATGTACCTCTCGACATCCACGTATCGTCGGTGTTGAGGAACGCATTCATACGTGGCCGCTACACGGTCGGGCATCTACACTATTTTACGGCCGAGTCGGCGATCGCCACGTTGAAAGACGCGGGTTACGAGATCGTGGACTACCGCTACACGAACGTGGCGACCGGGCTTTTCAAGCAGCACCCCTCAGTGAAGAAAGCGATCGCCAACGTTCCGCGATGGCTGCTCTCCACGTGCAGTGTGCCGTTCACGGCGCGGGTATTCGGGGGGTACTCGCTGCTGGTGCTGGCGCAGTGACCGCTCGTGTCTCCAGGTCGGACTTCAGGATCGACAGACAGAGGTTCATGGCGTCCTTCATGAAGACCTTGACGATGAGCACGGTGAGTGGCGCCGCGAGCGGATTGGGCAACTCGACGGAGTAGGTCCAGACGATCCGCGTGCCGCCTGCCTCCGGGGAGAAGCGCCAGGTGCCCGTGGCCTTCCTCATCAGCAAGCTGAGCGGCAGCTTGAATTTCGACATCTCGTAGGCGTAGCCGGTCGGCGGGTCGAACTGGATGTACGTTTCGTCGAGCTCGTTGCCGTCCTTCGTCTTCACTCTGCGGACGGCGCCGCGCGCGATCGGCCCGCCGCCGACGACCTGCGCGCTGACCACGCCCGGGATGGGGCCCTTGCCCGGGAAGATCCGCGCCAGCGTCTCCGTGCTCGAGGCACCCTCGAAGGCCGCGGGCGCGTCGCACTCGATGAAGATCGTCACGGCCGTGTCTACGTTCATGGGCGCACACCCTACGTACGCGAGCGGCCGGAAGCTAGCTCCGTGCGAGAGGCGCCTTCAGGGCCTCGATCGGCACGCGCACTGTCGTTCGATCATGGAGAAGAGCTCATCCATGTCGAGCGGCTTCTGCAGGTAGTGGGTCACGCCGAGCTCACGTGCGCGCCGGGCAAGATCGTGGATGCCCGACGCCGCAACCACCGGGATGTCTCGGATGGCAGGATCGGCAAACTGCGCGCGGCGAAACTCGTATCCATCCACGCGCGGCATCATGAGGTCGAGCACGATGATGCACGGCCGGGGATCGCGCCGTGCCAGCGTCAGCGCCTCGGCACCGTCGATCGCGCAGACGACACGGTATCCATGCGCGGTCAGCAACGCTTGCAGCGCGTCGCGGGTATCCGGGTTGTCCTCGACGAGTAGCACGGCATGCGCGTGCCCGACGGCCTGACTCGCATTCATGGACGAACACGGTATGCGAGGGACGCACCATAGGCACTCCCCACTCGAGAGGAGAGGGGTCGGTGCGACCTGCTTCGTCCGCGACGCATCGCGCAGCGCATCCGCCCTGGCGCGCTCGCGTCGAGTTGAAGAAGTTTCCGAACGTTTCGCATCGTCCGGTTGCTGGAGGGGGTTAGAGCAGAGCGCTACAAGTGCCATGATGCCGAAGCCGCATACCCATACACTGAGGCACCATTGAGGACCGACTTCACCGAGCTCGTCGGCGTGACCGCGCCAATCCAACTGGCGGGCATGCCCGGTGTCGCGACGCCGGATCTCGTGGCGGCGGTGGCGAACGCGGGCGGCCTCGGGATGCTCGGCGCGCCGATGCTCGCGCCGGAGGTGCTGGCGGCGACGCTCGCCGAGGTCCGGTCGCGTACGGCCGGCGTGTTCGGCGTCAACTTCCTGATGCCGTTCCTCGACCCGGCATGCGTGCCGGTCGCGGCGCGGCACTCGCGTGTGGTCGAGTTCTTCTACGGCGAGCCCGACGCGGCGCTGGTCGCCGCGGTGCACGCGGGCGGTGCGCTCGCGAGCTGGCAGGTCGGGTCGGTCGAGGAAGCGGTCGCGGCCGAGCGCGCGGGCTGCGATCTGGTCGTCGCGCAGGGCACCGAGGCGGGCGGCCACGTGCGCGGCGCGACGAGCCTCCTGCCGTTGCTCTCGGCGGTCGTCGGCGCGGTGCGCGTGCCGGTCATCGCCGCCGGCGGGATCGCGACCGGGCGCGACCTCGCGGCGGCGCTGGCGAGCGGCGCGGCGGGTGCGCGCATGGGGACACGCTTCGTCGCGGCGGCCGAGTCCGGCGCCCATCCGGACTACGTGCGCGCCCTCCTCGCGGCGTCCCCGGCCGACACCTGTCTCACCGAGGCGTTCTCCGACATGTGGCCGAACGCGCCGCACCGCGTGCTGCGCTCGGCCGTCGACGCGGCGCAGGCGTTGCCCGACGGCGAGATCGGCAGCCTGCAGCTCGGCGGCCGGACCTTGCCGGTGCGCCGTTTCTCGGTCCTCGTGCCGACCACCACGACGACGGGCCGCGTCGACGCAATGGCGCTCTATGCCGGCGAGTCGGTCGGCGCCGTGACCGCGGTGCGGCCGGCGGCGGACATCGTCGCCGAAATCGTCGCCGGCGCGGAGCGGTTGCTGCGCGCGGCGGTTTCCTGAGGAGCGGTTCGATCTCTCGCGGAGCCGTTCTGGCGCGCGAGCATTCGCTCCACGACCTGGTGTGCGTACATGCCAGCGATCATTGACGTGACGAAAGCGAGCGCGCCGCGGTCGCCGCTCGCGAGCGACGTCAGGGCTGGTCCGGGGCACAGCCCGGCGAGTCCCCAACCGACGCCGAAAACGAGGGCACCGACCACGAGGCGGGCATCCACGTCGGTCCGCGCGGGTAGCGCGAACGCGGGCGCGAGGAGCGGACGGCCGCGTCGTATCGCGATCCGATAAGCGATCGCGTAGACGGCGACGGCAGCGACCATCACGATCGCGAGGCTCGGGTCCCACGGGCCCGCGACGTCGAGAAAAGCGAGTACGCGCGCCGGTTGCGTCATTCCGGCGAGCCCGAGTCCGAGGGCGAATGCGACCCCGACGAGCAGCGCGACGAGCGCAGTCACGGGCGCCATCCCAGCAGGTGGCGCACGGCGAAGACGGTCGCGCCGCCGGCGAGCATGAAGAGCAGCGTCGCGACGATCGACCGGGGCGAGAGGCGGCTCACGCCGCACACCCCATGGCCACTCGTGCAGCCGCTTCCGAGACTCGTTCCGAAGCCGACGAGCGTGCCGCCGAGACACAGCACCGCGCTCGGCGTCGTCGCGAGGCCGCGGAACGGATCGACCGCGGCGAGACGCACGATCGCACCACCACCGACCAGGCCGATGACGAACAGCACGCGCCACGCGATGTCGTCGTGCCGCGGCCGCAGCAGCCCGCCAACGATACCGCTCACCCCCGCGATGCGCCCGGTGACGACGAGGAGCGCCGCTGAGGCGAGACCAACGAGGCCGCCGCCCGCGATCGCATGAAGGAATTCGTCGCCAGCCATGCCTTGGGACGGAGCAGCTTCCGTGCCACGAGCGGCTTTCGCGTCCCTGCGGCAATCGCCCTTGCTCAGTCGCAGGGATGAGAAGGGAACACGCTCCACCGGCGCATCTCTTGGAAAATGCGAGCAGCCGTGTGCGGCACGGCGCGTGCACCTTCGTCCGCCATGGCCAAGCGTGTGTTGATAGTGGGCGGTGTCGCCGGCGGCGCCTCGTGCGCCGCCCGCCTGCGGCGCCTCGACGAAGAGGCCGAGATCGTGCTGCTCGACCGCGGGCCGCACGTCTCGTTCGCCAACTGCGGGTTGCCGTACTTCGTCGGTAACGTGATTGCGGACGAGCGGAAGCTGCTGGTCGCGTCGCGCGAGCTTTTTCGCGAGCGCTTCAACATCGAGGTGCGTACCCGCCACGAGGTCGTGGCGATCGACCGCGCCGCGGGCACGATCCGCGTCCGTGACCTCGACAGCGGCGGCGCCGACGATCGGATCGAGCGGTATGACGCGCTCGTGCTCGCGCCCGGCGCGGCGCCGATCCGCCCGGATCTTCCGGGCATCGACCTGCCCGGCATTTTCGCCGTGCGCACGATCCCGGACAGCCGGCGTATCCGCCGCTGGATCGAGGAGCGCAAACCCGAGCGCGCGTTGATCGTGGGCGGTGGATTTATCGGCCTCGAGATGGTGGAGAACCTCGCGATACGCGGACTGCGGACCACCGTGCTGGAGAAGCTGCCGCAAGTGATGCCGCCGCTCGATCCCGAGATGGCCCACCGCGTCGCCGAACACCTCACGAGCCGAGGCGTCGAGCTCCGGTTGAGCGACGGCCTCGCCGGATTCGAGGCAGGGCGCGGCGCGGAGATCATCGCGCTTACGGAGTCCGGTGCTCGCGTGGCGACGGATCTCGTCATCCTGTCGATCGGCGTGCGTCCCGAGACCGCGCTCGCGAAGGCCGCGGGGCTGCCGCTCGGTGCGCGAGGCGGCATCGCAGTCGATGCGCAGATGCGTACGGCCGACCCGCGCATCTGGGCGGTGGGAGACGCGGTCGAGGTGCGCGACGTGCTGACGGGCCAGGAGGTCATCGTGCCGCTCGCCGGGCCCGCCAATCGCCAGGGGCGGGTCGCCGCCGAGTCGATCTGCGGCCGCGCCCGCCTGTTTCGCGGGGTGCAGGCGACGGCCGTGGTCGGTGTGTTCGGGCTCACCGTCGCCTGCACGGGCGCCAGTGAGAAGGGGCTGCGGCGCGCCGGGGTGGCGGCGTTCGAGAAGGTCTATCTCCATCCGGGGCACCACGCCGGCTACTATCCGGGCGCGAAGCCGATTCATCTGAAGCTGCTGTTCTCGGTGCCGGACGGCCGCGTGCTCGGGGCGCAGGCCGCGGGCACCGAAGGGGTCGAGAAGCGGATCGACGTCATCGCGACGGCCATCCAGATGGGCGGCACGGTCCGCGACCTCGCCGAGGCGGAGCTCTGCTACGCGCCGCAGTTCGGCGCCGCGAAGGATCCCGTGAACCTCGCCGGTATGGTCGCGGTCAATCACCTCGACGGATTGATGCCTCTGGCCGACTGGCAGCAGCTCGCGGCGAACGGCTCCGTCCTCGTCGACGTTCGCGCCGCCGATGAATGGGATGCCGGCCACGTGGAGGGCGCGCTGCACATCCCGCTTCCCGAGCTGCGCCGGCGCCATGGCGAGCTGCCGCGCGATCGTCCCATCGCGGTCTACTGCGGTGTCGGTCAGCGCGCGTACTACGCGACGCGCTTCCTTCTGCAGCGGGGCTACCGAGCGGCGAACCTATCCGGGGGCTACGCGACGTACCAGGCGCTGCGCGATGTCGGGCTCGCGCCCATCACGTACGGCTCGGCGCCATCGCGCGGATGAACTGCTCCGTCATCTCGGGGGGTACGCCGACCGGGAGATTGAGCAGTGCCGAGTCGACGCCATACGTGCGCCACTCCGCGAGCGTCTCGCGGCAGTGCTGCTCGGGGCCGCAGATCGCGATTGCATCGATCAGCTCGTCGCTCAGCGCGGCGGCGGCCTGCTTGCGGTCGCCGTTCTGGTAGAGCTCGCGCACCAGGTTGGCGTTCTCGGTGAAGCCGTACCGGCAGAAGAGCGCGTGGTAGTAGGTGCCCATGCCGCCGATGTAGAACGCGACGAGCGGCTTCACGAGGCTCCGCGCCGCGGCGCGGTCGTCGAGCGGCACGACCGCCATGAAGGGCGCCGTCTCGATCTGCACGTCGCCGCGCTTCGCCTCGGCGGCCCCGGCCTCGAGCCATGCAATCCCGTCGCGCAGGTGGCGGTACGGCCAGAACGTCGGCACCCAGCCGTCGGCGCTCCGCCCGACCTCGCGGATCGCCTTCTCCTGCAGCGACGCGACGTAGATCGGGATGTCCTTCCGGAGCGGGGTCATCTCGAGCTTGAAGTGGCGCGGGGCGAAGAGCGTGCTCATCTCCGGCTCGAGACGGTCGCCGCGCCAGAGCGCCCGCAGGATGCCGATCGTCTCGCGCAGCCGCGTCAGCGGCTTGTCGTACGGAATGCCGTGGAAGTTCTCGACGACGATCTTGCCGCTCGTGCCGAGCCCGAGGATGACGCGGCCCTCGGAGATCTCGTCGAGGGTCGCGGCGCTCATTGCGAGGAGCCCGGGCGAGCGGCTGAAGACGTTGACGATGCCGGTTGCGACCTTGATGCGCTTGGTCGCGAGCGCGATCTCGGCAAGCAGCTGGAACTGCTCGTACGCCCACGCCTCCGGCACCCAGATCGAGTCGTAGCCGAGGTCCTCGGCGAGCTGGGCGAAGTGGAGGACCGCCTTGCGGTCGTACTGCTTCCAGAATGGGACGATTCCGGTCGTTCCGGGCATGGTGTGCTCCCAGTGGCGAATGCTGTCAGCCGGTTTGGGGTGCTTGATCAGACTGCGAGTGGCCGGATTTGTTCGGCGCTGGGAACGTGTGGAAGGGCCACAACTCACCGTCGCACTCTACGAGGCCGAGAACTGCGTCGGCTGTTTCAAGATCGGCGTAGACTAACCGAACGGCAATACGTCCTTCGGCTCGCTCGCTCCTGCGAGCCAATGCCCACTGGGTACACGCAGTTATTAGTCCCCCGACAACGACCCCGAGCAGGCCGAAAACGGCTGACGCTAGGCCGACGATCGCGGAGTTGGATGGAAGAGATTTCAGCGGATTACGAGCGGCGGCTCGTAGCGCCGCCAGCGGCAGAGCCTAGGACTTCCCAGCGAGCGTGGATTTCATCCTTTGTGAAAATCGCCTTGACGGGAATCCCAGGACCAACCTCGTCCTTGATCATCTGAAGACCACCCTGCTGACGATCGACGAGCACGATTACCTGCTTGATCACGAGTTTCGCGGCGCGACACTTCCTGATCGCATCGATTGTTGAACCGCCTGTGGTTACGACATCATCGACGATCGCCACGGTCGTGCCGACTTCGACCCCACCTTCAATCTCTCGGCGCAGACCATGTTCCTTCGCTTGCTTGCGGACCGTGAACCACCGAAACGGGCGGTTGGTTTGACTGCTGTACTGGCTGACACCTATCGCAATGGGATCGGCCCCCATCGTCAGGCCGCCCACCGCGTCGACTGTCGTGAGGATCTCGGGGTGGATCACTGTAGCCAGTGCGTGGAGCGCTTGAGGCAACCCCAGCGCTTCTTTGCAGTTGATGTACTCTTCGCTGAAAGCGCCCGAAGCCAACTGAAACGGCTTTGCGGAATCGTAGCGATACGCGTGCTGCACGAGCAGATCGAGCAGGCGTTCTCTCACGGACACTCCTTGAAGAGGCGTAGCGGTGTGTGAAGCAAGAAGGGCACCGGCTCTTGTGCGTCTCTGCTCCATCATCTCGCCTCCCTTTGTGTGGGAGGGATGCACATCCGCCAGGAAGAAAGTACCTCGCTCGTACCGGACGGCACGACGATCGTCAAGGTGAACTTGACATCCGCTACTAGCTATTGACGTCCGTTGAACCCTAGGGGCGAAAATCGATCGGGGTGAGTCCTTGACCGAGCGTCGGCCGCCCCGCTTGACCCCGCCCGAGCGCCGCCGTAGCCTCCCCGTTTTGCCGAAAACCAGGAGGATCGTCATGCGTATAGTTTCGTTCGTCGCCTCGCTCGCCGCGGGGCTCATGCTCGCGACGGCGGCGCACGCCGCTGGGCCGTCGGCCGGCGCGACCGGCGCGCCCACCGATACCATCGCCACGGTCGGCACCCGCACGATCACGCGCGGCGAGCTCGAGAGCTCGGTGCGCGCCAAGCTGATCGAGATCGACAATCAGCGCTTCGAGGCCTTGAAGGACGGGCTCGACGAGATGATCGCCGAGGAGCTCATCAAGCAGGAGGCCAAGGACCGCAACATGTCCGTCGACGCGCTCGAGAAGGCGGAGGTCGAGGACAAGGTCAAGGCGCCGTCCGACGAGGAGGTGCAGAAGGTCTACGACGACAACAAGGCGCAGCTCCAGGGCAAGACGCTCGACGAGGTGAAGCCGCAGATCGTGCAGTACATCGACGGTCAACGGAAGCAGGAGCGCCTGGCCACGTTCATCGAGGAGCTGAAGCACAAGCACAAGACGTCGGTGGCGCTGAAGGCGCCGATCATCGAGGTGGCGACGGCAGGCCGTCCGGAGCGTGGCGGCGGCGCCAAGGCGCCGATCACCATCATCGAGTTCTCGGACTATCAGTGCCCGTTCTGCAAGCGCGCCGAGGACAGCGTCAACCAGGTGATGAAGACCTACGGCGACAAGATACGCCTCGTGTACCGCAACTACCCGCTGCCGATGCACCCGATGGCGCGCCCGGCCGCGGAGGCGGCGGCCTGCGCCAACGCGCAGGGCAAGTTCTGGGAGTACCACGCCAAGCTCTTCGAGAATCAGGCGGGGCTCAGCGAGGACAAGATGAAGCAGATCGCCAAGGACGTCGGCCTCGACAGCGCCAAATTCGACGAGTGCATCGCCAAGAAGCCGTACGGCGACAAGATCGACCAGGACACGGCGGACGGCAACAAGGTCGGGGTGAACGGCACGCCGGCGTTCTTCATCAATGGCCGCATGCTCTCGGGCGCGCAGCCGTTCGAGAAGTTCAAGGAAGTCATCGACGCGGAGCTCGCGGCAAAGGCTTCGTAGTCGCGCTCGCGGCGCTCGCCGCATGGTACGGGGGCCGCGGCGATCGGCCGCGGCCCCCGATCCTCCTCGCCCCAGCCGCCCGGCATTCTGGGCGCGCTCCTCCTCTATTTCCGCGCTCGCGATCGTCAGAGGACGCGATTGTTGCGGCGCTCGTCCGCCCTCTACCCTCGGCGGATGACGAACCCCCGACGCGTCTTCTCCCCCGTGGCCGTGACGGCCGTGCTCTCGCTCGCGGTTTGCGGCGCCTGGCGCGCGCCCGACGCGCTCGCGCAGACGACGGCGCAGCGCTCGGTCGAGGCCGTGGTCGTGACCGGCGCCAAGCTGCCGACGTGGTCGCGCCTGCCGGCGACCGTCACCTGCATGCCGTATCCGTCGGGCACGACCGGCGGGCGCGACGCGCACAACGGCATCCTCCTCGTGCCGCCCGACCTCCGGACCGGCGTGCCGGTCGAGCAGATCGCGGCGTATCGCTGGAACGGGACGCAGTTCGTCGAGATCCCCGTGCAGGTCGATCAGATGTATCCGTACTGCCTCTCGAACCCGGCGTCGTCGTTTGCCATCTACTCCGGCACCGATCGCGAGCTCACGTATGCCTGGGACGTCGAGGCGTGGAAGAAGACGGACGGCGTCTGTACCTCGGCCTATCCACCAGGCGCCGCGCCGATGGCCGACCCGGTGCCGACGCTCGACGACGACGACGAGATCGTCTTCCTGGCGCGCGACGCCGGCGCGCAGGCGCCGGACGGCACGCCCGCCCCCGCAGGCACGACCGGCGACAGCCAGGCGATCGCCATCACCGACCCGCTGAACCCCTCGAACGTGACGTTCGTCTATCTCTTCCGCAAGCCCGGCGGCTCCTCGTTCACCGCCACCAACGGCTATGTGGCGTATGCGCGCGACCCGGACGCGGATCAGTGGATCGACCGCTTCAGCTTCAACGAGAGCGATCCGGAGAAGCTCGGCACCAGCAACACCGGCTACGGCCCGAACCTCACGGGCACGGTGTGCGATCCGCCGCTCGATGCGCCGCGTCTCTCGACCGACCGCTTCGTCCGTGACGGCGTGACCGTCTCCACCGACGCCTACGAGTGGCACGCGAGCGGCCGCTGGATGGTGCGCAGCCTGCGCATCGCCAAGCCGGGGCAGCCGGGCGTCTATGGACCCGATCTGATCGACCGCTGGAAGGGACGGGCGTTCCAGCAGTCGCCCGACTCGACGATCTCACTCGTCGGCTTCGAGGACGAGCAGGTGAACTGGGAGGCGAACGCGGCCCTGCTCGGCGAGCGTGTGGGCCCGGTGCGCGCCATCCGCGAGGTCTGGGGCGCCGACTCCGGCACCAACGTCACCAAGACCGAGCTCTTCTACCCGGACGCGATCGCCTACCACTACCACGTGCGCGTGCACCCGATCCCGCCCGACGGGCTCTACACGTCGTGGGACTACAACGCCGGCATCGCCGCCAAGTACTACAACACGATCAAGCCCGACGGCGTCGACATCGACGGCGTGAACGACGACGTCGGCAACATCGACGGCGTCTTCGGCACGCCGGCCTACTTCGACATTCCCGATCCGACCTTCAACGTCCCGTCCGCGATCCTCAACTGGGAGCAGGTCTCGGGGCGCGACGACTTCGGCTCGCTCGTCTACATCGTCGAGCTGAAGGGCGCGACGACGCTGCTGAACCCCGCTGTCCTGCCGTACTACCGCGACGACAAGTGTCTCGACGACGGCACCGGCGACGATCCCGTGTCGCGCCCGTGGCCGGGCGAGGCCTCGACCGATCAGCGCGTGAAGGACGGTTACTCGGCGGAGAACGGCGGCGTCCCCTACGACCAGCTCGCGTGCGAGCAGCGCCAGGGCGCCTGGGGCGCGCACGGCATCCACTACTTCGTGACCGGCGACACCGACAACGCGGCGTCGCCCGGGACGCTCACCGAGATCGACGCGCAGCAGTGGCAGTTCACGGTGCCGACGAGCGCGCCGACCAACCTCGGGGACCCCTACGGCAACGTCGTCAAGGTGCCGCTGCAGACGGTCGCGATCGGCCTCGGCGGCCTGCCGTTCGGCGTGCCGCCGGTCGCCTCCGACGCGAACGTCTCGACGCCACACGCCACCGCCGCGAGCGTCACCGTGAGCGCGCTCGACCTCGACTCGTGCGAGCTCGCGTTCGCGATCGTGACGTCGCCGGCGCACGGCACGCTCGGTACGCTCGGCGCGGCCGCCTGCGGCGTCGGCACCCCGAACCGCGACTCGGCGACCGTCGTCTACACGCCGGCGTCGGACTTCGGCGGCAGCGACACGTTCACCTACCGGGCGAACGACGGCACGAGCGACTCCAACACGGCGACGGTCACGATCGCGGTCGCGGCGGCCGCGACGCCGACGCCGACCGCCACCGCGGGCGGCGCGACCGCGACGCCGGCCGTCACCGCGACGCCGGTGCCGACGGTCGCCGGGACCCCCGGCCCGCCGTGCGGCCCGACGACGCTCTGCGGGTCGCAGCCGACGAGCGGCTGCAAGCATCAGACGATCGCGCCCCAGGGCCTCCTCGCGATGAAGAACTCCGTCAACGACCAGGCCGACCGCCTGCTGTGGAAGTGGCAGCGCGGCGAGGCGACGGCCAAGGCCGAGTTCGGCGATCCGCTCCACACGACCGACTACGAGCTCTGCGTCTACGATGGGAACGGCACGCTCGTGACCCGCGCCTGTGCGCCGGCCGCCGGCGACTGCGGCGGCAAGCCGTGCTGGAAGGACAAGGGCAGCGGCTTCACGTTCCGCCGCCGCGATCTCACCGGGAGCGGCCTCAAGAACTCGCTGCAGGTCGTGCTCAAGTCCGGGCCGCAGGGCAAGGCGAAGCTTGCCGTCACCGGCAAGGGCGGGAGCCCGCACATCCCGCCGCTGCCGCTGCAGATGCCGGTCCGGGCGCAGCTCGTGAACGGCGGCGGCGTGTGCTGGGAAGCGGCGTACGGCACACCCGCGCTGCGCAACGACGCGCAGCAGTTCAAGGACAAGGGAAACTGAGCCTACGGGGAGCGGCCTCCGCCGCTCCCCGCTCAGGTCAGCGCGAAGACCCGCACCGCCTCGCGGCGGCCACGCAGGCTCACGGCGTCGAGCGGCGCGGCGGTGCAGCGTACGCCGGCAGCGGCCGCGAGCTCGTAGGCGTCGGCCGAGACGAGCACGCCGTGCGCCGACTCCTTCGACAGCTGCTGCAGGCGCGCCGCGACATTCACCGCGTCGCCGATCACCGTGTACTCGTAGCGGTCCTCGGCGCCGATCCGGCCCGCGAGCACCTCGCCCGCGTGCACGCCGACGCTCACCAGGAGCGCCGCCTGCCCGGCGGCGGCGCGCACCTCGTTCAGCGCCGCCAGCCGTTCGCGCATGCCGAGCGCGCAGCGCAGGGCCGCGCCGGCCCCGCCGTCCGGCGTGTCCTCCAGCAAGCCGAAGACGACGAGCATGGCGTCGCCGATGAACTTGTCGACGAAGCCGCCGCAGCTCCGCACCCACGCGGTCATGGTGGAGAAGAACGCGTTGAGCGTCGCGACGACCTCCTGTGGCGGCGTGCGCTCGGCCATCGCGGTGAAGCCGCGCAGGTCGCAGAAGAGGACGGCGGCACGGCGCAGCTCGCCGCCGAGGCCGGCGTCGCTCGCGAGCAGGCGGTCGCGCACGAGCGGATCGACGGCCCGTCCGAAGGTATGGAGGATGCGCTCGCGGTCCTGCAGCGTCTCGACCAGCGCGTTCACGCCGTCCTCGAGCAGGCCGATCTCGTCCGTCGCGCCGAGGTTGGCGCGCACCGCCAGGTCGCCGGCGCGCACACGGCGCAGCGTGTCGGCGACGCACGCCAGCGGGCGGGTCAGGGTCTGCGCCAACACGAGCGTCAACACGACGCCGAGCGCGACGTACAGGAGGAAGATCACCGTGCCGGCGCTGGCGAGCCGCGCGACGACCTCGGCGGGCGCGGCGCCGTCCTCGATGTGACGGAGGCCGGAGCGCACCAGGCCGAGCATGGTGAAGAGTGGCAGGAACGCGACCGCCACGAGGAAGATCAGCATGCGGCCGCGGACGCCGAGGGCGCGCGCGCCGCGCAGCTCCGGCAGCCGCCCGGAGGGAAAGACGCGCGGCACGACCATCGTCCGGAAGAGCCAGTCGGAGAGGAGATAGATGGTGGCGGCGCAGAGGAAGCCGTTCACCAGCGGCGAGTAGATGTGCTGCGAGAGCAGCTCCGGGCTCCAGCGTCCGGTGCGGACGAGCGTATGCAGCGGAAAGAAGATCGCGCCCGAGACCCACGGGATGAAGCTGACCAGCGGCACCACGATCGGCGCGCCGACCACCCGGCGCTGCACCACGAGCGGCGCGGGCGAGGGCGTACCGCGGCGGAAATGGACGATGAGCGGCCAGAGGTAGAGCAGGATCGCGCTGATCGCGATCACGTACCAGGCGACCTGCCAGTAGGGCAGGATCAGCACGTCGCTGCGGCGCACCGCCTGCGCATAGGGGCTGATGCTGCGCATGAGATCGATCGTGCGGTTGGTGGTCGCCGACGCGAGGACGTTGGCGGTGAGCGCGATCGCGAACAGCAGGAGCAGCCAGAGCGGGATGCCCGCGACGCACTCGCGCGCCGCCGCGCCGGGCACGGGCGCGTCCGCGGACAGCGGACCGACGGGGACGACGTCCCGGTGCGCGGGCGCGGTCACGATCCGAACCGCCGCGTCCACCAGCCCAGCGCCGCGACGCCGCGCGGGCGGCCGTGCGCGTGCCAGTGGTCGGGGATGTTGCGTCGATGTCCGTCGACCCAGAAGTCGTCGAAGCGATCGCGCGCGACGCGCTCGAGCATGGCCGTCATGTGCGCCAGCTCGTCGGGAGTGGGCTCGGTGCCGTGGCGGCGCCAGACGACCATCGGGACGTCGCAGATCTCACAGTCGGCGACCCAGCACACGTCATCCTCGTGGTACCAGGTGGTGAGGCGGGCGGCGGCGCAGAGATCGCAGGTGCCTCCGGCCATGACGCGTGCCCGCGCTCAGCCCGTGCGCGCGGACCGGCCGGCGTCCTCGGCACGGCGGGCGAGCGCGTCGACCGCGTCGACGATGCGCGGCCAGGCGCCCGGCGGCAGATCGTGGCCCATGCCCTCGATGATGAGCAGCTCGGCGTCGGGGATCGTCGCGGCGGTGTGCCGTCCGCCCTCGACGTGCGCCAGCGGATCGATGTCGCCGTGGATGACGAGCGTCGGCGTCCGCACCTCGCGCAGCGCCGTGGTGCGGTTGCCGCTCGCGATGATCGCAACGAGCTGGCGCGCGATACCCGCCGGGTGGAAGCTGCGGTCGAACGAGCGCGCCGCCCGACGCTTTACCGCATCCTCGTCGATCGGGAAGCCCTTGCTGCCGATCACGCGCCAACTGCGGATCGCGCGCTCGACGTAGGCCTCGCGGTCGGGCGGGACCGGGGTGAGCAGCACTTGCATCGCCTCGGGGCTCGCGGACGGCACGTCCGGGTGCCCGGTGGTCGACATGATGGAGGTGAGCGAGAGCAGGCGATCGGGATGGCGGATGGCGAGCGTCTGCGCGATCATCCCGCCCATCGACGCGCCCACCACGTGCGCGCGCGCGATGCCGAGGACGTCGATGAGCCCGACCGTGTCGTCGGCCATCTCGCTCAGCGTGTAGGGTGCCTCGACGCGCTTGCGCGCGGCGGCTGCCTGCATCGCGCCCCAGGCGCTCGGCGTGCCGGCATGGTCGAGCTTGGTCGAGAGGCCGACGTCGCGGTTGTCGAAGCGGATGACGTGGAAGCCGCGGGCGGCGAACAGCTCGCACAGCTCGTCATCCCAGAGGATCATCTGGGCGCCGAGTCCCATGATCAGGATCAGCGGGCGCGCGGAGGGCGACCCGAAGGTCTCGTACTCGAGCTCCAGCCCGTTGACGGCAGCGCGTGGCACGGCGCGATCTTCGCGAGGTCGCCCCGTTCCGTCAAGCGCGCGGCAGGAGCAGCACCTTGCCGGTCGTCCGCCGCCCTTCCAGCGCCCGGTGGGCCTCGGCCGCCTCGGGGAGCGGGTAGGCGTGCTCGATCCGCAGCTTCAGGCGGCCGGCAGCGATCCAGCCGAACAGGTCTGTTGCCCGCTCGACCAGCTCCGTCCGCGTGGCGATGTAGACGCCGAGGCTCGGGCGGGTGACGTAGAGCGAGCCCATGACGTTCAGCGTGCCGAGTTCGAAGGGCGGCACCGGGCCGCTCGTCTGGCCGAAGAGCACCATCATCCCACGCGGCCGGAGGCAGCCGAGGCCCTTCATGAAGGTCGTGACCCCGACGCCGTCGTAGATGACGTGCACGCCGGTGCCGCCGGTCAGGCGCTTCGCTTCGGCGGCGAAGTCCTGCTCGCCGTAGAGGATGACGTGGTCGGCGCCGGCACCGCGCGCGAGCTCGGCCTTCTCCGCGGTGGAGGTCGTGGCGATCACGGTCGCGCCGCGCAGCTTGGCGATCTGGCAGAGCAGGAGGCCGACGCCGCCGGCGGCGGCGTGCACGAGGCACGTGTCGCCGGGCTTGAGAGGATACGTCGAGGTCGCGAGGTAGTGGGCCGTCATGCCTTGCAGCATCGCGGCGGCGCCGTCGCGGAAGGAGACGCCGTCGGGCAGCTTCACGAGACGCTCGGCGGGCACGACGCTCTTCTCGGCGTACGCGCCGGGGACGTTGGTGTAGGCGACGCGGTCGCCGGGACGTACGTCGCGCACCTGGTCGCCGACCGCGACGACGGTACCCGCCGCTTCGAGGCCGAGCGTGCCCGGGATGGGGTACGGGTAGAGCCCGGTGCGGAAGTAGACGTCGATGTAGTTGATGCCTACGGCCTCCACTGCGACCAGCGCGTCGGTCGCGCCCGGTGTCGGATCGGGGACGTCCTCGTAGCGCAGGACCTCGGGGCCGCCCGTCTCGTGGATGCGGATTGCCTTCATTTGGTGCTCCTCCATCGTCGGGTGTAGCCTCGCGCTCGTGTCGAAGGAAGCCTACGTGTTCGAGCAGGCGCTCGAGCTGCGCGTCCGCGAGCATCTGGCGGCACACCCGCGCGAGGTGATCGCCCTCGACGGCCGGCGCGCGGCGGCGGTCGCGGTGACGCTCGTCGGCGACCCCGACGGCGCGGCGTGCTTCCTCCTGACGCGCCGGGCCTCGCGCATGCGCCGCCACGCCGGCCAGTGGGCACTGCCCGGCGGGCGGCTCGACGAGGGCGAGAGCCCGACCGACGCGGCGCTGCGCGAGCTCGCCGAGGAGGTCGGTCTCGGCCGTGGTCCGGACGCCGTATTGGGGCTGCTCGACGACTACGCCACCCGCTCGGGCTTCGTCATCACCCCCGTCGTCGTATGGGGCGGCGCCGGCGACGCCCTCGTGCCGGACCCCGAGGAGGTCGCGGCGGTCTACCACGTGCCGCTCGCGCTGCTCGAGGATCCGCGCGTGCCGGAGCTCCGGCAGATCCCCGAGAGCGACCGGCCGGTGATCTCGATCCCGATGGTCGGCACCCACGTGCACGCCCCGACGGCGGCGATCGTCTACCAGTTGCGCGAGGTCGGGCTGCACGGGCGCATGACCCGGGTCGCGCACTTCGAGCAGCCGGTCTTCGCCTGGCGATGAAGGGAGCGGCAATGGCCGACGTCCGCTTGCGCGCGATGACCCGCGGCGACCTCGACGCGGTGAACGCGATCTACAACCACTACGTGCTGCACTCGACCTGCACCTACCAGCTCGAGCCCGAGACGGCCGAGGCGCGCGCCGCGTGGTTCGACGAGCACGGTCCCGCCCATCCGTTGCTGGTCGCGGAGCGCGGCGGCACGGTCGTCGCCTGGGGGTCGCTGTCGCGCTACAACGCCCGCGGCGGCTACGCCCGCACGGTCGAGAACTCGGTCTACGTCGCGCACGACGCGCAGCGCCAGGGCATCGGCAGCGTCATCCTCGGCGAGCTGGTCGCGCGCGCGCGCACGCACGGCCACCACCTGATCGTCGCCGGCATCGACGCCGCGCAGGACGGGAGCGTCGCGCTGCACGCGCGCTTCGGCTTCACGCACGCCGGCCGCCTCAGCGAGGCCGGTTACAAGTTCGACCGCTGGCTCGACGTCGTCTACATGCAGCGCCGTCCCTGACCCCGGCGCGGCCCGCGTCACTCGAGGAAGCGCGCCGTCGCGGCGAACGCCTCCCGGCCGGTGGGCGCCGGACGCACGTCGAGCACGTCCTCCAGCTTTCGCAGCTGCGCGATCACCTGCGGCAGGCGCGCGTCCTCGTCGACGTCGAGCAGGATGGCGCTCCGCGCACCGTCGCCGATCGGCACGGAGAGGATGCCCTCGACGTTGAAGGCGCGCCGGGCGAAGAGGCCGCACACGTGCGACATGACGCCGGGGTGGTTGCGGACGAGCAGGCGCAGGGCGGTGCGGCGGGCGGGCAGCGGCTCAGGTGGTTGCATGGGTCTCTCCTCCGATCATGTCGCGGTTGGCGGCGCCGGGCGGCACCATGGGGTACACGTTGGCCTCGGGGGCGATCGGGACGCGGATGAGGCAGGGCCCTCGGGTGGCGAGGCCGCGCCCGAGCAGCTCGAGCGGGTCACTGCAGCCTTCGAGATCGTGGGCGGCGAGGCCGAAGCCGCGCGCGATCGCGACGAAGTCGGGCGCGGCGTGGAAGCGCGAGGCGTGGAAGCGCCGTCCGTAGAAGAGCTCCTGCTGCTGGCGCACGAGGCCGAGGTGGCCGTTGTCGAGCAGGATCACCTTGACGTCGACGCGCTCCTCGGCGGCGGTCGCCAGCTCCTGCAGGTTCATGAGCAGGCTGCCGTCGCCGGTGAAGCAGACGACGGGCCGGTCGGGTAGCGCGAGCGCGGCGCCGATCGCCGCCGGCAGGCCGAAGCCCATCGTGCCGAGGCCGCCCGAGGTGAGCCACTGGCGCGGCCGGCGGAAGGGGAACGCCTGCGCCACCCACATCTGGTGCTGGCCGACGTCGCTGGTCACGACGGCCGCGTCGCCGATGAGCTGCGCCGCGTGGCGGATGCTGCCGTAGGGCGTGCAGGGGTCGTCCCGGCCGGGGGTCGCGAGCGGGTGCGTCGCGCGCAGCGCGGCGAGGCGCGCCGCCCACTCCGGCCGCTCGCACGGCCCGAGCAGCGGCTCGAGCGCGCGCAGGAAGTCGCCGACGTCGGCCTCGATACCGAGCGTCGGCTGCTTGACCTTGCCGAGCTCGCTCGCGTCGATGTCGACGTGGACGATCCGCGCCTGCGGGCAGAACGCCGCCGCCCTGCCGACGGCGCGGTCGTCGAAGCGGACGCCGAGCCCGACCAGCAGGTCGCAGTCCTCGAGGAGGAGATTGGTGTAGCGGGCGGCGTGCATGCCGACCATGCCGACGAAGAGCGGGTGGCCGTCGGGCATCGCGCCGAGCCCGAGGAGCGTCGCCGCGACCGGGATCGCGCCGCGCTCGGCGATGCGCCGCATCCGGTCCGACGCGCCCGAGGCGATGAGCCCGGCGCCGACGAGGAAGACGGGGCGGCGCGCGGACGCGAGCAGCTCCGCGGCGCGCGCGACGTCGTCCGGACGCGCCGCCGGCGGTGCATCGGGCCGCCCCGGCTCGGGCAGCCGCTCCACCTCGATCGTTTCGAGCTGGACGTCCTTCGGCACGTCGATCACGACCGGTCCCGGACGTCCCGACGCGGCGATGCGGAACGCGTCGGGCACGACGTCCAGCAGCTCCGCCGCCGAGCGCACCAGCCAGTTGTGCTTGGCGATCGGCACGGTCAAGCCGTAGGTGTCGATCTCCTGGAAGGCGTCGGTGCCGATCATCGCGCGCGGCACCTGGCCCGTGATCACGACGAGCGGGATCGAGTCGAGCTTCGCGTCGGCGAGCGCGGTGAGCAGGTTCGTCGCGCCGGGGCCCGACGTGCCGAAGCAGACCGCGGGCCGCCCGGTCGCGCGCGCGATCCCCTGGGCGATGAAGCCCGCTCCCTGCTCGTGGCGCGCCAGCACGTGGCGGAGGCGGCTCGCACGGAGCGCGTCGTAGGTCGGGAGGTTGGCACCCCCTGGAATCCCCGCGACCACCTCGATGCCCTGTCGCTCGAGGAGCCGCATGATCAGCTCTGCACCGTTTGCTTTCACGAGAGTCATCTCCTTTCGGACATGCTCCCTGCGGTGCGGTGGGCGGAGGGCAAAAAAAAGCCCCTGCCGGCCATCGCGACCAGCAGGGGCTTTGTAGTGGCGTTATGCCTCCCCGCTAGGGCGCGATGGCGTCCTCGACGACGACGATGACGACTACGACGACCGCTGCCGTGGGCAGGGCGCCGGTTGCGGGATCGAGAGTCGTACGAGCGGGATTCACTGTGGGCGGAGTATAGCGGCCGCCGGTGGCTTCTTGCAACGGGTCCCCGGCATGCCTCTCAGGCGCTCGGCTTCGTCGTGATGCCGCCGTCGACCGGGATGACGACGCCGGTCACGTAGGCGCCCGCGCGCGATGCGAGATAGATCGCGACGCCCGCCATGTCCTCCGGCTCGCCGATCCGTCCGAGCGGGCAGCTCGCGACGATCATGTCGCCGAAGGTCTTGAGGGTCTCGGCCATCATCTTGCTCTCGAACGGGCCCGGCGCGACGGCGTTCACCGTGATGCGCTGGGGGGCGAGGCGCTGCGCCAGGACGCGCGTCAGGTGGTGCACGGCGGCCTTGCTGGCGGAGTACGCGTAGGTCTCGAGCATCGGCACGCGCAGGCCGTCGATCGAGCCGATGTTGATCACGCGCGCCGGATCGCCGGGCCGCACGCCTTTCTCGAGCAAGGGAACGAGGAAGCGGGTCAGGTGGAAGATCGCCTTCACGTTCAGCGCGAGGACCTTGTCCCAGGCGCTGTCCGGGTACTCGGCGAGCGAGGCGCCCCAGTTGGCGCCGGCGTTGTTCACCAGGATGTGCAGGGCCTGCTCGCGCTCACCGAGCCGCGCGGCGAGATCCTTGACGCCCGCCTCGGTGGAGAGGTCGCCGGGCAGCGCAATGCACGTGCCGCTCTTGCCGAGCTCGGCGGCGACCTTCTCGCACTCGGACGCCTTGCGCGAGGCGATGTACACCTTCGCCCCGGCCTCGACGTAGCCGCGCGCGATCATCGCACCGATGCCGCGCGAGCCGCCGGTGACCAGCGCCGTCTTGCCCGCGATCGAGAACAGATCCTTCATTGAGGGGCTCCTGCCGGGCGCTCGAACTGCGTCCCGAGAAAGGCGTCGAAGAAGCGGTCGGAGAGGATGCGGCGCAGGCCGATGATGATGTGCGCCGCGGCGGTGACGACGTAGCGCGTCCGCGGGCGCGGCGCGTTGATCGCCGTCTGGATCACTTTGGCGACGGCTTCCGGGCCCGCGGCGAGGCGGCCCATCGGCCCCTCGTAGGCCTCACGCACCTTGGCGGCGACCTGCGCGTTGAAGCGTGCGTACGGCGACTGCGCCGCCGCGCTGCCGACGCTCTTGATGCTGTTGATCGCGGTGTCGCCGAACTGCGTCTTGATCGGGCCGGGCTCGATGACGATGACGTCGACGCCGAAGCCCTTCACCTCGAAGCGGAGCGCGTCGCTCAATGCCTCCACCGCGTGTTTCGTCGCGTGGTAGAAGCCGCCGCCCGGAAACGTGAGGCGGCCACCCATCGAGCTCAGGTTGACGATCTTCCCCCAGCCTTGGCGTCGCATGCCGGGGAGCACGAGCTGGGTGAGACGCGTCAGGCCGAACACGTTGGTCTCGAACTGGCGTCGCACCTCGGCCATCGGCACCTCCTCGATCGGGCCCTCCTGGCCGTAGCCAGCGTTGTTGACCAGGACGCCGACGGCGCCCTCCGCGGCCTCGACGTGCGCGACGGCCGCCTGCATCGAGGCCTCGTCGCAGACGTCGAGCGCGAGGATCCTGCAGCCGCGCTGCTCGAGATCGCGGATGCTGTCGAGCCGGCGGGCCGTCGCATACACCGTCCAGCCGCTTGCGGCCAGCATCTCGGCGGTGGCGCGGCCGATGCCGGTCGACGAGCCGGTGATCAGGACGGCTTTGGAGATGGCATTCGGCATGGCGATCCTCCGGCCGGCGAATGTACCAACGGACTCGTCCGTGACGCCAGGGCCCCGCGCCGAAACGCGCGGGATCAGTGCGCGGGGCGCGCCAGGCGCTCGGCGATCGCGAGCAGCACCGTCGGGTGGTGGCCCATGCCGCAGTGGCTGCTGCGGACCTCGACGTTCTCGGTCCACGGGCGCGCCTCCTCGAGGCAGCTCTGCCAGGCCACGATCCCGTCGGTGCGGCTGTAGAACGACGTGCAGGGCACGGGCGGCGGCGTGCGCAGCCGGTGCTGGCGCTCGGCGTCGACGGGGCGGCCCCGGTGGCCGAACAGGCGTGCGGCGGCGGTCGTCGCGTAGGGATCGCGGAACGGGCTCCCGAGCGTGATCACCCGGCGTACGTCCGCGGCGTTGCGACGCGCCAGCTCGCGCGCGTAGATGCCGCCGAGGCTCCAGCCGATGATGCTGAGCGGCCGGCCGTGGCGCTCGCGCAGCTCGCGAAAACGGGCGACGAGGCCGTCGATCAGCTCCGCGGACGGCCCGAGGTTCCGGCCGAGCCGCCAGCCGTGCACGTGGTACCCGCGGGCGCGCAGGAACGCGCGCAGCGCGCGGGTCGACAGGTCGGTCGCGAGCCAGCCGGGAAGCACCAGCACCGGGTGGCCGTCGCCGCGCGGGGCGCGCCGCAAGAACGGCCAGGCCGGCGCGAGCGCCGCGAGCTCCAGCCACGCGCGCCCCTCCAGTGGAAAGAGGAAGGGCGACGGCGGCGCGATCGGGAGCGTGGCGGCCTCAGCCCGCATGGCGCGACGCTCGGGGGCGCTTCGCCTCGGCCTCGGGATGGAGCCGGGCGAGCAGTACGGCCCAGGCCTCGGCGATTCGGTCGTCGTGCGCGCTCACCAGCGTCCCCGCATCCATAGAAGCGTATTCGCACCACGAAAGTAAAGGGAATTCCGACCCGGCTTCACTCGTGCAGCGACCCGTGCTTTTGTGAACGTGGGCTCGGAACAGTGCCGTGCCGAGCCGGTACACGAGACGAACCCATTCCCGGAAGGAGTCCCAACATGCGCAGTACCTCGTCCATCGTCGCGCTCGGCGCGCTCATCGTGCTCGTCGCCGCGGCGGGATCCGCTCATGCCAAGTCGGCCGTGCAGGTGGATCCGAACGACTCGTTCATCCTCGTCAACAAGACCGTCGGCAGCGGCGCCAACGCCGAGCAGTGGGTGTTGACCCTCAGCCTCGACGACCAGACGCTCATCGGCAACGTCTTCGAGGTGAACGGCGGCGCGCCGACGTTCTTCTTCTGCAACACCGACACGGCGGACGGCTTCGGATTCGGTGAGCCCCAGGATCTCGAGGGCGCGACGATCGTCTTCTCCGACTGCGAGGTCGCCGGCGGGTGCACCGCGCTGCCGTGCGATCCCGACACGCAGTGGACGCCGCTCATGACGCAGCCCGGCTCGCTGCCGGGCGAGTTCTTCCTGCCGTAGCGCTCAGCGATACAGCAGGATCGGCTCGCGCTCGTCGCGCCATGACGTCTCGTCGGGCGCGGCGAGCGCATCGAGATCCGCCGGCGTTGCCGCCGGGTCGTCGACCCACTCGCGCAGAAGCGTGCTGCCGTTGATGACGTCGAAGGCCATGCGGCCACGCTCGTACTCGTAAGCGAAGTCGCGCCAGAGCGGGTAGTCCGGCCGCAGCCGGCGGAGCGCCTTCAGCGCCAGCGCGACGAGACGCCACGGGCGGAAGGCCGCGTGCGCGTAGGCCGGATCGTCGACGTGGATCTGCAGCCCGGCGCAGAGCGCGCCGGCGTGCTTGTGGAACGTCGGCTCGAACCAGCACTGGCGGATGCGGCAGCCCTGCATCCATTGCGGCGCGAGCGCGTGCATCTCGGCGACCAGGGCCGGCGGGTCGAGGTCGGGCGCGCCGAATGCCTCGAGCGGCCGGGTGGTGCCGCGCGCCTCCGAGAGCGTCGTCCCCTCGATCATCACGGTGCCGGGATAGCAGCGTGCCATGGCGATTCCCTGCGCGTTCGGGCTCGGGTTCACCCAGCTGCGCTCGCCGAGCGGCCAGCCGAAGCCGGGGGCGTCGTCCGGCCGCCAGCCCTCCATGGTGACGATCTCGTGCTCGACGGTGAGCGCGAGCGAGCGGACGAACCAGCGCGCCAGCTCGCCGAGCGTCAGGCCGTGGCGCATGGGCAGCGGCCCGGCGCCGACGAAGCTCTCCCAGCCGTCGCGCAGCTTGAGCCCCTCGATCGGCCGCCCGACCGGATTCGGCCGGTCGAGCACCCAGATGGCCTTGCCGTGCGCGGCCGCCGCCTCCAGCACGTAGCGCAGCGTCGTGACGAAGGTGTAGATGCGGCACCCCACGTCCTGCAGATCGACGAGCAGGACGTCGAACGTGTCCAGCATCTGCGGCGTCGGGCTCCGCACCTGGCCGTAGAGGCTGAACACCGGAATACCGTGCCGCGGGTCGACGAAGTCCGCCGACTCGACCATGTTGTCCTGCTTGTCGCCGCGCAGCCCGTGCTGCGGGCCGAACGCGGCGACGAGCGACACGTCGCCGGTCGCCGCGAGCGCGTCGAGCGAGTGCACGAGCCCGCCCGTCACCGACGCCGGGTGGGCGAGCAGCGCGACCCGGCGGCCGTGCAGCCGCCGTCGCAGTGCCGCGTCGTCGAGCAGGCGATCGATCCCGAGCTTCACGACGGCCCACATTTGCATGGGCCGCCCAGCGCTTCCAAGCGGAGCGTCCGCGCGTCGGCGCGATGGAAATCCGGCGGCTCCGACCGGTGGTGCAAGGCCCAGTAGGACAGGGCGCCGGCCGCGTCCTCGACGACCGCGGTGAGCCCGAGCCGCGAGGGTGCGAGCGAGCGGTCGCGCACCAGCGGCGCCAGCACGACGGTCGCCTCGAGCACGATCGCGTCTGCATCGCGGGAGACCGTGACGTCGGGCGGGCGCAGGACCGCGTCGCCGGGCGCGCGCTCGCGGTAGGCGCGGAACGCGTACGCCGCCCAGGCGCCGGACGGGGCGAGGTTGAGCTCGTGATAGGCGTCGACGTCGTCGCGGCCGGCGAACGCCTCGAAGCAGGTGTGGCGCCAGAGCCCGTCCGCCGGCGCCGGGGACGCCGGCGGCGGCACGCGCACGGCGGCGAGGTCGCCGGCGAGCCGGAACGTCAGGCGCAGCGCGTCCGCCTCGAGCCGCGCTCCGGCCTCGACGCGGATGCCGGGCGGTGCCGGCACGGCCGGATGCGGCACGAGGATCAGGAGGTCGGCGGTCGGCACGAGCGCCTCAGTCCGGCCGGACCAGGCCCGAGAGCCCCGCGAAGAGGAGCGGGGTCAGCGCCCAGCCCGCGAGGATGTGGAGCCAGAGGTACCACAGCAGCAGGCGCCCCGGGACCGAGCCCAGATCGATCGAGCGGGTGCGTACGCGGTGCTGCGGGTTCGGACGCCAGTACTCGCCCTGGTGCAGCTCGACGACGGGCAGGAAGTTCTCGAGCGCGTACATCAGCGGGTGGAACGGCGGGTAGTGCGGCGGGGCGGCGCCGGAGTCGATGAAGGCGTTGTAGGCCGCCTCGTCGACCGGCGTGACGAGCCGTGCGCGGTAGCCCCAGGCGAAGAGCAGGCTGCCGAAGAGGACGAACCCGCCGATCCAGTACAGGGCGCGGAGCGGCCGGTAGCCGTAGCCGATCGTGAGGTCGAGGATCACGCTCCACGTGCGCGCTCCAGCACCGAGCGCGGGATCGCGCCGCCGCACCCGCTCCTTGGCGATCAGCACGTCGGTCGCGTCGAGGTCGCGCCCGCTGTCGCGCAGCACGGTCGCGAGCTGACGGTACGGCTGCGGGCGCTCGTCCTGCGGCTGCAGGCGGAGCCAGGCGAGGCGGCTCGCCGCGTCGGCAGGGCCGCCGCTGAACTGCGTGTATGCGAAGCCGTCGATCGCGAGCTTGCCCGGCGCGGGCCAGCTCGCCGCGTCGTCCCACAGCGCGTCCGCCTTCGCGTTCTCGAGATCGAGCTGCGTGTGCGGGCCATGCGCGACCTGCACCCAGTAGAGCGCGCCGCCGACGACCGCGCGCTCGGCGTTCAGGCCGGTTTCGTCGTTGCCAGTGAAGCGGACGTCGTGGAAGCTGAGCGACTGTCCGATGTGCGCGAGGCGCGCGTCGACCGTGCCGTCGGTGGTGAAGCCGTCGTGGAAGACGGCGTCGCCGCCGATCGAGGCCTCCACCGCGTTGACCGCCGTCCCGCCGCCGCTGGTGATCGTGCTGCCGCTGCAGTCGAGGCTGCCGGCAACCTTGGCGCGGAAGAGGCTCACCGGGCCGTACGTGCCGGCGAGCACCGCGAGGTCGCCCGCGATCTCGGCGAGGTCCGCCGTGACCGGTCCCGCAACGCCCGTCCGCAGCACGAAGTCCTGCATGTGCGCGGCGCGGAGATCGATGCCGTCCGGGACGTAGGAGCGCACGATCGTGATCGGCTTTCCGACCTTGGCGTACGAGAGGTCGAGCGGCCCGCCGAAGCGCGCGCCGGCGAGGCCGATGCCGCTCGGATCGACGAGTGCGCTCGCCTCCGGGTCGGTGACGATCCAGCGCAGCAGCTCGGGGCGGATGGCGCGCTCCGGCCCCCACGTGGAGCCGCGGCCGGCGTCGTTCGCCGGGCTCTCGGGGTCGGCGTCCGGGCCCACCCATACGAGCGCGCGGCCGGACGCGCCGCGCACGAGGGCGGTCTCGGCGGCGCTGAGCGTGCCGAAGCGGCCGCGCGCCAGCGTCGTGAGGCGCTCGACCGGCGTGTCGCCGTTCGCCGTCCAGGCGCCCGTCGGGAGCGCGAGCACGAGCGCCAGCACCACCGTGGTGCCGATCGATCCCAGCATCCGTCCCTTCGATGCGCCCGCCACGCCGAGGTTGCGACGCATACCACGGCACCGCCGGGAAGCGAACGCGCCGGCAGCGCGTCAGCCGAGGCGGGCCGGCCCCTGCGGCACGCTCTCCCAGAACTCGGGATCGTGCCCGAACATGACGTGGGTGCCTCCCGCCTGCATCGTCCGGAAACGCTCGAGCACGGCGAGGGTCGCGGCGCGGTCGGCCCGGACGCCCGGCAGGTGGAGCTGCTCGAGCGAGCGCCGCATGTAGCAGGCGTCGCCGCAGAGCAGGAACTCGTCCTGCGCGGTGCGGACGCGCAGCGACTGGTGGCCGGGCGTGTGGCCGTACGTCGGCAGGCAGACGACCGAGCCGTCGCCGAAGAGGTCGTGCTCGCCGTCGAGCAGGCACAGGCGTTGGCCGGTGTCGAAATCGGGCTTGTGGTAGGCGGGGTCGTCGTCCGGCAGCGCCATCGCGTGCTCCCACTCGCGGCGCTGCACGACGATCTGGGCGTTCGGCGCCTGCGCGTTGCCACCGGAGTGGTCGTAGTGGAGGTGCGAGTTGACGACGTGGGTGACATCGGCGGCGTCGACCTCGAGCGTCGCGAGGCGAGCGACGATCTCCTCGCCCGGGCGGAAGTGGAACGTGGTGTAGCGCAGGCTCTCGGCGCCGGCGTAGCCCTCGGGGTCGGTTTGCGTCCGCAGGCTCAAGCCGCTGTCGAAGAGCACGCGGCCGCGCGGGTGCACGATGAGGTACGACGGGATCGGCACCGTGATCCGGCCGTGCGTGTCCTCGAGCAGGAACGCCTGCGGAATGGTGAGGAGGCCGCAGGTGTAGGCGTACAGCTCGACCGTCATCTCACCCGCCCGCCGACCCCGCCGTGCCAGTCGTGCCCGCCGCAATTGACGCCGGCGCGCCCTCGCCGTGTGCGCGGCGCAGCTCCACCAGCGATTGCGTGCGGAACGCGTCGTCGCTCAGGCCGAGGTCGAAGATACCTTCCTCCAGCCAGGCGTGCTTTCCGCCCATGACGCTGGTCGCGACCCGGTTCTTCACCGTGTCGTCGTTGCTCCACAGGTCGTGGAACAGCTTCCGCACCTTGCGCCGCGAGTTGCGGCAGAAGAGGTCGGCGAGCTCGACGGCCTGCGCTGCCTCGGCGTGACGCTGGTCGAGCATGGCGCGCGCGCGGCAGAGCGCCGCCGACATCGCGAACAGCTCCATGACCACGTCGACGGCGCGGAAGAGGAAGCCCTGCTTGCGCTCCATCTTGGCCTGGTAGACCGCCATGCCGTGGAAGCTCTCGCGCGCGAGCTTGCGGCAGCTACGCTCGACGAAGCGCAGGTGCGGCGCAAGCGCGCCCCAATCGGTGTACTGGAACGGCGCGCCGAGGCCCTTCCACCAGAGCGGGGGATACCACTTGGCGTAGAAGCCGAGGATGGGGCCCAGGGCGCCGAGCTTCTCGTTGGTGGCCTTCTTGGGATCGATCATCGCGCCGGCGACCTGGAGGTGCTTGTCGACCGCCTCGCGCGCCATGAAGAGGTGCATGATCTCGCTCGAGCCCTCGAAGATGAGGTTGATGCGGCAGTCGCGCATCATGCGCTCGACCGGGATCGGATGCTCGCCGCGGCCGCGCAGCGAGCTCTCGGTCTCGTAGCCGCGCCCGCCGCGGATCTGCAACGTCTTGTCGACGATCTCCCACGCCCGGACGGTGTTCCACTCCTTGGCGGCCGCCGCCTCGAGGCGGATGTCGTAGCCGCCGCGGTCGGCCATCGCGCTCGCCAGCATCCACACCGAGTCCATCGCGAACGTCGTCGCCGCTATGTCGGCGATGATGTGCGCCACCGCCTCGTGCTTCCAGATCGGTACGCCCCACTGCTGGCGCGCGTTCGACCAGCCGCGCACGATCTTCAGGCACTGCTTGGCGATGCCGGCGCAGACCGCGGGCAGGGTGAGCCGTCCGGTGTTGAGGGTGGTGAGGGCGATGCGCAGGCCCTTGCCCTCCTCGCCCACCAGGTTCTCGCGCGGCACGCGCACGTCGCGGAAGCTGATGACGCCGTTGGCGAGCGCCTTCAGCCCCATGAAGTGGCAGCGATATTCGACCTTCACGCCGGGCCAGTCGGTCTCGACGATGAAGGCGCTGATCTTCTTGGTCGACGGGTCGCGCGCCATCACCACGAGCAGCTCGGCGAGCGTGCCGTCGGTGCACCAGAGCTTCTCGCCGTTCAGCACGAACACGTCGCCCTCGCGCTGTGCCGTCGTCGAGAGGCTGGCGGGGTCGGAGCCGACGTGCGGCTCGGTGAGCGCGAAGGCGGAGATCGCGCCGGCGGCGCAGCGCGGCAGGTATTTCTTCTTCTGCTCCGGGGTGCCGAAGAGCTTGAGCGGCTGCGGCACGCCGATCGACTGGTGCGCGGAGAGCAGCGCGCTCACGTTGTTGTCGGTGCTGCCGATCAGCTCCATGATCCGGCAGTACTCCGACACCGTGAAGCCGAGGCCGCCGTACTCCTTCGGGATCTTCATGCCGAAGGCGCCGAGCTTCCGCAGGCCGTCGATGACGTGCTCGGGGTACTCGCCGGTCTGGTCGATCGCGACGCTGTCCACCTGCTCGTGCAGGAAGGTCGAGAGCTCGCGGTGGAACGCCGCGAACTCCGGCCGCTCGGGCGGCTCCAGCGGGAATGGGTGGACGAGCGGCAGCAGGAAGTTCCCGAGGAAGAGCTCGCGCAGGAAGGTCCGTCCTGCCCACTCGGTCTCGCGCGCCTGCTCCGCGACCTGCCGGGACTCCTGCTCCGTCGTGACCTGGGGCTTGAGCTCGCTCATGCGGTTACCCTCCTGGCAAAGCGAACGCTGTGGTCGAAACGTGATCAGCGTTCTCTACCGCGAAGGACGCGCGACCCGCCAGGCCCCGTCGGAGGCACGTTGACGCGGCGTGGTGGCCGGGCTATTCGCCGTTGGCCGCCGCCGTCGACATCGTACCGTTCGCGCCGCCGCACCAGGACGGCGTCGTTGCCGTGATCCTGCCGATCCAACGCGACGAGTTCGGCATCCCGATCACGCTCGCCGATCAGCCCGATCTGCAGGATATCCCGGGCTTCTACCGGTGCGGAGCCGGCGACTTCTGGGTGGCGATCGCGGCCGGCGAGGTCGTCGGGACGATCGCGCTCCTCGACATCGGAAACGGCGAGGCTGCGCTCCGCAAGATGTTCGTCAAGCCGCCGTTCCGCGGCGCGGAGCCCGGCGTCGCCGGCCGATTGCTCGACGTGCTGCTCCGCCATTGCCGTGCCCGCGGCATCCGCGAGGTGTACCTCGGCACGACCGCAAAGTTCCTCGCCGCCCACCGCTTCTACGAGAAGCGCGGCTTCGTCGTGATCGACAAGTTGGCGTTGCCGCCCGCGTTCCCCGTGATGAGCGTCGACACGCGGTTCTATCGGCTCGACGTCGGGTGATGCGCTTCCTATGACTGTCGGGGCATATGAACGGCAAATAGCTGACCTGAGTCTTGAATCGCGCGCCGCGAACGTCGAGTAATTGATCAGGCTCTGCGGCCGCCCGCCGACTTGCGGGCAGAGGAGTTCTGCGTGACCCGCGCACGCGTTTGGTTGCTGCTGCTGATGGGATGTCTCTCGTGCGGCGACGGCGGTGGGACCAGCATGACGGCCGATCCCGCCTTGCCGCCGCCCGGCGACCCAGCCCGTGGACGGGCGGGCAACGTCCTCATCACGGACGGCCCCTTGGACATCGACGGTGTCCACGATGAGATCTGGATCGGGTTCAACCGACAGCGATGGGCGGACTTTCTCGCCTTTCGCGAGCGGTCGTTGGAGGACGGTAGTGGCGGTCGGATCGGCGGCCACCTCGTCGCCGACCCGAACCACCATCTTGGGTTCTACTTCGATCCCGACACGACCAGCGCGGCGGAAAACTCAGCGGAAACCAACCAGACCGCCATCGATCTGCTGAAACGGGATCCCGCGCAGGCCGAACAGTTGCAATCCGGCGGCTGGCTCGTGCCCGCGATCATCGTACGAATCGTGCCGGGCGGAGACTGAGCCGATGAGCAGAATCTGTCACTCGAGCGCCGGTGCCACCGAGCGTCACTGCGATGCGGAGTGCAAATCGGTGCGCGTTTGCAGACCGATGGAAAGGGAGATTCCGGTGACGGGTTTTGTCATCCAGAGGGGGACAAGAGCCTAGCTCATCGACTGCAAATCCGTGCGCGTTTCCTAGGCGCGACTCCGCCCTGTCGATTGTGGCCTCCACCGATCGCCCCCTCTATGAACCGAATGGAGGGACGCTCATGGACTACATCGATGGATTCGTGGCTGCGGTGCCGACGGGCAAGCGCGAGGAGTACCGGCATCACGCGGAGGTAGCGGCGCGCATCTTCAAGGAGCACGGTGCCGTGCGGGTGGTCGAGTGCTGGGGCGACGACGTGCCGGATGGCAAGGTCACGTCGTTTCCGATGGCGGTCAAGGCGCAAGCGGACGAGACCGTGGTGTTCTCCTGGATCACCTGGCCGTCGCGCGCGGTGCGCGACCAGGCGATGCCGAAGGTCATGGCTGATCCGCGGCTGCAGCCGAACGCCAACCCGATGCCGTTCGACGGCAAGCGACTGATCTACGGCGGCTTCCAGACCATCCTCGACCTCTGACCTGAGCGGGCACACGCGCCGGCGCAGGTCGGTCACACGATCGTCTGCGCCCGTACGGCAGCGGCGGCTGAGTGCTACTCGACGGTCCAGGTGTCGCCGCGCGTGAAGAGCTTGTCGAGGTCGGCGCCCTTGGCGGTTGCGGCGGCGAGCTGCGCGTTCACGGCTTCGTCGTAGGTGGGACGCGCCACCGCGTGGAACACGCCGATCGGGGTCGGGAAGTCCGGCGTCTCCATGCGCGAGAGGAAGTAGGCGAGCGTCGGGTCGTGCTCGTCGTGCACGAGGAGATCGCTCTCGCTCATGCCGTTCCCGAGGGTCACGACCTCGGGGCGCATCCCCGAGCCCAGACGGATGCCCTTGTCGCGCTTGGCGCCGAAGACGAGCGGCTTGCCGTGCTCGAGGATGAGCTGATGCTCGGCTTTCCGCTCCTTGTCGGTCAGGGTCTCGAACGCACCGTCGTTGAAGATGTTGCAGTTCTGGAGGATCTCGACGAACGATGTGCCCCGATGCGCGTGGGCGCGCCGCAGGATCTCTTGGAGGTGCTTCGCCTCGACGTCGATGGAGCGCGCGACGAAGGTCGCGTCGGCGCCGAGCGCCAGCGCGACCGGTGAGAACGGATGATCGACCGAGCCGCCCGGAGTCGACTTGGTGACCTTGCCGACCTCCGACGTCGGCGAGTACTGCCCCTTGGTGAGACCGTAGATGCGGTTGTTGAACATGAGGATGTTGAGGTCGACGTTCCGCCGCAGCACGTGGATGAGGTGGTTGCCGCCGATCGAGAGCGCGTCGCCGTCGCCGGTGACGACCCACACGGAGAGCTCCGGCCGCGTCGTTTTGAGACCGGTCGCGATCGCCGGGGCGCGGCCGTGGATCGTGTGGAACCCGTAGGTGTTGACGTAGTACGGGAAGCGGCTCGAGCAGCCGATGCCGGAGAGGAAGACGAAACGCTCGCGCGGGATGCCGAGCTCGGGCAGGACCCGCTGCACCTGCGCGAGTATCGCGTAGTCGCCGCAGCCCGGGCACCAGCGGACGTCCTGGTCGGACTCGAAGTCCTTGCGGCTGAGCGTGGTCGCCGTGGTGGCCGTCGTCGTGCTCATGTGCGCTCCCCGAGC
>DASXLI010000057.1:0-26395 GCA_036496285.1 Binatia bacterium
CCGTCCGACCGGCGCGAGCGCGGACCGAACGCGGGCGCCGACGGCGGCGACGCGGACGAGCGCGACGACTCCGCGATGGCGCGGCTCTCGAGCGCGCTGCAGGACCGCATCCGCCGCGACCTCTGGGGCCACGAGTGGCAGGCCGCGCACGACGCGATGGAGCGGGCGGCACGCGACGAGCAGCGCCGCGCCGAGCATGCTGCGCGCGACGGCGGTGACGACGGCGACGACCTGGAGGCCGGCGACGGCGAGCAGCCCTGGGAGACGGCCGGCCTTCCCGCCGATCGGCGCGCGCCACGCGGCTCCGGCGGCGATGCGCGACGCGGCCGGCCCGGCGAGGCAAGCGATGCCGCCGCCAAGGCGCGCGGCCTCGGCGACGACACGCACGACCCGCAGGTGGGAAGCGGCGCCGGTGAGCCCGTCCCGGGCGCCGGCAACGAGACCGACCCCAACCTCTTCGGCGAGCCGACCGCCGTCGACGGCACCCGCGAGAGCGGCTCGTCCTTCGAGCTCGCGATCAACGCGCCCGTGCGCGCACAGCGGAACGCGCCGAAGCGCGGCGCTGGCGAGCCGCCGCCGCCAAGCGAGGACGCGCATCCCGCGCTGACGCGCGCCGCGCGCCAGGAGCACACCGTCCGCCGGATGCCGGTGCCCTCCGGGTACGAGACGATCGTGCGCGAGATGTTCGCGCACCGCGACGCGGCGCGCGGGACGCCATGACCACTCCGAGCCTCGGCACCGCCGCGATCACCGACTTCAACGACGCGTTCGGCGCCGTGCGCCGCGAGATCGCGAAGGTGATCGTTGGCCATGAGCACGTGATCGAGACGATCCTCACGGCCTTCTTCGCCGGCGGCCACGTGCTGATCGAGGGCGTGCCAGGCATCGGCAAGACCCTGATCGTGCGCTCGCTCGCCGAGGCGCTGAACCTGAGCTTCAACCGCATCCAGTTCACGGTCGACCTCATGCCCGCCGACATCACGGGCACGCGCGTCATCAATGAGGGCGTCGACGGACGGCGCGAGTTCGCCTTCGTGCCGGGGCCGGTCTTCGCGCACCTCCTGCTCGCCGACGAGATCAACCGCGCCACCCCGAAGACGCAGTCCGCCCTACTCGAGGCCATGGCCGAGCAGCAGGTGACCGTCGCCGGCACGAGCTACCCGCTCGCCCCGCCCTTCTTCGTCCTCGCCACCCTCAATCCGATCGAGATGGAGGGCACCTACCAACTCCCCGAGGCGCAGCTCGACCGCTTCCTCTTCAAGGTGCTGCTCGCGTACCCGACGCAGGCCGAGCTGGAGCGCATCGTCGGGTCGACGACCGGCGCCGACCTGCCGCGCATCGCGCCCGTGCTCGAGCGCGAGCGCGCCGCGGCCCGCGTGGAGGAGCTGAAGCGGGTCGTGCGCCAGGTCCTCGTGGCGCCGCAGATCGAGCGCTACGTCGCGATGCTGGTGCGTCTCACCGTGCCCGCCGCCGCCCGCGGCGACGGCGCGGCCGGCACCGCCGACGACGACGTCGCGCGCTACGTCGCGTACGGCTCGAGCCCGCGCGGCGGCCAGGCGCTGCTGCTCGGCGCCAAGGTGCACGCGCTGCTCGACGGCCGGGCCCACGTCACCGTCGAGGATGTCGAGCACGTGGCGCTCGCGGCGCTCCGCCACCGCATCGTCCTCAACTTTGCGGCGGAAGCGGCCGCCGTCGCGCCCGCGCAGATCATCGAGAGCGTCCTCGCGAAGGCGCGGCGCGCGCGGGCATGAGGGCGCTCCTCGATCCCGCCCGGCTGACGCGCTACGACGGCCTCGCGCTCGGCGTCCGGCGCGGCATGGGCACCCGGCCAGGCGACCGGCGCGTCCCGGGCCGGCCGCAGCCGTCCGGGATCGAGCTCGAGGCGCACGCCGCCTACGCCCCGGGCGACGACCTCCGGCATCTCGACTGGAATGCCCTCGGCCGGCTCGACAGCCTCCTCGTACGGCGCTTCACCGCGGAGCGCGAGGTGGTCGCGCACGTCCTGCTCGACGCGAGCGCCTCGCTCGGGGCGCCGGCCGGCGACGACAAGCTCGGCGCCGCCTGCGAGCTGGCAATGGCGCTCGCCTACGTTGCGCTGCGCAGCGGCGACGCCGTGCGGCTCGCGCTCCTCGGCGACGCGAGCGGCCGTGCGCCGATCTTCCGGCACCGCGGCAACGTCGCGCGCATCGCCGAGTGGCTGGGCGCGCGCCGGCCCGAGGGCAGGCTCGCGTTCGGCGCCGCGCTCGAGCAGTACGTCGCACGCTTCCCCGCGCCCGGGGTCGCCCTGCTGCTCTCCGACTTCCTCGCGCCGCCGGAGGAGATCGAGCACGGCGTGCGCGCGCTGCGCGAGCGCGGCTACGAGATCTATCTGCTGCACGTCATCGGTCCGGCCGAGCTCGACCCGAGGCGCGAGTTCACCCGCGCCGTGCTGACCGACGTCGAGACCGGTGGGCGGCGGGCGATCGCGCTGACCGACGCCAACCTCGCGCGCTATCGCGAAGCGCTCGACGAGCACCTCGATGCGGTCCGCGCGCTCGCCGCCCGCCACGGCGCGACCTACGCGCGTCTCGTCGCCGGCACCGAGGTGATCGCGCTCCTCACCGGCGAGCTGGCGCGCGCCGGAGTGATCCGGCGGCGATGAGCCGATGGGCGTCCTCAACCCCGCCGGCGCGCTCGGGCTCGCGGCGATCGCCGTGCTCGTCGCGCTCTACCTGCTCGACCGGCGGCGGCGCGTGGTGCGCGTCGCGGCGCTGTTCCTCTGGGAGCGCGTGCCGACGGCGGTGCTCGAGCGCCGCCGCTTCCGCCCGGACCTGCTCTTCCTCCTGCAGCTCGCGCTGCTGCTCGCGCTGATCGCCGGCTACCTGCGTCCGTACCTCGAGGGCCGACCGTTGCCGGTGGCCGCCGGTCGCCTGCTCGTCGTGCTTGACGTCTCCGCCAGCATGCAGGCGCAGGAGCGCGACGGCACGCGCTTCGAGCTGGCGCAGCGCCGTGCGCGCGCGCTGCTCGACGAGCTCGCGAGCGGCGACGAGGCGATGCTCGTGACGGCGGCGGAGCGCCCGCACGTCGCCCAGCGCTGGACCACCGACCGCGCCACGCTGCGTGCCCGCCTGGAGGCGCTCGCGCCGCTCGACACCTCGACCAATCTCGCGCCCGCGCTCGAGCTCGCGCTCGGCGAGGCGCGGGCGCGGCCGGAGACGCGGCTCGCGGTGCTCACCGACCTCGCCCCCGACGACGGCGGCATCGCGCCCGACGACCTGCAGGCGTTCCACTGGATCCAGATCGGCGCGACCGACGACAACGTCGGCATCGTCGATCTCGCCGTCGAGCAGCCGCCGTTCCAGCCGGCGAGCGCGGCGAGCGTCGACGTGAGCGTCCGGAACTTCAGCGGCCGCGCGCGCCGCACGACCGTGCAGGCGTGGATCGGCGGCGAGCGCTGGGCGCAGCACGACCTCACCCTGGCGCCGCGCGCGACCGAGCACGCACTGCTGACGGCGCCGCCGCACGGCGGCCTCCTCTCGGTCGGCATCCTCGGCGACGACGCGCTTGCCGTCGACGACCGCGCCACCGGCTGGATCGCTCCCGGCGCGCCCCTCGACCTCCTCCTCGTCACCGACTCGCAGGATCTCGCGGACGCGTTCGGCGCCATCGCCGCAGCCGTCGCCGGCAGCCGCGTCGAGGTCGTCGCGCGCGACCGCTACCTGCCGGATGGTCTGGCCGGACGGCGCGCCGCGCTCTTCGACGGCATCGCGCCCCAGGCGCTGCCGCCGGCGGTGAATGCCCTCTACGTCGCGCCGCCGGCGAACAACGGGCTCTGCCCATCGACGCGCTCCTTCGACGGCGCCGCCGTCATCGACTGGGAGCCGGGCCACCCGCTGCTACGCGGCCTCGAGTCGCTCGACGCGATCGAGGTCGCGCACGCGACCGCCCTCGACGTCGCGCCCTGGGCCGACCCGGTGGTGCTCGCGGCGTCGCGGCGCGCGGCGTTCCCGCTGCTGGTCGCCGGCGAGCGCAACGGCCGGCGCATCGCCTGCCTCGGCACGGAGCTGGCCGCGCCGCTCGGCTCGTCGGATGCGCTGCCGCTCCTCATACTGACGCTCGGGACGCTGCGCTGGCTCGCCGAGCCGTTCGAGGGCGGCGCGCTGGCGGTCGAGACGGGCGTGCCGGCCGCGCTCGGCCCCGGGCCGACGGCGCCGGTCAGCGGCCCGCTCGGCGGCACGGGACTGCGCATCGCGGGCGACCCGGCGGTCGTCGTCGCGGATCGGGCCGGGACCTACCGGGTCGGACCGCCGGGCGGCGAGCGCGTGATCCTCGCCAACCTCTTCGACGAGCGCGAGTCCGACATCGGCCGGCGCGGCGCCGTCGAGACCCCCGCCGCGCGCGCGGCGTCCGCCGGTCCCGTACCGACGCGGGCGCGGCGCGAGATCGGCTGGTGGATGTACGTGCTCGGCGCCGCGCTCCTCGGCCTCGAATGGCTCGCATGGCTCGGGCGGCGCGATCGGGGGCCCGCGTGACGGCGCTCGTGGAGCAGCTCACCGCGCTCGCGGCGCGGCTCGGCATCGGGCTCACGACGCCCCGGGCGCTGCTCCTCCTCGCGGCCCCAGTCCTCGTGCTGCTCGCGGCGCGCCGGGGCACGCGCCTCGCGACCGTGTGCCGCGCCCTCGCGCTCGTCGCGGTCGCGCTCGTGCTGGCCGGCGCCTACGTGGAGCGCACCCGGGCGCAGGCGGGCGCGTGTGTGATCGCAGCCGTCGACACCTCGGCGAGCGTCGGCGGCGCGGGGGCGGCGCGCGCGCGGTCCTTCCTGGCGCGGCTCGCGCCGGCGCTCGGCGCCCACGACCTGCTCGGCTCGATCACGTTCGCGAGCCGCGCCCGCGTGATCGCCCGGCCGGAGGCGCGGCGCGGCCGCCTCGACGACCTGGTGCCCGCAACCGAGTCGATCGCCGCCGAGGGTGACGAGACCGACATCGCCGCCGCCCTCACGGCCGCGGCGACGCTCTGCCCCGACGAGACGCAGGCGGCGCTCCTCCTCTTCACCGACGGCAACGAGACGACCGGCAGCGCGCTCGCCGAGGCCGCGCTCACCACACCGGCGATGCCCACCTACCCCCTCCTCCCCGACGAGACGGCGGCGCCGCCGGCGGTCGTGCGCCGGCTGCTCGCGCCGCGGCTCGCCCCCGAGCGCACGACCGTGCCGCTCGAGGCCGTGGTGGAGAACCGGGCGGCCGAGACGACACCGGCGGTGCTCGAGCTCGCCGCCAACGGCGAGCGGCTGACCAGCCTCGCGCTCGACCTCCCGGCGGGCGTAAGCGTGGTCGAGGTGCCGTACCGCGCCCGCGGCGCGGGGCAGTACCTGCTCGAGGCCACTATCGCGCGGCCCGGCGCGCCGGCGCCGACGTTCGCGGGCGCGCGCGCGGCCGTGGCCGTGACGCGGCCGCTCCAGGTGCTGGTCGTGAGCGAGCACGAGAACCCGGTCATCGCGACCGCCCTCGCGGAGCGCGGCATGCACGTCGAGCTGATCGCACCGCCCGTCTTCGCGAGCCGCGCGGGGCGCCTCGACGCGGATCACCTCGTCGTGCTCGACGACGTCGCGCGGGCCGCGTTCACCGAGCCGGCGCTCGCCGCGCTCGCCGACTGGGTGGCGCGTGGCGGCGGCCTCGTGGCGACGGGCGGCGAGCACCTCTTCGGCGACGCGCACTGGAACGGCACGCCGCTCGAGCACGTCCTGCCGGTCGAGCTCGAGGCGCAGACACCGGAGCCGCAGGAGCGCGAGCCCATTGCGCTCTACCTCGTCATCGATCGCTCGAACAGCATGGGCTACTCGAGCACGCAGGCGATGGTGCACAACGGCGAGAAGATGGAGTACGCGAAGCGCGCGGCGCTCGCGGTGCTCGATCAGCTCGGCCCGAAGGACCTGGTCGGCGCGATCGCCTTCGACTCGTTGCCGACCGAGCTCGGCCCGCTGCGCCCGGTCGGTGAGAGCCGGGGCGCGCTCGCGACGAAGATCCAGCAGCTGCAGTACGGCGGCGGCACGGACTTCAAGGACGCGCTCGACGACGCGCGCCGGCACCTGATCGAGTCGGGTCGGCGCGTGAAGCACATCATCCTGCTCACCGACGGCGACACCAACCGCGGCTCGGAGGACCACGTCGAGCTGATCGCGGCGCTCTCCCGCGCAGAAATCACCGTCACGACGATCCGCATCGGCGACGACAACGCCAATCTCGAGCTGCTCGATGCCATCTCGCGCGGCACCGGCGGCGACTTCCATCACGTCGAGCAGGTGCAGGCGCTGCCGCAGCTCATGATCCGCGACACCCAGCGCCTGATGAGCAACAGCCCCGAGCGCGAGGACCGGCCGACGAAGATCGGCACGCCCGGCGGCCTGCTCGCCGGCTTCGCGGAGGACGACCTGCCGGCGATCCGCCGCTACGCCCTCACCCAGCCGCGCTCCAAGGCCGAGGTCCGGCTCTACGTCGAGAGCGGCGACCGCCACGATCCGATCCTCGCGACCTGGCAGTACGAGCTCGGCCGCGTCGCGGTGATCCCGCTCGACTTCCAGGCGGGCGCGGCCGACTGGGCGGCCTGGAACGGCTTCGGCACGCTCTGGTCGCAGCTCGCGCGCTGGGCCGCGCCCGCCGGGCTCGCCGCCGACCATCGCCTCGACGCGCAGCGCCTGGCAACGGGCACGCTCGTGCGGCTGGAGACCGTCGCGGACGAGCCCGGGCCGTTCACGCTGCGCCTGCCGTCGGGCGCCGACTACCCGCTGCGGCGGAGCGCGCCGCGCACCTTCACCGCCGTCGTGCCGAACCTGCGAAGCGGCCTCCAGTCGGTACTGCTCCTCGGGCGCGACCCGTCGCTGCCCGAGCAGATCGACCTCATGGTACCGGCCGCCGGCGACGGTGGCCGCGAGCTCGCGTTCCACCGCCCGAACCTCCGCCTGCTGGAGGAGCTCGCGCGCCTGACCGGCGGCACGGTCGACCCCGAGCCCGCCGCGGTGCTCACGGCGCGTCCCGGCGTCGTGCGCGAGCGGGTGCCGCTCGCCCCCGTACTCGTCCCGCTGGCACTGGCGCTCGTGCTCGCCGACGTCGCGCTACGCTTGCGCCGGCAGCACGGGCCGCGCCCGCTTTGACAGAGTCCGGCGGAATCGCGACAATTCCCCGCCCCGATACGGGGGAAGGAGCGTCTTCATGGCCTACATCATCACGCGCCTCTGTCGCGATTGCGTCGACACCGCCTGCGTCTCGGTGTGCCCGGTCGATTGCATCTACGCCTACAAGGGGTCGGACCACGCGACCTTCCCGAACCAGCTCTACATCCACCCCGACGAGTGCATCGATTGCGGCGCGTGCGAGCCGGAGTGCCCGTGGCAGGCGATCTTCGAGGAGTCGGCGGTGCCGGGCGTCTTCAGCGAGGACACGCCGCTCAACTACCTGATGATGGAGCACAAGGACGACTTCGTCGTCTCGCCGACCGAGAAGCAGACGCCACCCTCCGCCGAGGAGGTCGAGGCGAACAAGCGGAAGTGGGGTTTCGCCTGAGCGCCGCCTGCTCGGCGCGGCGCTAGATCGGCGCGACCGTCTCCCACGGAACCGTCTCCGCCACGACCTCGTGGAAGAGCGCATAGTCGACGCGCCGCCGCCCATCGGGGAGCACCGACATGATGTCGACGAACCGCGCGTTCCACCTGATCTCCTCCGGCAGATAGGAGTAGCGCGCGCGGATCGTCTGCGAGAACGTCTCGTCGACGCCGGCGACCGAGACGACGACCTCGCCATTGCCCTCCGCGAACGACTCCGGGGTGGTGCCGTAGAGGGGGCTCGCCTCGGTGATCGGGTGCACGACGGTCCACGAGAGCATGAAGATGGGCGTGCGGGTGCGGATCAGGTCCAGGTCGTAGAAGCGCCGTACCTGCTCGCCCTCGACGGTGCGCTCGCTGCGGATGAGCGAGACCTGCACCTGCGCCTCGACGACTTGATTGGCACGCTCGTTCGCCATGCGGATCATCAGCGAGGGCACGCCGTCGCGACGCGTGATCACCGCGACCCGGCTGAAGAGCACGCGCGCCGTCGGGCGCGAGAACTTGGCGAAGAAGAGTCCGGCCGCGATGGCGAAGCTGACCACGCCGACCAACGCCTCGATCGCGACCAGGGTGTTCGCGTACCGTGTCTTCGGAGCGAACGCGCCATAGCCGATCGTCGCCAGGGTCTGCACGCTGAAGAAGAAGGCGTCCTCGAAGGAGCCGGGGTGCGCGTTGGCGAGATCGTCGCCACCGGCGAGGTAGAGCAGCGCGAAGATCGTGTTCGCGATCAGGTAGTAGACGACGAACAGCAACAGCAGCATCGACCAGTGCGCGTTGAGGAGCGCATGGTAGAGATCGCCGAGCACGCGGCTCGGCGTCCCGGTCCGCACGATCGTGCGGCGCAGCCGGGGGTCGACGATCTTGCGCGGCGGCGGCAGCGGCGCTCTCGACATGCGCCTCGGGAGTACAGAAAGATCGCGCAAACGTCCATGCGCCGGATTGCGCGGCCAAGCGCCATCCGACAGAGTGCTCGCATGATCAGCCGCCGTCCGAGCGCCGAGCGCGGCCACTTCGACCACGGCTGGCTCGACACGTTCCACACCTTCTCGTTCGCCGACTACCACGACCCGGCGTACATGGGCTTCCGCGCGCTCCGGGTGATCAACGAGGACCGCGTCGCACCGGGGCGCGGCTTCGGAACGCACCCGCATGCGGACATGGAGATCGTCACCTTCGTGCTCGCCGGCGCCCTGGCGCACGCCGACAGCATGGGGACGGGCTCGACCATCCGGCCGGGTGACGTGCAGCGCATGAGCGCCGGCACGGGCGTGACCCACAGCGAGTTCAACGCCTCGCGCAGCGAGCCGGTGCACCTGATGCAGATCTGGATTCTGCCGGAGCGCCGCGGGCTCCAGCCCGAGTACGAGCAGAAGGCGTTCCCCGAGGCGGAGCGGCGCGGCCGAATGCGCCTCATCGTCTCGCGCGACGGCGCCGAGGGCTCGGTCACGCTCCATCAGGACGCGCGCATCTACGCGACCGTACTCGCGGCCGGCGAGCGGGTGACCCACACGCTCGCGCCGGGACGGAGCGCGTGGGTACAGCTCGCCGACGGTGCGGTGCGGCTGAACGGCACCGCGCTCACCGCCGGCGACGGTGCCGCCGTGACGGGCGAGACGGCGCTCGAGATCGGCGCCGACGGCGCCGGACGGATCGAACTACTGCTCTTCGACCTGGCCTGAGGCGCACGCGCCACGCGCCCACGCCGCCGGCGCTACGACCGGAACTTCGGAATCACTTCCTCGGCGAACCGCTGGATCTCGTCCTCCATGTAGGGGGCGAAGGTCATGAAGATGAAGTGCGTAACGCCGACGCGCGTGTAGCGCTCGATGGTGCCGAGGCACTCGTTGGCGTCGCCGATCATCACCCGCGTGCGCGCGAGCTCCGGCGTCGTCTGGCCCGTCGCGGCGGCGATCGAGCAGACGAACTCCTCGCGCTCCTTCGACGCGCGGTAGCAGAGCGGCATCATCACCGTCTTCTCGATCACGTTGGTGTCGCGGCCGACCGCGTCGCCATGGCGGCGGATGAGGTCGATCAGATGCCCCATGCGCTCGGCGGTGCCGTAGGAGTTCCACATGTCGGCGTGCTCGGCGACGATGCGCAGCAGGACCTTCTCGCCGGTGCCGCCGATCATGATCGGCGGGTACGGGCGCTGCACAGGCTTCGGCAGGCCGATCGCCTCGGTCACCGTGTAGTGCTTCCCGTGGAACGTCGTGCGCTCCTCGGTGAACATGCCCTTGATGATGCGGCAGGCCTCGTCGAGCGCGTCGAGCCGCCCGCGCACCGTCTTGTAGTCGATGCCGAAGTTGCGGTGCTCGAGCTCGAACCAGCCGGCGCCGATGCCGAGATTGAAGCGGCCGCCGCTCACGTGATCGAGCGTCGCCGCCATCTTCGCGGTGAGGCACGGATGCCGGTAGGTGTTGCCGCTCACCAGCGTGCCGACGCGGGCGCGCGTCGTCGCCTGCGCGAGGGCGCCGAGCGTCGCCCACCCTTCGAAGCACGGCCCGTCGGGCGGCATGAAGATCGGGTAGAAGTGATCGAAGTTCCAGAGGGAGTCGTAGCCCCAGGCGTCGGCTTTCTTCCAGAGCCCGAGCATCTGGGACCACTCGACCATCTGCTGGCCGGTCTGCACGCCGAAACGAATGGGGTGTGTGGGCATGCCCGACATGTGCCAGAAGCGCGTCGTTGAGCCAAGGTACGCCACGGCACGGACGGCACGCAGCCGTTGCTCCGGCCGCGCGATCGCGCTAACGCGCCGCGGATGGACGACATCCGCGCGTTGCCCGCTCCGACCCGGCCGACGGCCGTACCCTCCGGTCGATCGCCCGCCGCCATCGCGGTCGTGGCCTTGCTGGCCGTCGCGGCCCTGCTCCAGGGCTGCGGACGGCAGAAGGCCCCCCTCGTCACGCGGCCGCCCGGCGGCGAGGAGTCGGTCGTCATCCGCAACGTGCGCGTCTTCGATGCGCCGCACGCCGCGCTGCTCGCCGGCCTGCACGACGTCGTGGTGCGCGACGGCCGCATCGCCGCCGTCGCGGCGCCGGGCGCCGCCGCCGAGGGGGTCCCAGCGATCGACGGCCAGGGCGGCACGCTGCTGCCGGGGCTGGTCGACGTCCATACCCATACCGGCTCGAGTGCCGATCGCCTCGACCACGTCAGCCTGCCGGACCTCGACGCCAACCTCGCCGCCTACCTCTACGCCGGCATCACGACCGTGCTCGACCTGGGCAGCCTGTCGCCGGACGTGTTCCGCGCCCGCACCGACGTCGCGACCGGCAAGCGACTCGGACCGCACATGTACGCGGCGGGCCCGATCTTCACCGCGCCGGGCGGCCACCCAGTCGAGGTGCTGCGCGCGTTCCTCCCGTGGTACCTGCGCTGGTACGTCATCCCGCGCGCCGCGCGCGAGATTGGCGCCCCCGACGACGGCCGCGCCGCGGTCCGCGCACTGCTGGCGGAGCGGCCGGACATCCTGAAGCTGGCGATCGACGCCGGCGCCGGCGGCGTGCCCTGCCTCACGCCGGAGGCGACCGCGGCGATCGTCGAGACCGGCCACAAGGCGGGGGTACGCTCGATCGCCCACATCGGCAGTAACGCCGAGGCGGAGATGGCCGTGCGCGCCGGCGTCGACGCGCTCGCCCATGCACCGTGGCGCGACGAGCTGAGCGACGACGTCGTGCGCTTGATCGTCGACCGCCACGTCGCTGTCGTGCCGACCCTCTCGATCTGGGACCTGGTCGCCGCCGACCGCGTGTCGGCGGACGACTTCCTGCCGATCGAGCGCACGGTCGCGGGCACGGCGCTCATGACGTCGCTGCTCACGCCCGACGCCAATCAGGACCCGGATCTGCTCGCGGTGCGCCGGGCGGCGGCGGCCGGCCATGCCGCGCGGCAGCGCAACGTCGCCAAGCTGCGCGCCGCCGGGGCGACGATCCTGGTCGGCAGCGACGCCTGCAACGCCGGGGACATTCCCGGCGGGACCTTCCATCTCGAGCTCGCGAAGCTCGTCGCCGCCGGCCTGCCGCCGGGTGAGGCGCTCCGCGACGCGACCTGGACGAACGCGCGGTTCCTCGCCGGCGACGGCGCCGACTTCGGCGAGATCGCGGCCGGGAAGCGCGCCGACCTCCTCCTGGTCGCCGGCGATCCGACGGCGCGCATCGAGGACCTGCAGCGGATCAGCGAGGTCGTGCTCGAGGGGATGGTGCTCGTGCGGCGCACAAAGCCCTGAGCGCGGGCTCTCGGCCCACGCTCAAGCGCGGCTCAGAGCGTACACTGACAGAGCACGCAGACCTGGAGGCCGGTACAGCCGCCCACGAGTAGCTCGCACTGCTCGCCCGGCTCGATCACACCGTTGCCGCAGACCGGCGTTGAGGTTGGTGTCGGGGTCGGCGTCTTCGTGCGCGTGACGGTCGGGGTCGCGGTGCCGGGGACCGGCGTCGATGTCGGCGTCGGGACCGGTGTCGACGTCACCGTCGGGGTCGTGGTCGGGAAGAGCGGCGGGATCGTGATCGTCGGCAGCGGCAGGGTCAACGACGGCAACGGCAACGTGATCGACGGCAGCGGCAACGTGATCGACGGCAGCGGCAGCGTGATCGACGGCAGCGGCAGCGTGAAGGTCGGCGTCGGCGTTGCACCTCCCGTCGGCGTCGCCGTGCGCGTGGGGGTAGGAGTCGGCGTCCCGCCGCCGAGAGTCGGGGTATGGCTCGGCGTCAACGTCGGCGGCAGCGGAGTCCCCGTACCGGTTACGCCGGGCGTGCCGGTCGGCGTCGCGGTGTGTGTCGGACCCGGCGTCGGCGTCGCGGTGGCGGCGATGACGCCGCACTCGGCGGGGTAGGGCCCGATCGCGGGTGCCGCGGCCGCGGCGCCGCACTCGACGTTGAAGCTCGCGACGCAATCGACGCAATCGACGATCGACTGGAGATCGGTGATCGGCGCGCCGCAGGCGGCGCCGCCCGGCACCGTCACGTCGGGGCAGTTGGCGGTGAACCCGATGGCCGACGGCGTGAAATCGTCGGACGTGCCGCAGCGCCGGTCGTCGCCGCCGCAGAACTTGCAGATCGACTTCACCTTCTTGGCCTCGGCCTTGTCGATCGCGGCGATGGCAATGGCATCCGGGCATGGGCCGTTCGAGTAGCCGAGGATCACCCGGCTCTGGCACTTCGACATCGCCTTCACCGACTGCCCGGAGAACTTCTCGGTGGCCTTGCCGATCGTCCGCTGGCAGCCGAGCAGCGTGGGTGAGCCCGCCGGCAGGTCCAGGGCGCCGTACGTGACGTCGACCTGCTGCGCGACGGCCGCCGTCTCGATACAGATCAGACAGTCGGCGACGTCGTTGCAGTCAGTGATGGTGTTGCCGCAGCTCGCGTCGGCGAGGCTCGGGCAGCTCCCGATGTTCCACCCGATCGACGCGAGCGGCTCGTCGTCGCCGTCGCCGCACAGGCCGTCGCCGCCGCCGCACGCGGAGTTGATCGCGACGCGGAGCTTGCTCGAGGCGCTCGCGACGCGCGAGGCGGCACGCGTGTCGGGACACGGCCCGGGCCGCGCGCTCTTCACGACGGCGTCGTTGCACTTGCGCAGCGCCTTATATTGCAGGCGAAGGAGCTTCGCCGAGCCGAGGCTGATGGCGCGCTCGCAGCTCCGCGAGTCGGCGTTCGCATTCACCGCGCCGAGGAGACACACGGCGACGAGCGCGCTGGCGATGAGGAGGTCTCGGTTTCGCATCGGCTGTCCTCGCGTCAGGCCGCGACGGACCACGGCGGCATTGGGGCCGGAGGGTATGCTGCTCTCGAAGGCTTGGCCTCCCCGTATATACAGGCGCCGTGCCAGGGAACACGGGAAATCGCATGCGGAAAGACGTGAGGCTGGTCCAGACGATCTCCGCGCATCCTGTGGTGCACCCGCCCGGGCGGATGCACCGTCCGCGCGCCAACGGCACCTCAGGGCGCGTCGGTCTCCGCCGCGCTTTCCGCCAGCTCGCCGGCCGCGCGAGGGTCCATCCGCAGCACCACGCTGGCGATCGCGACGAGCACGAGCGCGCCGCCCACCACCTGCAGCAACGTGATCGGCTCGCCGAGCACAGCGGCCGCCGCGAACGCGCCCACCACGGGGACGCCGAGCAGCATCATCGAGATCGCGAACGCCGAGACGTAGGCGTGTGCCCAGTTCATCAGGACGTGCCCGAGCGTCCCTGGGAGGACGGCGATCGCGACGAGGATGACCCAGTCACCCCGGTGCGGTGAGCCGAGATCCTGTCCGCTGGCGAGGCACGCCCCGAGCATGACGACGCCGGCGACCGTGGTCATGCCGAGCACGTAGGTCCAGGCGTCGGTGCGCTCGCGGATGCGCTTCGAGGCGAGGAAGTACGCGGTGAACGCGAACAGGTTGGCGACGGCGAGGCCGTCGCCCGCCGCGCTCCAGGTCGGCGCGCCGCGCGCGCCGGCGATGACGAACGCGGCACCGGCGACCGCGGCGAGCGACCACGCGGCGGCGCGCGCCGTCGCGCGCTCGCCGAAGAGCGAGCCCGCCACCCACAGCACGAGCACCGGCTGCAGTGCCCCGATCGTGTTGATGTCGGTAACGGTCGTACGCTTGAGGCCGCTGAAGAACAGCATCTGGTGGCACGCGAAGAGCGTGCCCCCTGCGAGCGAGCCACGCAGCCAATCGCGGTCGAGCCGCGCGCGCACGGAGGGCACGGCCGCCGTGCTCCACAAGAGCGGAATCGCGAACCAGAGCCGATAGAGCGCCGTGACGAGCCCCGTCGTCGTCGCCATCTTGATGAGCACGCCGCTCGAGCCCCACAGGAGAACGGTGACGGCGATCGCGGCGAGCGCGAGCCCACGCGGCACGGCTCAGAGCACGCCGCGCAGGCCGGTCACCCACTCGCGACGTGGGCCCTTCCAGCGCACCTGGCGGAGATCGACCTTGCCCTCACGGTCGAAGCCGACGCCCTCCTCCTCGAGGCGCTCGCGCTGCAGCTCGGCCCAGAAGCCGTCGCGGTGCGAGCAGCGCCCGCCGGCCGCGATCACCCGGTGCCAAGGCACCGTCTCGGTGAGCGGCTCCGTGAGCGCGCCGAGCGCCATGCCGACGGCGCGTGCGCCGCGCGGCTGTCCGAGGATCGCCGCCACCTGGCCGTAGGTGACGACCTTGCCGCGCGGCACCTTGCGTACGAGGCGGTACACCAGCCGGTAGAACGGGGGCAGCACGTCGCGACGGCGCAGCGCCGGCCGGTGCCTGCGGTCGCGCTGTCCGCGCGGCACGACCTCGAGCGGTTGCCTTCGCATCGCGAGCGCCCGGCGGGTTCAGACGGAGGCGCTCAACGCGCCGCCGCCGCGACACCGTTCGCCGGCGCCGCTGCGGGCTCGCCCAGGAGCGCCGCGCGATCGAGCGGGCCGCACGCCGCCTCCGTCGCGGTGAGCGCGCCGTCGGCCGCGAGCGCGCGCGCCACCATGCGCTCGAAGTGGCCGATGCGGCTCTCGAAGAAAGCGGCGTGGACGCCGGCCGGCAGGCCGTGCGCGCGCAGGCCCTGCTGCACCCGCGTCACGACACCGATGTCCTGCTGGTTGGTGCGGTCGAGGGCTTCGCGGCGGAAGTCGCGCAGGCCGGCGAGCTCGCCGCCGAGGTCGAAGCTCCGCGCCACGAGGCGGACGCGCTCCGGTCCCATCGGGTCGATGCGCAGATAGGAGAACTCCGCGGGCGCCAGCACCGGGATCAGGTTCGGGAAGACGTGGCCGAAGCGGACATAGGTGTGCTCTTCGGCCGCGAGGTGCGGCAGCTGCGGCACCATCTCGCGGTAGTCGCCCTTGATGAAGGCGTGCGTGTAGCTCGACCAGGGCTCGAAGAAGTGACGCGCGGTCTTGGTCTCGACGAAGTCGTTCAGGATGTCGTGGACGATCGCGACGTGGTAGCCCTCGAGGCCGTTCTCGACGTAGACCTTCCAGTTGACGGGCACGTCGTAGACGTACTCGAAGGCGAGCTCCATGCGCTCGCAGAGCCCGTGCGCCAGCGCCGGCCCGAGCTCGCCGCTCCAGGCCTCGAACGACGGCCCGTCGGGGTCGAGCGAGGCGAAGACCATCGGTCCGGCGGTCGCGGTGCGCACCGGCACGAGGCCCATGTCGCCGAGGTCGCAGCCATGGAACTCCTCGCGGCTCGGCACGCCGATCAGGCGGCCGTCGAGCCCGTAGCTCCACGCGTGGTACGGGCAGCGCAGTTGGCGGCCGCAGTTGCCCTGCCCTTCGGCCAGCGTCGCGCCGCGGTGCCGGCAAGCGTTCAGGAAGGTGCGGACGTTACCGTCCTGATCGCGCACCACGACCACGGGGGTCGTACCGATCGTCGCGGCGACGAAGTCGCCGGGCACGCGCAGATCGGGCAGGTCGGCGACGTGGACCCAGCTGCGCGCGAAGATGCGCCGCATCTCGGCGTCGTACACCGCCGGCGAGACGAACGCGGCCGGCGGCAGCAGGTGGCCCGGAGCGGGCGTCGAGACGTCGATACCGTCGATCGTGGTCGGGCGTTCCATGTCATCCTCCTTTACGCGCGCGCCGCCGTCGGCGCGGCGCGAGCAGCGCTTGGCTCGCTTCAGCCCGTTTCGCCAACAGGGTGGCGGCACGTCCTCGCGCCAGGCCGAGCAGCATCAGGGCCATGCCGAGCTCCGTCGCGGCGCGGAACTCGTCGTCGTCGAGATCGCCCTCCGCCCACTCGAGTATCGCATGCAGGTAGTGGGCGAACGAGCGACGGGCGACCACCGTGGGATCGGCCCAGGCGACGATCTCGCCCGCCGCCTGGCCGTCGCGCAGCACGTCCGCCATGAGCGCGACGTAGCGCGCGTGCATCGAGAGGCGCAGCGAGCGCGTCGCCTCCGCCAGGAGGAAGACGTGCATCAGCTCACGCGAGTACGCGGGCACCGCGAGCAGGTCGCGGTTTCCGGCCTCGCACATGGCGAAGGCGCGCTCGACGACGCTACGGCCGCCCGCCGCCGCCTGGCTCCGCACGACGACCGTGAAGGTCTCCTCCAGCTCCGCCATGAGGACCGCGTGCTTGCCACCGAAGAGATTGTAGACCGTGGGCACCGAGACGCGGCTCGCCCGCGCCAGCTCGCGCATCGTAAGGCCCTCGAAGCCGCGCTCCGCGATCAGCTGCCGTGCGGCGGCGAGGATGCGGGCGCGGCGCTCGGCCTTGTGCTCGGCGATGAGGCTCATCGAAGGGGAACTTTAACGCGTGCAAGAAGTAGCACACGTGCAAAAGTTGATGCAATGGCGCTCAGGACCGCGCGTCGAGCGTGTGCCAGGCCTGCTCGACCCGCGCTCGCAGGGCCGCGACGTCGTCGTCGTTCTCGATCACGAGGTCGGCGTGCGTGCGGCGCTCGGCATCGGTGAGCTGCGCGCCCATGCGCGCCTCGATCTCCTCCGGGGTCATGTCGCGCGAGCTCGCGAGGCGATCGTGGATCGAGCCGCGCGGCGCCGCGACCACCCAGATGCGATCGACGGTGCCCGTTCCCTTGGCCTCGACCAGCACCGGCGCCTCGAGCACGACGTGGCCGGCGAAGCCGGCGGCGCGCCGCTCGGCGATCTCACGCGCGATCTCCTGGAAGATGAGCGGGTGCACGATCGCGTTCAGCGCCCGGCGGCGCTCGGGGTCGGCGAAGACGAGCGCGGCGAGGCGCTTGCGGTCGATCGTGCCGTCGGCAGCGACGATGTCGCGCCCGAAGGCATCAACGAGGCGGCGCCAGCCCTCGCTGCCCGGGAGGTACACGCGGTGCCCCACCTTGTCGGTGTCGATCACGTGCGCGCCGAGCTCCGCCAGCATCTGCCCGACCAGGCTCTTCCCCGAGCCGATGCCGCCCGTGAGGCCGATGATCATGGCGCCACCGGATGGCGCACGAGTACCGCGCCGCCGAGCAGGACGGCGGCGATCCGCGAGACGTTGGCGATCTCGGCCGTCGGGTCACCCTCGACGAGCAGCAGATCAGCGCGTTTACCGGTCGCGATCGTGCCGAAGTCGGGATCGGGCGAGTTGGCGACGAAGCGCGCGGCGTCGCCGGTCGCGGCACGCAGCGCCTCCGCAGGCGTGAGCCCGGCCGAGACGAGGGCGGCGAGCTCGCGGTGCAGCGCCGCGCCCGGAAAGACGCCCGTCTGCGTGTCCGAGCCCGCGAGGATCGTCACGCCGGCGGCGTGCAGGCGTCCGACGTTGTCGCGCCGCGCATCACGGGTCGCGGCGAGCAGCGGGAGGTAGGCTTCGTACTCCGGGCCGGGACGGTAGCCGGCCGGACGCTGCAGCAGCGAGTCGAGGATGCCTGGCGGCACGGTCTCGCGCTCGAGCGCGGTCGTCTCGCGGCGCTGCTCGTACAGATCGGCGTAGCTGTCGAACACCGTGATCGTCGCCACCTCGGGGATGTGCGCCGCGACGAAGCGCGGGATCGCCTCGTCCGGGATGCGCTCCTTGTACACGCCGTGCATCCACGCCGCGACACCCGCGTCGGCGGCCTCGAGCGCGTCGGCCGTCGTGCCGATGTGCGCGACGGTGCGGATGCCACGCGCGCGCGCCTCGTCGACGATCGCCCGCAGCGTGTCGGCGTCGAGGATCGGAGCGTCGAGCGGCACGGCATCGACGGTTACCTTGATGACGTCGGGGTGCATCGGCGCGAGCGCGTCCACCGCCGCGCGCGCCTCCGCGGCGTTGGCCACCTGGCGGCTGATGCGGGGGACGACGTACCAGCGCAGCCACCACGGTGTCAGCGTGCGCACGGCGGGAACGGGGTGCCCGCCCGGCGCCGTGAACATCGGCCCGGCGGCGTAGATGCGCGGGCCGAGCTGCTCGCCGCGCGCGACCGCGTCGCGGCGGCTGAACGCGTCGCTCGCGAGGTCGGCGGGATCGAGCACCGTCGTGATCCCACAGTAGAGATAGGCCTGCATGTTGCGCTTCGCGTCCGGCCAATCGTTCACCCAGGGCGGGGCCGTGCCGGTGCCGACGTGGCCGTGGACGTCGATCAGGCCCGGCAGCAACGTCCGGTTCGCACCGTCGATCTGCAGCATGCCGGCGCGGCGCGGGATCGTTCCGGGCGGCGCGATGCGCGCGATGCGGCCGTTCTCGAGGAGCACGTCGCGCACCGACGTGCGCCGGTCGGCGTTACCGTCGTAGATGGCCACCGCGCGGATGACGGTCGGCGGCGGCGCACCCGGCGGCAGCTCGACGAGCGGCGTCGAGCGCCCGCACCCCGCGATCCACGCGACCACCGCGAGGGCGAGTCCGCCGAGCGGGCCCCGCAGGGCGCCAATTCCCATCAGACGGCTGAGCGCAATCCCCCGCATCGGTGAGTCCAAGCCCTATAGCGATCGTCGTCGGCGGGTGTCGATAGACCGCGCCCATGGAACTAGGGCAGACCGCAGGGCTGCAAGGCAGCGGCAGCGTCGGGCAGATCTGCATCGCGCCGCAGCCACCGGCGCACGGGACCGCGCGGGGAACCTTGCCCCCGCCGTGGCATCGTTCTTGGATTCTCGGACGGCAATGGTCATCGATACCGGCACGTTCAACGACATTGCTCGACACCTCTATGGCGTCTCCGAAGGTCTGCTCAGCGGCATGCGGAAGGTCGTCGCCCTGAACCCCGATCTCCCCCCGGAAGATCAGCAGAAGCAGCGCACCGAATGGCTGCAGGCGATCGAGTCCTTCGTGCGCGTCAATCAAGAGGTCCTGACGCTCGCGGAGCTGCTGCGCGCGCTCCTCGCCGCCAACGATCACCCCTCCGAGTCGAAGCCCCCGGCGCTGAGCTGATCTGTATCCGGCCGCTCCTTGCGGCCGGTTCGGAGCCCGGGCCGGGGTGCGCTAGACGAGCCCGCCCTCGGCCGTGTGGCTCCCCGGCGTCGCGACGTCGGGCGTCGGCCCCTCGGTGTTGATGCGGTCGATCATCGCCCGTAGGCGCCCGAAGCGCAGCCGGTTGAAGCGGAAGACCAGGCGCGGCAGGTGCGCGATCTCGGGCTCGCCCTCCTCTTCCGGCAGCGCCGCACCGACCTCGAAGACGCCGTCCTTCAGGATGTCGGCGAAGTCGCGGTTCAGCTCGTCGAGCAGCGTCGGCTCGAGCGGCGCGTTCAGGCGGATCACAAAGCGATCGCCGACGTACCGCGACGAGTGGTACACGCGGTAGAAGGTGCGGATCTCGTCGACCGCCTCGTCGATGTCATCGGTCACCGTGAACAGGCCCATGTCCTCCGGCGAGATGAGCCCACGGCGCGAGAGGTGCTCCTCGACGTAGCGTTTCCACGTCTTCCAGTACGTCCCGCGGGGCGCGTCGAGGAACACGATCGGCATCGGCCGCGACTTGCCCGTCTGCACGAGCGTGAGCGACTCGAAGCCCTCGTCGTGCGTGCCGAAGCCGCCGGGGAAGAGGACGATCGCGTCCGCCTCCTTGATGAACACGAGCTTCCGCGTGAAGAAGTACTTGAACGAGACCAGCTTGGGATCGCGCGAGATGAACTCGTTGGGCTCCTGCTCGAACGGCAGACGGATGTTGACGCCGAAGCTGCGCTCGCGCCCGGAGCCCTCCTGGCAGGCGCGCATGATGCCACCGCCGGCGCCCGTCAGCAGCATGAATCCCTCGCGGCAGATGCGCGCGGCGAACTCGCGCGCCTGACGGTATTCCGCCGACGACTCGAGCGTGCGCGCCGAGCCGAACGTGCTGACCTTGCGCACCGTGCGGTACGGCGCGAAGACCTTGAAGGAGTAGCGCATCTCCTTGAGCGCGCTGTTGATGAGCTTCAGATCGCCGAGCGACGTGCCGTCGCGCACGAGGCGGGTGACCGTGGTGAGGATCTCTCGCAGATACTGCTCCTGCCGTGGATGCGTGAGCTCGCCGGCCTGCTCGAGCAGCCGGCCCAGGAGATCGTCGATGTGCGGAGAGCGGACTCTGGCCATGTCATTCATCATAGCGGAGCACCCTCCGCGGCCACTAGCCGCGAACCCCGCGGCCCGCTTGCCTGCGCGCGGACCCGCGAGTAGGCATTGACTCGTGAGGCCAAGGTCGCCGGAGCGCGCGCGATGACGCAGCTCACCACCCAGGAGATCCAGTCGCGCATGAGCCACGTGCCGGGTTGGGCGCTGCTCGACGGCTCCGCGATCCACAAGACGTTCCGCTTACCGAGCTTCGCGGCCGCGATCCGCTTCGTCGACAAGGTCGCGGCGATCGCGGACGCCGCCGATCACCATCCCGACATCCTGATCCGCTACGACCGCGTCACGCTCACGCTCTCGACGCACGACGCGCACGGCCTCACCGAGCGCGACTTCGCGCTCGCCGCCGAGATCGAGAACGTCGCGCCTTAATTGAACTGGTCGAGCCGGTCGAGCCGCTCGACCCGGCCCCGCGCACGGCCGGCACGTCGCCGAGCGCCCGCCGGACGTCGGCGGCGCGCGCGAGCTCCGGCAGCGCCCGCGTCATCTTGCGGCTCCAGCTCGGGAAACCGTCGAGACCGACGCCCGGGAGGTTCACCGGCTCCTGCTCGCCCGCGAGGTCGTCGAGCGAGAGGCCGAGGAGCGTCGCCGGGGTGCGCGCGAGGAACGAATGCACCGCGGCGCAGAGCGCGCCGTCCGCCGACGGCGTGCCGGCAGGCAGGCGGCGCTCGGCGCGCAGGCGCCGCAGCAGCGCGTCCTTGGTGCGCTCGCGGTCGTCGCGCGCGCTTCGCAACGCCGCGTCCGAGGGGATCGAGCCGACCTGGCGGCGCAGCGTGAGGTCGCGGCCGCGCCAGAAGCCCGCGAGCGGCGCCATGTCGTGCGTGTTGGCGCAGACGAGCGCGCGCGCGAGATAGCCGCGTGACGGGCGGAACGTGCCCCGGCGCTGCTGCTCGAAGGTGAGGACGCGCGTCGAGAGGATGCCCCAGCGCGCGAGCTGCGCCGGGAGGCCGCGCGGCACCGTACCGAGATCCTCGCCGATCACCAGCGCCCCGGCGCGCCGGCTCTCGAGCGCGAGGACGCCGAGCAGCGCCTCGGCAGGCATGCGCATGTAGGCGCCTTCCGAGCCGGGCCGCCCGCGGGGGATCCAGAACTGCCGGAAGAGCCCCATCACGTGGTCGACGCGCAGCGCACCCGCATGGCGGAAGGCGGCGCGCAGCAGACGCACCCAGTAGCCGTAGCCGTCACGCGCGAGGGCCAGCGGATCGATCGGCGGCAGCCCCCAATTCTGCCCCTCGGGACCGAGTGGATCGGGCGGCGCGCCGACCGAGACGCCGCCCTGCAAGAAGAGCGAGGGAAACGCCCACGGATCGGCACCGAACGGGGACGAGCCGAGCGCGAGATCCTGATACACGCCGAGCGCGAGCCCGGCGGCCCGTGCCCGCGCCGCGACCGCGCCGAGCTGGCGGTCGAGCTCGAACTGCACCCAGCAGTGGTAGTCGACCGCCTCCGCGTTGCGCACACGGAACGCGCGCACGTCGGCGCCGTGTGCGTCGCGATACCCGGCGCGCCAGCGGTGCCAGTCGCGTCGCGGACCGCCGTCGGGCGCGAGCTGCACGCGCAGCGCGAGGAAGGTCGCGAAGTCGACGAGCGCTGCGCCTTCCTGCTCCCGGTAGCGCGCATACGCGATGCCGCGCGCCGTGCCGCGGCCGCGGTGGCGTGCCACGAACGTGTGGTGCAGCTCGTGCAGGACCGCCTCCTTCTCACGCATCACCCCCGCGTAGTCGACGTGGGCCGCGGCACGCAGGCGCGCGAGCGCGGCACGGCTGCGGGGCGCGGCGAGGCGGGCGCGCGCCGCCCGCGACTCGCGCAGCTCCGGCACCTCCTCGACGTCGAGGTAGAGCGGATTGCGGAACAGGCGGCTCAGCGGACTGTAGGGGCTGATCTCGTCGCCGCCGTTGGCGAGGGCGTGCAGCGGGTTCACGCCGACGAAGGCGCCGCCGAGCCGGCCGGCGAGGTCCACGAGCGCGCGCAGGTCGCCGAAGTCGCCGGCGCCGAAGTCGCCGTGACCGCGCACGGTGTAGAGGTTGGCGAGGAGGCCGAAGGCACGTCGCACGCCGAGATCGGCAGCGGTCGTGCAGCGTCCCGGGGTCACGATCAGCGCCTGCTCGCCGACCTGCTCCGGTGCGCCGAAGCCGCCGACGGCGAGCCGCAGCCGGTAGTATCCCGGCGCAGGCGCGCGCGGCAAAACGAGGCCGCCGTCGCGGCGGCCGTCCGGCAGTGTTCCCTCGGCGCGACGCATCTGCCCCGCCTCGTCGACGACCTCGATCGCCCAGCGCCGCCGACGCGGGCCGCGGTCCGCCGCCTGCCAGGGGACGCGGCGGGCCGCGGCGGCACCCACGACGCGCGACGCCTCGACGAGACGGCTCGCATCGGCCGCGGCGAGCGCCCGCAGCGAACGGCGCGCCTGCGCCTCCGTCGCGGCGGCGAAGCCCATCGCCTCGAGCAGCGCGACCCGGCTCGAGTCGGCGGCGTGCCGTACGACGCCCGTCTGGTCGACGTAGCTCGGCAGGATGCCGACGCGCGACGCGAGCGCGTGGAGCGCGCGCCGGCTCACCACGTCCCGGGCGACGGCAGCGCGGCGCGGTCGACGGCGACGGAGCTGGTCACGACCCGGTCATCCTCGCGCGCTCGCCCGGGCTAGGCAAACCGTCGGGCGGGCGCGCGAGCGGATCAGCCTGCGGACGCCAGCGCGGCGAGCCCGGCGCGCGAGCGGCGATAGGCGACGATGATCCCGTCGGGATGCGCGAGCTGCGGCGGCTCGACGCCGAGCGCGCGCCGCACCTCGTCGAGGGGCCGCTCGAGGAGATCCTCGTAGCGCGCGACGACGAGCGGCGTCGTCCGGCGCCCGCGCCGCCAGGCGTTCACGAGGTAGCGCGGCCAGGCGAAGCGGCTGCCGTACGGCTCGATCAGCGCCCCGGCGATCAGGATGAGCGTGATGCCGCGGAAGCGCAGCTGCGCCTGCGAGAACGCCAGGTTCGCGGCCTCGCCCGCCTCGTCGCGCCCATAGCCGTCCAGCACGTGCCAGAGGTCGTGCATGTCGCGTAGACGCTCGGAGAACCAGCGGCGGTCCTCGTCACGGTAGTCGACGCCCATGGCCTCCTCCGAGGCCAGGTCCGCCTCGACGAGCCCCGCCGCCGTGAGCTGCGCCGTGTCCATGAAGGCCGCGTAGGCACGGCCGAAGCTGCCCTCCGGCATCGCGCGCAGGCGCGCCCGGTCGCTCAGCGCCGCGAGCAGCGATGGGCGCTCGACGAAGAGCCGCCGTCCCTCCGGGTGGGCGATGAATCCCTGGAAGAGGCGCTCGAAGTCGCGCGCGGAGACGGCCGAGATGGCCTCGAACGCGAGCTCGGTCCGGTCCGGGTCGGCGAGGAGAGCGCGGATCGCGCGGAAGGCGCGGCCCCATTCGATGCGCATCGGCGGCGGCGGGCCAATCTGCAACGTCGGTTCCATGGAACGGTACCTCCTTGCCGCACACCATAGGCCGCCGGCGGCCGCCGTGTCTCGACGCGTTCCTGACGATTTCCTTCGGAAGCCCTGAATTGTCATCGGGAAACCGTCGTCGCCGCGACCTTTGCCTCGAGACGCCGCATGCCGAGCTCGCCGGACGTCGCGAGCGCGCTCGCGAGGAGACTCCGCACCCGGGCATGGTCCTGCCGGCGGCCGCGGGTGAGCAGCATGTGCGCGTACTCGTACTCGGCGCGCGCCACGTAGGGCCGGCTGCCGAGACGCGCGTTCGTCGCGAGCGCCCGCTCGAAGTGGCCGGTCGAGCGCTCCCACTCGCGCATCGCGCTCGCGGCGAGCGCGAGGTAAAGCTCGGCCGAGCCGCGGTAGGCGCGGAGCAGATCGTGGACGACGTTGCGGTCGGCGAACGGCTCGAGCAGCGCGTACACATGCGGCGCGCGCGTCGCGTCCGACAGGTCGGAGACGGCCTCGGCGGCCATCGCCATCGTGACCATCCAGTGCTCGTCGCGCTCGACGTCGCGGAACGCGTGGGCCGCGACCAGCTCGAACTGGCGGCGCGCGTCGTCGATCCGGCCCTGGTCGACGTACAGGTTCACGAGCGCGCTCTGCAGGATCGGCCGGGTCGCGGGCGAGAGCGGCAGGAGGAAGCTCAAGCCGTCCTCGACCTCGGCGATGTCCTCGCTCCGCCCCTGCTCGCCGCGCAGCCAGAGGAGTTGGCCGCGGAACGCCGCCTGCGCGGCCGGATGCTGCGCGCGCTCGCCGATCGCCAGCCCCTCGCGCAGCCAGCGCTCGCCCTCGGCGAAGCGACCGTCGCCGATGGCGCGGCTCGCGCAGTACCAGGAGACGAACCATTGCTCGAGCGGCTGGCGCAGCTCGGCGGCGAGGCGGCGGAGCACGTCGAGCGCACGGTCCGCCGCCGGAAGGTCGCCGTGTGCCAGGAGCGCGGTGAAGTGGACGTCGTAGCCGGCGAACGCCCATGCCTTCTCGCCGGTCTGGGTGGCGAGCGCGAGGAGCTCGTCGCCGAGCGCGTCCCGCTCGCCCAGGTGATCCGGGCCGAGGAACGCCCAGTGGCGCGCGTTCAACGCCTGCACGAGCGTCGCCGGGTCATCCGCCCGGCGGGCGAGGGCCAGCGCCTCGGCGCTCAGCGCGTCGCGCGTCGCCATCGTGTCGCCGTACGGCGGCGTGCCGACCATGCGGCTCAGCACGCGGGAGCGGAGCGCGATGTCGTCGGGCGCCAGCCGCGCCAGCGCCTCGTCGAGGAGCGCCCGCACCTCGGCGTCCTGCTGCACGCCGAACTCGGCGCGCCCGCCGAAGCCCAGCGCCGCCTGGGCCAGCAGGTCCGGGCGGCCGAGCGTGCGGGCGACCGCGGCCGCGCCGCGGAAGGTCGCGCGCGCCGCCTCACGCTCGCGCGCGCCCATGCGTGCCTCGCCGAGGCCGAGGAGGAGCAGGGCGCGGCGCGCGTCGTCCGGCCGCGGCGCGCAGTCGAGCGCCTCGAGCGCGCGCTCGTAGTGGCCGACGGCCTCCTCGTAGGCGAGGCCCGTCGACGCGCGCTCGGCGGCCGCGACCGCGTAGGTCATCGCCTTCTCGGCCTGTCCCCCGGCCGCAGCCTGGTAGAAGTGGTGCGCCAGCTCGGCCAGCACCGGCGCGGGATCGGCGGCATGCGTCTCCTCGACGACCTCGCCCGCGCGCTGATGCAGGCGCAGGCGCATCGGCGCCGTCAGCTCCTCGTAGAGCGTCTCGCGGATGAGCGCGTGCGCAAATGCGTAGCGGGTCGCCGCCCGCGCCGTTCCAGCGCGCGTCACCGGCGCGACGATGCGGGCGTCGACCGCCTCGTGCAGCACCTCGAGGAGGCGCGCGGCGTCGAGATCGGCGAGCCGACGCAGCTCGACCAGGCGAAACTCGCGCCCGAGCACGGCCGCGAGCGTGAGCACGCGGTTGCACTCGTCGGAGAGGGCCCCGAGGCGGCGCCCGATCGCCTCGCGCACTCCCTGCGGCAAGGTCAGCCCCCAGGCCGGATCGTCGCCGGCGTCGAGCGGCCCGCGATCGAGCAGCAGGCGCACGATCTCGCCGATGAAGAACGGGTTCCCCTCGGTCATGTCGGAGATCGCGGCGATCGTCCGCTCGGCCGGCGGCGCACCGGTCGCCGACGCGATGAACGCCGCGACGTCCGACGGCGCGAGGCCGCGGAGCACGAGCCGCGAGCAGAGCGGCTCGCGCGCCAGCTCGCCGAGCGTCGCCGCGAGCGGATGCTGGCGGCGCAGCTCGACGTCGCGGTACGTCGCGACGAGCAGGATGCGCATCGCGCCCATCTCGCGCGCCAGGAACTGCAGCAAGAGGAGCGACGGCTTGTCGGCCCAGTGCAGGTCGTCGAGCACGAGCACGAGCGGGCGGCCCGCGGCGAGCGCCCGCCGGAAGGCGCTCCCCGCG
>DASXLI010000058.1:0-68421 GCA_036496285.1 Binatia bacterium
GATCTGGCCGATCATGTGCGAGTGCCACGTGCCGCAGAACTCGGCGCAGAAGAGATGATAGGTGCCGGGGGTCGTCGCCTCGAACCACTCGTTGGTGTAGCGGCCGGGCACCGCATCCTGCTTGATGCGGAACGCCGGCACGTAGAAGCTGTGGATCACGTCCTCCGACGTGAGCGTGAGCTTGATCGGCTGCCCGGTCGGGACGTGCAGCTCGTTGATCTCGCGCCGCCCCTCGAGGTGCTGCACCTTCCACATCCACTGTTTGCCGACGACGAACATCTCGACGGCGTTGCGCGGCGGCGTGCGCAGGCCCACGAACACGCGCGCGCTCCAGAGGAAGATGACCATCGTGAGACAGAACGGGATGATCGTCCACGTGAGCTCGAGGGCGAGCGAGCCCTCGATCGGCGCGGGCCGGTCCTCGTCGGAGCGCCGGCGGAAGCGGATCGCGAAGACGATGATCAGCGTGGCGATGAGCAGCGCGAAGAAGGTGCTCAGGCCGATGAGGAAGAGGTACAGCGCGTCGACCTGCGCCGCTTGCGTCGAGGCCGCAGGCGGGAAGAGTCCGAGCTTCTCGAACATCAGCTCTTCCTCACCGGGCGCAGATCGGGGGGACGCGGCCGCAGCGGAGGACCCTGCGTCTCGCGCCGCCGCATGATCAGGATGAAGGCGCCGAGCGCGACGACCGTCAGGACGCCACCCGCGCGGACGAGGTTCATGGCGACCGCGCCGTAGCGCCCGGTCGCCGGGTCGTAGCGATAGCAGTAGAGCAGCAGGTGATCGACGACGGTGCCGATCTTGCGCTCCGCCGCGTCGATCAGGCCGAAGCGCAGGTCGCGGCCCGAGTACTCGACGCCGAAGAAGTAGCGTGAGAGGCGGCCGTCGGGCGTCAGCACCATGATCGCGGCCGCGTGGGCGAACTGCTTCTCCTCGGGCACGTACGAGTAGTGGAAGCCGACGGCCTGCGCGAGCCGGGTGATCGCGTCCTGATCGCCGGTGAGGAAGTGCCACCCCTGCTCGGCGCCGGGCCGCGCGTACTCGCCGAGATAGGTCGCCTTCTTCTTGGTGGCGAGCTCGGGCGTGTCGTGCGGATCGAAGCTCACGGTGACGATCTCGAACTCGCGTCCCGGGTCGAAGCTAAGGGTGCGGAGCGCCCGCACCAGGCCGTTCAACACGAGCGTGCAGAGCATCGGGCAGTCGTAGTAGACGAGCGACAGGATCACCGGGCGCTTGCCGAAGTACTGCGCCAGGGTCACCGGCGCGCCGCTCTCGTCGCGGAACGGCAGGTCGAGCGGCACCGCGGCATCGAGACGCTGGTCGATCGCGACCTCGCGAAGCGGCGCGGGACGGGTGTCCTCGGGCGGCGCCTCGGGGGCTACGGGCATCGGCGCGACGGGCTCATCGTGGGCGAGCGCGAGACCGCGCACCAGCAGCAGCGCCAGCACGAGGCCGGCGACCCGGTGCCGGGTGGCGAGACGGCTGGTCCTCACTTGCGCCCCCCGGCGGGGGGAGCCGGCTGCGCCGGCAAGCCGCGTTCCGCCAGCAGATCCATCGCACGGTCGATCGGAATGCGTGCGACGCCGGCGTCGCGATTCACCCAGCCGTAGCCGCGCAGCATGGCGTCCTCGCGCGCGTGCAGCCGGCGCAGGTCGTCGCGCGGCGCGATCTGCAGGCGCGGCTCCGGCGGCGCCTTCCGTCCCTCGGAGACGGCGAGCGGGCTCGCGGGCGTGCTCTCCTTCACGTCGCTCAGGGTGAAGGTGCGCAGCACCACGTACACGATGAGCAGCGAGGCGAGCGTGCTCACCCCGAGGCCGATGAACGCGAGCCCGATGATCCCGACCCGCGCGTCACGCAACTCGTGGCCACCGGCGGAGCCGTGTCCCGCGCCCGTCACGCGGCCTCCATCTCGGGCTCCGGCAGGTACGGATCGTTCACCGGCACGAGCGCGCGCGCGCCGAGCTGCGACACGAACACCCACACCCAGGGACCACCGACGGCGAACGGGGTGACGAAATCGAGCCAGTGGAGCCCGAGGCCGCCGCCCGCGAGCGTCGGCCGGACGAGCCAGAAGATGTCGATGAAGCGCGCGACGATCAGGCCCGCCGCAACGACCGCCAGCGCGGCCGGCCGGCGCTTGACGTCGCGCGACAGCAGCACGACGAACGGCACCATGAAGTGCGCCAGCGCCAGCGCGATGCCGACCCAGAGCCACGCGCCCTCGATCCGCCGCAGGTAGAAGGGGATCTCCTCCGGCAGGTTCGCCGCCCAGGTGATCAGCAGCTGCGAGAACGAGAAGTAGGCCCACAGCATCACGAAGGCGAGCATCAGCTTGCCGAGATCATGGAACTGATCGGGCGTGATGATCTTCGTGAGCGGCGGCCGGCGCGCGAGCACCATCGCGACCGGGATCACGAACGCGAGTGTCGCGAGGGCCTGCCCGCCCATCAACAGGATGCCGTAGATGGTCGAGAACCAGTGCGCGTCGAGGGACATGGCCCAGTCGATCGCGGCAAAGGTCTCGGTGAGGGCGTAGAGCAGCAAGCCGCCGCGGCTCAGCATCTCGAGCCGGCGCGTGAGCGCGGGATCGGGTTGCGTGTCCTGCTCGAGCGACCAGCGGTTCAGGTAGTACATGACCGCGATCCAGGTGCCGAAGTAGAAGACGGCGCGCGCGACGAAGAACGGCACGTTCAGGTAGAGCGTCTTGTGCGCGAGGAGCGCGTCCTGCGCGACGAGCTCCGGACGCGCCCACGGGTAGAGGTGGCGCAGACCGAGGAGGATCGGCACGAAGAGCAGCGCCATGAGCGGCAGCGTGCGCGTGCACGCCTCGAGGATGCGCCGGATCACCGCACCCCACGCGCCGCCGGTGATGTACTGCAGCATCAGGATCGCCATCGAGCCGAGCGCGACGCCGAAGAAGAAGAGATACGACACGAGGTATGCGCGGAAGAACGCGTCGGGAGAGACGAGCACGCCGACCAGGGAGAGTACGACCCCCGCGGCGCCCGCGAGCCCGGCCGCGCGCTGCACGCGCAGAAGGACGTGGCCCGCCGGCAGGCGGAGCTCCGGCGCCGCGGGATCAAGACGCGCCATGCGTCTCCCCTTCCGTCGGCTCCTCGTGCGTCGGGGCCCCGCCGATCGGCGCCTGCACGTTCTCGCGGCCGCCGGTGCCGCTGCTGCCGGGCGGCGGCAGGGGTGCGACCGCGTCGAGCCGGGCGCGCTCGTCGACCGGCACGTCGGCGACCGCGGCGTGCTGCGCGAGCTGCAGCGCGCGGATGTAGGCCGCGATCGCCCAGCGGTCATCGGCGGAGACCTGCGGCGCGTACCCCGGCATCACCCCGAAGCCGTTCGTCATCACGTCGAAGAAGTAGCCGAGCGGCATGAGGCGCAAGCGGTCCTCGTGCAGCGACGGCGGCGGCTTGTAGCCGCGTTGCACGATCATGCCGCCGCCGGTGCCGACGCGGTCGTGACAGGGTGAGCAGTAGATGTCGAAACGCTGATGGCCGCGGTCGAGCATCGCGCGCGAGAGCGGCATCGGCAGCGCGGTGACGTAGCCGGCCTTGGTCTTGCCGGTGGCGCGCCCCACGTCCTCCTGGAGCTGGCCGCGCGCGACGGTGCCCGACACGAGGTGGCGCGACGCGCGTCCGTCCTTGAAGAAGCCGCTCGACTCGTAGGGCTCGTAGCGCGGCGTGTCCTGCATGTCGCGCCGGCAGCCGCCCGCTGCGGCGGCGAGCGCGACGAGGACGCCGAGGACGAGCCGCGATGCCGGACGCACCATCAGTGCTCCACCTCGGAGATGCTGAGAGGATCGAGGCGCTGCAGGAAGCGACGTGTGATCTCGCGGTCGAAATGCGGATCGATCGCCTCGATGCAGAGGAAGAACTGATCGCGGGTCGCGAGCGCGAAGCGCGGCACGTTGAAGACCGGATGGTAGGGCATCGGCAGGCCGTTCAACGCGAGCATGCCGAGCACCGCAGCGAGCGCTGCGCAGAGGACCGTCGTCTCGAACGTGACCGGAATGAACGCTGGCCAGCTGTGGAGCGGCCGCCCACCGACGTTGAGCGGATAGGCGATCACCGACGTCCAGTACTCCAGCAGGTACCCGCCGAGCCCGCCGGCGATGCCGCCGATCAGGACGATCAGCGGGAGACGCCGGTCGTGGAAGTGGAGGGCCTCGTGGAGCTCCTCGATCGGGAATGGCGAGTAGGCGTCCATCACCCGGTAGCCCTCGGCGCGCGCCTTCCGTACCGCGGTCACGAGCTGCGTCGGAGTGTCGAACTCGGCGAGCATCCCGTAGATCGGCGGCCGCCTCATAGCGGCTCCTCCTTCACCTCGGCCTCGGGGACGAGGGTGCGCATCTCGAAGATCGAGATCATCGGCAGGAAGCGCACGAAGAGGAACAGCAGCGTGAGGAAGAGGCCCATCGAGCCGAAGAGCATCGACCAGTCGTAGACCGAGCCGGCGTATATGCCCCACGACGACGGCAGGAAGTCGCGGTGCAGGCTCACGACGACGATGATGTAGCGCTCCAGCCACATCCCGACGTTCACGACCAGCGACATGATGAAGAGCGCCGCGACGTTCATGCGTATGGGCTTGAGCCACAGCACCTGCGGCAGGATCACGTTGCACGTGATGAGTAGCCAGTACTGGAGCCGGTACGGGCCGGTGAAGCGGTTCAGGATCAAGAACTCCTCGTAGGGGTTGCCGCCGTACCACGCCATGAACGTCTCCATCGCGTAGCCGTAGGCGACGATCAGGCCGGTCGCCAGCATCACGCGCGCCATGTTGTCGAGGTGGCGCATCGTGATGAAGTCCTCGAGCCCGTAGAACCTGCGGATCGGGATCGCGAGCGTCATCACCATGGCGAACCCGGAGTAGATCGCGCCGGCGACGAAGTACGGCGGGAAGATCGTCGCGTGCCAGCCCGGCAGCATGGACACCGCGAAATCGAAGCTGACGATCGTGTGCACCGAGACGACGAGCGGCGTGGCGAGCCCCGCGAGCAGGAGGTACGCGGTCTCGTAGCGGTGCCAGTGCTTCGCCGAGCCGCGCCAGCCGATCGCGAGCATGCCGTAGACGGTGCGGCCGATGCGACTGTCGGAGCGGTCGCGCAAGGTCGCGAGGTCGGGGATCAGGCCGACGTACCAGAACATCAACGAGACCGTCAGATACGTCGACACCGCGAACACGTCCCAGATGAGGGGGCTGCGAAAGTTCGGCCACATGCCCATCGTGTTGGGATACGGGAAGAGCCAGTACGCGAGCCACGGGCGGCCAAGGTGCATGACGGGGTAGATCCCGGCGCAGGCGACCGCGAAGAGCGTCATCGCCTCGGCGAAGCGGTTGATCGACGTGCGCCACTCCTGGCGCAGGAGCAGCAGGATCGCCGAGATCAGGGTGCCGGCGTGCCCGATGCCGATCCACCACACGAAGGTGACGATGGCGAAGCCCCACCCGACCGGAATGTTGATGCCCCACAGGCCGATGCCGCGTATCAGGAGCGCGCCGATCGTGTAGAAGAGGACCATCATCAGCGCGAACGAGAGCGCGAACCCCACGATCCAGCCGCGCGGCGTCTTCTTGCGCAGGACGACGCGGCTGATCCGGTCGGTGACGGTCTCGAACGTGTGGCCCGGGGCGATGATCGGCGGGCGGCGATCCTCGCGCGGCTTCAGGACCGGACTGGTCATGCCTTCTCCAGATCCGGGCTCGGGTTGCGCAGCTCGGCGAGATACGTCGTGCGCGGGCGGGTGTTGAGCTCGGCCAGGAGCCCGTAGTTGCGCGGCTCGGCCTTGAGCTTCGCGACCCGGCTCTCCGGGTCGTTCTGATTCCCGAAGACGATTGCCTCGGCGGGGCACGCCTGCGCGCAGGCCGGCGTGATCTCGCCGTCGCGCACCGTGCGGTCGTCCTCCTCCGCCTTGATCTTGGCGTACTGGATGCGCTGCACGCAGTAGGTGCACTTCTCCATGACGCCCCGGCTGCGCACGGTGACGTCGGGATTGCGCTGCAGCTTGAGGCTCTCCGTCGACCAGTCGGAGTAGAGGTAGAAGTTGAAGCGCCGAACCTTGTACGGGCAGTTGTTGGAGCAATACCTCGTGCCGACACAGCGGTTGTAGACCATCTGGTTCAGGCCTTCGTTGCTGTGCGTGGTCGCGTTGACGGGACAGACGACCTCGCACGGCGCGTCCTCGCAGTGCATGCACGGCACCGGTTGGTGATGGATCGCCGGCGTGTCGGCGGATCCCTCGAAGTAGCGGTCGACGCGGATCCAGTGCATCTCGCGCCCGCGCGAGACCTGGTCCTTGCCGACGACCGCGATGTTGTTCTCCGCCTGGCAGGCGATCACGCAGGCGCTGCAGCCGGTGCAGGCGTTCAGGTCGATCGCCATGCCCCAGGCGTAACCGTCGTAGCGGACCGGCGGGTACAGCGTCTCGCCCGCCCCCGGCGCCTCCTCGCCCTGCTCGCGGATGACCTTCGGATCGCGCTGATACTCCGCGATCGTCGCGCCGCGCACGACGTCGCGCCCCTCCATGTCGTGGTGGTGCTGCGTGGTCGCGAACTCGTGGTGCTCGCCGGTCTTGTGGATCTGGAGACCGCGCGCGATCCACGGCGCCGTGCTGCTGCGGATCGCGTAGGCGTTGAAGCCGACGCCCTCGGCGACCCGGCCGCCGTGCTCGCGGCCGTACCCCAGGTGCACGGTCACCGCCTCGGGCGCATGGCCCGGCACGATCCAGATCGGCGCCCGCACCGCGCGTCCCTCGAGGCGCAGCTCGACGACGTCGCCGCTCGCCAGTCCGAGGCGCTCGGCGGTGACGGGTGCGATGCACGCGGCGTTGTCCCACGTGAGCTTCGTCATCGGCCGCGGCAGCTCCTGCAGCCAGGCGTTGTTGGCGAAGCGGCCGTCGTAGACGGCGGGATCGGGCCGGAAGGTGATCTCGAGCCCGTCGCCGAGCGGGATGCTCTCCGCCATCTTCGGCAGGTACTCGACGTCGCGGTCGACGCGCAGCGCCGCGCCGGTGGTCCCCTCCACGATGCCGTCGTGCAGCGCGCGGCGCCAGAAGGCGGTCGAGTCGCCGGCACGCTGGCGCGACCAGTAGTCGCGCACGATCTCGTAGCTGGTCGGCACCCGATCGCTCTCGTCCTTCCGCATGCACGCGGCGAGCAGCTCGTGCACGGTCTTGCCGTCATAGAGCGGCGCGATCAGCGGTTGGATGATCGACGTGGTGCCGTCGATGCCGCGCACGTCGCTCCACGACTCGAGGTAGTGCACCGCGGGCAGGTGCCAGTGGCAGAGCCGGGACGTCTCGTCCTCGTAGAGCCCGAGACGAATCCGTAGCGGCACCTTCTGCAGACGCTCGGCGAAACGGAAATCGACCGGCGCCGTGAGGACCGGGTTCGACTCGGCGATGATCAGCAGATCGACCTTTCCGGCGTCGATGTCCTCGACGAGCTTACCGAGTGCGGCGACCTGCTCGCGTCCGCCCGCGAACGGCCGCACGTTGGCGACCGTTGCGTTGGTGTTGCCGACGGCGTCGTTGATCAGCGCGACGAGCGCGTGCACCGCGGGCGGCTGCGCCGGACCGGCGACGACCACGGTGCTGTTGCGCTTGGCCGTCAGGTCCTTGACGACGGCCTCGACCCACTGCGCGTGCGGCCCGGCGGCGGCCGCCGCGGTGACGCCGTACGCCCCCACGCCGGCCGCAACCGCGCGCGCGATCGCCTCGACGTCGCCGGCGCGGACGGCGAGGCGATGGTCGGCCTTCGCCCCCGTCACGGTCGGCATCGGCTCGGCGACGTAGAGCCGGCTCATCGGCTTGCGCCCACCCGGCCGGCGACGCCCGCTGAACGCCCGGGTGTCGCGGAGCGCGTTCGGACCGCTGCCGAGAAGATCGGCGTCGAACGCAACGATCACGTCCGCGCCCTCGAGCCGGTTGTAGAACGCCGCATCCGTCCCGATGGCGGCCTGCAGGCCGAGCAGCGCGTTGTCGCGATTGATCGGCTCGTACTCGATCCACCGTGCCGAATGCAGCTCGCTGTTGAACGCGATGATCTGATCGTGCAGGGTCGTCGAGGTCAGCGTCTCGGTCAGGATGCGGATGCCCACGCCGTCCTTCGTCCGTTGCGTCTGCATCGCCGCGTGGAGGGTCTGAAAGAATGCGCTCCAGGGACGGATCTCGCCTGCGCTGCGCACCACCTGCGAGCGGTCGGGATCGTAGAGCCCGAGCACGGAGGCCTGCGCGAACACGTCCGTCCCGCCGAGGCTCGCCGGGTGCTCGGGGTTGCCCTCGAGCTTCGTCGGCCGTCCCATGTGGCTCTCGGCGAGCAGGCCGTAGACGCCGGTGTCGAGCGGCATCGCCGTCGCGAAGAAGAGCGGCTCGCCGGGCACGATGCCGTCCTCGGGCGCCTTGGCGTACGGGACGATCTCCTGCTGCGGCTGGCGCGTGCAGGCGCCGAGACCGGCGAGCGCGAGCGACGCGCCCATCAGCTGCAGGAACTGCCGGCGACCGACGCCGAGCCCCGCCGCCACCTGGCGCGGGAAGTCCTGTTCCAGGAGCGCCGCGAGCTCCGGCGTGCCGGCCGCCTCCTCCAGGCTGCGCCAGAAGCGCCTCCCGTCGCCCGTCGCCAGCCTGCGGCGGATGGCCTCGATGTCGAGCGCGCCGCTCATCGGTGGCAGGTGTAGCAGTCCGTGAGGCTCTGGATCTTGTAGGCCCGCACCAGCTCCCGGCCGATCTCCAGCTGATTGCTGGGCGGCTCCCACGCCATGTTGAACACCTCCTCGCGCGGCCGCACGTAGCGCTCGGGATTGCGGTGGCAGTCGAGACACCATTCCATCTGCAGCGACGACTCCTGCCACGTGAGGTTCATCTGATCGACGCGGCCGTGGCAGGTCGCGCACCCGACGCCCTTCTGCACGTGGATCGAGTGGTTGAAGTAGACGTAGTCGGGCAGGTCGTGGACCCGGGTCCAGCGGATCGAGCTGTCCGTGCGGTAGCTCGCCCGCACCGGCTCGAGCACTGCGCTGTCCGTCCAGATCTGCGCGTGGCAGTTCATGCACGTCTGCGTCGACGGGATGCCCGCGGAGGCGGTGCGCTCGACGGAGGTGTGGCAGTAGCGGCAGTCGATGCCGAGCTCGCCGGCGTGATGCTTGTGGCTGAACGGCACCGGCTGCTCACGCGCCACGCCCGCCTCGGTGACGTACGAGGAGCGGTTCAAGAGCGCCAACCCATACGTCGCCGCCGCCACGAAGAAGAGGAAACCGAAGATGCTCACCCGCGAGAAGGTGTTCGTGCTGCGATGAAACACCTGTGGCACGGCGCGTATGGTAGCGGCCGAATAAAAAGGGGCAAGGGCGAGCCCCTTTTAAAAGATCTCGACTCCCCCGAAAGCGTCACTAATGGCCCGCCCGCCGGCCCCATCTTCCAACGGCCCTCTTGCCGGCGCGAGCCGGAGGTGTGCGGATTTACTCCGCGCACCGACGCCCATCGGAGCATTGGCGCGCGCAGCGCGCCAAGCGCACGGGGGCGTTATGAGATGGTCGCCCAGGCGCGCTCGCTCGAGTGCAGGTAGCGATTCACTTTCAGATTCGCGACGATGTACGCGAGGCTCTCCATCAGCTGGCCAGGGGGCGGCGGGCTGAAGCGGCGCAGGATGTTCCTTACCGAGTAGAAGCCCTGGTACACGAACTTGAAGCCGTCGATCATCTGCTCGGGCGTCATCGCGGTCGGACGGACGAGCGGCGAGCCGTAGTCGTAGCGGGCCCAGTTGCCGTCGAGGATGCGGCCGGCCTTCATCATGTCGTCGTAGAACTTCGTTCCCGGGTACGGACAGGGGGTGAAGAGCTTCAGGAACGACACCTTGTTCTCGACCAGGAACTGCAGGGTGCGGGCGAAGGTGTCGGGCGTGTCGCCGTCGAGGCCGACCATGATGAGCGCGATCACCTGGATGCCGCGCCCGCGCAGCTTGGCGATGTCCTCGGCGAAGCGGGGCGCCTGGTTGAAGTCCTTGCGCACGCCCGCGAGGCTCTCCTCATTGATGCTCTCGAGCCCGATCGAGAGGCTGACGCAGCCGCTGCGCGCGGCGAGGTCGAGGAGCTCGGCGTCGCGGGCCATGTTGATCGTCGACTGCGAGGCCCACTTCATCTTGAGCGGGATCATCGCGCGGAACAGCTCCTTCGCCTTCTCCGGGTGCGCGATCGGGTTGTCGTCGAGGAAGAGGATGCGGTTGCCGCCGTGGCGCTTGATCGTGCGTAGATCGTCCAGCACGTCGTCGACCGGACGGGTGCGGAACGAGCGCTTGTAGTACGTCTGCACCGCGCAGTACTCGCAGGGATGGGGGCACCCGCGCGAGAACACGACCGGCCAGTGGAAGTACATGCGGTAGAGCGAGCTCGTCTCGAAGGCCTCGCGCTTCAGGAGCGGCAGCGTGAGGTAGTCGAACGTGGGCATGCCTTCGAGCGAGGTCCAGCCGTCGGCGCGGTAGATACCGCGGCTGCGCCCGGCGCCGAGATCGTTCAGCACGTCCGTCCAGACGGTCTCGGCCTCGCCGGCGACGACCGCGTCGCAGTGCCGCAGCGACTCCTCCGCGGTCAGGGTGACCCAGGTGCCGCCGAGGACGACCTTGCGCCCCCGCCGGCGGTACTCCGCGGCGAGATCGTAGGCGCGCGCGATCTGCGGCCCCATCGCCGTGATGCCGACCACGTCGCACGGCCGGTCGAGGTCGACGTCGTAGAACAGCTCGTCGACGAACGTGACCTCGTGCTCGGGCGGCGTCAGGGCCTTCAGATACGGAAGGGTGATCGCGCTCGTCCAGTAACGCGTGGTCTTCTGGAGGGTCCCGTCCAGGTTGTAGTGGCTCGGCGAGACCAGATGAATCCGCATCGGAAGCCGAAACTAGTCCGGGGGTCCCAGGGGACGCAAGCAATGCTCCGGTCTTGTCTGCGTTACGTCCCGCACGTATCGTGCGCACGCTCATGCTACCCCCCCACGACTCGACGCTCGTCGCCGACGCGGCGCAGGAGCAGCAGCGCCTTCGCGCCATCGTCAACCGGTTCGTCTTTCGCGGCATGCTCTTCTCGATGGGCTCGGTCGCCGTCGTCCTGCACCGGACGCTGCCCTGGAAGAGCGTCTCGTGGGAGTTCGCCAAGCTCTCCGCCCGCAACCTGGCGCGGGCCTGCGGCGTGCACGTCCGCATGCACGGCCTCGAGAACCTGCAGGGCCCCGGGCCGTACGTCTTCGCGCCGAACCACCAGAGCCACTTCGACATCGCGGCGCTGCTCGGCTACCTCCCGGGGCACAACCGCTTCGTCGCCAAGCGCGAGCTCTTCGACGAGCCCGTGCTCGGCATGGTGCTGCGCACGATGGGCATGGTGCCGGTCGACCGCGACAACCCGCTCGAGGCGATCCAGCTCCTCAACCAGATCGCCGTCGAGGAGCGCTACTCGCTCATCATCTTCCCGGAAGGCACCCGCTCGCGCGACGGCGCGCTCCTGCCCTTCAAGAAGGGGCCGTTCACCGCGGCGATCTTCATGAAGGTTCCGGTCGTGCCGGTCATCTGCAAGGGCACCACGGCGATCATGCCGAAGGGCGGCTACCTGTCGATCCTGCCCGGAACGTGCGACGTCTACGTCGAGCCGCCGATCCCGACGGCCGACCTCACCTACGACGACCGCGGCGCGCTGCGGGACACGGTCCGCGGGATCGTCGCCGCCCGGCTGGCCGAGGCCTGATCGGCCCGCCTCAGCCATGCTTGAAATCGGCGCCCTGCGGTCGCTATCGTAGCCCTTCCATGCGGCGCTTTGGGCTGGGTTTAGCCCTGCTTTGCTCGATGGTTGCGTGCGTACAGACGGGTGGGAACGTCCGCGCGGACGCGTCCGCCCCGCGCAAGCCCTACGAGATCCTGCGTTTCGACTCCGCCGTCCGCGGGCCCGAGCACGCCCCGGTCACCCTCGTCGAGTTCTCGGACTTCCAGTGCCCCTACTGTGCCCAGGCGACGACCCTCGTCGAGCAGGTGCTGCGGGCCTATCCACGCGACGTCAACTTCGTCTACAAGAACTTCCCCCTACCGATGCACCAGCACGCCGCCGACGCGGCACGGGCGGCGCTGGCGGCGGGACGCCAAGGAAAGTTCTGGGAGATGCACGACGAGCTGTTCCGCCACTACGCCGCACTCGACCCCGAGACGATCCGGGGCATCGCCGGGCAGATCGGGCTCGACATGGCACGCTTCCGGGCCGACCTCGCGTCGCCGGAGGTCGCCAAGCAGCTCGACACCGAGATCCGTCAGGGCAAGGTCGCAGGCGTCAACGGGACGCCGAGCTTCTTCATCAACAACCGGGCCGCCAACGCGCGCTCGCTCGCAGGGTTCAAAGCGATGATCGACGAGGAGCTGAAGAAGCAGGCTGGGTGATCATCGTCCCTACTCCGTACAACCATGGGCGCGCGTCACACGCCCGACACGTCGACACGACAATCAGCACAAGGAGGACACCGTCATGAGAATCCGTACGATTGGAATCGCGGCCCTGGCGCTCGCGCTCGCGGCACCCGGCTGCGCTTCGAAGAGCGACATCGAGGCCGTCCAGGCCACGCAGAAGGACATCCTCGCGAAGCTCGAGAAGCTCGACAAGGATCAGACGACTCTGCTGGCGAAGGTCAACGCCCCCGCCGCCGCCGCCGCGCGTCCGCAAGTCGACCCGAACAAGGTCTACGATATCCCGGTCGCAGACACGGCCCTGCGCGGGCCGAAGGACGCGCCGGTCACGATCACGATGTTCTCGGACTTCCAGTGCCCGTTCTGCCAGCAGGCGATCCCGATGGTGGACGAGGTCCTGAAGGCGTACCCGAAGGACGTCCGCTTCATGATGAAGCAGTTCCCGCTCCGCCAGATCCACCCGAACGCCGAGCCGGCGGCCGAGGCGGCGATCGCGGCGCAGCGCCAGGGCAAGTTCTGGGAGATGCACGACGAGCTGTACAAGGCCGGCCGCAATCTCTCGCCCGACGCCATCAAGGGCATCGCCGAGAAGATCGGTCTCGACATGAAGAAGTGGGACGCCGACCGCCAGTCGCCCGAGGTGAAGAAGCAGATCGACGCCGAGCTCGATCTCGGCCAGAAGGTCGACGTGCGCGGGACGCCGAGCCTGTTCATCAACGGCAAGGTCGTCCAGAATCGCTCCGTCGACGGCATGAAGGCGCAGATCGACGAGGCGCTGAAGGCCAAGAAGGGCTGAGTAGGATCGTCCCACGCGGTCGTCCGCTCGCCTCGCCGTCGCGTTGCTGCCGCTCGTGATCGGTGCCTGCACCAGGCACACGGTCGCGACGCACACGACCATGGCGGGCGGCGGATCGACCGCCGGCATCACGCAACACGGATTCGTGAACGGCGAGCTCGTCCTCCATTTCACCGCGGAGGGCGAGCGCGCCGTCACCCCGACGATGAGCGGCACCCAGGGCTGGCTGCGCTTCAACATCCCGTCGCTCGACCAGTTGAACGCCAAGTATCACGCGACGGCCCTCGCCCCGATCCAGGGAGAGAAGGGCGCCTTTCGCCTCAAGATCGCTCCCGACGCCAACGTCTTCCGCGCCGCGGAGGAGTACGGCCACGATCCGATGATCGCGCGCGCCGAGCCGAACTACATGTACAAGCTCGACCGCCCGCCCGAGGAGCCGAGCGCCGTCCGCACCGAGCTCCCCCCCGGCGCCCAGCCGGATACCGTCCGTATCCGCCGTTGACCCCGGTTGTGGGCGGCCGCCACGCTGGCGGCGATCGCGCCGTCACCATTGCGTAGCGGGCGGCCGGGGGTAGGCTGGCCTCATGGCGGCGACTCGCGGCCCCACACGCGGGACGAAGCGTCCGACGATGTCGATGCTCGTCTTCTACATCAACCGTGCCGGCACGAAGCTGAGCCCGTCGCGGCGCCGGGTGCTCGAGCGCGCGAAGAGCGAGCTCGGCCGGCTCTACGGGAACTAGATCTGGGCACGCAGCGGCGCGCGCGGCCCGGGGCGGCGAAGCCGGCGCCGCGGGTGACCGGGGGAGCGGTCGCGAGCGAGGCGCTGGCCGGCCGCTTTCCCGCGCTGCCGCTCGCGATCCGTCCGCCCTTTGCGCCGATGGAGGCGCGCTCGGCGGCCGAGATCCCGCGCGGCGAACGCTGGACCTACGAGCCCAAGTGGGACGGCTTCCGCTGCCTCGTCTTCCACGCCGGTGACGTGGTGGCGTTGCAGTCGAAGAGCGGGCAGCCGCTCACCCGGTACTTTCCCGAGCTCGTCGAGGCCGTGACCGCGTTGCCGGAGCGGCGTTTCGTGCTCGACGGCGAGATCGTCGTCGGCGTCGACGGCCGGCTCGACTTCGATGCCCTGTTGCAACGCATCCATCCCGCCGCGAGCCGGGTGCGCCGGCTCGCCGCCGAGACGCCGTGCAGCTTCCTCGCCTTCGACCTGCTGCTCGAGGAGCGCCGCGATCTCACGTCGCGCCCGCTGCGCGAGCGCCGCGCGGCGCTCGAGCGCTTCTGCGGTAGCGTGCCGGCGGGCTCGCTCGTGCAGCTCTCCCCCGCGACGGACGACCGCGCGGTTGCCGAGCGCTGGATGCGCGACCTCGACACGATCGGGCTCGACGGCGTCGTCGCCAAGCTCGCGGGCGAGCCCTACCACTCCGGCGATCGCGACGGCATGGTCAAGGTGAAGCGTCTGCGGACCGCCGACTGCGTCGTCGGCGGCTTCCGCCACGCGCAGGGCTCGCGCGCGATCGGCTCGCTTCTCCTCGGCCTCTACGACGACGGCCTCCTGCACCACGTCGGCTTCGCGGCGAGCTTCACCGCCAGCGAGCGCGCGGCGCTGCGGAAGGTGCTGGAGCCCCACGTCGGCGGCAGCGGCTTCAGCGGCAACGCGCCGGGCGGCCCGAGCCGATGGTCCACGGACCGCTCCGCGGAGTGGCAGCCGCTCGACCCGGTGCTCGTCTGCGAGGTGCGCTACGACCACTTCTCCGGCGGCCGATTCCGTCACGGATGCAAGTTCCTGCGCTGGCGGCCGGAGAAGGTGCCCACGAGCTGCACCTTCGCGCAGCTCGGCGGCGCCATGCGCGCGAAAGGTGCCCGGTCGAAGGCGGCTAGCGGCGGCTCCGCACCGCCGCGCCCCGCGACTTCAGCCACACGACCGAGGCGGCCGCCCGCCGGGGTGTCGCCTCGTCGCCGGACCGCTCCTCGTCCGCGCTGAGCGCGGCGATGCGCCAGCTTGTACTTCGTGCCCTCCATCTCGGTGCTGTGGCCGCGGCCGACCTTCATGCCGGTGTAGCGCTGGCCGAGGTTTGCAGACCCGCAATCCGCACCATCGCAAGACGTGCTGCCGGTCCAGGCCACCCTTTGCACGCCGATGCAGAGTGCACGTTCGCGCCGTGCAGGCTGCACGATGCCGGCGCATTGCGGGCCGAAAAGGCCAATGAAGTCCTCCGTCAGCCCGCGGCATGCGAAGTGCAGTGCCGCGCATGGCCGAAATCCATCCGACCCACGTCACCAGCCTTCTCAGTCCCGAGCTCATCCTCCCGTCGATCGCCGCGCGATCGAAGACCGAGGTGCTCGCCACCCTCGCCGCCCACATGGGCACGGCGCGCCCGCACGTCGACGGCCGCCTCCTCGAGGACGCCCTGCACGAGCGCGAGCGGCAATCGAGCACTGCGCTCGAGAACGGCGTCGCCATCCCGCACGTCCGCCTCGCCGGCATTCCGGGCCCGCTCGCGCTCCTCGCACGCAGCGTCGACGGCATCGACTGCAACGCGGTCGACGGGCACCCGACGCGGCTCTTCCTCCTCCTGATCGCCGTCGCGGAGCAGCCAGGCAGTCATCTGAGGCTGCTCGCCTCGGCGGCCCGCATGCTCGGTGACGCGAGCTGCCGCGCCGGCCTCCTCGCGGCGCCTTCCGCCGAGGAGCTGCTCGCGGTCGTCCGGTCGCACGAGCTCCGCACCCAGCGCCGCGCAGCCTGACGCCCGGTGGAGTCCCCTCAGTCGACGGCGCGGGTCGCGCCGGCACCTCCCCCACGCCCGCAGATCATCGTCGTCACGACGGCGATGCTCGTCTTCATCTCCTTCTGGCGCGCCGCCGCGATCGTGCTCTGCGACATGGCGTCGACCGTCTACTACATCGGCGGCATCGTCGAGCAGGCGATCGGCAAAGCCGCTCCCTGGTACATCGCCGGCGTGATGCTCTTCGCCTACGCCGTCCGCGGCGTCTACATCGAGTCCTGCGCGATGTTCGTGCGCGGCGGCGTGTATCGGGTGGTGAAGGAGGCGATGGGCGGTACGCTCGCCAAGCTCTCTGTCTCGGCGCTGATGTTCGACTACGTGCTGACCGGGCCGATCAGCGGTGTCTCGGCCGGCCAGTACATCGTCGGCCTCGCCAACGAGCTGCTGCAGCAGATCGGTGCGCAGGTCGCGATCCCGAGCGCGGCGGGCTCGGCGGTGATCGCCGTCGCGATCACGCTCTACTTCTGGCGCCAGAACATCCTCGGCATCGAGGAGTCGAGCGACAAGGCGATGAAGATCATGGGCGTCACGACCGTCATGGTCGTCGTGATGATCCTCTGGTGCGGCGCAACGCTGTGGACGCGTGGCGCGACCCTGCCGCCGTTCGCGCTGCACTTCAGCGACGACTCGCTCGGCTGGCTCGCCGGCACGTCGTGGGGCCGGCAGATCGGCGCGATCGGCATCGTAGTCGCCTTCGGGCACTCGATCCTCGCCATGAGCGGTGAGGAGTCGCTGGCGCAGGTGAATCGCGAGCTCGCGCACCCCAAGGTGCCGAACCTCGTACGCGCGGGCCTCGTGATCTTCCTCTTCACCGTCCTCACGACCGGCCTCTTCTCGTTCTTCGCCGTGATGATCATCCCCGACGACGTCCGCATGGCGAGCTACAGCGACAACCTCGTCGGCGGCCTCGCCATGTACATGATCGGCCCGCTGTCGGTGCGCCTCGCGCTGCGCGCATTCGTCGTGGTGGTCGGGTTCCTCATCCTCGCCGGCGCCGTCAACACCGCGATCGTGGGCTCGAACGGCGTGCTCAACCGGGTCGCCGAGGACGGCGTGCTCCCCGACTGGTTCCGCCACCCGCACCGCCGCTACGGCACCACCTACCGCATCATCGACCTCGTCGTCGGCCTGCAGATCTTCACGATCGTCGCGAGCGGCGGCAACGTCTACGCGCTCGGCGAGGCGTACGCCTTCGGCGTCGTCTGGAGCTTCGTCTTCAAGTCGCTCTCGATGGTGATCCTGCGCTTCAAGGACCGCCGGCCGCGCGAGTGGCGCGTCCCGCTGAACCTCAGGATCGGGCGCACCGAGCTGCCGCTCGGCCTCATGCTGATCTTCGCGATCCTGCTCGTGACGGCGCTCGCGAACCTCGTCACCAAGCGCGTCGCGACCGAGTGGGGCGCCGTCTTTACCGTGGCATTCTTCGCGGTCTTCTGGCTCTCCGAGCGCGCGCATCACCACCACGGGGCGGTGCAGCACCTGGAGAAGTTCAACGTCCGGTACACGCCGGACCTCGACCCCCGGGCGGTCGGCATCCGGCCCGGCTGCATCGTCGTGCCCGTGCGCGATCCGGGCAACCTCGCGCACCTCGACCGGGCGCTGCACGATGCGGAGCGCGAGGACGTCGACGTCGTCGTGCCGACGGTCAAGGTCGAGCGCGATCTCGTCGCGACCGGCCACAACCCGAACTTCACGCCGGACGAGCAGGCGGTGTTCACCGCGGTCGTCGATCTCGCGGAGCGCCACGGCAAGAGCGTCGTGCCGCTCGTCCTCACGTCGAACGACGCGTTCTTCGCGATCGCACGCACCGCTCAGGAGCTGGCCGCGCGCGAGGTCGTCTTTGGCCGCTCCGGCAGCCTCGCGCCGGATGTTCAGGCGGAGTCGTTCGCGATTCGTTGGGGCACCGTCGAGCCGCGCGGCGACCGCGACATGACCGTCCGCATCGTCTCCGCGCGCGAGGACGTGCGCTTCACGCTCTAGGCGCGCGAACCCGCACATCGTGCGGGCACCCACGCCTGTGCCCATTTGGCGCAAGAAAAGTGCATGCGCCAGGGCGTTCGCCCCATCAATTTCCTTGTCATCTGCGCTGACACCTGCGACGACCGGGGAGCTTTTCCAACCCACCCCCTGGAGGTTGCACCCATGCGCGCTGTCCGCTTCATCCTCGCCGCCGTTCTGGCATTCTCGTTGGCGCCCGTGCTCGATGCGAGCGCGGCATTCATGCAGGGCTTCGAGGTCGATACCTCAGGCTGGTTCCCCAATGACGGCACCGCCAATCGCGAGGCCGACGGCTACGTCTCGCCGGTGCCCTACGCGAGCGGCATCAACTCCTCCGAGGGGACGCATCACGCGCGGCTGCGCCGCGAGACCTGCGACACCGAGGCGACCGGCGGTGGCCCCGCGGTCTTCTGCAGTGGGGCGTTCACGCGCTGGGGCGGCTACAACAAGGATTGGACGGGCGGCTACACGACGCAGGTCGACGTCTATTTCGACGTCACCTACGCGGCGAACAATCCCGACACGCCGAGCGGCAACATCGCGTGTCTTACCGCCAATCCGGCCGACACCACGTGCCCGGGCACGCGCTTCGACTTCTCGTCCGCGATCAACGATTCCAACGGCAACTTCCTGAGCGATTTCGTCTTCAACGTCGGCACCGGCCCGGATGGGCCGCCGACCTGTCCCGGCGGCGCGGGCTTCGTCATGACGGCCAGCACCAACGCCTTCCGCAGCGGCGCCAACCCCTACAATCCGGCGAAGGATCCCTTCTGCATCGGCACGTCCGGCTGGTACACGCTGCGCCACACCTTCAAGGACGTCGGCGGATTTCTCGTCGTCGACATGGATCTGATGCAGGGCAACACGATCGTCCACCACTGGTCGATCACCACGACCAACGCGATCGCCGACGTCGGCTGCAACCGCTACGGCTGGTTCGCCAACGAGGAGATCTGGGACCTGGCGATCGACAACAGCCAGATGTCCGGCTGCGGCGTCGAGGTCACGCAGTGCATGCTCGACGGCTGGAACATCGCCAACTTCGACGCGACCTCGAACACCGAGGTCGGCGACGCGACGACCACCTCCGGCACCGATTCCAATTTCGTCAGCGGCCCCGCCTCTCCACCGCTCGGCAGCGGCAGCCTGGGGCAGGTGGTCGGCACGAACGGCGACGACGCGACGCGCCTCGGAACCGGCAACTGCAACGGCACGCTGTTGAGCGACGTCGCCGCCTTGTCCCTCACGTACTGGACCTACGTCGCCGCCAACAACGGCGGTCAGGCGACCTATCTGGTGCTGCGCCTCGATCAGGACGGCGACGGCTCGACCGACGACCGGCTCTTCTTCGAGCCCGTGTACCAGAACGGCACCTACGGCATGATCACGGGACCGAACGTCCCGAACCAGTGCCCGCTCGATCCCAACTGCGTCGTGCTCAACACCTGGCAGATGTGGGATGCACGTGTCGGCGGCTGGTGGTCGGAGAACGAGAGCGCCGGCGGTCCGCCGCTCATCACGCTGGCGGACTACGTCGCGGAGCACCCGGGCGTGAAGCTCGCGACGGACCTGCCGTCGATGCGCGTGCAGGCGGGCGGCGGCGCGGGCGCCTGGGACAACTTCGACGGCGCGGCCGACGACCTCACGTTCTGCGGCACGACGTATAATTTCGAGCTCGGCGCCTGTCCGACGGTCACGCCGACACCGACGTCGACCGCAACGCCGTCGGCCACGGAGACCCCATCCCCGACGGCGACCGACACGCCGTCGCCGACCGCCACGGCCACCGCCACGGTGACCGAGACCGTGACGCCCGGGCCGGGCGCCACGCTGACGGCGACGCCCACCGACACGCCGACGCCCACCGCCACCGTCACACCCGGCTGCGGCAATGGGGTCCTCGACCCAGGCGAGACCTGCGATCCGCCCGGCTCGCCGGCCGGCGCCAACGGCAACCTCTGCCGCTCCGACTGCACGGTGTGCGGCGACGGCATCGTTCAGACGGGCGAGCAGTGCGACGACGGCAACAGCGCCGAGTGCGATCCGCTGCACCCGCAGAAGCCCGTCGCCGGCGACAGCTGCAACAACATGTGCGCGGGCCTGATCTGCAAGGACCCGTCGAAGATCAAGATCACGACCGGCCAGGACCTCTTCAAGTCACACGGCGTGATCGTGCCGATGGCCGGCGAGTCGATCGACTTCAGCAGCGGCGAGGTCTCCGTCAGCCTCACCAATGCGAACGGTGTCATCTTCGAGACCGGCTTGCCGAGTGGCACCGTCGGCGCCCTCACCAACGGTGGGTTCAAGTACCGAAACCGCGACGCGAAGCTGAGCGGCGGCATCTACCAGCTGAAGGCGAGCCCGACGAGCATCGGCACCTTCAAGCTCACGATCATCTCCTACGGCGACCTGAGCCAGGCGAGCGCCGACATGATCACGCACATCACCGTCGCGGGACGCGAGTGGACGGTGCGGGGCTCCTGGCGCAGGACGGGCACCGGCTGGGTCTTCGAGCGCGCTCTCTGATCGAACGGCGCTGCGCCCGCGACGAGGTCGTTCTCGTGCGGGCGCAGTGCCGCCGTTCTCGTCCGCGGGTCGGTCAGCCGCTAGTGTCTGCGGCCGGACACTAGTTGCGGGCGGCGGCGCGTAAGCGCGGCGCGCGATCGACGGCGTCGCGGCGCTCGCCGTCGAGCATGACGTACGCCGGGCGATACTGCGGCCCGCGCCGCCACCAGAACCAGCCGCCGCCGAGCGTCAGCGCCTCCGCCGCCCAGAAGCCGAGCGCGGCCGAGATGATCGACTCGGTCGTGCCGATCCTCTTCGCAAGGAGGAGGGTCTGCACGATCTCACGCACGCCTTCGCCGGCGATCGTGAACGGGCTCATCACGGTCGCGAAGATCTGGATCGTCGAGGCGAAGGTCACCTCCCAGAAGTGCGCGCCCTCGGCGCCGATCGCGAGGGCGGTGAAGAAGTAGAGTGCGGCCGTGCAGAAGTGGACGAAGAAGCTCTGCACGGCGGCGTTCACCAGGAGGAGCTTCTGATCGCGATAGGCCGCGGCGGCGTCGCTGGCGCGGGCGAGAAAGCCGCTGATGCGGGCACGGCCGGGAAACGGCACGGCCGCGATCAGGGCCTGCACGAGCGCCGGCCGGAACATCAGGAGGAAGAAGATCCCGATCACGGCGAGGGCGATCGGCACGGTCGCGGCGGCGACGAGAAAGGCGTGCTCGCCGAGGATCCCGTAGCCGAGCGGGAACGCGACGAGGAATGTCAGGAAGATGCCGATGATGCCGAGCACCTTCTCGACCGCGGTCGCGGCCGTCGCCTCGGCCGTCCGGCCGCTGTAGCGGGCGGCGTCGTAGAGCTTGTAGGCGTCGAGGCCGAACGTCGACGGCAGGAAGGTGCCGAGGAAGCGGCCGATCAGGAACGTCCCAAAGATATGCCCGAACGGGAAGCGGATGCCCTGCCCCTCCAGCAGAAGCTGCCAGCGGTACATCGAGCAGAGGATGCCGACGAACTTGATGGCGGCCGCAAGCGCGACGAAGGTCCAGAACTCGCGGGCGTCGATCTGGGGCAGGTAGTCGGCGATCGCGCGAAGCGCCGACACGTGGCGGCCGTCGTCGGTCCGGACCTGGTGGGTGAGCAGCAGGTAGAAGGCCCCGACGGTGAGGAAGACCTTGATACCGAGCGACACGACCCGGCGAACGGGCGCGGGAAGACGGCTCCAGGCGGCCTGAACGGGGTTTCCCGGCATGGAGGGCGACTCTAACAGAGTCCTCCCAACCGCACGAGATCGTGATAATCATCCCCTTACTTGACCAGTCCCTCATTCATTGATACTGGAATCATTCAATGACTAGAAGCTCAGCGACGGCGCCCGCGCGTGCCCGAGACAGCGCGCCGGGCGAGACGACGCGCCAGGACCGCCGGAAGCTTCGCACCCGCGCCCGCCTGATCGGCGCCGCGCGCGCCGTCGTCGGGCGCAAGGGCGCTGCCGACGCGACGATCCTCGACATCACCGAGGAGGCGGACGTCGGCTTCGGCACCTTCTACAACTACTTCGACTCGAAGGACGCTATCCTGGCCGCCACGTCGGCGGAGGTCGTGGAGGCGCACGGCGCCGCTCTCGACCGCCTCACCGCGCCGCTCGCCGACGACGCCGAGGTGATCGCCATCTGCGTGCGCCACACCGCGCGGACGGTCGACACCGATCCACTCTGGGCGTGGTTCGCGGTGCGTGGTGGCCTCTTCGAGGAGCGCATCGAGGCCGGGCTCGGCCCGCGCCTCGCGCGCGACGTGCGTCGCGGCATGGAGCGCGAGCGCTTCCCCCGGGGCAACGTCGCGCTGCTGAGCCGCACGATCGGCGCCGCCGTCGCGTCGGTGCTGCGCGGCAAGCTGGCCGGGGAGCTCGGCGCCGACGCCGATCGCGAGCTCAGCGCGCTCGTGCTGCGCATCCTCGGCATCCCGCCCGCCGAGGCGGACGCCATTGCCGGCCGGCCGCTGCCGGCGCGCGATTCGCTCACCCTCAAAGGAGACGTCCCATGAAGCTCGTCACGTTCCTCGCCGGCGGAGCGCCGCGCCTCGGCGTCGTCGACGGCGATGCCGTCGTCGATCTCGCGGCCGCAGAGCCCGCCTTGCCGGCGGAGATGACCGCGTTCCTCGCCGCCGGCGCCGACGCGCTCGCCGCCGCGGCGCGCGCGCTCCGCGGCAAGGGCCCGCGCCATCCGCTCGCCGCCGTGCGCCTCGCCGCGCCGATCCTGCGGCCGCAGAAGTTCCTCGCCATCGGCCTGAACTACGCCGACCACGTCGCCGAGACCGGCATGAAGGCGCCCGAGTTCCCGGTCTTCTTCAACAAGCAGAACACCTGCGTCGTCGGTCCCGGAGCGCCGGTGCACCGGCCGCGCGTCTCCACCATGCTCGACTACGAGGGGGAGCTCGGCGTCGTCATAGGCCGGCGCTGCCGCCACGTGCCACGCGAGCGCGCCCACGAGGTGATCGCCGGCTACGTGGTGGTGAACGACGTCACCGTGAGAGACTGGCAGATGAAGGCCCCGACGATGACGATCGGCAAGTCGTTCGACACCCACGGTCCGATCGGCCCGTGGATCGTCACCGCCGACGAGCTGCGCGACCCGCACGTCCTCGGCCTCAAGACCTGGGTGAACGGCGAGCTGCGACAGGACGCCAACACGTCGCAGATGATCTACGACTGCTTTGCCCAGATCGCCACGCTGACCACGGCGTTCACCCTCGAGCCGGGCGACGTCATCGCCACCGGCACGCCCTCGGGGGTCGGGTTGATGCAGGGAAAGTTCCTGGTCCCCGGCGACGTCGTGCGCATCGAGATCGATGGCATCGGCCGGCTCGAAAACCCCATCATCGAGGAGCCGGCGGACACCGCCGCGTTCTGAAGGAGCGCCCCATGTCCCTGCACCGCCTGACCACGATCACGATCGGCGTCCCCGACGTCGAGAGCGTCGCCGTGTTCTACCGCGACTTCGGCCTCGCCGAGCTCGCGCCCGGCCGCTTCGCCACCGCGAGCGGCGGCGAGCAGCTCCGCCTCGTCGCGTCGCCGCGCCGTCGGCTCGTCGAGATCGGCATCGGCGTCGACGACGAGGACGATCTCGGCCGCATCGCCGCCCGTCTCCGCCGGCTCGGCGTCGAGAGCACGCGCACGACACGCGGCCTCGAGGCCCGCGACCCCGCCGCCGGCGTCGGCATCGTCGTCGCGCTGGCGCCGCGCATCGCCCAGGAGCCCGAGGCACGCGCGCCGTACAACGGCCCCGGACGGCGCGATCGCGCTGGGCGCGCACCCGGCCTCGACGGCGCGCCCATCCGGCCGCGCAAGCTCGGGCACGTCGTCTACGGCTCGCCCGACTTCGCCGCCAGCCAGCGCCTCTGGGTCGAAGGCATCGGCTTCAAGGTGAGCGACGAGATTCGCGGCCACGCCGCGTTCCTGCGCTGCTCGACCGACCACCACAATCTCATGGTGCAGTCCGCGCCGGTCGGCTTCCTGCACCACACGGCGTGGGAGGTCGGCGACGTCGACGAGATCGGCCGCGGCGCGCAGCACCTGCTCGGCAACGATCCGTCGCGCCACATGTGGGGCTTCGGGCGCCACTACGCGGGATCGAACTTCTTCTGGTACTTCCGCGACCCCGCCGGCAACTTCAGCGAGTACTACAGCGACCTCGACGTGATCGGCGAGGACGAGACGTGGACGCCGGAGGCCTTCGAGGGCATGCGCGCGCTCTACGCCTGGGGCCCGACGCCGCCGATGGCGTTCCTCATGCCCGAGGACCTGCCCGCCCTCTCCGCGGCCTGAGCGACGGCGATGGCACACGACGCCGACGTCCTGGTGGTGGGCGCGGGCCCCGCAGGGTGCGCCGCCGCGATCCGGCTCGTGCAGCAGGGTCGTTCCGTCGTCGTGCTCGAGCGCAAGGCGCACGAGGACGGCGAGGACATCACGTCGGGCGAGCTCATGGCCCCGGTGACGCAGCTCGAGCTCGCCGAGCTCGGCATCAGCCTCTCCGCCGAGTGGCTCTTCGACCGCATCACCGGCCTCCGCAACGTCTATCCCGACCTCTCGTGGACGTACCATCCGTTCCCGGACGGCCTCTCGTACGTGTGCGTGGATCGCGGCGGCCTGAATGCGGCGCTGCGCCGCCGGCTCGTCGAGGTAGGCGGCACGGTCACCTGGAACGCCCGCATCGCCGACGTCGAGCTCCGCGCCGACGCGGCCGTCGTGCGGACGAGCGAGGGCCGCGAGTACACGGGCGCGCTCCTGATCGACGCCGGGGGCCGCTACTCGCCGACCATCCGCACGCTCGGCCTGAAGCAGGAGGATCCCGAGTTCAGCCAGATCGGCGTCGCCCTCTTCTTCGAGTCGTTCGCCGACGCGCCGCTCAACACCTGGGACCGCCACCTGCACGGCGACCACGGCGTCCTGATCAGCGGCGGGCGCATCCGGCCCGGCCTCTACCGCTACATCCTCGAGGCCGATCTCGCCGACCGCCAGGCGGCGCGCGTGCCGCCGGTCGAGTTCTATGAGCGCATGATCGAGCAGTACGACCCGTGGCTCTACGCGCGCATCATGCGCGAGCCGCGCGTCGGCCGCGTCTGGTCGATGGCACCGATCGGCTATCGCGTCACCGAGGTTGCGCGCGACCGCCTGCTGCTGGCCGGTGACGCAGCCGGCTACCTCTCGCCGATCACCGGCCAGGGCTGCGAGTTCGCGATGCGCATGGGCCGCCTCGCGGCCGCCGCGGCGCTCGAGGCGTTGGCGCGCGGCGACGTCTCCGCCGCCCGCTTCCAGGACTACGTCGAGGCACGCCGCGACGAGCTCGAGACCGCGCTCGGCTACGTACGCTTCCAGTTGCACGCGATGCGCAACCGCGCAGCGCTCCTCGAGGCCGCGCACGACGACGATCGCCGCGTCGAGCTCTTCGGGCCGCTCGTCGGCATCACCGCCAGCCGCGGCTCTCTCGTCTGATGGGGCAGCCCCCGACGCTGGTACTGTACGATGCACCTGGCTCGCCGTGCGCGCGGCGCGTCCGCATCGTCCTCCTCGAGAAGGGGCTCGGCTGGGAGACGCGTCTCGTCGATCTCATGCGGATGCAGCAGAAGGATCCCGCGTACCTCGCCCTGAACCCGAACGGCGTCGTGCCGACCCTGCTACACGGCGACCGGGTGCTCTACGAATCGAACGTCATCACCGAGTATCTCGACGAGATCTTTCCGGAACCGCGGCTGTACCCTGTCGATCCGTGGCGCCGTGCGCAGGCGAAGATGTGGCAAGCCTTCGAGCTCGCGATGGCCAAGGAGTTCCGTCCCTTGATGTATATGCGCGTTATCGGCCCGATCGATCGCCTGCGCCCCCGGCACGAAGTGCTGGCCGACGCGCGTCGCTCGACCGACGACCCCTCGCATCTCGATTGGATTCAACGCGTCTACGACGGGACGGCCGTCGCGGAGACGGAGGCGACACTGCTGGCCCGACAACTATACGGCCGGCTCGATCGTCTCGAGCGCGCGCTCGATGGTCGGACGTTCCTCGTAGACGACACGTTCTCGATCGCCGACGTGTCCGTTCTCCCCCGCGTCGCGATGTATCCGATGGTGCAGTTGCCGATCGAGCCGCAGCGCTACCCGAACGTGGGTCGTTGGCTCGCCGACGCCGGACAGCGCCCCTCTCTGGTCGAGAGCCTCGACGTTCGCCCGTCGAATCGGCCGTCCTAGCCGGCGCCGGGGAGCAGGGGGCGAGTTTGACTCATCGCCCGGGCGACTTTAGAACTGACTGGTCAGTTCTGAGGCTTCCCGTGTCAACCCGCCGGCCAGATTCCGACAAGCGCGCGCAGATCCTGCGTGCCGCGACCGACGTCTTCTCCGCGCGCGAGTTCCATGCCGTGCCGGTCGAAGACGTCGCCGTCGCCGCCGGCGTCGGCAAGGGGACGCTTTATCTCTACTTTCCCACCAAGGAGCAGCTCTTCTACGCGACGATCCTCGAGGCGATGGACGTGCTCGTGGGCGAGCTGCGCGCGGCTACCGCACGCCGGCGCGGCGAGGAGGGGCTGCGCGCGTTCGTCGAGTGCATGCTCGACTTCTTCTGGCGGCGGCGCCAGCTCGCGGTTCTCATGCACCGCTACGAGCACCGCCTGCGCGAGCCCGAAGGCGTCGAATGGCGCGCACGCCGCGCGCAGATCGTCGCGACGGCGCGGCGCATGATCGGCCACGTCGCGCTGCCGCCGCGCGACGCCACGCTCGCGACCGAGATGCTGCTCTCGCTCGTGCGCGCTGCGGTGCTGAACCACCGTGACGGCGAGCGGCCCGAGCGCGCCGCGGCGATCGTCGTGCGCGTCTTTCTCCACGGCATCGTCGCCGCCGGCCAGAACGGCAAGAGCGCGCGCCCGCGCGCCAAGAGCGTCAGGAACGGGGCGCGCGCGAACGGAGGCCGCCAATGAGGCGCCGCTCGCCGCTCGCGGCGCTCGCCTGCGCCGCCGCCGCGTGCCTGGCGCTCGCCTGCTCCGACCACGCGAGCAAGGCCAAGGAGACGGTCGCGCAGGCGGAGCCGGTGCAGGTCGCGGTGGCTCCGGTCACCGCGATCAAGGTGCAACGCACGGCCGACCTGGTCGGCTCGTTCTTCCCGAACGAGGAGGCGACGATCGCCGCGCAGATCGAGTCGCGCGTCGTCTGGTACGGCCCCGACATGGGCGACGCGGTCACCGAGGGCGAGATCATCCTCCGCCTGGACGACGCCGACCTGCAGGCACAGCTCCGCGAGGTCGACGCCAAGCTCGTGAAGGCGCGCGCCGACGATACGCGGGCGCGGGAGCTCCGCGCCGCCGGCATCATGTCGAACGTCGAGGCCGAGCGCATGGGCACCGACGCGGCCGTCCTCACGGCGCAGCGCGATCTGCTCAAGGTGAAGCTCGACCGCACGGTAATCCGCGCGCCGCTCGGCGGCTCGATCGCCGCGCGCACGGCGTCGGTCGGCGAGGTCGCGCAGGTCGGCCGGCCGCTCTACAAGATCGTGCAGGACGAGCCGCTCAAGTTCCGCACGCTCATTCCCGAGCGCTTCGCCGCGTTCCTCCACCTCGACCAGGAGATCCACGTCTCGATCGCGGCCTATCCGGACAAGAAGTTCGACGGCCGGCTCACCCGCATCAACCCGACCGCCGAGGAGGTGAACCGCTCGATCCTCATCGAGGCGGAGGTGCGGAACACCGAGAGGCTCATCAAGCCCGGGTTCTTCGGCTCCGGCGAGATCGTCTACGACCGGCAGTCGCCCGCGCTCGTCGTGCCCGAGGCCGCGCTCACCAACTTCGCGGGAGTGACCAAGGTCTACGTGGTGAACGGCGGCACGGCGGAGGAGCGGATCGTACGGACCGGCGTGAGCGCGCCCGGCGAGCGGCGCGAGATCGCCGAGGGCGTGCGCGAAGGCGAGCAGGTGGCGGTGAGCAACCTCGACCGGCTCGAGAACGGCGCCCCCGTCACGACGACGGCGGCAACCGATCCGGTCGCCAGCACCGGCGCGCAAGCGGGCTCATGAGCCTCGCGGACATCTGCATCCGCCGGCCCGTCTTCGCGACCATGCTCAGCATGGCCCTGGTCGTGCTCGGCTTCTTCTCCTACGAGCAGCTCGGCGTCGACCTCTTCCCCAACGTCGACTTCCCGACCGTCACCATCACGACGACGCTCAAGGGGGCGAGCGTCGAGGAGATGGAGAGCGGCATCACCAAGCCCGTCGAGGAGATCGTCAACACGATCGAGGGCATCGACGAGCTGCGCTCCACCACCAAGGAAGGCGTCTCGACGGTCATCGTGCAGTTCCTGCTGGAGAAGAACAGCGCCGTCGCCGCGCAGGAGATCCGCGACAAGGTCTCGACGATCGTCTCCAACTTCCCGAACGGCACCGAGCAGCCCGTGATCGAGAAGTTCGACGTCGACGCGAGTCCGGTCATGAGCGTCGTCGTCGCGGGCAAGCGCAACCTGCGCGAGGTCACCGAGATCGCCAAGAAGCAGATCAAGGAGGTCATCGAGACGGTCTCCGGCGTCGGCGCGGTGATCATGGTCGGCGGCCGCGAGCGCGCGGTCAACGTCACCGTCGACCCGCGCAAGATGTCGGCCTACGAGATCTCGATCCTGCAGGTGCGCGACGCCCTGCAGCGGCAGAACATCGAGCTGCCCGGCGGCCGCGTCGACCAGGGCGACCGCGAGCTCGTGCTGCGCACCATGGGCCGCATGCAGAACGTCGAAGCGTTCAACGACATCATCGTCGGGACGTTCCAGGGCCGGCCGATCCGTGTGAGCGACATCGGCACCGTCGAGAACGGCAGCGCCGAGCCGCGCGGCCTGGCGCGGCTGAACGGCAACAACGCGGTGAGCCTGGTGGTGCGCAAGCAGAGCGGCACCAACGTCGTCAGCGTGATCGACGCGGTGAAGGCGAAGCTCGCCGAGATCCAGCGGGGCCTGCCGAGCGACGTCACGACCGAGGTCGTCACCGATCAGTCGCGTTTCATCAAGCGCACGATCGAGGAGGTGCAGCACCACTTGATCCTCGGCGCGATCCTCGTCGCGCTGACGGTGCTGCTCTTCATGCGCGACTGGCGCAGCACGATCATCGCCTCGGTCGCGATCCCAACGTCGATCATCTCGACCTTCACCCTGATGCGCTACATGGGCTTCACCGTGAACAACATCACCATGCTCGGCCTCGTGCTCGCCGTCGGCATCGTGATCGACGACGCCGTCGTCATCCTCGAGAACATCTTCCGCCACATCGAGGAGCGCGGCGAGGACCCGATGAGCGCCGCCGGCGTGGCGACCCGCGAGATCTCGCTGGCGGTCATGGCGACGACGCTCTCGCTGATCGTCATCTTCCTGCCGATCGCGTTCATGGCGGGCATCATCGGCCGCTTCTTCCGCAGCTTCGGCGTGACCGTGGCGTTCGCGATCGCCGTGTCGCTGCTCGTCTCCTTCACCCTGACGCCGATGCTGTCGTCGCGCTTCCTCAAGCGGAAGGAAGCCGGCCACACCGCCAAGGAGGGCGCGTTCTACAGCGCGATCGACCGCGCCTACGGCTGGTCGCTGCGCTGGTCGCTCCGCCACCGCTGGGTGATCGTCGTGATCGCGCTGCTCACGACCATCAGCACCGTGCCGCTGATGAAGGCCGTCGGCGCCACCTTCATCCCGGACGACGACCAGAGCGAGTTCGAGGTCATCATCCAGACCCCCGGCGGCTACACGCTCGACCGCACCGACGGCCTCTTCCGCGAGCTCGAGGCGAAGCTGCGGAAGTTGCGCGGCGTCACCGACGCGCTCACCACGATCGGCGACACCACCGGCAAGATCCGTCCCGGCGAGGGCGACGTCACGAGCGGCTCCATCTACCTGCGCCTCACCGACCTCTCGCAGCGCGACTACACCCAGTTCGACGTCATGGCCGACGCGCGCAAGGTGCTCGCCGCCTACCCCGACCTGCGCGTCAGCGTGCAGGGCGTCTCGGCGTTCCGCGGCGGCGGCACGCGCCAGAGCCAGCTCGAGTTCGACTTGACCGGCCCGAGCCTCGACAAGCTGATCGCGTACTCCGATCGGATGACCGAGCGCATGAAGGCCGACCCCGGCTTCGTCGACGTCGACACCTCGCTCTCGGTGCGGAAGCCCGAGCTGCGCGCGACGATCGACCGCGAGCGCGCCTCCGAGGCCGGCATCCAGGTGGAGGACATCGCGGAGACGCTCGGCCTCTTCGTCGGTGGCGAGCCGGTCTCGAAATACAAGGAGGAGGACGAGCAGTACGACGTCTGGCTGCGCGCCACCAAGGCACAGCGCGACGATCCGGCCGAGGTCTACGCGCTCACCATCTGGTCGCCGAAGGCCCAGCTCGTGAAGATCTTCAGCCTGATCAACCTCGAGGAGGCGAAGGGTCCGGCGCAGATCGACCGCCAGAGCCGGCAGCGCAAGGTCGGCATGTACGCCAACCTGAACGACATCCCGCTCGGCACCGCGGTGGAGCGCGTCCAGACGATCGCCAAGGAGCTCAACCTGCCGCCCGCCTACCACGTGGTGTTCAGCGGCCGCGCCAAGGTGCTCGCCGAGACCGTGCAGAGCTTCTTCACCGCGTTCCTGCTGAGCCTGATCTTCATGTACATGGTGCTCGCAGCGCAGTTCGAGAGCTTCCTGCACCCGATCACGATCATGCTCTCGCTGCCGCTCTCGGTGCCGTTCGCGATCCTGTCGCTGATACTTCTCAAGAACCCGCTCGACATCTACTCGATCTTCGGCCTCTTCATGCTGTTCGGCATCGTCAAGAAGAATGGCATCCTGCAGGTCGACTACACGAACTCGCTGCGCGCGAGCGGCATGGAGCGCGACGCCGCCATCCTCGAGGCCAACCACGCCCGCCTCCGTCCGATCCTGATGACGACGGTCATGCTGGTCCTCGGCATGCTGCCGATGGCGCTCGGGCGCGGCCCCGGCGCCGCGTCGCGCGCCTCGATGGCGAAGGTCATCATCGGCGGCCAGACGCTCTGCCTGCTGCTCACCTTGCTCGTGACGCCCGTCGCCTACTCGCTCTTCGACGACCTCGGGCGCTACCCAGCGGCTCGCCGCCTCAGCCAGTTGAGCGCGCGCCTCCGGTCGCTCTGGCCGTCGCGCACGCGCCCGGGCACATCGGGCGAGCCCGTCGACCTGTCGCGCTGACGCACGCTGCGGGTCCCGGGCCCCCGCGCTGGACGCCGCCGTGTCGTTCGTCTTATCTTCGCCTCGCGGGAGGGGCGTCCGGTGGAGACCGACGGGTGGCTGGAGGATTTGAACGCGGCGCAACGTGCCGCGGTGACGCACGGTTTCGCGTCCGGCGGTGAAGCGCCCCCGGCCGGTCCTCTCCTCGTCGTCGCGGGCGCCGGCTCGGGCAAGACGCAGACGCTCGCCCATCGGGTCGCGTATCTCGTCCTGCGTGGCGTCGATCCGCGGCGCATCCTGCTCCTCACCTTCACCCGGCGCGCGGCGCGCGCGATGACGGCGCGGGCGGGCGCCATCTGTGCCGCACACGCCGCGCGGGCGGGCGTTCCGCCGGTGATCGCCTGGGCGGGCACGTTCCACAGCATCGCCAACCGGCTGCTGCGGCGGCACGGGGCCGAGGTCGGCCTCGATCCCTCGTTCACGGTCCTCGACCGTCCCGACGCCGAGGATCTCCTCGATCTCGTGCGCGAGGAGCTCGGGCTCGCCGCGAGCAGCGCGCGCTTCCCGAAGAAGGGCACCTGCCTCGCCGTCTACTCGCACGTGCTGAACACGCAGCGCCCTCTGGCGGAGACGCTGGCCGAGACGTTTCCCTGGTGCGCGCCGTGGGGCGAGGAGCTGCGCGCCCTCTTCCGCGCCTACGTCGACGCCAAGCAGAGCCGGAACGTCCTCGACTACGACGACCTCCTCCTCTACTGGCATCATCTCATGGCCGAGCCGGTCGCGGCCGCCGCCGTCCGCCGGCGCTTCGACCACGTGCTCGTTGACGAGTACCAGGACACGAACGCCCTCCAAGCGGCGGTGCTGCACGCGTTGAAGCCGGACGGCGCCGGGGTCACCGTCGTCGGTGACGACGCGCAGGCGATCTACTCCTTCCGCGGCGCGACGGCGCGGAACATCCTGGACTTCCCGCGCCAGTTCGATCCGCCCGCGGCGATCGTCACCCTCGAGGAGAACTACCGCTCGACCCAACCGATCCTCGACGCCTGCAACGCCGTCATGGATCTCGCGTCGGAGGGATTCGCCAAGCGGCTCTTCTCCAGCCGGCGCTCACGGCAGAAGCCGGTGCTCCTCGCCACCGAGGACGAAGCTGACCAGGCGAGCGTCGTCGCCGGCGCGGTGCTCGAGCACCGCGAGGCCGGCATCGCGCTTCGCCGCCAGGCGGTGCTCTTCCGCGCGGCGCACCACAGCGACCAGCTCGAAGTCGAGCTCGCCCGCCGCGGCATTCCGTTCGTCAAGTACGGCGGCCTGAAGTTCCTCGAGGCGGCGCACGTGAAGGATCTGCTCTGCGTGCTGCGCTGGGCGGAGAACCCGCGCGACACCGTCGCCGCGTTCCGCGTCGTGCAGCTCCTGCCCGGCGTCGGGCCAGCCGCGGCGCGCGCCGTGCTTGCGCACCTCGCGAGCCATCATCACGGCCTCGACGCGTTGCCGCGCTTCGCCGCGCCGCCGGCGGCCGCCGACGACTGGCCGGCGCTCTGCGGGCTCATGCGCGCGTTGCAGGCCGGCGGCATGGCGGTGGAGGAGCAGGTGGCGACGGCGCGGCGCTGGTACCGTCCGCACTGCGAGCGCATCCACGACGACGCGCGCATCCGCGAGGGCGATCTGCAGCAGCTCGAGCGGCTCGCGGCGGCCTATCCCTCGCGGGAGCGCTTCCTCACCGAGCTGACGCTCGACCCACCCGGGGCGAGCGGCGACGAGGCCGGCGATCCGCGTCTCGACGAGGACTATCTGGTCCTCTCCACCATCCACTCCGCCAAGGGCCGGGAGTGGGACGTCGTGTACGTGCTGAGCGTGGTCGACGGCTGCATCCCCTCCGATATGGCGGTCGGAAGCCCGGCACAGGTGGACGAGGAGCGGCGCCTGCTCTACGTCGCGATGAGCCGCGCCCGCGACCACCTGTATCTCGTGCAACCGCTGCGCTTCTACGCGCGCGAGCAGCGCCGGCACGGCTCCCGCCACGTCTACGCGCCGCGGACACGCTTTCTGCCCGACGCGCTCCTCGATCGCTTCGAGCAGCGGGGGGCGGTCCGCCCGGAGGCGCGCGACCACGGGGGCGCGACGACCGGGACCCCGCGAATCGACGCTGCCGCGCGTGTGCGGGCGATGTGGACGTGAGCGCCGCCCCCGGTCGACCTCGATGTGGCGCATTGGTACGGTAACGGGCCGGGAGGATACGACGATGGCGAAATCCAAGTCGAAGGGTCCACGGAAGGCGACGAAGACGAGCCGGGCGCGCACCGCCGCACGCAAGCCGGCCCCGCGCCGGCGGGCGGCCAAGGCGACGGCCAAACGGGCACCGCGTCGCACGCCGACGGCGGCGCGCGCGCGCGGCGGCGACGCGATGCAAGCGCTCGCCCAGCGCATCGTCGACGTCACCGTCGGCCACGATGACGACGCGACGCTCGCGCTCTACGCCGACGACGTCGAGTCGACCGAGATGGGTCAGCCCGCGATGCGCGGCATCGATGCCATCCGCCAGAAGTTCCAGATGTGGCGCGGCATGACGAGCCACGCCTCGTTCCGGCCGAAGTCCGTGCTGGTCGACGGCAACGCCATCGTGATCGAGTGGGTGGGCACCGTGACCCTCTCGAGCAGCGGCAAGACGGTCACGCTCGACGAGGTCGCCGTCCACGAGATCCGGAACGGCAAGATCGTCCGCGAGCGCTTTTATTACGATCCGTCGCAGCTCCGTCCGTAGAGCCGTCGCGTGAGGCGCGCCACCAGGCGCGCGTCGACCGGCATGCGCCGCATCAGCACGCGGAAGTAGAGCGCGCCGAGCACGAGATCGACGTCGAGGTCGGCGTCGCGGGCGCCGGCGCGCTCCACCACCGCGCGCAAGACGCGGCGGCGCTCGCGCTCGACCTCGACCAGCGCCTCGGCCAGCGCCGGCTCGTCGGCTGCGGCGCCGACCAACGCGGCGAGCACGCGCGCGAGTGGGGTCGTGCGGAGCGCGTGGATGACGTTGCCGACGACCGCGCGCACGTCGGCAAGCGGACGGCCCGTCGCCGGGGCGCTCGGATTGGCGGCGGCTAGCGCGAAGCGGACGGCGTCCGCCACGAGACGGGGCTTCGAGGGCCAGCGCCGATACACCGTCGGCTTGCTGGAGCCCGCGCGCGCGACGATCTCCTCGAGCGTCGCGGCGTGGTAGCCGCGGGCCGCGACGACCGCGAGCGTCGCCCGCATGAGCGCCGCCGTCGCCGCCTCGCTCTGCGGCCGCCCGCGCCGCGCCGCCGCGCGCCCGCGCGCGGTCACGCCCGCGACTCGTACGCCTCGTAGCCGCGCTCGATGCCGAGCACGACGCCCTTGATGTGGGCATAGGGCGTGGTGAAGAGCGCCGAGTCGCGCAGCTCCTCCCAGAGGAAGTGATACGCCGCCATGTCGCCGAACTCGCAGGTGACGAAGTCGGTGTAGCCATGGCCGAGCGCATCCGCGTCGAACCAGCGCACGGCGACGTCGGGATGGCGCGAGAGGATCTCCGTGAGGACGGCGGCGACCTCGCGACGCTTCTCACGCGGCAGGGCGAGCCAGCGGGGCTCGAACTGCAGCAGGACGACGGCGATCAGACGAAGCGGTGACGGCATACCGGGCTCCTTGGCGGATATATTCGATACCACGTAGTATCGTAATGGACCGGATCGACCGACGCAAGACGGCGTGTATGCTTGGCCGGTCATGGCGGAAGAACCCGGCCTGCTTGCCCGGCTCGTAACGCGTCTCCTGCGCGGCGCCGGGGGCGGCGTACCGGTGCTCGACCTGCACGGGCTCGGCGTGCGCGACGCCGTCGCCGCGACCGAGCGCTTCCTGCGCGAGTGCGCTGCCGACGGCGTGCGCGAGGTGCGGATCGTCTACGGCAAGGGACGCGGCAGCCCGGGCGGGCGCGGCGTGCTGCGCGAGGTCATCCCGCGCTGGCTCGCGCACGAGGGCGCTGCCCTCGTCGCGAGCGCGGTGCCCGAGCCGGACGCGAGCGGCGCCGATGGCGCGATCCGCGTCCGGCTCACGCCGCGCGCTACTGGCCCTGCTGGATGAGCATGGCGACGGTGAACGACTCGGGCACCGCGCCACCCGGCTTGTACTGGGTCGCCGACTCGGCGCCCTTGTTGAAGTACCAGCCCTCTTTGCCCTCGTCGCCGGGGTGCGGCACGTACGTGCCGTGGCTCAGCTGCATGTCGGCCATCGTCAGGCCGGCGTAGAAGTCCTTCTCCTCGTCGTACTTCGGGCCGCCGGCGAAGGCCTGCGTGCGGAACTGGTGGTTGTCGATCCACACCTTCCACAGCTCGTTGTTGCGATCGTAGATGTCGGAGTAGGCGACGACCATCGCCTCCTTGTCGATGAAGATGACGCGCTTGCCGTAGGCGTACTGCGGCAGCTTGGAGACGCCCTCGATCACCCACATCTTGCGCTTCTCCCAGTCGTCGCAGAACGTGTAGTCGCCCTCGCCCTCGCAGCGCTTCACCGGGTAGTGCGAGCCGTGCAGGATGCCGAGCATCTCCTTCTCGCCGAGGAACTTCCAGTCCGACCACGCGATGTGGCCGTTGTAGCCCCAGTACGAGTCGGGATCGGTGTCCTGGCCGAAGAGGGCGTCCGAGCGCTGCGCGGTCGAGAGCCGGCGCACGCGGCGGAGCGACGGCACGTACAGCCAGGTGTCGTCCTGCTTGGCGGCATCGATGTAGCGGTACTCGAGCGCGCCGATGCCCTTCAGGTCGAAGGGCGCAATGATCGGCCCGAGCACCTCCTTGAAGCGGATGCCCTCGGGGTTCGGCAGCTCGGGCTTCGGGTCCACGTACAACCGGCCGTTGTAGTAGAGGCGGCGCGACTCGCCGATCCAGTAGTGACGCTCGACCTGCATCGGGCCGGTGGCGATGGTGCCGGTGTCGGCCGGGAAATCGTACTCGACGAAGTCGTCCGTGCCGGGGTACGGGCGGTACTCGTAGTCCCACATCACCTTGAACGCGATCTTCGGATCGCTGCCTTCGAGCGAGCTGAACGGCGCGCCGGCGACGTAGCCCTTCAACGCGAGGCCGTTGTCCGCGAGCTTCACCTGGCTCGAGTACTTCTCCGTCGCCTCCTTGTAGGCCTTCGGCCACGCGATCGGCTTCGGGGCGACGACGTGGATCTTCAATCCATGCTGCAGGCACCACTCGATGGCGGGGGACACGAGGCCCTTCGCCTTGTCCATGTTGCTCTTGTCGATGGTGTCACCGGGAGAGACCTCGGCGGCGGCCGAAGCGGCGCAGGCGAGAATGACCACCGCGACCCAGACCCGAACGACGTGCGTCATGACGTCCTCCTTTGCGTGGGAATGCAGGGCGACCCGGCCGTCCTTGTAGTGCCGCTCGCGTCTCGAGGTCAATCGGCGACGCCGCGTGCCGTCACCGCGCGGCGCGGGTCGACGGCAGCCGCAGGAGGGCAAGGCTCGGCGTGCGGAGGCCGATCGCGTCGCCGGCGGCGCCGCGCTCGAGGAGGCCCGCCGTCACGAGTGCATCGACGACGCCATCGAGCTCGTCGGTGCGGGCGACGATGCGCCGGCCCGCTCCAGCCTCCTCCACGCACGTGGCACGGCACGCATACAGCAAGGGCCGCGAGTAGAAGCCGAGGATCTTCCCGAACTGCGGCTCGCCCCACTGCGTCGCGCGGGTGATCAGCACGACGTCGTCGCCGCCGTCGAGCGCATGGGCGATTTCGAGCGCCTCGCGCGAGTGGGCGGCCTGCGTCTTCGAGACGCGCTCGCCCACCCACGCGACCGCGAGCGCCGCGACCACCGCCGGCACCACGAGCCAGTGCAGGAGGCGCGGCACCCGCTCGGAGGCCGCGGCCAGCGCCACGCCCGCCGCCGCCGCGAAGGCCGGGTAGAGCTGGAAGAGATAGCGCCCGCGCCGCCCCGCGGTGAAGGAGATGACGACGAACACGATCGCCGCGTAGGCGACCCAGGTGCGCGCCCCGAGCGAGCGGCGCCACTCGCGCCCGAGCATCATGAGGCCGACCGCGGCGACGGGGAGCCACGGCCAGTAGGTGCGGACGATCTTCACCAGGTACCAGAGCGGTCCGCGGCCGCGCACACGGGCGCCGAAGAGCGCGTGGCCGATCTGCCCGCCGAAGTAGGCCTGCGCGAAACCCGTTCCCTCGACGGTGCGTGCCCAGAGCCACGGACCGACCGCGACCAGCGCCACCGCCACGCCAACGAGCGCGTACCGCGACCACAGACGCTCGCGCAGGAGCCCGTCGCGCGCCCACAGGACGAGCGCGAGCGCCGCCGGGAATAGACCCTGGGGACCCTTCGCGAGGAGCCCGCCCACGGCCGCGATTCCCACCAGCGCCGTCGCGGCAGGCCGCTCGACCGACCGGAAGGCGGCGGCCACGCCGAGCAGCACCCAGAACGTCACCAGGGTCTCGAGGTGGACGCCGCGGCTCCAGTGGATCACCTCGGGCGTCGTGAGATACACGATCGCGGCCGCGAAGGCGGCCCGCCAGTCGTGCAGCGTGATACGGCAGAGGACGTAGAGCAGCGCGACGTCAACGACGCCGAGCAGACCCGGCACGAGGGTCGCGGTCCACGTCGTCGCCCCGAGGAGCCGGAAGACGAGCGCGTTCAGCCAGAAGTGCAGCGGCGGCTTGTTCAAGTAGGGATCACCGTTGCAGGTGAGGTGTGTCCACTCGCCGGTACGCGCGATCGTGCGCGCGATCGTCGCGTACATCGCCGGGTCGCCGTCGAGCGGCTGGCTCGCGACCCGCACGAGACAGAACACGCCCCCGAGCGCGAGCAGCAGCGGCACGTGGACGGCGGGACGCGCGAGCACGGCGAGCGCGGCCGAGCTCCGCGCGTCGCTGCGGCGCGCCGGCAGCCTCGCCGCTTCCGTCCCGTCGCCGCTCACGCTACGCCCCCGTCGCGAACCCGCACGCGCCTGCGTCTACTACACGACGGCGTTGCGCGCACGGCTCGTCTGGCGCCTCAGGGAGGGACTTGATAGACACAGCCGCCCATGGAGTTTCGCGAGCTCGCGCGCCTGAACGGCAGCTATGCCGAGGCCCGCATCCTGCACACGGCCGTCACGCTCGGCCTGTTCGACGCGTTGGCGGCCTCGGGCCACACGGCGGCGGAGATCGCCGCGCGCTGCGCGACCGACGCGCGCGCCACGGAGCTCCTGCTGAACGCGCTGGTCGCGATGCGGCTGGTCAAGAAGCGCGGCGACCAGTTCGCCGAGACCGACACGTCCCGCACCTTCCTCACCGAGTCGTCGCCCAGCTCGTACGCCGCGATGATCCGCTTCGACGCGTCGCTCTGGCCGCTGTGGGAGGGCCTGCCGGACGCCGTCCGCAGCGGCGAGCCGGTGCGGACTGCCGACGCGTTCCAGTCGACGCCCCAGGAGACCGGCCTCTTCATCGACGGCATGGCGAGCCTCGTGCGCGCCCGCGGCGACGCGCGTGTGCTGGCCGAGACGCTCGACCTCGCCTCCGCCAAGCGGCTCCTCGACGTCGGCTCGGGTCCCGGCACGTACCCGGTCGAGTTCTGCCGCCGTCACCCGCACCTCCAGGTGTCGATCTTCGATCTCCCCGGCACGCTCGAGGTGACGCGCCGGCATCTCGCCGAGTCGGGCCTCGACGATCGCATCCGCCTCGTGCCCGGCGACTACCGGCGCGACGCGCTCCCCGGCGGCTCCGACGTCGTGTTCCTCTCCAACGTCATCCACGGCGAGGACGAGGAGACGAACCAGGCGCTGATGCGGAAGGTGTACGAAGCGCTCGAGCCGGGCGGCCGCGTGCTGATCAAGGACCACGTGACCGACGAGTCCGGCACGAGCCCGGCCGCCGCGGCGCTGTTCTCGATCACCATGCTCCTCTTCACCCGCGGCCGCGACTACGCCTACGGCGAGATTCGCGCCTGGCTGCTCGAGGCCGGCTTCGCGCGGGTGAGCGTCGACGTGCTGCCACCGGGCCTGATCTCGACGCTGGTGACGGGCACCAAGTGACGCGCGGCCGGACGCGGCGGACATCGCGCGCATGAACTTCTGCTCGCAATGCGGCGCGCGGGTGGAGTCGAACGCCCGCTTCTGCTCGAGCTGCGGCCATGCCCTCGCGCCGGCGTCCGCCGCAGCGGCAGCGGCACCGGCACCCGCTCCGCGCCCGAGCGCGCCACCGGCGCCGCCGCCCGCGCCGCGCGGCTGGCGCGAGCAGCTGCCGGGCCTCGTCGTGCTCGCGGTGTTCCTCGCCGCCGGCCTCGGCGTCTGGGTGACGATCCTTCGCCCCGGGACGTCGGCCCCGGCCGCGCCGACCCGTCCGGCCGCGCAGGAGGCCAGCGGCGGCATGCCCGCGGGGCACCCGCCGACGACCCTTCCCGACGAGGCGAAGAAGTTCATCGCGACGGTCGAGGAGAAGGCGAAGGCCGCGCCCGACGACGTCAGCGCGTGGAAGACGCTGGCGCAGGTACAGGCGCGCGCCGGCGAGATCGACCCGGCCTTCGGCACGGCGGCGATCGACTCGTACCAGCACGTGCTGAAGCTCGCGCCCGACGACGAGGACGCGATCCGCGGACTCGGCAACGTCTACTACGACCAGCAGAAGTACGCCGAGGCGGCGGCGCAGTACGAGCGCTACCTCGCGAAGCATCCCGACGATCCGAGCACGCGCACCGATCTCGCAACCACGTACCTCTATCAGCGGCAGTTCGACCGCGCGGTGGGCGCGTATCAGGAGGTCATCAAGGCGCATCCCGACTTCCTCCAGGCACACTTCAACCTCGGCCTCGCCTACGAGGCGATGGGGAAGCGCGAGGAGGCGATGGCGTCGCTCGCGAAGGCGCGCGGCCTGGCGACCGACGAGCAGACCCGCGGCCAGATCGACCGGGTGACGGCGCAGCTGAAGGGCGAGGCCGGCGGCGCACGGATGGCCGAGGGCGCGCCCCTGGCGCCGGCTTCGGGCGGCACGGCGCCGCAGGGCGGTCCCGGCGGCGGGCGGCCGGCAGCGGGCCCGGCGGCCCCCGCGAGCGGCGGCGCCGCCGCCACGCAAGGAACCGACTTCAAGAGCGCCGTCGAGGCCGGCCTGCGCGCGCACCCGATCCTCGGGCCGAAGATCACGGCGATCGAGTGGCCGAAGCCGACGACGGCGGTGGTGCGCGTCGCCAACTTCCCGATGCAGTCGATGCCCGAGTTCGCGCGCAACCTCTTCCACTCGCGCCTGGAGACGATCCTCGACGACGCCAAGACGCGCTTCCCGACCGACGGCGAGACCGCCATCGACATGGTCGACGCGTCGAGCGGGCAGACCATGGAGCACGTCACGCACTGACCGCCGCGCACCGGCGCGCAGCGCCGAGGTGCTTGCCGTAGAAGCGGGGCGCGTCCGGGTTGTCGTTGTCGCGCGCGGTCCGTCGATACCCCGCGGACTCGAGCGTCGCGAGCATCCGCCATGCTCGACAGCCTTCGAAGGTGCGTGCCATAGACCGGATCCGACTCGAGGAGGTCGATCACATGGTCCTTTTGAACCCCAAGCAGCACACCCGATCCTACCCCGACGCGCGTTCCACCGAAGTGATGCGCGCGACCATCGGCTTCTTCGAGGCCAAGGGGAAAACCAAGCTCCTCGCCGACTACTACGAGCGCGGCTGGTACGCCGACTTCCTCGAGTTCGTGAAGGCGAATCGCATCTTCGCGACCATGTGTACGCCCTCCGGGGAGGGCGCCGCCGACGGACGCTGGGACACCTGGCGCATCTGCGAGTTTGCCGAGATCCTCGGCTTCTACGGTCTGCAATACTGGTACACCTGGCAAGTCTCGGTGCTTGGCCTCGGCCCGATCTGGATGAGCAAGAACGCCGCGGTCCGGAAGCGTGCCGCGCAGGCGCTCGAGGATGGCGGCATCTTCGCGTTCGGACTTTCCGAGAAGGCGCACGGCGCCGACATCTACTCGACCGACATGGTGCTGACTCCCGACGGCGACGGATGGCGGGCGAACGGCCGCAAGTACTACATCGGGAACGGCAACGCGGCGGCGATCGTGTCGACGTTCGGCCGCATAGACGGAACGGACGACTACGTCTTCTTCGCCTCCGACCCGCGCCATACCAACTACCACCTGATCAAGAACGTCGTCGCGAGCCAGAACTACGTCTCCGAGTTCGAGCTCCGTGACTATCCGGTCACGCAGGGCGACATTCTCCATCGCGGCCGCGACGCGTGGGATGCCGCGCTCAACACCGTCAACATCGGCAAGTACAACCTCGGCTGGGCGTCGATCGGCATTTGTACTCACGCGCTCTACGAGGCGATCACCCACGCGAGCACGCGCGTTCTCTACAAGATGCACGTGACCGACTTCCCGCATGTGCGGCAGAACTTCGTCGACGCGTACTGCCGCCTGGTCGCGATGAAGCTCTTCGCGCTCCGCGCCGCCGACTACATGCGGATCGCGTCGAACGAGGATCGCCGCTACCTGCTCTACAATCCGATGGTGAAGATGAAGGTCACGACCCAGGGCGAGGAGGTGATCAACCTCATGTGGGACACGATCGCCGCCAAGGGCTTTCGAGAAGGACATGTACTTCAGCCAGGCCGGGGTCGACATCCGCGGCCTCCCGAAGCTCGAAGGCACCGTGCATGTCAACATCGCGCTGATCGTCAAGTTCATGCCGAACTTCTTCTTCACGCCCGGCGAGTATCCGCCGGTTCCGACGCAGAGCGCGGCGCGGAACGACGACTTCCTGTTCCACCAGGGCGGCACCAAGGGCCTCAGTCAGATCCAGTTTCACGACTACCGGAAGGCCTTCGAAGGCGTGAATCTCCCCAACGTGAAACGCTTCGCCGAGCAAGCCGAGATCTTCCGCGAGCTGCTGATGACGGACCCGCCCGGTCCCGATCAGATGAAGGACATCGCGTTCCTGCTCGCCGGCGGCGAGATCTTTGCGCTGGTCGTCTATGCCCAGCTGATCCTCGAGAACGCGCCGATCTACGGGATCGACGACGACCTGCTGGACCAGATCTTCGACTTCATGGTGCGCGACTTGTCGAAGTTTGCGCTGCAGCTCCTCAGCCAGCCGTCGAGCACCGACAAGCAAGGCGACTGCTGCCGCCGCATGATGATGAAGGCGGTGCACGACCAGGCGCGATACGACCGAGTGTGGAAGGGGCAGGTGGCGCCGCTCAGCGGGGCGTACGAGATGGCGCCGTAGCTCATGATCCGAGGTGGCTGTCTCTGCGGCGGCGTTCGGTTCGAGATCGACGCCGCCGTCGGACCCTTCGAGCTCTGTCACTGCGGACGCTGCCGGAAGGTGAGCGGCTTCGCGTTCATGGCGGGCGTCTACGTCCGCCGCGCCGCGTTCCGGCTCATCAGTGGCCGGGAATTGCTGCGGACCTACGATGCGCCGATCCTCGAGGCGCCGCCGGCTTATCGCGTCACGTTCTGTAGCCGCTGCGGATTGCCGCTTCCCGACGTGGAGGGCGACGCGGATGTGCTCGAAATCCTTGCGGGACTGCTCGACGACGATCCGGGACTGCGTCCGGACAAGCACATCTTCGTCGAGTGCAAGGCGGACTGGTTCAGCATCACCGACGGTCTACCGCAGCTCGACAAAGCCGCCCTCACTCGCCAGCGCGGCGCGCGCTGAGCCCCTCGGGACCGTCCGTTGCGTGGACGCCGGGAGCTTCCTACAATCCCTGGCCGGCCATGCGGACGCCCTATTACCTGCCGATCGCGGACGAGGTCGAGGTGTTCACGGCCGCCTACGCGAAGCGCCTGCCGGTGCTGCTCAAGGGGCCGACCGGCTGCGGCAAGACGCGCTTCGTCGAGTACATGGCCGCCACCCTGAAGCCGGCCGGTAACGGGCCCTCGCTCGTCACGGTGGCGTGCCACGAGGATCTCACCGGCAGCGATCTCGTCGGCCGCTACCTCATCGAGGGCGACGAGACGGTCTGGATCGACGGACCGCTCACCCAGGCGGTGAAGACGGGGGCCATCTGCTATCTCGACGAGATCGTCGAGGCCCGGAAGGACACGATCGTCCTGATCCACCCGCTCACCGACCACCGTCGCATCCTGCCGATCGACAAGAAGGGCGAGATCCTCGAGGCGCACCGAGACTTCCTGCTCGTCATCTCCTACAACCCCGGCTACCAGAGCGTGATGAAGGATCTGAAGCAGTCGACGCGCCAGCGCTTCGTGAGTCTCGAGTTCGACTATCCGGCGCGTGACAAGGAGGCGCAGATCATCGCGCACGAGGCGCCGATCGACATGACGACGGCGATGGAGCTCGCGACCCTCGCCGAGAAGGTGCGCAACCTCCGCACCGGCGGACTCTCGGAGGGCGTCAGCACGCGGCTGCTCATCTATGCGGCGCAGCTCATGACCTCGGGGATCGCGCCGCGGCGCGCGTGCACCGCCGCGATCAGCCGCTCGCTGACCGACGACGCCGAGATGCGGCGCGCGCTCGACGAGATGGTCGAGTCGATCTTTCCATAGGACGCTTCGCGCCGCATGGACCGGCTCCGCAGCTTGTGGTTCGAGAGCCGCCACCTCGACGTCGGCGCGCCGCAGGTGCGCACCGAGCTCGACGCCCTCGATCCCGGCGCCCGCGACGAGATCCTGACGATCGGCGACCGCCTCGCGGCGGTGTCACTGACGCTGGCGCAGCAATATTGCCGGCGTGCGCCCGCCGCGCGCCGCCTCGGCGTCGACGCGTTCCGGCGCTGGGTGCGCCTCGGCACGGCGCTGGCGACCGAGGAGCCGGCGTCGCGCGACGCAGCCGCGGCGTACTTCGCGGCCGCGCCCGAGCCGCTCGCAGCGCTGCCGGAGGCGAGCGCGCGGCACTGGTCCGGGCTCGCGCGCCGCACGCTCGCGGTCTCGCGCCGGCTCGGCGAGCTCTTCGTCGCGGGCAGCGCGGGCATCCTCGCGGAGCTCGACGACCGCGACGCGCGCCTCGCCGCCTGGGTGGACGTCGGCGTCGCCATCGCCGAGGAGGAGAGCTGGGAGGGGGAGCTCCTCGCACTGCACTTCTTCGAGAGCACCGGCCTCGCGCTGCCGCTCTTCGGACCCGGCGACTTCCGCGCGTGGGCGGAGCTCGGGCGGGTGGCGGGACGCCTCGGGCCGTCGCGGCCGGAGCTCTTCACCAGCGTGCCGAGCGCGCTGCACCGCCTCGACGAGCGCACGCGCGGCATCGTGGTCATGACGGCGCTTGCGGCCGCGGCGGCGCCCGCGGTCGCCGTCGAGCTCTACTTCTCGTTGCCCGCCGCGCTCGACGTCGCCGCCGACGAGCGAGACGGCGTGATCGCGAGCCTGCGGCCCGTCGCGGCCGGAACGCCGCGCGCGCTGCCCGAGCTGCTGCCCGTCCTGCGCACCATCCTCGAGCGCACACCCGGGGACCTGCGCGCGCCGCTCGTCGCGCTGGCGGCGCGTATCGCGGAGCGCTTTCCGGCCGGCGTCGTACCGTTCTACCGTGTGCTCCCCCGCCTGCTGGAGCAGAGCGGCATCGAGGGCGTCGAGCGCTGGGTCGACGAGGGGCTGCGCGTCGCGGCCGACGGGGGCGACGCCGGCCTCGCCTTCTTCGCGCTCGACTCGCGCACCAGCCGCGCCGTGCTCGCCGCGAGCTCGACGGCGGTCGCGTTCAGCGAGGTGCGCGGGCTGATCAAGCGCTACCTGCACATGCTGACCGGCCACATGCTCGAGGCCGAGGCCCATCCCGAGGTCGGTTACCGCCCGCCCTTCCTGCTCCTCCTCGACGGGGCCGGCGCCGAGGAGGGCGGCGGCGATGGCGCGGCGCGCCCGACGGCGCTCTTCCCGCCGCGGGTCGACGTCTTCGCGACGACGGAGGCCAACCTGCGCGTCTATCGCGCGATCGCCGCACAGCACGCGGCGCGGCTCCAGTTCGGCACGGCAGCGCTCGCTCCGCCCGTCCCCGAGTTCCTGGCGCGCTTTTCCCATCCGGCGATCGCCGAGCACCTGCTCGCGATCTTCGAGGGCGTCCGCCTCGACGCGGCCATCGCCCGGACGTACCGCGGCCTCGCCGCCGACCTGCGCGTGCTCGCCGCCGAGCTGGCGCGCGGCGCGGTACAGCTGCCCGGGACGATCGAGCAGCTCGCGCGCGTGCTCGCGCAGGGCCGGCGCACCGATCTCGCGCGCCGCCTGCCGACGATCGCCGAGCGCCTCGTCGCCCCGACCGCGACGGTCGGCGACAGCGCCCAGGCGACGACGCTGGTCTATGCCGAGATCATGCGCGACGACACCGGCCTCGGGCTCACCGTTGGCGCGACCGGCTTCCCCGAGCTCTTCGGCGACGACTCGCTCACCGACGCGCTGCTCGAGTTCGAGATGGGAGACGGCTCCGCGATCGGCGCCGACCTCGGCGCCGCCGCCGAGGGCGACGCGCCGCCGCCCGAGCCGGCGGCGCCCGAGACGCTGCCGACGCTCGAGCTGTCCGACGAGGAGGCGGAAGGGCCCCCCGGCTCGCCGCTCGATCCGCAGGCGTTGCTCGAGATGCTGCGGAACGCGCGCGACCTCACGATCCGCCAGGGACATGCCGACGATCTCGACGCGCTCGGCCTCTACGTGAGCGACCTCGCGGGCAAGCTGCCGCGCGAGCGTATGGCCGAGCTGCTCGGGGCGCTGCGCGAGGCGCGCGGCGGCCGCCTCGGGGCCCATGCCGCCGACGACGCCGGTGCCACCGCCGTCTACGACGAGTGGGACTACCGCATCGCCGACTACCGTCACGCCTGGTGCCGGCTGCACGAGCTGCCGCTCGAGAGCGACACCGGCGACTTCTTCCACCAGACGCTCGCGGAGCACGCCGATCTGCTGCCCGAGGTGCGCCGCCAGTTCCAGCGCATCCGCCCCGAGCGCTACCGCATCGTGCATGGGCTCGAGGACGGCGAGGACTTCGACCTCGACGCGGTGATCACCGCGCGCGCCGACCGTCGCTCCGGTCACGCGCCGTCGGCGAAGCTCTACCAGTCGCGGCAACGCGAGGAGCGCGACGTGGCGACGCTCTTCCTCGTCGACATGAGCGCCTCCACCGACGAGCCGGTGCCGGATGCGCCGGCCGGGCGGCGCGTGATCGACATCACCAAGGAGGCGCTGGTCGTGATGACCGAAGCGCTGGAGGAGATCGGCGACACCTACGCGATCGCCGGCTTCTCGGGCCACGGCCGGAGCCAGGTCGAGTTCTACGTGGTGAAGCGCTTCGGCGAGCCGCTGACGTCGAGCGTGAAGGGCAAGATCGGCGCGATCGAGCCGAAGCGCTCGACGCGCATGGGCGCGGCCCTGCGGCACGCCGTCGCGACCATGCGCACCGTCGCGGCACGCTCGAAGCACGTGATCCTGCTCTCCGACGGCTTCCCGCAGGACCTCGACTACGGCGACGACCGGCGCTCCAACGTCTACGGCATCCAGGACACGGCGATGGCGTTCCAGGAGGCGGCACGCGCGGCGGTGACGCCGTTCTGCATCACCGTCGACAAGGCCGGCCACGACTACCTGAAGGACATCTGCGACGCCTCGCGCTACCTCGTAATCGACGACATCACGGCGCTGCCGCGCGAGCTGCCGAAGATCTACCAGCGGTTCGTCCGGCCATGAGCCCCACCCGACCGACGGGACGCGCGTGCTGAGACGCCTCCGCCGCCTGTTGTGGAGCCGCCTCGGCCTCGTGCTGGTCCTGTGGCTCGCCGCGGTCGTCGGCCTGCACCTCGGGCAACGCCGGCACGACGAGCTGCCGCTCGATCTCGCGGGGCTCTTCCCGGTCGGCGAGCCGGTGCCGCAGGGCGCGGTGCTCGCGACGACGCTCGCGACCATCGTCCATCACGAGCTGCACGACGACTTCGGCTGGCGCCCGAACGACTTCTTCCTCTGGGGCCCGCGCTATTGGGCGGACAACAACGCCAACCGCCAGCTCGGCATCATCGCCGCCGTGCGGGTGACGCTCGCCGTCATGATGGACGATCTCACCAAGTCGGCAAGCGATCCCGTCGACGAGAATCTCGGCCACGCCGACAGCGCCTTCCAGGCGGACGCGGAGCGCCTCGTCTCGCCCTCGGCGGAGAGCCGCTACACGGAGGGCATCAACGCGCTCGCGACGTACGTCCGCGGCCTCGGCCCGGCGCTCAGCACCTCGAAGCCTTTCACCGCGCAGCACGACGGGCTGCCGCACGTCGCCGCCGCATGGGCGGAGCTCCTCGGCAAGGCGCACGTCGATCTCTACCGCGACGACCTCCGTCCGCAAGCGCTCCGCCCGTGGGAGACCGATGACGTCTTCTACCGCGCGCAGGGCTACGCGCACGTCCTCGGCTACTGCACGCTGGCGCTCGAGCGCGAGTACGAGCAACGTCTCGCGAAGGATCCCGATCTCGCCGCCCTCCTGAAGCACGCGGAGATCACGCTGCGGCGGGCGGCGTTGATGAAGCCGCTCATCGTCCTCGACGGCGGCCCCGAGAGCCTGCTCGCGAGCCATCGGCGCAACCTCGACGCCATGCTCGGCGACGCGCGCCAGACGCTCGAAGCGATCCGCGACAAGCTCGCGTCGTAGCGGCCAGCGCGTGCGCGGCCCGCTGCGCACCGCGTTCGAGAAATCGCGACGCGACGCGTGACTCGCGCAGCGCGATGACGCATGATCCGCGCACCCGAAAGCTCGATCGGCTACCAGGAGGGTTCCGACATGCCGTCTCGCAGAGCCGCGCTGCGCGTTCTCGCCTCGCTCGTCCTCACCGTCGCCGTCTCCGCCGCCCGCGTCGCATCCGCCGGGCAGATGACGACGTTCGACCTCGGTCCGGTCGGCGCCGCGCTGAACGGCACCTCGGTGATCGTCGCCGCGTCGCTCGACAACACCGGCAACAGCGCCGCGTTCCACGTGAGCGTCGCCTCGATCGTGCTGCACGGCGCGGCGCCGACGGATCCGACGGTCTTCCCGGTCGCGGTCGGCGACATTCCGAACGGCAAGAGCGCGACGGTGCAGGCGACGTTCGACGCGACCCAGCTCACGCCGGGACAGCGCTACACGCTGGTCGTCGCGGGCACCTACCAGGCCCAGACGCTCGCGCCCTCGCACGCGCGCTGCCCGGGGACGCAGCCGATCGTCCGGGTCGAGGAGAAGACCTGCAGCGCGACGCCGAACCGGCCCGAGTTCGTGCGCCAGCGTGTCTGCTGTCTCGAGCCGAACGGCCACACCCATTGCAAGCCGTTCGCGCACTGCCCCGCCAACGTCGGTACCGGCAAGGTACGTCAGTTCAGCGTGAGCGCCGACGTCGTCATTCCGCTCCTCGCGCCCGGCTCCGCGGATCTCCAGAGCGGCACCGTCGACGCGCAGTCGGTGACGGGCGCGCCCTTCCCGCCCTTCCCGCCGGCGTTCGAGGACGACGAGGAGAACAGCCCGAACTGGATCGTCCCGACCGGACCGTTCGTCGCCGGCACACCCACCTCCTCCAATACCGGGGCGCTGCAGGCACCGAGCGAGCAGTTCCGGACGCGCAGCCCGCGCGCTGCCGCCGGCGTGATCACGTTCAACACCAACGACGCGATCGGCATCAGCCAGAGCACAGTCGCGGAGCCGAGCGGCGCCTCGGGCGGCGGCGTCATCTTCGTCTCCGCCAACTGGTTCGCGGCCTTCTCCACCGACGGCGGCGCGACCTACACGAAGCTCGATCCGACCACGATCTTTCCCGCCGACGCCGTCGGCTTCTGCTGCGATCAGGTGGTGCAGTACGTGTCGAGCATCGACCGCTTCGTGTGGCTGCTGCAGGGCAACGGCATGCGCATCGCGGTCGCGAGCCCGGCCGACGTCATCAGCAGCAACGGCACCGCCTGGACGTACTGGAACCTGACCCCGGGCCTCTTCGGTCAGCCGGCGGGCACCGGCTTCGACTACCCCGATCTCTCGGTCGGCAACGGCGCGCTCTACATGAGCTGGGACGCGGGCAGCCCGTGCGGCAACGGGTGCAGCCAGGGCTTCCAGGTCGCGCGCACGTCGCTCGCCGGGCTGCAAGCCGGCGGCTCGATCACGATCGACTTCACGAATCCCACGGACAGCCCGATGGCGTGGGGCAGCCACATCACGCAGGACACGCTCGACGAGGTGTTCTGGGCCGGCCACAACAGCAACAGCCAGATGCGCGTCTTCTCGCTCGCCGAGAGTTCCAACACGTACTTCTGGCGCGACGTCGCCATCGCGAGCTGGGCGAACGACGCACCGGTCTCGAAGACACCCGACGGCCAGGACTGGCTGGCGAAGAACTTCAACGGCCCGAACGGCAACTCGTTCCCGCGGAACGGCGTCATCGGCGCAACGCGCTCGGGCAGCCAGGTGTGGTTCGGCTGGACCGCCGGCACCGACGCCAACTTCCAGCAGCCGCACATCGAGCTCGTCACCCTCGACCGCGGCAACGACTTCGCGCTCCTCTCGCAGCAGCAGATCTGGAACAACGGCTTCGCCTTCGCCTACCCGGCGCTCGCCACCAACACTTGCACGGGCGAGATCGGCCTCTCGCTCGAGTACGGCGGCGGCGGGAACTACGAGAACCACGCCGTCGGCTTCTGGGGCGACTTCGTCGTCTATGCCACCACGAGCAGCAATACCGGCACGGCGCGCTTCGGCGACTACGTCACGATCCGCCAGGCACCGGGCCAGAACGGCGCCTTCTTCGACGCCTTCGGCTACGGCCTGAACAGCGCGCCGCGGCCGCCCGGCCCCGGCTACACCGTCGACGTCCGCCATGTGCAGTTCGGGCGCGGCGGCTCGTGCCAGGGACCGAGCTAGTACCGGGCTAGCGGACGACGGCGGGATCGAGCCGGCGTCGCCAGCGCCACACGCACGCCATCGTCGCGGGACCGAGCGTCAGGCAGACGACGTTGATGAGCGTCTCGTACGCCATCTCGGGAGTGTGCACCGCGTACATGCCGTGCTCGAGATTGTAGAGCACGTCCATCAGGCCGAGGAACGTGAACGCGCTGCCGGCTGCGACGCCGAACAGCACCGCCTCCGGGCGGCGCCGCAGCAAGCCGAGCGCGCAGAGGATCGCGGTGACTGCCGCCCACGCGTCGGCGGCGGGAAACGTCCGCTCGAAGACCAGGTAGCAGGGCTCGACCGTCGCCTGCACGAGATCGCTGGTGAAGAACGCGGTCCAGTACGCCAACGTTCCCGCGCCGGCGATGAGCAGCAGAACCGCCAGGGCGCTTGCGCTACGCGACGCGTCATCAAGGGGACGATCCCGGGGATCTCGCATGTCGTCGGCCTCCTAGTACCAAAGAGGGAAATACTCCCAGCCTATAGGTAAAACAGGTGATTTTTCTTGACACGTCAAATGGGGGGAGCGTACCTTTCGGGGGCCGTCTTTCCAGCTTTTCCCCCAGGAGGATCCCGCGATGTTGCAGACGACCCGCCACTATCGATTGTTGAGCTACGCCGCGCTCGTGACGCTCGTACTCGCTGCCGTTCCGGCGTTCGCCGGCCCGACCGTCAAGTTCACGCTGCCCCCCGAGAACACGAACCCGACGGTCTTCGGAAGCGTCCCGTTTCCGAGCGACCTCTACTTCGATCAGGGCGGGCCGACCGACGGTGACGGCACGCTGCTGAACAACGGCGCCAACATCGGCCTCTCGGCCGACGTCGTCCGCAATACCAACTACACCGCGACGGTCGAGCGCGGCCTCGACGTCCTGGACGGCTTCGGCGTCACGACCGGCTGCTTCTTCTTCTTCAGCGGCTCGATCGATCTCGCCTCGCTGCCGGCGTCGCCGCGCCTTGCGCCCGCCGTCACCGACTCCGTCTTCATGGTGAACCTGAGCGACAACAGCCTCGAGCCGATCGAGCTGAAGGCGAACGTCGACACCCGCATCCCGAACACGCTGGCGGTCATCCCGCTCGGCGGCCATCCGCTGAAGCCGCAGACGCAGTACGCCTGCGTGCTCACCACGGCGGTCACCGGCGGCGGCACGCCGGTCGTCGCAACCGCCGACTTCGTCGCTGCGCGCACGCACGCCTCGGCCAACACCGATGCGAACGACATCTACGGCGATGCGGCCGACACGGTCGCCGCGATCGGCGGCGCGCCCACGGTCGCCAACATGGCGGGCATGGCCGTCTTCACCACACAGTCCACCCTCGAGTCGCTCCGCCTGGTAGAAACGTCGGTCCTGCCGAGCCAGCCGATGCCGACGGCCGATTTCAGTGCCACGCAGGTCGTGTTCAAGGACGCTACCGCCAACGACCTGACCGCGCTCTACGGCCTCACGCCGCACTCGCACCTGAACGCGGTCGCAACCGGCTACTTCAACAGCCCGCGCTTCCAGACCAACGATCCGCAGGGCAACGGCCCGGGAGAGGATCTGCCCAACACGTCGAACCTCGGGCTGCCGTGCCAGGTCCCATGCGAGCCGAACGACGAGGTCTTCGTCTACACCAGCCCGACGGACAAGACCCCGCTCATCCAGAACGCGGGCGTCACGATCCCCTTCACGGTGGCGATCCCGGCCGGCGCGCCGCCGGTGAACGGCTGGCCGATCGCGATCAACCAGCACGGCCTCGGCGGTGACCGCAAGATCGTCGGCGACCTCGCCGAGACCATTGCCGCCGCCGGCTTTGCCAGCATCGGCATCGACGCCGTCGCGCACGGCTACCGCTTCCAGAACCCGAACGGCACCGCCGCCGGCCGCTTCCAGCCCGACCACGCGAACGGCTACGGCGGCACCGCGGTGCCCGACGGCTTCGCCGACGGCTCCGTCCTCTTCCTGCCGATCGGCACCGTCTCCACCCAGCTCGGCTTCTTCAACGGCTTCAGCAACATCGTCGGCACCGGCGACAACTTCCGCCAGACCTGCGCCGATCTCATGCAGCTCGTGCGGCTGATCCAGTCGCACAGCATCGACGGCCAGCTCGGCACCAGCATCGACGCGAACAACATCTTCTACATCGGCCACTCGCTCGGCGGCATCATGGGCTCCTGTCTCGCGGCCTTCCAGCCCGACATCAAAGCGTACGTCCTGAACGCGACGGGCGGCGGCCTCACCAACAAGCTGCTGCTCAACTCGTCGATCGGCGCCGGCGCGCTCTCCAGCCTCGACACCATCTTCGGGCTCGACCCGGCCAATGTCGCCGACAAGTTCGGGGTGTTCACTAACCTCACGCAGACCATGCTCGACCACGGCGACCCCGAGGCCGAGGCCGAGGCCTGGATCAAGAGCCCGGTAGTCGGCGGGCCGCGCAACCTCATGCAGATCAGCGACGACTCCGATGAGGTCGTGCCGAACCAGGCGAACGAGGCCGTCGGCCTCGCGGCGGGCCTGCAGATCTTCGATCCGTTCCTGCAGAACCTCCTGCTCGCGCCCGAGAGTCTCACCGTCGCCGGCACCACCGGGACGATCAGCGGCAACGGCCCGAGCGGTGTCACCGCCTTCTACCTGCAGCAGGGCCCGGCCGCACACGCCTCCACCGTGACGCCGTTCCTGAGCTCGCTCTCGTTCGTCCCGGGCCACGCGATCGTGTCCGAGTGGCCGAACGCCTTCCCCACCTACGACCGCAGCGTCCGCATCCAGAACGCGTTCGTGCTGCCGAACATCCTCGCCTGGTGGCAGGACATCGTGCAGAACGGCACCCCGGGCACGTTCGACTACACCACCCCGCCCAACTTCAACCCGCTCGACACCACCCAGGTCGCAAGCGGCCCGTCGAGCCACACGTTCTTCGATCGCACGATCAACGCGGGCGGCGCGGTCTCGTATCAGGAGCCGACGTCCGACGTCACCGTGTCGTTCGCCTCCAACAGCGTGGCGTCGCGGGTCAGCGCCGACCGCTCGGTCCTCGGGGCAACCGCCGTCGCCGCGAGCAGCGACATGCCGCCGGGCGTGGGCGTCCTCTCGACCGGCATCCTGCCGTTCTTCACCACCGTGCAGAAGAGCCCGGAAGGCGTGTTCAGCGCCGACCTCAGCATCGACTACACGACCGCCGAGCTCGCCCGCGCCGGCATTCCCGACGGCTCGGCGACCGAAGCCGGCCTGCAGATCGCCCGTGTCGGTGGCCCCGGCACCTGCCTGATCGGCGGCGCGGCGTGCGCCAACAGCGCAACGTGCGGCGCCAATGGCCCGTGCGTCGAGCTGCTGCCGACGACGGTCGACACCTTGAACAAGACGGTGAGCACGACGGGCCTCACGGACTTCTCGATCTTCGCCGTCGTCAACCCGACCGACTACGCCCCGGCCCTGCAGATCCCCGGCCAGGGCAAGCAGACCATCGAGTGCGCGCTCGAGTGGCTCATGTCGAACGCCACGAATCCCCCCGTCGTCGACAAGTTCGGCAACTCATCGTTCAAGCAGTCGTGCACCGACGGCGACCCGTCGTGCGACTTCGACAACGTCCCCGGGCAGTGCACGTTCCAGATGGCGCTGTGCGTGAACATGGTCGATACGCGCCTGCCGGCGTGCAGCAGCGACACCATCAACGCGATCGAGGTCCTGAAGCCGTCGGCGAAGGACGCGATCAACGTCAACAAGCCCGGCGATGGCGCGATCCGCGCCGCTCTCCTCGGCACGTTCGACGCCGATGGTCCGATCCTGATCCCGGACTCGCGCGACAACGACTGTGCGCTCTTCAACCTGACCGTGCCGATGAAGGTCGGCCCGATGGGACCGAAGAGCACGCGCAAGACGATCAAGGTCCGGGCGACGTACTCCGTCTCCACCAAACCCAAGGCCCAGAAGGATGCCGACGTGCTGAAGCTGACCTGCAACCCCTGAGCAGGCCCCCCACGGGCGCAGCGGACCTCCCCCCACTGCACCCGATCCAGCGTCGCGGCGTGCCGCGCGACGCTCCGCGAGCGCCCCGGCATCTCCGTGCCGGGGCGCTCGCGTGCTTTTGGCCTCCGGCGAGCGCCCGGCGCGAGCGCGTGCTAGGCTCCGCCGGCATGCACGGGGCGGCATGGCGGATATGGCGCATCGGGTAGCGCTGCTCGCCGGCGACGGCATCGGCCCCGAGGTCGCCGCGGCGGCGCGCGCCGTCGTGGACGCCACCGGCGTCGCGCTCACCTGGATCGAGCAGCAGGCCGGGCAGCCCGCCATCGAGCGCACCGGCGATCCCCTTCCCCCGGCGGTGCTCGACGCGATCCGCGACACCGGCGTCGCGCTCAAGGGTCCGGTCACGACCCCGATCGGCAGCGGCTTCGCCAGCGTGAACGTGCGCCTGCGGAAGGCGCTCGATCTCTACGCCAGCGTGCGCCCGGTGCGCACCCTGCCCGGCGTCGCGAGCCGCTACGACGGCGTCGACCTCGTGATCGTGCGCGAGAACACCGAGGGCCTCTACTCCGGTCTCGAGCACGAGGTCGTGCCCGGCGTCGTCGAGACCCTGAAAGTGGTGACGGAGGCGGCGTGCATGCGCATCGCGGAGTACGCGTTCATGCTGGCGCGCCGCGACGGCCGGCGGAAGGTGTCGGCGGCGCACAAGGCGTCGATCATGAAGCTGACCGACGGCCTCTTCCTCGAGTGCTGCCGGCGCGTCGCCGCGCGTCACCCGGAGATCGCCTACGAGGAGGTGATCATCGACACCCTGTGCATGCAGCTCGCGCTCGAGCCGCGCGCGTTCGACGTCGTGCTGCTCGAGAATCTCTACGGCGACATCGTCTCCGATCTCGCCTCCGGCCTGGTGGGCGGCCTCGGCATGGTGCCGGGGGCGAACGTCGGCGCCACGGCAGCCGTTTTCGAGGCCGTGCACGGCAGCGCCCCGGACATCGCGGGCAAGAACGTCGCCAACCCGATCGCGCTCATCCTCTCGGCGGCGCTGATGCTGCGCCACCTCGGCGAGCACACGGCGGGCGGCCGCATCGTGACGGCGGTCGAGGACGTGCTGCGCGACGGCCGCGTCCGCACGCGCGACCTCGGCGGCAGCGCCGGCACGACCGACGTGCGCGACGCCGTCGTCGCCGGCGTGCGGGCCAGCGCATGACGGGTTCCACCGCGGCCGAGCCGGTGCGCACCGTCGCGCTCGTCCCGGGCGACGGGATCGGGCCCGAGGTGTGCGAGGCGACGGTGCGCATCCTCGAGGCCGCCAGCGTGCCGCTCCGCTGGGAGCGCGTCGAGGCCGGGCGCGAGGCGGCGGCACGTTACGGCACGCCCCTGCCCCCCGAGACCCTCGCCGCGATCCGCACGCATCGCGTGGCGCTGAAGACCCGACTCGCGGCCCCGCTCGGAGGGGCGTTCGAGAGCCCGAACGTCACGCTGCGGAAGGTTCTCGATCTCTACGCCAACGTCCGCCCGGTACGGAATTTCCCGGGACGCGCGAGCCGCTACCCCGATCTCGATCTGCTGATCGTGCGCGAGAACACCGAGGGCGAGTACGCGGGCCTCGAGCATCAGGTCGTCCCCGGCGTGGTCGAGAGCATCAAGGTGACGACCCGGCGCGCCTCGACGCGCATCGCGCGCTTCGCCTTCGCGCTCGCCGCGCGCGAGGGCCGGCGCAAGATCACCGCCGTCCACAAAGCGAACATCATGAAGCGCGCCGACGGACTCTTCCTCGAGTGCTGCCGCGCCGTCGCGGCCGAGCACCCCGCGATCGCCTACCAGGAGCTGATCGTCGACAACACCTGCATGCAGCTCGTGATGAACCCGTATCAGTTCGACGTGCTGCTGACGCCGAACTTCTACGGCGACCTGATCTCCGACCTCTGCGCCGGCCTGGCAGGGGGGCTCGGGATCGTCCCGGGGGCCAACTTCGGCGACGACATCGCCGTCTACGAGGCGATCCACGGTGAAGCGCCCGATCTCGTCGGCAAGGATCTTGCCAATCCGCTGACGCTGCTGGTCTCGGCGCTCTTCATGCTGCGCCAGCTCGGCCTCGGCGCCCACGCCGACCGCATCACCACCGCGACCGCGGCCGTGCTCGGCGACCGCGCGCACGTCACCCGCGACCTCGGCGGAACCGCCACCACGAGCGCGATGACCGACGCGATCATCGCGGCCTTGCCCGCCGCGCCGCGCGATTGACGGCCACGGGCGCCGCACGCCACACCCGGCGCAGGTACGTGCGCCTCGCCGCGCTCGCCCTCCTGCTCGGAGCCGCGTGCCAGCGCCCCGCGCCGGTCGTCGTGATCGCGCACCGGGGCGAGCACCTGCATCATCCCGAGAACACAGTGCCGGCGATCGCGGCCGCGTTCGACCTGGGCGCCGACTACGTCGAGGTCGACGTCCGCACGAGCGCGGACGGCGAGCTGGTGCTGAGCCACGATGCCACCGTCGAGCGCTGCACCACGGGACACGGCCTCGTCGCCAAGATGACGCTGGCCGACCTGCGCGCCCTCGACGCCGGCGTCAAGCTCGCGCCCGAGTTCAGCGGAACGAAGATCCCGACGTTCGACGAGGCGCTCGAGGCGGCGCACAGCCGCGGTGGCCTCTACGTCCACGTCAAAGCGGCGGCCGCGGCCGACCTCGTCGACCGCATCGAGGCACAGGGCATGGTGAGCCGCGTGGTGATCTACTCCGACATCGGGTTCGAGCTGCGGCGATTGAACCCGGATCTCACCATCCTGCCGGAGGCGACGAGCGTCGAAGGGGCGCAGAAGGTCATCGCGCTCCTCCAGCCGAGGATCCTCGCGTTCAGCGCCCGCGACTTCACCCCCGACGTCATCGCCGTCGCCAAGCAGGCCGGCCTCGCGATGTACGTCGACCGGCTGGGAGCGGACGACGGCGTCGAGGGTTGGCGGACGGCGCTCGCCGCCGGCGCGGCCGGCATCCAGACGGACCATCCCGGCGAGCTGGTGGCGTTCCTGCATGCGGCCGGGCGCCACCGCTGACGCCCTCCACGATTGACGGCCCGCCCGTGGCTCTGTACGAAGCAGCCGTAAGGAGAACCCCCATGCGCCGCCTGGCCGCCGTCATGCTCGTCTCGTTGCTGCTTGCCGTACCGACGTCGTCATACGCTCAAGTCCCGTTCGCATTCTTCAAGGCGACGCTGAATCTGACGGTGCAGTTCCCAGGCACCGACAAGAACGGCAACCCGGCGGTGAGCGCCCGCAAGCTCTCCAGCAACGACATCCTCAACCTCGCGCTCGGCAGACCGTTGACCACGAAGCCGGACAAGAACACCGAGGTACTCGCGCTCGCCGCGGACGGCGGCTCTCCTGGCGCGGACTCGAGGCTGATCGTCTACAACCCGTCGACGAACTCCGTCACGACGACCGTCTGGACGCAGAGCAGCGTCACTCTGATCTTCAACGGCGTCGAGGAATCGTCGGCTGTCGGGGTCGCCAACGTCAACGTCCAGGCCACGACACTCGGCGATCCCACGCACAACGGGCTCGCCGCGTCCGTCCTCTTCGCTGGCGGATCGGGCAAGGGCACCGGCTCCGGCATCAGCGGCAGCGCGACGTCGCTGAATGGGTCCCTCACCTTCACCGTCACGGACGGCAACGCGGCACCCGTGACGATTCCAGGGATCGTGACCGCCGGCAAGTTCAAGGCGGGCGGCAAGTCCCTCGGCAGCAAGTTTCTCTAACGACCTGCGAGACGCCGCGGCGCGCTGCTAGCGCGACGCGGAGACGGTCAGCGGGTGGCCGTCGTGGACGTACCAGCCGTCGCGCGTCGCGATGTAGGCGCGGTCGATCGCATCGCGCGGCATGCAGCCGGCGCCGGCGCGTACGATCTCCTCCATCGAGTCGACGTCGTGGGTGAGCACCGGCGGCGCGTCGTAGGGAGTGGTCGCGCCGCCCGCCAGGACCGGCGCCTTCGCCTCGCCGCGGAAGACGTTCCTGTCGGTGAACACGGGACCGGCGTTCATGAAGCGCAGCGCGCTGTCGCCTTTTGCGCCGACGCTCACGGCGTAGGGCGAGAGGACGAAGAGCGTGCCCACGACGTTGCCCGTCGCGCCGTCCTCGAAGCGCATGCCCCACTCGCCCCAGTCCTCGACGATGATGTTGCGCACGTCGGCATGGATGTGGCCCGAGAAGATGGGGCTCCGGATCCAGCCCTTCTGGATCCACAGATGGTGCAGCGAGATGTCGTTCGTGTCGCCGTACTTGCAGAAGACCGAGCGGGTGTTGCCGGCGAGGAAGGACCACTGCACGGTCACGTCGTGGGCGCCGTAGCCGATCGAGATGCCGTCGTCGCGCGAGCCGGTGGAGGAAACGTGGGTCACGAAGACGTCGTGGGCGGTGTCGCCCTGGATGCGCAGGTTGTCGTAGCCGTTGCGGAAGCGCATGTCGCGCACGATCACGTCGTGGCCGCGCACGTCGAGGAGCGCGACCTCCTTCGTCATGTCGGTGCCGTCGAGCGTGGCACCGTTGCCGTCGATCGTGACGTTCGACGCCGTCAGCCGCGGCAGCATGCCGTGGATCGCGATCGTCGCGTTCTCGGGGAAGCGCACGACCACGCCGCCCGTCTTGTTCGCCTTCTGCAAGGCGAGCTTCACACCGGCCTCGGACGACTCCTCGACGTTGATCACCCGTCCGCCCTCGCCGCCGACGGTGCGGGCGCCGAACCCCTCGCGTCGCTCCACCTCCGGGCGGAGCGGCGGCGTCTGCGCCGCTTTCTTGCCGCTCGCACCGGCCTTCTTCGCCGTCGCCGGGACAGAGCTCTTCTGCTTGCGGGGGCTCGCCGCGCCGGCGGGCGAGCAGGCCATGACGACGAGGAGCAGGAGCACCGCCCAGAGCCGTAGCATGGGGCGCAGCATAACCGGTCGCCCCGTCCGTGCCCACTGGGCCTGCCGATACGGCGCCGCATGCCGGCGGCACGGCAGCTCCGACCCCGGCGTCGCCTGCTGGTAAACCCGACGACGTCACCTGGTTGACGGCCGGGGGCCGCCCGTTCTACCGTCCGCGCTCGCGATGCGTCGCCTCTCCCCTTCGGTGTGCCGGTGAGCGGGCCGGCGGACGCGCTGGCGCGCGAGCGCCTGGCCGGCCTCGAGCGCGATCACCTGCGACGCTTCCTGCGCCGCTTCGACGGCGCCCAGGGACCGCGCATGACGGTCGACGGCCGCGACGTCGTCGTGCTCGCGTCGTCCAACTATCTCGGCCTCGCGGCCCATCCGCGCGTGATCGAGGGCGCGGCGCGCGCCGCCCGCGACTGGGGCACCGCGGCCGGCGGCTCACGCCTCATCTGCGGCCACCTCGGTCTGCACGAGGAGCTCGAGGAGCGGCTCGCGGCGCTCGTCGGCTTCGAGAGCGCGCTCACCTTCGCGACCGGCTATCAGGCAAACGCGACGATCATCCCCGCGCTCGTCGGCCCGGGCGACGTCGTCGTCTCGGACGAGCTGGCGCACGCGTCGGTCGTCGACGGGGTGCGGCTGTCGAAGGCGGCGGTGCGGGTCGTGCCGCACAACGATCACGCGGCGCTGAGCGCCGCTTTGGACCACGCGGCATCCGGCGCTGCGGCGGGCGGCGCGGGCGGGCGCTGCCTCGTCGTGCTCGACGGCGTCTACTCGATGGACGGCGACGTCGCGCCGCTGCGCGAGATGCTGGCGCACGCGCGTCGCGCTGGCGCGATGGTGCTGCTCGATGACGCGCACGGCATCGGCGTCCTCGGTGCGAACGGCCGCGGCGTGCTCGAGCACGCGGGGCTCGGCGCGGACGACGTCGACGTGCTGGTCGGCACGCTCGGGAAGGCGATCGGCTCCTTCGGCGCCTTCGTCGCGTGCTCGCGCGTCGTGCGCGAGTATCTCCTGAACGTCGCCCGCGGATTCGTCTTCAGCTGCGCGCTTGCCCCGCCGGCGCTCGGTGCCGCGCTCGCGGCGCTCGCCGTGCTGGAGGAGGAGCCGTGGCGGCGCATCCGGGTGCTCGAGCACGCCGCACGCCTGCGGCGCCGGGTCGGCGACGCCGGCTTCGACACCGGCGCTAGCGAGACCCAGATCGTGCCCGTGCTGATCGGCGAGAACGCGCCGACGATGGCGCTCTGCGAGGCGCTTCTCGCCCGCGGCTACTACGCCCAGGGCATCCGCTGGCCGTCGGTGGCCCGGGGCACGGCGCGGCTCCGGCTCACGGCCCTCGCCGAGCACGAGCCGCGCGATCTCGACGCGGCCGCCGACGCCTTGGTAGACGCAGCCGCGGAGGTCGGCGTGCGCGCGGCGCCCCGGGTCCACATGGCGTGATCGCGGCGGGCTTGGTACGTTTCGGACCATGCCCACGATCGACACGTTCGGCAGCCGCGCCACCCTCGACACCGCGGGTGGCCCCGTCGCCTACCACCGTCTCGCGGCGCTCGCGCCGCGCTGCGGCGGCAACCTCGATCGGCTGCCGTACACGGTGCGTATCCTGCTCGAGAACGTCCTGCGTAGTCACGCCACAGGCGTCGCCTCCGAGAGCGACGTCCTGGCGCTCGCGACCTGGGACCCCAAACAGCCGGCCGACGTCGAGCTGCCCTTCCTCCCGGCGCGCGTCGTGCTGCAGGACTTCACCGGGGTGCCGGCCGTCGTCGATCTCGCCGCGATGCGCTCGGCTGTCTCGCGCCTCGGCGGCGATCCGCAGCGCATCAATCCGCTCGTGCCCGCCGATCTCGTCATCGATCACTCGGTGCAGGTCGACGTGTTCGGCACGCCGCAGGCCTACGCCGCCAACGTCACGCACGAGTACGAGCGCAACCGCGAGCGCTACCTCCTGCTGCGCTGGGGGCAGAAGGCCTTCCGCAACTTCCGCGTCGTGCCGCCGGGCACGGGTATCGTCCACCAGGTCAACCTCGAGTTCCTCGCCACGGTGGTGCAGCGGCGCACGATCGACGGCAAGACGTTCGCCTTCCCCGACACGGTGGTCGGCACCGACTCGCACACGACGATGGTGAACGGGCTCGGCGTGCTCGGCTGGGGGGTCGGCGGCATCGAGGCCGAGGCCGTACTGCTCGGGCAGCCGCTCTACCAGCTCGCGCCCGAGGTCGTCGGCTTCCGCATGCACGGCGAGCTGCCCCCGGGCGCGACCGCGACCGATCTCGTGCTCACGGTCACGCAGATGCTGCGCAAGCACGGCGTCGTCGGCCGCTTCGTCGAGTTCACCGGCGCCGGCCTCTCGAGCCTGCCGCTGGCCGACCGCGCCACGCTCGCGAACATGGCCCCCGAGTACGGCGCGACCGCGGGCCTCTTCCCGGTCGACGACGAGACGCTGCGCTACCTGCGCGCCACCGGCCGCGACCCGGCCGTCGTCGACCTCGTGGAGCGCTACTGCAAGGAGCAGCAGCTCTTCCGCACCGACGCCTCGCCGGCGCCTGTCTTCTCCGAGACGCTCGAGCTCGACCTCGCCACGGTCGAGCCAAGCCTCGCGGGGCCTAAGCGCCCGCAGGACCGGGTGGCGCTCGGCAACGTGCGGCGCGGCTTCCGCGAGAGCTATCCGGGGCAGGCGGAGAAGCGCGTGCCGGTCGAGCTCGACGGCGTGCGCGCCGAGCTCGGCGGCGGCAGCGTCGCGATCGCCGCGATCACGAGCTGCACCAACACGTCCAATCCGGCGGTCATGATCGCCGCCGGCCTGCTGGCGAAGAAGGCCGTCGAGCGCGGCATCGGCACCAAGCCAACTGTGAAGACGAGCCTCGCGCCCGGGTCACGCGTGGTCACCGACTACCTGCGCAACGCCGGCCTGCTCTCCTATCTCGAGCTGCTGCGCTTCAACGTGGTCGGCTACGGATGTACGACTTGCATTGGCAACAGCGGCCCGCTGCCGGAGCCGATCGCCAATGCCATCCGCGGCAACGACCTCGTCGTGGCGGCGGTGCTGAGCGGCAACCGCAATTTCGAGGGCCGCATCCACCCGTTGGTGCGCGCGTCGTATCTCGCGTCGCCGCCGCTGGTCGTCGCCTATGCGCTCGCCGGCACCGTGGACATCGATCTGGACGTCGACCCGCTCGGCACCGACTCCGATGGGAAGCCGGTCTTCCTGCGCGACATCTGGCCGAGCCGCGCCGAGGTGCAGGCGACGCTCGAGCAGAACGTGAAGCCGGATCTCTTCCACGCCAGCTACGGCAAGGTCTTCGAGGGCGACGACACGTGGCGCGCGCTCCCGGTCCCCGAGGGTGCCCTGTACGCCTGGCAGAACGATTCGACGTACATCCAGGAGCCGCCCTTCTTCGTCGATCTCCCGGCCATTCCGCCGCCGATCCGCGACGTCACGGGCGCGCGTGTGCTGGCACTGCTCGGCGACTCGATCACGACCGACCACATCTCACCGGCCGGCTCGATCCCCGCCGACGGGCCCGCGGGCCAGTACCTGATTGCGCACGGCGTGACCCAGAAGGAGTTCAACAGCTACGGGGCGCGGCGGGGCAATCACCAGGTGATGATGCGCGGCACCTTCGGCAACGTGCGCCTGCGGAATCAGCTCGCCCCCGGACGCGAGGGCGACTGGACGCGCCACCTGCCGGACGGCGAGGAGATGCGCATCTACGACGCCTCCATGCGCTACCAGAAGGACGGCGTCCCGCTCGTGGTCATCGCCGGCAAGGAGTACGGCACCGGCAGCTCGCGCGACTGGGCCGCGAAGGGCACGCTGCTCCTCGGCGTCAAGGTCGTGCTCGCCGAGAGCTACGAGCGCATCCACCGCAGCAACCTGGTCGGCATGGGGGTGCTGCCGCTCCAGTTCCTGCGCGGCGAGAGCGCCGCGACGCATCAGCTCGACGGCAGCGAGACGTTCGACGTCACCGGCATCGCGCAGCTGAAGCCACGCGCCGAGCTCGAGGTGCGCGTCCACCGCGCCGACGGTCGCGCGACGTCCCTTCGCGCCGTCGCACGGGTCGACAGCCCGATCGAGATCGAGTACCTGCGCCACGGCGGAATCCTGCAGATGGTGCTGCGCTCGCTCGCCGGAAAGGGCTGAGCCGCCGTCACAGTGCAGCCGACGCGGTGACATGCGCCATGTCGCCGTGCGATCCGCCGTGCCGCGGCGGCGGAAGCTGACCCAGGAGGGCCGTGCATCCGAACACGGCGATCACGAGCATGACCTCGCAGGCGACGTACCGTGCGAGGAGCGCGCGGGCGCTGTCATGATCGGACGAATCCGTGCCCGCAAGGCTCGGAAGCACGCGGTACCGGTTGGCGCCTCCGAGCGCGAGCGCGCCGAGCACCAGCAGGAGCTTCGCGATCAGCACACGCCCATAGGCGCTGGTCCACAACGCTGGAATCGTCGCGAGCTCGACGTAGCCGTTCGCGAGGCCGCTCAGCACGATCACGCACACACACCATCCGGCGAGGCGGGAGAATCGACGAGTGATCGCCACCAGGTCGGCGCGGGGGAGCGACGCTTGTCTCTCGCGAAAGACACACCACCACGAGCACAGCAGGCTCCCGGCCCACGCGGAGGCGGCGACGGCATGTCCCCAATCGACGAGCGCCGCCGGAGTGGAGTCGCCCCAGTCCGCCGCGTGACCGCTCAGGGCGAAGGTGAACACGACGCCGAGCATCGTTCCGAGCGCCGCCATGCGCGCCACCCGCCACCGCGTCGAGCACAGGATGCCGAGGAGCCCGAGAGCCACCGCGCGCAGACGCCAGATCAATCCGTAGTGCGTCCGGCCGAGCACCGACGGAAGCGCCGTGAGAGTGGCGGCGATGCCACCGCCCGTCATCGTCTGGGCGCGTGCCACCAGATCGGCGAGGCTGGCTGCGGCGAGCAACAGCAGCGCGGCGATGGTCATCCTGCCCACGCGCCGGCGCGCGACGTCCAGCTCGGCGCCGCGATGCGGCAGCACGATGAGCTCCGTCACCAGGCCCCCCATGACGCCGGCCAGGGCAAGCAGATTCGCCCAACGGATCAGAGCCGCGGCAACGAGCGCGAGCGCTCCCGGCATGGTCAGTGCGGCGCGACCCGGAAGGTGAACTTGCCCTCCGTGCGGTGCCCGTCACGCGCGACGACGCTCCACTCCACCTGGTAGGCGCCGGCGGCAAGAGCTGCGACACTCACCTCGAGGAGCCTTTGGTCGCTCGGGTCGACGTGCGCGTCGTCGCGATCGACGCGTTTGCCGCTCGCGTCCTCGACCTTCATGGAGCTGAACACAGGCTCGATCGCGCCGTCGAACCAGATGCGGACCTCGGACGGGGACACCTCGACGGTATGACCCACTCGCGGGTCGGAGTGATCGGGGAACGCGTGCGCCAGGACCGCGCCGGGCGTGGCAAGCGCGACGAGCAGCATGATCACCCCTAGCGCGGCTGCGTCGGCCCGAGCACCCCCGAGAACGGTGTCCACGTGAAGACCTCCGGCAAGATGTCGTCGAGGTAGAAATGTATCTGCCCAATGACCCCGACCTGCGCTTGCCGCGCCTCGCCGAGCGCATTGCCGTTGATCGGGACGACCGCCTCCAGTCCGAGCTGGACGTAGCGCCCGAACCAGAGCACGCCGGGATTGATGGTCCCCGCCGTGTGGCTCACACCCTGAACGGAGGTTTCCATAGCAAACTCGACGATCGGGATCATCCGGTTGAAGGGCGCCGCGAGGCCGACGTCCTCGACGTAGCTCTGCAGGTATTGCAGGTTGTACTGCAGCGAGAAGCCCCACCCGAGGACTCGCGGGTTCAGCTCTCGCTCGACCGAGATCTCGCCGTCCTCCACGCTGTGAGTGGTGGTATGCTCGCTCGTCGGGAAGCCGAGGCCGAAGGCACCGGTCAGCGCGAGCGGCTTCAGGAAGCGCGCGGAGTCCGGCAGATCTCCGAAGCCCTTTCCGAAGAAGACCTGCGGCGAGATCGTCGAGAAGGAGTCGGCGTCGACGCGCTTCTGACCCGTGCCACCTACCTCAGCCTCGAGCCCGCCCGAGAGCAGCAGCTCGTGCGCAGCGTCCTGCAGGAAGACGTACTTGGCCGAGACCGCCATGTTGTCGAAGCCGGCGATGGTCGGACCGCTGTTCGGGTCCTCGATCACGAGGGTCCCTCCCAGCGAGATGCCGAAGTCACGGCTGAGACGCTTCGACAACTCGGCCTCGACCTCGGTCTCCCAGGTTGGCGGACTCTCGGCGCCCTTCTTGCGCCGGACCGACTGCACCGTCGGCAGCGACAGCTCGTCGGCCACGAACGGATCGTCGATGGTCAGCGTTGCCGGAAAGAAGCGCTGCCCGACGACACCGTGAGCACCCGCCGGCGACGCGAGACCCAGCACCCCGAGGGCCGCCACGGTGAGCAGCAGCCATCCGCTCCCTCTCGATGCAGCGCGCATCGCGCATCTCTAGCCGGGGCACGGAAGGAGGACCATGCGGCAAATTGTCGCGGAGCCCGCCGCGGGCGCGACGAAGATCGACGACGGCTACGCGCGCGGCGGGTACTTCTGCAGCTTGCGCTGCAGGGAGCGGCGGTGCATTCCCAGGCGGCGCGCCGCGTGCGAGACGTTGCCGTCGCAGTCGGCCAGCACGCGGTTGATGTGCTCCCACTCCACCCGCGCCAGGGAGGGGGCGGCGGGCGCAAGGGCCGCGGAGGCGCCGGTCGAGCCCGTCTCATCGCGGGCGAACGCCGCGAGGATGTCGTCGACGTCGGCGGGCTTCGGCAGGTAGTAGGTGGCGCCGAGACGTGTCGCATCGATCGCCGTCGCAATGCTGCCGTAGCCGGTGAGGACGACGATCCGCGTCGCCGCGTCGATCGACCGCAGCTCGCGCACGAGATCCAGGCCCGAGCGCCCGGGCATGCGCAGATCGACGACGGCCAGCTCGGGGGACTCGCTACGCGCGATGGCCACCGCCTCCGCGACGTCTCCGGCCGTCCGCACCTCGAAGCCCCGGTCGCGGAACGCCCGCGCCAGTCGCTCCCGGAACACCTGATCATCGTCGACGAGGAGCATCGTCGTCGCCTCGATTCGACCGCGCACGAGCGCGCTGCCGATCGTCTCGGAACGCATGCTCATGATCCTCGGGCGGGGCTACGCAACGGGAAATCCCGCGCCACGGCATCCGGCGGCGCACACACGCGCAGCGCCGCACCGGGCGGAACGCTGCGGCGCATCGGTGCCGGTCCCTCCCACACGAGGACGTCGGCGGGAGCGCCATCGAGATCGTGGCACAACGTACACGATTGCTCGCTGACGCATCGCCAGCTCGCGGGCGTGAGGAACTCTATTCGCAATGCGCCATCGGGCGGCGACCCGCTGGCGCGCGGGACCACGATCGTGCCCGACGCGAGAAACATCAGGAGGATCGCTCGCATGGCGCGATCTTGCAGCTCGGACGCGCGGCGCGCGATGCGACACGTTGTCGCAGGAAGGCGTCGCGCTCATGCCGCAGCTCGTGCGGCCGGTAGGACCAGGGCCGTCGTCGTCCCGACTCCCGCTGCCGACGAGAGCTCGAGGCGGCCGCCCATGCGCTCGAGCACGGCGCGCGCGAGGAAGAGGCCGAGTCCCATCCCCTCGCCTGGCGGCTTGGTGGTGAAGAACGGCTCGCCGGCGCGGGCGAGCACCTCGGGTGACATGCCGGTGCCCGCGTCGCGCACCTCGATCCGACAGCCCGCGGCGTCCGCCCGCACCCGGAGCTCGACCGGAACGTCCCGTGGCGAGGCGTGGCGTGCGTTCTCGAGTACGCCCCGTAGCGCTTGCTGCACCGCACGCGGCGGCGCGTGCACCATCCAGCGCCGCACGCGGTCGTCGATCGACAACTGCACACGGGCGCGATCGGGGAAGCCCCGCACGGCGCCGTCGACGAGTTCGCCGACACACAAGGGAACTATGGCCTCGCCGGTGCTCTGCCCTGCGTCCACGGCCATGTGCTCGAGGATGTCGCGGCAGCGCTCGACCTGCTCGCGAATGAGACGGGCGTCGTCGACGGCGGCATCGGCGCCATGGGCACGGCACGCGAGCTGGCGCTCGAGCTCCTTCGCGGCGACGGCGATCGTCGAAAGCGGCGTCGCGAGCTCGTGCGCGGCGCCGGCGGCGAGGGTCGCAAGCGAGGCCAGTCGCTCGTGGCGTGCGGTACGCGCCCGCGCCGCCGCGAGCTCGGCGTCGCGCGCGGCGAGCGCGCCCGTCACCCGCTGGACGAAGTAGACGATGAATACGGCGGCCACGCCGAACGCGACCCACATGCCCTCGAGATGCATCTGCATGTGCTCCGCGTGGGCTCGCCCGGCGAACGCGGGCGGTCCCCACTGGGGCTGCGCGAACAAGGCGCCGAAGCACGCGAGCGACCCGACGACGAGCGTCCACGTCCACGCCGGCCGCAGCACGACCGCCGCGAGGGCGATGTTCACGAGGTAGAGGCAGCTGAAGGGATTGAACGGTCCGCCGGTGAGCGCGAGCAGGGCGGTCAGCAGCACGACGTCGGCGAGCATGATCGCCGCCAGCATCCCCTCGGGCACACCGCGCGCGCCGCGCGCCCACAGCGAACATGCGACATTGGTCCCGAGCTCGATCGCCAGGACGGCCGCGAGCGGCGCAAGTGGCACCGCGATGCCGAGCCCCAGCCAGACCACGGCGATGGTGGCAATCTGGCCGGTGATTGCCCCCCAGCGGAGCATGACCAGCCAGCGGAAGTTGATGGCATGCGCGTCGCGCATCGGCAGGCCGCGACGGTTGTAGACCACCGGCCGGGGGGGCGCAAAGCGGGGGTGGTTTGCCGCCGGCCCGAACCCGCCGTATGGTTCCCCGCGTGACGCCGCCGCCGGGCGATGACCCTCCGGTTCCTCCGTCCCGCGCCCGCGCTCAACGCCGTCTCGACCTGGCGTTCCGCCGCACCCTCACCGTCACCGTCGCGTTCCCGCTCCTCGCCCTCGCGACGCTCGCCGGCATATCGCTCGGCCAGCTCGACGGCCTGCTCTCCGCCTTCCAGGCGGTCGAGCACAGCGACCACGTCATCGGCAGCGCCAACGAGACCCTGCGCGCCATCGTCGACATGGAGACTGGCCTGCGCGGCTACGTCATCACCAAGGACGATCGCTTCCTCGAGCCGTACCGCGCCGGGTTGCCGATCGTGCGCGCGCAGTTCGAGGAGCTGGGCGCGCTGGTAGCCGACGATCGGGCACAGGCGGCGAGCCTCGCGACGTGGCGTGCCCACGCGGAAGCGTGGATCGCGATCACGGAGGCCGAGGTGCATCAGGCACACGGCGACGACGGCATCAGCGTGGCCGCCCGCATGGTCGACCGCAAGGGGCGCATGGACGCCGTCCGCAACGACTTCGCGACCTTCCTCTCGGACGCCGAGGCCCAGCGCTCGTCGCGCAGCTCGCGCGCGCAACGCACGGCGACGACCGTCCTCCGGACGGGACTCCTCCTGACACTGTTGATCGGCGCCGCGTGCGCGGTGCTCTTCGCGCGCCAGCTCTTCACGATCACCCGCACGTTCCACGAGACGCTCGCCAACGAGCAGAGCGCGCGCGACGCCGCGGA
>DASXLI010000059.1:0-25029 GCA_036496285.1 Binatia bacterium
GAACGCGGCGAGCGCCGTGTCGATCGCCTCCGCGAGCGCCGTGCCGCCCTTCGGAATGATGCCGACGTCGATCGCGTCCAGGCTCTGCGCCGCCGCGCCGTAGTCGAGGGTGAGCGGGCACTGGGTGAAGGCGCGGCCGGCGAAGGCGACAAGCCCGATGCGGTCGCCGTGCAGCTCCAGGAGGAGGTCGCGGACGGCGAGCTTGGCCCGCGCCATGCGGCTGGGCTTCACGTCGGTCGCGAGCATGCTGCGCGACGTGTCGATCGCGACGATCAGATCGATGCCCTCGCGGTGCACCTCCTCCCAGCGGAAGCCCCACATCGGGCCGCCGATCGCGACCACGAGCAGCAGCACCGCGCCGGTCAGCAACGCCGCGCGGCGCGTTCGCCGGCGCGGGTCGAGATCGGGGACGAGCGCCGGCAGGAGCGCGGCGGCCGCGAACGTCTCGAGCGCGGCCCGCCGTCGCCGCCACGCCCAGAGGAGGAACGCGGCGAGCAGCGGCACGATCACCAGGGCGACGAGCGCGAGCGGCTCGCGCCACGCGAGCAGCGCGCCGGTCACGGCAGCCTCCGCAGGATCGTCTCGGCGAGGACGATCTCGGCCAGCACGAGCGCGAGCGCCGGCCAGGCGAGCCACGGGTAGAGCTCGCGGTAATCGAGGAACTCGGGCGCCTCGAACGCGGTCTTCTCGGCGCGGTCGATCTCCTTGTACACGTCGCGCAGGCTGGCGGTGTCGGTGGCGCGGAAGTAGTGCCCGTTGGTGGTCTCGGCGATCTTCTTCAGCACGGTCTCGTCGATGTCCACCTGCATCGGACGATAGACCTTGTTGCCGAAGAAGTCCTGCGTGGGGTAGGGCGCGAGGCCACGCGTCCCCGCACCGACCGTGTAGACCTTGACGCCGATCGCGGACGCCGCCTCGGCCGCGGTCTGCGGCGTGATCCGGCCGGCGTTGTTCTGGCCGTCGGTCAGCAGGACGACGAACTTGCTGCGCGCCGTCGAGGGCCGCAGCCGGTTCACTGCCGTCGCCAGCGCCGAGCCGATGGCCGTGCCGTCCTCGATCATGCCGACCTTCGCCTGGTCGAGGTTCTGCAGCAGCCAGCCGTGATCGAGGGTGAGCGGGCACTGGGTGTACGGCCGCGCCGCGAAGAGCACGAGCCCGATGCGGTCCTCGGGACGCGCGGCCACGAACTCCTTTACGACCGACTTCACGACGTCGATGCGGCTGGCGCGGCCGTTGCCGAGCGTGAAGTCCTCCGCGAGCATGCTGCCCGACACGTCGACGGCGAGGATGACGTCGACGCCCTCGCGATGCACGCGCGTCTCGGCGCTGCCGAGCTGCGGCCGCGCCAGGGCGACGACCAGCAGGACGAGGGCGAGCGCCCGCAGCGCGCCGAGCACGGCCCGCCGGCCGCCGGCGCCCGCCGGCGCGATCGTACGCAGCACGGCGAGGGAGGGATAGCGCAGCGCCGCCTCGCGCCGGCGCCGCCCGCCGAGCAGCAGCGGCAGGAGCAACAGCAGGACGAGGAACCACGGGTTAGCGAGCCGCACGGATCCCCTCGGCCGGCGCCTCGGCTGTGTCCTCGACGAAGCGCCGCGCCGCCGTCCACGCGCCCTCGCTGTCGACGAGCGTCGGCACGAGGCGCGCGAATTTGACCAGGTCCGACTGGCCGAGGAACTCGCCGAGCAGGCTGCGCTGCGCCGCCGCGAGGCGCCCGCCGCGCGCCGTCGTCAGCAGGAACTCCTCGGTCGTCATCTCCGGCGCGCGCACCCCGAAGCGGCGCTCGACGTAGGCGCGGACGATGTCGGAGAGCGCCGAGTAGTACTCCTTGAAACGACCTTGCTCGGTGAGCCGGCGGGCGCGCAGACGGTCGAGATCGGCGAGGGCGAGCTCGTGCGCCGGGCGGGGCGGCGGTGCCGCCACCGTCGCCTGCCGGCCGTGCAGGAAGCGATAGGCGGCCCACCCGAGGAGCAGCGCGATCGCGACCGTCAGGCCGAGGATCTGCCAGGGCCGCCAGTCGATCGGCGGATCGAGCGGCGGCTTGATGTCGCGGATGTCGGTCGGTGCCCCCGCCTTCGCGAGCACGCTCTCGATCGTCATCACGACCGTGGCGCCCGGCGCCGGCGCGAGCTCCTCGCCGGTCCGCCGCCACTGCACGGGCGGCGAGGCGATCTCGTAGTGACCCGGCTCCCACCCGGCGAGCGAGTACCAGCGCGTCACCGTGGTCACGCCGGCGTGCGTGACGGGCGGGGCATCGCCGAAATCGAGGATGTCGAACTGGCCGATCCGCTCGGTCGGCTGCGCCAGCACGATCTGCACGCCGGTCGGCGCCGTGATCTCGGTGGTGTAGCGGAACGGGGTGCCGATCGTCGTCGTGTCGGGCTCGAGGCGCGCCGTGACTGTGACGGAACCGGGGGCGGCGTTCGCGCTCGGCGCGGCCGCCGGGCTCGTCGCGTCGTCGGCGCGCGCGGGCGTCGCCGTCGGGACCGTGCCGAGCAGCACCAGCCCCGCGACGGTGGCACACGCCGCCGCACCCATCCGCCGGCGTCGCGCCGTGCTCACTGGCGTCGCTCCCGCATGCGGAAGAAGCGCAGCAGCGCCTCGGCGTACGGCCGGTCGGTCGTGACCGCGATCGTGTCGACGTCGGCGCCGCGCAGCATGCGATCGCGCACTCGGCGCGCCTCCGCTGCCTGGCGGGCGAACGCCTCGCGCACGCGCCGGTCACCGGTGTCGACGACGTAGCGCTCGCCGCTCTCCAGCTCCTCCAGCGCGACCAGGCCGACGTCGGGCAGCGCGGCCTCGCGCGGGTCGTCGAGCGAGACGGCGATCACGTCGTGGCGGCGCGCCGCGATGCGCAGCGCCGTGCGGCAGCGTGTGTCCAGGAAGTCGGAGACGACGAAGACGACGCAGCGGCGCTTGGTGACCCGGGTCAGGTGCTCGAGCGCGCTCGCGATGTCGGTGCCGTGGCCGGCCGGCTGGCACGACAGCACCTCGCGGATGACGCGCAGCACGTGGTGCGTGCCCTTGCGCGGCGGCAGCGCGCGCTCGATGCGATCGGAGAACATCACCAGCCCGACCTTGTCGTTGTTGGTGATGGCGGAGAACGCGAGCACCGCGGAGAGCTCGGCGGCGAGCGCGCTCTTCAGCTGCCGCACGCTCGCGAAATGCGTCGAGGCGCTCGCGTCGACCAGCAGCATCACGGTCAGCTCGCGCTCCTCGGCGTAGCGCTTGACGTACGGTACGCCGGCGCGCGCCGTGACGTTCCAGTCGATCGTGCGGATCTCGTCGCCGGGCTCGTAGAGCCGCACCTCGGCGAACTCCATGCCGCGCCCCTTGAAGACGCTCTGGTATTGGCCCGCGAAGAGATCGCTCACCAGATGGCTGGTGCGGATCTGGATCTTGCGGACCGCCTTGAGCTGCTCGCGTGTCAGCATGCGACGCGTGGGCGCGGCGCCGTCCGGGCGGCGCGCGGCCCTCGAACGGCCGTCAGGGCACCGGTACGCCGTCGAAGATGCGGCGTACGACCTCGTCGGCGTCGATCTCCTCCGCCTCCGCCTCGTAGGTGACGATCACGCGATGGCGCAGCACGTCCGGGCCGATCGACTTCACGTCCTGCGGCGTCACGTAGCCGCGGCCCTGGAGGAAGGCGTGCGCCTTGGCGGCGAGCGTGAGGTAGAGCGTGGCGCGCGGCGAGGCGCCGTACTCGATCAGCGGCTTGAGGTCGAGCTTGTACGTCGCCGGATCGCGCGTCGCGAAGACGAGATCGACGATGTACTCCTTGATCTTGTCGTCGAGGTAGATCTGGTCGACGAGGGTGCGCGCCGCGAGGATCTCGCGCGTCGCGACGACCGGCGTGATCGCGACCGGCGCGCGCGTCGTCGCCATGCGGTCGAGGATCTGCCGCTCCTCCTCGCGCGTCGGGTACTCGATCTTCAGCTTCAGCATGAAGCGGTCGACCTGCGCCTCCGGCAACGGGTAGGTGCCCTCCTGCTCGATCGGGTTCTGCGTCGCGAGCACGAGGAAGGGCTCGGGGAGCGGATGGGTCTCCTCGCCGAGCGTCACCTGATGCTCCTGCATCGCCTCGAGGAGCGCGCTCTGCACCTTGGCAGGGGCGCGGTTGATCTCGTCGGCCAGGATCACCTGGGCGAACAGCGGGCCGCGCTTGGTCGTGAACGTGCCTTCGCGCGGGTTGTAGATCATCGTGCCGACGAGATCCGCAGGGAGGAGATCCGGGGTGAACTGGATGCGGCGGAAGCTCGCGTCGATCGCCTGCGCCAGGGTCTTCACCGCGAGGGTCTTGGCGAGGCCGGGCACGCCCTCGAGCAGGACGTGGCCGTTCGCGAGCAGCCCGATCAGCAGCCGGTCGATCAGGTAGCGCTGGCCGACGATGACCCCGCCGATCTGCTCGCGCAGACGGTAGGTGAAGGCCGAGGCGTCCTTCACGTGGTCGTTGATCGCTGCGATGCCGCTATCCATTCGAGCTCCGTCGTTGGCGGTGGTGCGCCGCGGGATGGGAATCGGGCGCTGTCGGCTGTGTAGCGGCGGTCCGGTAAGGGGTCAAGATGGGTGCGCGCAGGGCAGCCCGAGCGCGCCGGGCGCGGCTAGAGCCGCATGCCTTCCAGTACGGAGGCGCGCGTGGCGCGCATGGCGGCGGCCCAGCCCGCGACCGCGGTCATCAGCAGCACGAGCGCGATGCTGACGAACGTCGGCGTGACGGCATAGGCGTACAGCAGATCATAGCCGATCAGCCGTGGGATGAGCAGCAGCACCCAGATCTTCGACGTCACGACGCCGACCACGACGCCCATAATCGCAGCGAGCGCTGCGATGGCGAGCGATTCGATCACGATCGTGCGGCGGACGGCGCCGTCATTCGCCCCGATCAAGCGATAGAGCGCGAGCTCGCGCCGGCGCTCGAGCACTCCAGAGAAGAGCAGATCGAAGATGCCCGCGACGGTGACGATCGCGACCAGGATCTGCAACGTATCCGCGAAGGCGAACGCGCGCCGGATCTTGTCCTCATGGTATGCGAGGTTTTCGCGCAGCGCGAGCGTCTTCACGCGGTAGCGATCGGCCAGCCGTGCTGTGATCGCTCTCCGTGCGTCCTCGATGGACGTGCCCGGCTCGAGATAGACGTTCACCCGGCTGACGCTCGGATCCTGCCACCACTGCGCGTACAGCGGGCGGCTGAGCATCACGGTGCCGGAGTTGGAGGAGATGTCCTGGATCACGCCGACCACCGGCAACGCGAGCACCCCGCTCGGCGTCGCCAGCTCGAGACGGTCCCCCAACGCGAGGCCGAATCGGTCGCACAGGATCGTCGAGACGACGACGCCGCGTCCGGCCGCGAGCGCGGCGCGCCCCTCGAGCCGATCGCCGGCGCGCCAGAGTCCCGGTCCCAGACGCGCGAGCGCGTCGGGCTCGAAGGCGACGAGCCCGATGCGGCCGTCGCGGAAGGTCTGCCCCGGAACGATCCGCAGCGACTCTACGCGATGGACACCGGGCATCCGTGCGATCTCCGCCGCCACCTCCGCGCTGATCGGCGTTTCGAGCCAACCGCCCTCGGTGCCGACGGCGCTCACGGCGAGGTCGCCGTCGTGCAGCTCACGGATGTACTCGTCTGCCGTCGCCAGATAGCTCGCCGTCAGGTTGGCGATCGTGAGCGCCAGGGCGAAGGCGATCATGATGGCGCCCGCGGTGACGCCGGTGCGTATGGGTGTTCGCGCAACGTTCGCCGCCGCCACGCGTCCCGGAATGCCGAATACGCGTTGCAGCGGACGGGAGAGGCGCGTGCCCAGGATGCTCACGAAAATGACGCACACGACGAGCGCCGCGGTCATGAGCACCGACGATCCGGCGGCCGACACGATGATCAGGTGCCAGTGCTCTCCGACGAGAAAGATTCCCGCGGTGAGGACGATGAGCCCGGCCGCCACGAAGCTGAGCGGCCGCAATGGCACGCTGGCGGAGGCATCCGGGTTGCCGCGCGCGACGTCTAGCGGCTCGAGGCGGGTCGCTTGTGCCGCGGGAATCCAGGCGGCGGCGAGCGCGACGACGATCCCCAGGCTCCCGAGCACGGTGACGCGCCCCGGCGAGAGCGGGAAGTCGGGCACGAGAAGGCGCATCTGCGTCATCGTACCCATGACCGTCGACGTGACCGAAACGAGAAGCCGCGCCATCGCGATGCCGATGCCGACGCCGCACGCCGCTCCGAGCGTCCCGAGCCCTACGGCCTCGGCGAGGAGCAGCGCGCGCAGCTGCCGGGCGTCGGCGCCGATGAGGCGTAGCGCCCCGATGACCGGCGCGCGATGGACGACGCCGGTCGCGGTCGCGTTGAAGGCGATGAAGAGCCCGGCAAGCACGCTCAGCATGCTCATGCCGTCGAAGGTTGCCTGCAGGCCGGCGAGGATGTCGGCGTAGCGCGTCGCGCGCGTCTCCGGCGTGCCGACCGTGAGCGACGCGGGCAGCGCCGCCTGCAAACGGGCGCGGATCGTCTCCGCGTCGCTGCCGGGGTGCAGCACGACGTCGATCTCGTCGAGGCGTCGCTCCTTCACGAGCTGTGTCTGCGCCGCCTCGAGATCCATGACGACGAGCTGTCCGCCGACGACGCGCGCGATGCCGTCGGTCGCGAGCGTGCCGCGTACGGTGAAGGTGTCGACGCCACGCGGCGTCGCGAGCCGCAGCGTCGAGCCGACCGCCAGCCCGAGCCGGGCGGCGAAGGCATCGGTGATCAGGACCGCGCGCGGGTCGGTCAACGCCGCGAGCGCCTCGCGCCGTCCGCTCACGAGCCGGCTGCCGTAGCGCGCCAGATCGTCCTCGGCGTTCAGCTCCATCCCGAAGAGATGCAGCACCTCGCCCGGGTCGTCGGCGAGCGTGACCGTGCCGCGGACGAGCGGGATCGCGGCCGCGACACCCGGATCGCGCCGGACGACGTCCACGGCCTCCTCGGCGAAGCCGACCTCGCCGATCCCGAGCGTCACCTCGAGATCGGCCGGCCCGGCGAGCGCCGCAAAGGTGCTGCGGAAGCCCGCGAGGACGCTCGTGTTGACCAGGTCCATCGCGACGACGAGGGCGATGCCGGTCGCGACCCCGAGAAGCACCAGCAGGGCGCGGCCCCAGTGGTGGCGATGCTCCCGGAGGCTCACCCGCAGGAAGAGGCGGAGCATAGCCGGGCTCGTGTCACAGCGGGGCCACGGCCGTCAAAGAAAAACGCTACGAAAAACCGCCGGCGGCGGGACATTTCATTCCGGGTGGAAATAGCATGGGTGAAAATGGGCTCGCATCACGGTTTGTCTCGGGTCGCGTCCGATGCCATGAAGTGGCCCATGGCGAACCTCCATGATTTCTCGGCCAAGACCATCGACGGCAAGGCGCAGGCGCTGCGCGACTACAGCGGCAAGGTGGCGCTGGTCGTGAACGTCGCGTCACAGTGCGGCCTGACTCCGCAGTACGCGGGGCTGCAGGAGCTCTACGATCGCTACCGCGACCGCGGGCTCGTCGTGCTCGGCTTCCCGTGCAATCAGTTCGCGGGCCAGGAGCCGGGGACGGAGGGCGAGATCAAGACCTTCTGCGAGACCCAGTTCGGCGTGACGTTCCCGCTCTTTGCCAAGGTCGAGGTGAATGGCGCCGGCCGCGACCCGCTCTACGGCTACCTCACCGCGGAGCCGACGCAGCCCGACGGGCCCGGCGACATCAAGTGGCACTTCGCCAAGTTCCTCGTCGACCGCTCGGGCAAGGTCGCGGCGCGCTACTCGCCCACGGTCGCGCCGGTGGACGACGAGATCGTCGGTCGCGTCGAAACGCTGCTCGGCTAGCCCGCGTCAGAACCAGCCGCGCCACCAGGACGTGCTCTCCACGTCCTGCGGCGCGACGACGTTCACGCGTCCGAGCTGCTGGTCGCCGCGGCGGGCCACCAGCGCGCCCACGACCTGTCCCTTCTTGATCGGCGCGCTCAAGCTCGGCGGCACGTCGGTCTCGATCTTCACGTCGCCCGCCTCGGTGCGCGGCAGGGTGAGGCGCAGGTCGGCGGCGGCGACGGCCGTCAGCGTCGGGACGCTGCCGCCGGCGACCGTGATGGCGCCGCCGATCGGCTGCCCCGCGGTCGCGGCCTGGATGGTGCGGTACCCGGCGAAGCCGTTCGTGAGGAGCGTCGCCGTCTCGTCGAAGCAGCCCTTCTTGCTTGGCGCGCCGAGCAGGACGGCGAGTAGTCGCAGGCCGTTCCGCGTTGCGGTTGCCGTCACCTCGAAGCCGGCCGCGTTGTAGAAGCCGGTCTTCAGCCCGTCGGCGCCCTGGTAGGTGCGGACGAGGTGGTTCGTGTTCCGCATCTGCAGCTGGCCGTTGCGGAACGGCGCGTCCGGCATCCTGGCCCACTCCATGATCTCGGGGAACTCGGCGAGCTTGCGCGCGACGATGGCGAGGTCCATCGCGCTCATCAGATCCGGCTTCTGCCCGGGGGCGGGCGGCAGGCCGTGCACGCTGTGGAACTCGGTCTCGGTCAAGCCGAGATCCTTGGCACGCTGGTTCATGAGATCGACGAACGCGCCGGTCGAGCCCGCGACGTACTCGGCGACCGCGACGGCGCCGTCGTTCGCCGAGGCGATCACGATCGCCTTCAGCAGCTCGCGCAGCGGGAAGCGCTCGCCCTCGCGCAGGTAGACCTGCGAGCCGCCGATCTTGCTCGCCCACGCCGACGCCGTGACCATGTCGTCGAGGCCGATCGCCTTGTCGCGGACGCGCTCCATGGTGATGAGCAGCGTCATCATCTTGGTCATCGACGCCGGCGGCCACTGCAGGTGCTCGTTCTTCGCGAAGATCACCTGGCCGCTGTCGCGATCCATCACGAGCGCCGCGCGGTAGGGCGCTTCCGGCGTGAACTTCCCGCCCGTCGCGTGGGCGGCGGCCGCGCGGCCTTCCTCGCCCTCGTCAGCCGTGCTGCGCGCCGGCTGCGTCGCGCGCGTCCGCGCCGAGGCCGTGCCCGCGGCGAGCAGGCAGGCAAGTGCCGCCGCCGCTCCGACCATGCATCGATTCGTCCCGCTCCGCATCCTCCACCTCCCTCGACACCCACGGTGTCGGCTCCACGGCGAGCATACACAACGCTCCGCATGCTCGGCCAGTGGAAAGCGCGCCCGGCGCCGCCTGCACGGCGCGCAACGCGCGCGCCAGCCTGCGCGCGACGGCGGGAGTGAGGCCGGGGACGTCGTCGGCGAGCGCCGCGGCGAGCGCGGCCTCGGAGGCGTCGAGCGGGGCGAGCGCGGCGAGCTCGAAGGCGATGCGCGCGTCGAGACGGTTGATCGCCTGGCGCAGCTCGTCGAGCGAGTGCGCTGCCGCAACGTCCTTCGGGGTCGCGTTCTGGATCGCCTTCGCCGCGGCGATCTCGGCGCGGACGAGGGCGACGAATGTGCGGGAGTCGAGGCCGATGGCGCCCGCCCGTCCCGCGGCGTCGCGCTCGACGGCGGCCTCGCGCTCGCGGTCCTCGATCGGCAGGCCGCGCAGGCGCTTCGCCGCGACGACGGCGGGCATGAGCGTCAGCCGCCGGTGGAGCCGCGCGACCAGCGACGTCTCGGCGGCGCCGAGCGCCGCCGGCTCGGAGGCGGCCAGGAGGCGGGCACGCAGCCCCGGCAGCCAGCCGGAGCGCTCGCGCGCCAGCAGCCAGCCGTCGAGATCGGCGGCGAGCGCGCCGTTCGCTGCCGGGAGCCAGTAGGCCTTCTCGTCGCGCGACAGGGTGGCGACGACGCGCAGGCACGCCGCCTCCGACCCCGCGGGGCAGCGCGCTTGGAAGGACGCGAGCTCGAGCGTGTCGGTGACGATCGCCTCGGCCGTGCCGTCTTCCAGCGCCGCCGGGAGCCGGGTGTTGTCGTCGACGGTGACGATCGTCGCGTGCGGAAAGCGGGCGCGCGCGACCTGCTCGAGGTGCCCACCGCGGTTCACGGCGATCGTGCGTCCGGCGCGGTCGAACGCGCCGGCCGCCGCCTTGGCTGGCGCCGAGGACGCGACGACGAGCACCGCGTCGCTGCGCGCGACCGCCGCCGTGAAGGTGCCCGCGACGAGGCGGTCGGGCCGCACCGTGACGCCGCTCATCACCACGTCGAAGTCGCCGGCCGCGAAACGGGCGGCGAGCTCGGGCCAGCGGAAGGGCACGAGCACCACCTCGCGACCACGCTCGGCGGCGTAGGCGCGCGCCACCTCGACGTCGAAGCCGGCGAATGCGCCGTCGGCGCCGCGTGTCGAGAACGGCGCGTAGTCGCCGCTCGTGCCGACCCGCAACGGCGGCGTCCGCGACGGGCGCGGCGTGGCAGCGCGCACGCCGCAGCCGGCCAGCGCCGCCGCGAGGCAGAGCGCCGTCGCCGCGCGTCCGGCCCGCGTTGACCGGGCGCGGGGCGCGACGTTAGAAGGCGGGGCAGCATGAGCGACGCCACCGCCAACGTGACCTCCGAGGTGCGCCCCGCGCACGTGTTCGACGTGCCCGCCCTGCAGGCCTACCTGGAGCGGCACGTCGAGGGATTCCACGGCATCCTGACCGTGCGCCAGTTCGTCGGCGGCCAGTCGAACCCGACGTTCCTGCTCGCCACCGGCGGCCGCGAGTACGTCATGCGCAAGAAGCCGCCCGGCAAGCTGCTCGCGTCGGCGCATCAGGTCGATCGCGAGTACCGGGTGATCAGCGCGCTCGCGCAGACCGACGTCCCGGTGGCGCGCGCCTACGTGCTCTGCGAGGACGACGCCGTCATCGGCAGCGCCTTCTACGTCATGGAGTACGTGCGCGGCCGCATCTTCCGCGATCCGCAGCTCCCCGGCCTCGTGCCCGCCGAGCGCGCCGCGATCTACGACGACATGAACGACGTCCTCGCGCGTCTCCACCGCGTCGACTATCGCGCTGTCGGCCTCGGCGAATTCGGCAAGCCGGGGAACTACTTCGATCGGCAGATCGGCCGCTGGAGCAAGCAGTACGAGGCGGCCAAGACGGACACCGTCGAGACGATGGACAACCTCATCGCCTGGCTGCCGACGCACATCCCGCCCGGCGACGAGACCACGATCGCGCACGGCGACTTCCGTCTCGAGAACTCGATCTATCATCCGACGGAGCCGCGCATGATCGCGCTGCTCGATTGGGAGCTTTCCACGCTCGGGCATCCGCTCGCCGACCTCGCCTACAACTGCATGCTGTATCACGTGAACAGCCCGACCCAAGGCACGCTGATGAACCTCGACTATGCCGCGCTCGGCATCCCGAGCGAGCGCGACTACGTCGCCGCCTACTGTCGCCGCACCGGCCGCACCGGGGTCGAGCACTGGGAGTTCTACGTCGCGTTCGCGCTCTTCCGCCTCGCGTCGATCGCGCAGGGCGTCTACAAGCGCGGCCTCGACGGCAACGCCAGCTCGACCCAGGCGAGCATGTACGGCGCGGTGTGCGCGTTCCTCTCCCAGACCGCCTGGGAGATGGTTGCCCCGCGGGCCTAGCGCTCCGCAGCCCGCAGGTAACCCTTGGCTTCGGCGTGCGGCGGCCATTCCTCGCGGGTGATGGCCCAGCGCTCGTGATCGCAAAACCGACCGCGGACTCTCAGGTAATTTTGAGAGACACCTTCCTTGCGAAAGCCGAGCCGGCTTACCAACGCGATCGAGGCGTCGTTTCACGGTTGGATGTTGGCCTCAAGGCGATGTAAGCGGAGGCTCCGGAAGGCCGCCGAAATCGCCGCTGCCAGCCCCGCAGTCAGCCATCCTTTCCCGTTGTGCGGCACGAAGGCGTAGTAGCCGAGATAGGCGCTCCGAAAGCGGCCACGCACGATCTCGTTCAGATTCACCACGCCCACGAGGTCGCCGTCGCGCGAGCACACAAAATAGCCGACGTGGGTCTTCCCGTTCAGCTTCGCCACGTAGGCCCGGAATGCCTTGGTCGTGCTCGGCGGGGTGACCCACGGGCGGTGCAGCTGCACGCTGCGACGCACGGCTGACAGGAACGCGGCTTCCCGCTCGGTAGAGACAGCCTCCAAACGTACCGCAGGAAGCGTCTTCGAAGATCGGGGCACTCGCCGCTCCGTAACGACGGTGCTCAGCGCGACTGATCGCGGCCGCGGGCCTGGACCTCCGCGCGGCGGGTGGCGATCGTCTCCGGGGTGACGGCGCGCGCGTGCTCGTGCGAGCGGGCGCTCTCGAGCTTCAGGCCCTCGCCGAGAGTCGCGGCGAAGCCGTCGTCGATGAGCTTCTTGTAGGCGAGCATCACCTCGGGGACGCACGAGCGCATGTCGGCGGCGAGCGCGCGGCAGGCCGGCAGCAGCTCGTCGGGCGCGACGACCCGGCTCACGAGGCCCCACGCCTCGGCCTGCGCGGCGGAGAGGTAGTTGCCGGTGAGCGACAGCTCCTTGGCGCGCGCGATGCCGATCATGCGGCTGAGCTTCTGGCTCAGCCCCCAGCCGGGCATGATGCCGACACGGGCGTGGGTGTCGGCGAAGCGCGCGTCGGTCGAGGCGATCAGCACGTCGCAGGCGAGCGCCAGCTCGAAACCGCCGGTGATCGCGAAGCCGTTGATCGCGCCGATGATCGGCTGGGGGCACGCCGCCATCGCCCGGATCACGTCGGCGCCCGCCCCGAGCCCCTGATCGCCGAGCTCCTTCAGGTCGAGGCCGGCGCAGAACGCGCGCCCGGTGCCGGTCAGGATCACGACGTCGGCCGCGGGGTCCGACGCGAGCGCGTGGAACGCGGCGCCGAGCGCGGCGCGCAGCTCCCGTGAGAGCGCGTTCATCGCCTTGGGGCGATCGAGCGTGAGGGTGACGACGCCGTCCGCCTTCTCGATGCGGAGCACGTTCTCGGGCATGGGTCCTCCTGTTCGTGGGCGCGGCATGATAAGGCGTCGGCCGGCACGGCGAAAGCGCGGCCGAATACGCGACATGACGACGACTCCCGACCCGCTCACCCGCTTCCGCCGCTGGTTCGCCGAGGCGGGCCGCGCCGGCATCGAACTGCCCGAGGCCATGGCGCTCGCGACCGCCGACGCCGCCGGGCGTCCGTCCGTGCGCTTCGTCCTGCTGAAGGGCATGGACGCGCGCGGCTTCGTCTTCTTCAGCGACGGCCGCAGCCGCAAGGGACGGGAGCTCGGCGCGAATCCCCACGCCGCGGTCGTCTTCTACTGGCACGAGACAAGCAAGCAGGTGCGGGTCGAGGGGCGCATCGTCGAGGTCCCGGCCGCCGAGGCGGACGCCTACTGGGAGACCCGGCCGCGCGGCAGCCGTCTCGCGGCGTCTGCGTCGCTGCAGAGCGCGCCGCTCGCGGCGCGCGCCCGGCTCCTCGCCGCCTGGCACCGTCTCGAGCGGCGCTACACCGGCAAGCCGATCCCGCGCCCCGCGGCCTGGACCGGATACCGCCTCGTGCCGCGTGCGATCGAGTTCTGGAAACGCGGCAAGTTCCGCCTGCACGAGCGCGAGCGCTACGTACGGGTGCGCGGCGCTTGGCGGCGGACGCTCTTGCAACCCTGAGCGCCAGGCGCTCCAATAGCAGCGACCCATGCCGGGCTTTCTCATCCGTCTCCTCATCACCGCCCTCGGGCTGTGGATCGCCCAGGCGATCGTGCCGGGCGTGGTGTTTGCCGACACGGGAACCCTCATCCTGGCGGCGTTCCTGCTGGGCATCGTGAACGCCGTCGTGCGGCCGCTCGTCGTCCTGCTCACGTTGCCGATCACGGTGCTGTCGCTCGGCCTGTTCCTCCTGGTGGTCAACGCGCTCATGCTGTCGCTCGTGGCGGCACTGCTCCAGGGCTTCGTGCTGCGCGGCTTCTTCTCGGCGCTCTTCGGCGCCCTCGTCATCTCGATCACCAGCTGGATCGCTGCCTGGTACGTCGGGCCGGCCGGCCATGTAGAGCTGATCATCCGTCGCGGCGTGCTCTGACGTTGCGGCGTCTGTGGGCCATTGGCGCTGTGGCGGCTGTGTTCGCGCTGTCCGCGACCCTCGTCGCATCGGGCGCGGAGGACGTCGGCGGGGACGTCGTGCCGTCGCCGACCGCGACGGCCACGCCGTCGCAGGCCGCGATGGCGCGCGCCATGTCGGCGCTGGGCGGCATCAGGGACTCGCCCTGGTTCCGGCCGGCCGCCGCCACGGTGATCGCCGTCGGTTGCCTGGGAGGAGGTGCCAAGAACGCGTTCACCGACCATCCGACGGGTGAGTTCATGCTCGCGCACGAGTACTGGTTCGGGGAGCACACCTACGTCGGGGGGGCCGACAAGGCGTCCCACTTCGTCGCGTTCGAGATCCTGGCACGCGAGCTGGCGGGTCTCTACGAGTACATCGGCTTCGAGCGCGAGCCCTCGCGCGCCGTCGGGTTCGGTCTCTCGGTCGCGACCGGCGCGTTGATCGAGATCGGCGACGGCACGAACCAGTTCGGCTTCTCCTACGAGGACCTGCTGAGCGACATCGCGGGTGCCGGCACGGCACTGCTGCTCGCCGAGACCGGCACCGAGGACGTGATCGGCTTCCGCTACGGCAAGGTGCCAGGAGCGCCCGAGCACGCCGTCAGCGGCATCGGGCGCGACTACTCGTACGAGATCTACGCCGGCGACCTGAAGCTCGCGGGGCTCGAGCGCCATCTCGGGATCAATCTCGGCCTCGCGCGCTACCTCCTGCTCTCGGTGACCTACGGGGTGAAGGGATACCCAAAGGGGGCGATCCCCGACCGTGAGCGGCAGATCGGCTTCGAGGTCGGCCTAAACCTCGGCGAGATGCTGAGCGCCCTGTCCGTCGACCGAAGCACCTGGTGGGGCATCGCCGCCCACGTGATCACCGACGACTTCCGGGTGCCCTACACGGCCGGGGGCTACCGCTACGACCTGAATCACGCTCGCTGGCGCGGTCCCAATACCGGCGAGGGCTGCGGCGCCTGCGATTAGGCCTTGCATCCTGGCGAGCCACTCCGGTAAGCCCGCCCCTGCGAGGATGTCCGTGGAACGACCCAAGGCTCCCGTGTTGGTCGTGGAAGACGACGTCGAGGTGCGCGAGACGATGGTCAAGCTCCTCGAAAGCGAGGGCTACCGCGCCGTCGGCGCCGCCAACGGGCAGGAGGCCTTCGCCCTGATCCGGAGCGGCGTCCGGCCCTGCCTCATCCTGCTCGACCTCGGGATGCCGGTCATGGACGGGCGCGAGTTCCGCGCGACGCAGCTACGCGACGAAAAGCTCGCGGTGATCCCGGTCGTCGTCTTCTCGGCCCGGCCCGATGCCGAGGAGATCGCCACCTCGATCAGCGCCGTCGCCGCCCTGCGCAAGCCGGTGCGCTTCGAGCACCTGCGCCGGCTGCTCGAGCAGTACTGTCTGCCCGACGAGACGGTACGCGTCGGGCGCACCATCCATTGAGCATCAGTCCTCGCCGCGCTTGATGCCGTGCGACAGCTCGCGGCTGACGGGAGCGATTCCGCGCCGCAATGCCTCGTCGCCGAAGCGGGCGTGGATGGCGTCGACGGCGCGGTTCAGGCGCGTGCGGCGGGCGGTCTCGCGGTCGGTGGTCGGCAGCGCGAGCTGTGCGACGTCGGTGGCGACGAGCGCGCTCACGCTCACGCCGAGCAGGCGGATGGCAATGCTCGGATCGGCGCGTGCGAGCAGTCCGCGTGCCGCCGTGGCGATCGCGCCGCCGTCGTCGGTCGGGCGCTCGAGCGTCTGCGAGCGGGTGAGCAGGGGGTAGCGGCCGCCACCGAGCGCGCGGGCGAGCTTCAGCTTGAGGGTGATGCGCCGGCCGCTCACCCCGTCGCGGCGGAGGCGGCGCGCGATCGCGTCGGCGTGCGCGGCGATCGCCTCGTGCAGCCGGGCTCGCGAGGACACGTCGCGCGCGAAGGTCTGCTCCTCGCCGTAGGACTTCGCCTCGCGGTCGGGCTCGACCTCGCGGCCGTCCTCGCCGCGCGCGAGGCGGCGCAGGTCGGGGCCAAAGCTGCCGAGCGCCTCCTCGAGCCGGTCCTCGGGCGTCGCGCCGAGCGCGCCGATGGTCTCGATGCCGAGCGCCGCGAGGCGGGCGCGCGCCACCGGGCCGACGCCGAAGATGCGGCCGACGGGCAGGGGAGCGAGGAACGCCTCCACGTCCTGCGGCGCGACGGCGAGGAGACCGTCGGGCTTCGCGAGGTCGCTCGCGATCTTGGCGACCATCTTCACCGGCGCGATGCCGACCGAGACCGCGAGCCCGATCTCGGCACGTACGTCAGCGCGCAGCCGGGTTGCGACCCCGAGCGGATCGCCGAGGAGGCGCACGCTGCCGGTCATGTCGAGAAAGGCCTCGTCCACGGAGAGCGCCTCGACCGCCGGCGAGTAGCGGCCGAAGATCTCGAAGATGCGCCGGCTCTCGCGCCGGTACTTCCGCATGTCGCCCTGGACGAACACCGCGTGGGGGCAGCGGCGCCGCGCCTCGAACCCCGGCATCGCGGAATGGATGCCGAAGACGCGGGCCTCGTAGCTCGCGGCGGCGACGACCCCACGCGCCGCGCCGCCCCCGACGACCACCGGACGGCCGCGCAGCGCCGGGTCGTCGCGCTGCTCGACGGCGGCGAAGAAGGCGTCCATGTCGGCGTGGAAGATCGTCCGGGTCATGCTTCTGGTGGCAGCCTCGCGCTCCTTGTACACTGCGCCGCGTCGTACGGGGATCACGCCATGAACGATAGCTCGCACCCGGCACCGCCTCCCGCCCCGCGCTGGTTCGAGGAGGCCCTCGCCGCGCCCTACGACGACCGTCGCGTCGACGTCGCGGGCTGCTCCATCCACTACCTGCGCTGGGGTGATCGCGCCAAGCCGGGCCTCATCCTGGTGCACGGTGGCGCCGCGCACGCCCACTGGTGGAGCTTTCTCGCGCCGCTGCTCACGCGCCAGTACCACGTCGTCGCGCTCGACATGAGCGGCCACGGCGACAGCGGCCGGCGCGAGGAGTACCCGCGCGAGATCTGGGCGGAGGAGGTGATGGCGGTCGCCGCCGACGCCGGCATCGTCGGCGCGCCGGTCCTGGTCGGTCACAGCCTCGGCGGCATGGTGAGCATCGTCGCCGCCTCGCTCTACGGCGATCGCCTCGCGGGCGCGATCATCGTCGACTCGCCGGTGCGCGCGCCCGACCCGGAGAGCCAGGAGGGTGCGCAGGGCAAGATGTTCCGCAACCCGAAGACCTATCCCGACCTCTCGACCGCGCTCGAGCACTTCCACCTGATGCCGCCGCAGCCGTCGACGAATCCGTTCATCATCCGCCACGTCGCCAGCCACTCCTTGCACCCGGTGGCGGGCGGCTGGACGTGGAAGTTCGACCCGAAGGTGTTCGTCCGCTTCTCGATGAAGCCGATGAGCGACTACCTGCACGACGCGCGCTGCCGGGTGGCGATCCTGCGCGCCGAGTTCAGCGACCTCGTGCCGCCGGAGACCGGCGAGTACATGTACCAGCTGCTCGACCGGAACGCCCCGATCGTCGAGATCCCGCAGGCGTATCATCACCTGATCCTCGATCAGCCGCTCGCCTTCATCGCGGCGCTGCGGGCGCTGCTCGCCGATTGGGAGCACAGCGTGCCGCGCCGTCCGCGCGGCGGGGCGTGAGCCCGTCACGGGCCCGGCTCGGGTGAGTGGCCAGCGCCTGCGCCGTCCGGTGTCGCACGTCATCTTCGACGTGGACGGCGTCCTGCTCGATACGGAGCGCTTCTACACCGAGGTGACGCAGGAGATCGTCGGCCGCTACGGCAAGACCTTCGACTGGTCGGTGAAGGGCAACATGATCGGCCGGAAGGCGCTCGACGCCGCGCGCTACCTGGTCGACGCGCTCGACCTGCCGATCGCCCCCGAGGACTACCTGCGCGAGCGCGAGGCCGGTCTGAGGCGCCTCATGCCGACCGCCGACGCCATGCCCGGCGCGCGCGCGCTGACCGACGCGCTCCAGGCGCGCGGCATCCCGATGGCGCTCGCGACCAGCTCGGCGCGCGCGTTCTTCGAGCTCAAGGCGACGCGCCATCGAGCCTGGTTCGAGGCGACGTTCGGGGTCATCGTGACGGGCGACGACCCGCGACTCGCCCACGCCAAGCCCGCGCCCGACATCTTCCTGCTCGCGGCGCGCGAGCTCGGCGCGGTTCCCGCGGGCTGCCTCGTGGTCGAGGACGCGCCGGCGGGCGTCGAGGCCGCGCGCGCCGCCGGCATGCAGGTGCTCGCGGTGCCCGATCCGGGCATGGACCGGGCGCCCTACGCCGACGCCGACCTCGTCGTCGAATCGCTCGCCGGCCTCGACCTCGAGCTGTTACACCTCGCGCCATGAGTGATCCGTCGAGCCTGCCGCTCCTCTGGCACTTCCCGATCTCGCACTTCAACGAGAAGGCGCGCTGGGCGCTCGACTGGAAGGGCATGCCACACCGCCGCGAGGTGCTGGCGCTCGACTACGTGCCCCGCGCCTGGTGGGCGAGCGGCCAGGTGCGCCTGCCGATCCTCTTTCTCGACGGCGTCGCCGTTTCGGACTCGACGCGCATCATCGCGACACTGGAGGAGCGCCAGCCCGAGCCGGCGCTCTATCCGCGCGACCCGGCGGAGCGCGCGCGCGCCCTCGCGCTCGAGGACTTCTTCGACGAGGAGGTCGGCTCGCCGGTACGCACGACGATCCTGGCGCCGCTCTTCGCGAACGATCCCGACGCCGCGCTCGGCGCTCTCACGATCGGCATGGGCGATGGCGCGCGCCAGGCCGCGCGCCTGATGTTCCCCGCGTTCCGCGCCTTCTATCGCTTCCGCCACGGCATGAACGGCGTCGCGGTCGCGACCGCGCCGACGATCGTGCGCTCGGCGTTCGACCGGGTGGCGAACGAGGTTGGCCCGAGCGGCTATCTCGTCGGCGACCGCTTCTCGGTCGCCGACCTCACCGCGGCGGCCTTTCTCGCGCCGATCGTGCTTCCGCGCGAGCACGAGTACCGGCCGCCCGAGCCGCTTCCCGCGAGCTGGCGCGCGCTCCGCGCCTCGCTCGCCAATCACCCCGGCTTCCGCTGGGTCGAGGAGATGTACCGCCGCCATCGCGGGGTGTCGTCGGAGGTGACGACCTCGCCGCAGTGAGCACCTGACCACAGGGCTCGCGATTCTAGGGGACGGCCGTCACGTCGAGGAGGCGGCCAACACCGGTGGGGACCGAGCCCACCTGCCACGTTTCGCCGCCATCGCCGGTCAGCAATGCCACTCCGGGGAGTGATCCTGTGGAGTCCGGTACGCCAGCACCGACGGCGACACCGTGTCGCATGTCGAGAAATGCGACGGCGTTCGCAGCCCCCATGAAAGCCGGTGGGAACTGCTGCTGCGACCACTGGAGGCCGCCGTCCGCGGTGTGCAGCGCGAACGGCGACCCTCCTCCGGGGACGGACGGCGGAAAGGGACTTGGGATCGTCCAACCCGACGAACCGATGAAGGCCATCGGCAACAGCTGAAACGTCGCGCCGCTCACGTTGCCGATCGCGGGGGTGCGATCGCTCCAAGTTCTCCCGCTATCCGGTGAGTATAGAAGCGTGCTTTGAGTGCCGGGCGCGACAGCGTCAGCGCCAATGTTGACTCCCGAAATCCAGAATTGATCGGGCGGAGCACATGCCGCAGCGGTGATCTTGGTGAGGTCGCTTCCCGCAAGATCGGTCGCCGTCGTGGTGGAGATCTCGGTCCACGTTTCACCTCCATCCGATGTCACTACGACGATACCTCCTGAGGTTTCCGTATATCCGACCGCGATACCCGGTCCGCTCGGAAGCAGACATACGGAGCGCAGGATTCCGCCGGACCGCGCCGACTCGATGTCCACGGCTTTCCAGTGGGCTCCCGCGTCGTTCGTAACCGCTATCAGTGGCGGTGGCGCGAATATCGCGCCTCCCTGTTCTGCTGCGCCCACTACGACCCCGTGTTGAGCCGTGGTGAAAGCCGCGTCGAAGAATCCGAACGCCGTCTGGTTCGGACGTTGCGGGATGCCTGTAACGTTGGTCAATTGACTCGACCATGTCGCACCCCCATCGGTCGTATGCAGCAAGGCGGCGCCGAAGCCAAACTCCGATCCACCGACGGCCCAGCCTGTCTCGCGGTCGACGAAGGTTATGGCTTGGAGGGCGATGTCGGGGCTCGTGAAGAGAGAGCTGGACCACGAGGCGCCGCCGTCGTCGGAGCGGACGATCTGCTGGCCGTCGACGGCCCATGCGCGAGAAGCGAGCATCGGCGTCGCAGTTGGTACCGGGGTGACCGTCGGACTAGCCGTTGCAGTTGGAACGCCGGTCGCTGTTCCACCTGAACTCCCACCGCATCCAGTCAACGACAGGAAGATCGCGAGAACCATCAACGTCAGCATTGGGCGACACGCCTCCCCACCGTTGGACGAGGGCATGCTCGAAACCTTTCGTCGATTCTTTGGATCCCTTCCGCCGTCCGCTCACCCGATCATGCGTTCCGCGCGCTGGAAGAGACCGACGGTCATCGCGTGCAGCATGTCGCCGGTTTCGCGGGGCGCCTGACCGACGGCGGCGCGGGCGTGGGTGCCCTCGAGGATGATGCCGAGCTTGTAGCAGGCGAGGACGCCGTACCAGTCGATCGCCGAGAGGTCGCGGTCGCTGCGCGCCCGGTAGTGCGCCACCAGCTCGTCGACGGTCGGGAAGCCGCTCCACGGCTGCACGGCCATCGCGACGCCGATCTGCGTGCCGTCGTCGGCGGGCCAGGTCGCCATCAGCCAGCCGAGGTCGAGCAGCGGGTCGCCGATCGTCGTCAGCTCCCAGTCGACGATCGCGGCGAGCTCCGGTCCGGTGCGCGAGAAGAGCACGTTCGCGAGGTGGAAGTCGCCGTGGATGATGCCGGGGCGGAAGGTCGACGGGCGGTTCTCCTCGAGCCAGCGCGCCACGCGCTCGACGCCGGGGATGTCGGGCCCGCCGTAGCCCGGGAACGTCGAGTACGATGCGAGCTGCGACTGCCAGCGCTCGACCTGGCGCTCGAGATAGCGCTCGGTGCGCCCGAAGTCGGCAAGGCCGACGGCGACGTGGTCGACCGCGCCGAGCGCGACGATGCCGTCGACCATCGCGAGCCCCATGCCGTGGCGCAGCGTCGGATCGGAGCGGTGCGGCTCCGGCAGGCCGCTCGGCGCGTGGAAGCCGTCGATCGGCTCCATGAGGTAGAAGGCGGCGCCGATCACGTCGGTCGATGGCTCGGCGGCGATCAGGCCCGGATGCGGGACGGCGCTGCTGGCGAGCGCGGCGAGCATGCGCGCCTCGCGGCGCATGGTCTCGTCGCTGTTCTTCCGCTTGTGCTCGGGCGGGCGGCGCAGCACGTAGGCGCGCCCCGCGCGCTCGAAGCGCAGGAGCACGTTCTGCGTGCCGCCGCCCAGGCGCTCGACACCCGTGATCGGCCCCGATCCCAGGCCGCGCGCGTCCATCCACGCGGCGACCCGGTCGAGGTCGACGAGCGCCGGCGTGATCGTGGCGTCCGCGCTCACTCAGCCCTTGGCGCGGTGCGCCTCGGTGCATTGCAACGCGAGGCCGCCGTGGCTCCACGCCGCGCCCGCCGCCATCGCCATCGCGACGAACGTCGTCTCGGCGATCTCGGCGTCGCTCGCACCCGCCTTGATGCTGTTCTTCGAGTGGGCGTCGATGCACCACGGGCACTGCGTGACCTGCGCGATCGCGAGCGCCATCAGCTCCTTCGTCTTCGCGGGTAGCGCGCCGTCGGCAAACGCCTTGCCGTTGAAGTCGAGGAACGCGCGGAACGCGTCCGGGACGAGCTCGCGCATATGCTTGAACTGCTTCGCCGTGTCGACACCGTGGAAGGTCATGGGACGCTCCTTTCGCGCGCAATCTAGAGAATCGGCGGCACGGCGCCAAGCTCAGGAGGCGGAGCGGTCGTCCATGCGTGCGAGCTCCTCGAGGTAGGCGTTCAGCTCGCCGCCGAGCAGCAGGAAGAGCGCCAGGAGGTACATCCAGAGGAGCAGCACGATCACCGCGCCGAGCGACCCGTACGTCTTGTCGTACGACGCGACGTGCTCGACGTAGTAGGAGAAGACGGCGGAGGTGGCGGCGAAGCCGAGCGTGAAGAGGACGGAGCCGGGACGGATCCAGCGCCACTGGTGTCGCACCGCCGGGCAGACGGTGTAAATGGCGGCGACCACGATCATCACCGACGTGAGCGACGCCACCCAGCGCACGACGGTCGCAACCAGGCCCGCGAACGGGCCGAGCAGCCCCGTCACGGCGGACACGAGCTGCCCGCCGAACGGCCCGAGCACGAATGCGATCACCATGAGGAGCGAGAGCGCGAGGGTGAGGCCGATGGCCTCGAGCCGCAGGCGCCACCACGGACGATGCTCGCGCGCGCGATACGCGCGGTTCAGGCCGACGATGACCGCGCCGAACGCCGACGACGCGGTCCACAGGGTCAGCGCGGCGCCGATCGAGACGAGGCCGCTCCGCGGCGTGCCGAGCAGGCTTTGCAGGATGCCCTCGAGCAGCGTGGATGCCTGGTGCGGCAGGTACTGCGCCAGGTTGGCGAGGAGCCAGTCCTGCAGGCCCTGGGCCGGGAAGAGGCTCGCGACCGCCAGGACGAAGAGCACCAGGGGGAAGAGCGCGAAGAAGAAGTAGTACGCCATCGCCGCCGCGGGCGTCATGACGTCGTCCTCGGCGATGCGCCGCCCGAGCGCGACGACGAACCGTACCGGATGGCGCGCGGCCCGTCCGAGGGCGCGCCACGCGCCGACCTCCACCGACGCCGGGGTGACGCCGGCGTCGCCGCGGATGTCGCCGTCGGCGCCCATCGCCGCGACGTCCTCTAGACGTCTCCGCCGGGCGGGGCGTCGTGGACGACGCTGACCCCGGGCTTCGGCGCGGCCTCGCCGAGCGAGACGTCGGTCGGCACGCCCGTCTGGCCGCGTACGGCCTCGCGCAGCCGGGCGAGATCAACCCGCGGGCCGAGGCCGCTCTCGGCCAGGACGCTCATCGCGTGCGCCTCCAGGTCCGGATACGTCTGGTACACGTCCTGATGCACCTCGACGTAGACGCGGCCCTTCGACTCGCCGAACTTCACCGGCTGGTAGAGGATCTCGCCCGGCGTGCCGGCATCGACCAGCGGATAGAGCGTCTCGATGTCCTCGGGATAGAGCCGGATGCAGCCGTGGGTCGTGAGCCGTCCGACGGTCCACGGGTCGTTCGTCCCGTGGATCGCGTAGACGTCGATGGAAAGGCGGATGCGATACGCGCCGAGCGGGTTGTCGGGACCGGGCGGCACGACCGCGACCGGATGGTCCATCGTGCGCTGGATCGTCGCGGGTACGACCCAGGTCGGGTTCTCGTCCTTCGACTTCACCTTGAACGCGCCGACGGGACTCGGCGCCTCCTCGGCGCCGATGCCGATCGGCCAGGTGAGCACCGGGACGCGCTCGCCGACCAACGCGTCGGTCGGAAAGAAGTAGAGGCGCATCTCGGGGATGTTGATGACGAGGCCGCGGTTCGAGCTGCGCGGCAGGATGAAACGCGAGGGCAAGAGAAGATCCGCGCCCGCGTGCGGCTCCCACTCGTCGATCATGGGATTGGCGTCGCGCACCTCGCGGAAGCCGAGCCCGCTCTGGCGCGCGATCTCGAGGATATTCTCGCCCTGCACGGTGCGGTGGTGCTGCAGGCGGCCGACGAGGGGCGGCGTCTCCCAGCTCGCCGGCACCCGCGTCGTGACCGCGGTGATGCGGATGACCGGGCGCGTGTCCTGCGCGAGACTCGCCGGCACGGCGGAGACCGGCGCGCTCGGCCGCGGCGCGGGCTTGGCGACGACCAGCGGCGGCCGGTACGGATCGCGCCGCGTCTCCGCGCCGGCGCGCGGCGCGCCAACCGCGGGCGGCGCGCACCCGGCGACGAGCAGTGCCAGCGCGGCGAGCGCCGCGGCGCCGTCGGCGCGGCGCAAACGTGACGCTGGTCGACCGTGGCAAGCCATACGGGAACCGATATTCATCGTGCGACGCTCCGGGAGCTAGAGGTCAGCAACGGTCATGCCATCGAGCGGGCGTGTTCGGAGGCGCTCGATCAACGCATGGTCGGCGGGCGGCAGCTCGTAGTCGCCGAGGTTCCCGGGTGCAACCCACGCGAGAGTGTCGGCGCTCAGGGGTCGGATCGATCCGGCTTGGAGCGTGCAACGGAAGAAGCTGAGCACGATCGTCGTGGCATCGTACGTCCACTCGACCGTGTCGACGTGCTCGCCGACCTGGAAGGTGGCGCCGAGCTCCTCCAGCAGCTCGCGGCGCAGGCACTCCTCGAGCGACTCGCCCGGCTCACGCTTGCCGCCGGGGAACTCCCAGATCCCGGCGAGATGCGTTCCGGCGGGCCGTCGCGCGAGCAGATAGCGACCGCGCTCGTCGCGAATGAGACCTGCCGCCACCTCGACGCGTGCCATACGAAGCCACGTCTCTTATCGAGCGCGGCCCGATGGGACAAGTGTTAGCGGCCGCGCTAGTTCTCGACGAGATGCGGAGCGCCCGGTGGCGGATCGCTCACCCAGGTGTAGCTGTGGGTCGCGCCGGCGCCGCTGCCCAGCACGCGGAACGAGGTCGAGAGATCGCCGCTCGTTCCGCCTTGGATCGAGATCGCCACGTCGGCGAGGACCATCCCGTCGAGATCGCTCACCAGGGAGGTGTAGCGCTGGTGGGTCGTGTAGTACGCCTCCTCGCCGGTGGCGACGTGGCGGACGGCGGACTGCACTTTCGCGTCCAGCGCCTCTGCCCGCATGGAAGCGTAGTGCGGGATGGCGATGGCGGCGAGGACCGCGATGATGGCGACGACGAGCAGGAGCTCGAGGAATCCGAAGCCGTCGACGGAGCGCGCGGAGGATCGCACGCAGGTGCGCAGGAAGCGCGGGGCGGGGGCTTGCATCATGGAGCCCGCATCCAGCAAGCCCGATGCCGCAAGCCGGCGCCGCGACGCCGCACGCACCGCGCGCGGGAGATTCCTCCGCTACACCAACGACGTATCGCCATCGGCGCCATGGCGGAAGCGTTCGTAAGCGCTTCCGCAGACGTGCGAGAAGCCGATCTCGCACGTCTGCATGAGGGGTGCGGGTCGCGCGCCGGTGCACGCGCGGCCGCACGAA
>DASXLI010000060.1:0-32565 GCA_036496285.1 Binatia bacterium
CGTTCATGACTCCTCCGCGCTCGAGTGTGCCCGTTCTTGCACGACCACGAGATCGTCGCGATGGATGATCTCGTCGCTCACCTTGTAGCCGAGCGCCGCCTCGATCTCACGCGAATGGCGTCCCTTGATCTGCTCCAGCTCCGCGGCGCTGTAGTTGACCAGGCCGCGCGCGAACTCGCGCCCGTCGAGGCCGACGCAGAGCACGCACGCGCCGGCGCCGAACGTGCCGCGCACCTCGCGCAGGCCCGACGGCAGCAGGCTCCGTCCCTGACCGGTGATCGCGCCGCGCGCGCCGTCGTCGACGACGAGCGTCCCGCCCGGCTTCAGCGTGTCCGCGATCCAGCGCTTGCGGCTCGCAAGCCGGTCGCGCACGGGCAGCACGAGCGTGCCGACCTCCTGCGCCGGATCGAGCACGGCGCCGAGCACCCCGAGGCGTGTGCCGTCGGCGATCACGGTGGCGATCCCGGAGCCGGCGGCCTTCTTCGCCGCCGCGAGCTTCGTCGCCATCCCGCCGGTGCCGAGCGGGCCGCTGGCGCCGGCCATCGCCTCGATGTCGGCCGTCACCGCGGTCACGAGCGGCACCAGCGCCGCGTCGGCGACGTGGCGCGGATCGGCCGTGTACAGCCCGTCGACGTCGCTCAGGATCACCAGCAGATCGGCCTCGACGAGCCCGGCCGTGAGCGCCGAGAGGTTGTCGTTGTCGCCGAGCTTGATCTCGTCGACGACGACCGTGTCGTTCTCGTTGACGATCGGCACGACCCGCCACTCGAGCAGTGCGGCCATCGCGTGCTTGGCGTTCAGATAGCGGTGGCGGTTGGTGAAGTCGTCACGGGTGAGGAGCACCTGGGCGACGTGCAGGTCGAGCCCGCGAAACGCGCTGTCGTACGCCGCCATGAGGCCGATCTGGCCGACCGCCGCCGCCGCCTGCTTGTGGGGGATGTCGCTCGGCCGCTGCGGCAGCTCGAGGCGCGCCACGCCCGCCGCGACGGCGCCCGACGTGACCACGACGACCTCGCGTCCTGCGCGCGTCACCGTGCCGATCTCGTGCGCGAGCCCGTCGATGCGGTCGCGTCGCAGGCCGCCGCCGCCCGCCAGCACGCCGCTGCCGATCTTCACGACGATGCGGCGCGCGCGCGCGAGGAGCGCGCTCTTGTGCGCGAGCTGCGTCACGACGGCTCCGATGCCTGCACCGGCGTGGCGACCTGATCGTCGTCGTGCGCTTCCGTCTCGTCCGCCGCGCGTTCGGCGCGTGCGCGGCGCACCGCCGCGGCGATGCGTGACATCAGCGCGCCGACGCCGGTGCCGGCGACGGCGGAGATGCCGTGCAGCTCGATGCCGAGCTCGGCGAAGCGCGCCGTCGCGCTCGCCAGCCGCTCGCGCGCCTCGGTGACGTCGAGCTTGGTCGCGACGACGATCTGCGGCTTCGCCGCCAGCTCGGCGTCGAAGGCGGCGAGCTCGTGGGTCACCGCGCGATACGCGGCGAGCGGATCCTCCTCGCTGGCGAAGTCGATCAGGTGCACCAGCACCGCCGTCCGCGATACGTGGCGCAGGAAACGGGTGCCGAGGCCGAGGCCGCGGTGCGCGCCCTCGATCAGGCCGGGAATGTCGGCGATGACGATCGCCTCGTCCTCGACGCGCGCCACGCCGAGGTTCGGCACGAGCGTCGTGAAGGGATAGTCGGCGATGCGCGGGCGTGCCGCCGATACCGCCGCAATGAGCGTCGACTTGCCGGCGTTCGGATAGCCGACGAGCCCGACGTCGGCGAGCAGGCGCAGCTCGAGGCGGAGCTCGCGCGCCTCGCCGGGAAGGCCCGGCTCGGTGCGGCGCGGCGCCCGGTTCGTCGACGTCGCGAAGCGCGCGTTGCCGCGTCCGCCGCGGCCGCCGTGCGCGACCACGACCTCGGCGTCTACGCGGTCCAGATCGGCGACGAGTGCGCCCGTGTCGGCGTCGAGGATGCGGGTGCCGATCGGCACGCGCACCACGCGCGAGGCCCCCGCCGCGCCGGTCTGCTCCTTGCCGCGACCGTGCTCGCCGCGCTCCGCCTCGAGATTGCGCTGGAAGCGAAAGTCGAGGAGCGTCGTGAGCCCGGGGTCTGCGCGCATCACGACCTCGCCGCCGTTGCCGCCGTCGCCCCCGCTCGGCCCGCCGTGCGGGCGGTACTTCTCGCGCAGAAACGCCAGGCAGCCGCGACCGCCGTCGCCCGCCTTCACCGAGATCAGCGCTTCGTCGACGAATTTCATGGAGGATCCAGTATAGCGCAGCCCCCGGGGGCGTGCGCCATGCTGGCGCAGCCGCCGCGCCCCCTGCGGGAGCGACGTGTCCGGACGGCGGCTAGTGTCCTCGGGCACTTCCGGGAGGCCAAGCCGCGCGCCGCCGGTAGGCCTGCCCGCCGGCGGTCGTGCGCCGGCTTACTGCGGCGACTGTCGACGACGTCCGTCAGCACTCGACCCGATCGAGCGATGGCGACGTTGCAGAGTGCACGATCAGTGCAATCCGATTCGTGCACACGACGTCCGGCACCCGCGATTCATTGATGTCCGCGCCCGGCACGTGGCTTGCTGCTCGAGAGCGCATGAGCTCCAGAGTTGCGCTCGCAGTCGTCGACGTCGGCACGCGCCGCCGGCCTCGGTCGTGGTCGCCGTGGGCGACGATCCTTCTGATGCTGGTCGGCGAGGTGTGCGGCCTCTGGCTCGTGCGCGCCGGGGCGCCGCTCGTCGGCATGGCGCTCTGCGCAGCCGCCGCGAGCGGCATCGTCTGGCTCCCGTCGAGGCCGGCGCCGGCCCGGCCGTCCGCTGGCTGGCGCTCGCCCACCGCGCTCTGCTATCGCGGCGTCGTGATCACGCGCCCCGAGCATCACGGCACGCGGCGCGCTCCAGGGCGCCGCACCGCACCGGTGAGGCTCAGGCTCTGCCCCTCGGTTGCCCGCGATGGATCACGCTATCGCTAGCGGAACGGCTCCGGCCGACCTCCCCCGGCGGGAGCTCCCGTGGATGGTCTGGATGGCCGGCGGCGCCCTCGCGCTGCTCGTCCTGACGCTCATCCTGTCGCACTTCCGCCGCGAGGAGAGCGCGGCCGAGCAACGCGCGCTCCAGGCGCGGCGGGTCGAGCTGATCGACCGGATCCGCGTGAACCTCGTCTCCGCGGCCGAGGCGGAGAAGAGCGCGGTCCTCGCCATCACCGACGAGGAGTCGCGGAAGTTCGCGGATCAAGCGCGCGCGCTGAGCGCCACGGCGGAGGAGGGGCGCCGGGAGCTGGCCGGAATGCTCGAAGCGCAAGGTTCGGCGAGGGAGCGGGAGCTGCTCCAGCAGTTCGCGGCCGCCTTCGCCGATGTCCAGCGCATCGACGCGGACCTCCTCGATCTCGCGATCAAGAACACGAACCTGAAGGCGTACGATCTCGCCTACGGCCCCGCGGCCGGCGCGCTCCGCGAGATGACCGACGCGCTCGACCGGGTCGTCTCGACGGGTCCCGAGGCCGCGCGCGCCCGGGTGACCCCGCTCGCGCTCGGCGCCGAGGTCGCGGCGCTACGGTTGCAGACGCTGCTCCCCCCGCACATCGCGGAGGAGAGCGACCAGCGGATGAACGAGATGGAGACGGCGATGGCGCGGGAAAGCGACGACGTGCGCGGGAAGCTCGCCGCACTGTCGGCCGTGCCGGAGATCGCCGGGTCGCAGGACCTGCGCGCGGCAGCCGGCGCGTGGGCGCGCTACGGCGATCTCGAGACCCGTATCCTCGCGCTGTCGCGTGAGAACACCAACGTCCGCTCGCTCACGATCTCGCTCAATCGCAAGCGTACGGCGACGGTCGCGGCCGAGGAGGCGCTGGCCGCGCTGCGCCAGGCCGTCGACGAGGAGCCCATCGCGGGCGTGACCTACGGGCAGCCGGCGAAGCCGCGCTGAGCGCGCGGCCCTGCCTGATTGAACGTCAGGCGGTCTCGGGCTGGACGCTGTAGATGCTGACGCGCTTGCGGTCCTTGCCGAAGCGCTCGTACTTCACGATCCCGTCGATCTTGGCGAAGAGCGTGAAGTCGCGGCCCTGGCCGACGTTCGTGCCCGGGTGCACGCGCGTGCCGACCTGGCGGACGAGGATGTTGCCCGCCTTGACGATCTCGCCGCCGTAGATCTTCACGCCGCGGCGCTGGCCCTGGCTGTCACGGCCGTTGCGGCTGCTGCCTTGCCCCTTTTTATGCGCCATGGCTCTCTCCCGTCTCGATGCCGGTCACCCGTACGACCGTGAGCTGCTGGCGGTGACCCTGACGCCGGCGGTAGTTCTTGCGCCGCTTCTTCTTGAAGACGAGGATCTTCTTGGCCTGCTCGTGGCGGACGATCTCGCCGGTGACGCGTGTGCCGTCGAGGAGCGGCTTGCCGACCTTCAGGCCGGCCTCGGACGACGCGAGCAGCACGTCCGTGAACACGAACGCGGAGCCCGGCTCGCCGGTGAGCTTCTCGAGACGGATCGTCTCCCCGGGATGCACGCGATACTGCTTCCCCCCGGAGCGAATGACGGCGTAATCCATAGAATGGTCTCCCGCAGCGGAATCGAGCTTAGTACGCGAGCTTGCTCCTCCTGTCAACGCCGGGTAACAGAACGACATCGACCCCGCCAGCGCCCACACGCGAGCCCTCGTCGTGATGCTCGTCCGCGAGCCGATTGCCGGCGCGGTGAAGGCACGTCTCGCGTCTGCCTATGGCCCCGAGACGGCGACGGAGCTCTATCGCGCGTTCGTCGAGGACTCGGTCGAGCGCTTCGCCCCGGAGGCGCCCCTGGCACTCGCCTGCGATCGGCTGCTGCACGACGGCTGGATCGCGTCGCTCGCACGCCGCCACGGATTGCCGCTCATCCCGCAGGGCGACGGTGACCTCGGCGCGCGCCTGAAGCGCCTCGCGACGATGGCGCTCGAGTCCGTGCCGCGGGTCGTGCTGCTCGGCAGCGACGCGCCGACGCTCCCGGTGTCGCACGTCACCGCGGCCTTGCATGCGCTGGCGCACGCCCGCGTCGTCGTCGGGCCGAGTCTCGACGGCGGGTTCAATCTGCTCGGCGTGCGCGCGCCGCTGCCCGATCTCTTCTCGCGCATCCCCTGGAAGAGCGGGCGCGTGCTGGCGGCGACGCTCGCGCGGCTCGCGCGCGCCAAGATCGCACCGGTCGTGCTGCCGTGCTGGTACGACGTCGACACCGACGTCGACGTGATGCATCTCTCGCGCCACGTCACCACGCTCGCGACGCTCGGTGAGAACCCGTGCCCGCGCACGCGCCGTGCCCTCGCGCGTCTCGCGCGCGAGCGCCCCCGCCCTGCACGCCGCTCCCTACGTGCGCCGTGAGGCGTGTCGTGCTCTACGGGAAGCCGGACTGCGAGCTGTGCGACGAGATGAAAGCGGTGGTGGAGGAGGTGCGGCGGACGACGCCGTTCAGCTTCGAGATCGTGGACATCACGGGCGACGCGTCGCTTGCGGCGGCGTACGGCTTGGACATTCCCGTCCTGGCGGTCGACGGACGGAAGGCGTTCAAGCACCGCCTCGACGCGGCCGCGCTGCGGCGCCGCTTGGCGTGATGCGCACGCGGGGAGCCATCGCATGCCGGTGATCGCCGTCGACGCGATGGGCGGCGATCTCGCTCCGGACGAGATCGTGAAGGGTGTCGCGCGCGCCTCGCTCTCGACCGCCATCGAGTGCGTGCTGGTCGGCGACGAGCGGCGCATCCAGACCATCCTCGAGTCGGTGTCGTACAACCCGGAGCACATCAGCATCCGCCACGCGTCCGAGGTCGTGGGCATGGACGAGACGCCCAAGGAGGCGCTCAAGACGAAGCGCGACGCCTCGATCACGGTCGGCGCGAAGCTGGTCGCCGACGGCCACGCGCAGGCGCTCGTCAGCGCCGGCAACACCGGGGCCTGCATCCTCGCCTGCGCGCGTAACTTCCGCGCCATCAACGGCATCCACAAGACGGCGCTCGCGAGCGTCTACCCACGCCAGACGGAGTATCCGGGGCAGGACCAGCTCGCGCTCATCCTCGACGTCGGCGCCACGATCCGCTGCGACGCCGTCGACCTCGTGCAGTTCGCGGTGATGGGAAGCGCCTACGCGCGCCGCGTCTCCAAGGTCGAGCGGCCGCGCGTCGGTCTCCTCAACATGGGCATCGAGCCGTTCAAGGGCGGCGAGGTGCTGGCCGAGGCGTATCGGCAGCTGAGCGCGCTCTCCGGCATCGACTTCGTCGGCAACATCGAGGGCAACGACGTCGCCAAGGGCCGCGCCGACGTGATCGTGTGCGAGGGGCTTCTCGGCAACGTGGTGCTGAAGCTCATCGAGGGTATCGCCGACGTCGTGACCGACGTTGCGAGCAACGCGGTCAAGCAGCGCATGCTCTGGCGTCTCGGCATGGCGCTGCTCTCGCGCGGCATCCGCGAGGTCGCCCATCTCGCCGACTACACCAAGTACGGCGGCGCGCCGCTCCTCGGGTTCGAGCACCTCTTCATGAAAGCCCATGGCCGCTCGACGGCGCGCGCGATCGAGAACGCGGTGAAGGTCGCCGCCAAGGCGGTGCGCGACGGCGTGCCGGACGAGATCGCCGCCGGTATCCAGGCGATCCGGTGATCGGGTGGAGCGGCCTTCTCGGACGCTTGCCCGGGGCGCCCCGGTGGTCGCGTCTGCTGCGGCCGCGGCCGGCGCCGGCGACCGTCATCTACCGCTGGGACCTCGACAAGACCTATCTCAAGAGCGACTTCGAGAGCCTCCGCAAGATGATGCGGGTGCCGTTCGAGCGCGCCGAGGACAAGATCGACGAGCCCGGCGTCGTCGCGCTGATCCGCGCCCTCAAGACAAGCGCGCGCCGCGAGCAGCGCGCCGCGTTCGTGTACTTCATCTCCGCGAGTCCGCCGCAGATCCAGCGCGCGATCCGCGAGAAGCTCGCGCTCGACGGCATCGAGTGCGACGGCATGGTGTTCAAGGACCAGCTCCAGCACCTGGTGCGCGGCCGCTTCCGCTTCCTGCGCGAGCAGATCGGCTTCAAGCTGGCCGAGCTGCTGAAGGCACGGCTGGCGGCACCGCCGGGCGCGGTGGAGTTCCTCTTCGGCGACGACTGGGAGTCCGACCCGCTGATCTACTCGCTCTACGCCGACGTCATCGCCGGCCGGGTCGATCACGACGTGCTCGCCGACATCCTGGTGCGGCTGCGCATCGACCCGGCGCGCCTCGTCGAGATCAAGGCGCTCAGCCAGCGCATTCCGGCGGCCGACGCCGTGCGCCGCATCTTCATCAATCTCGAGCGCCGCACGCCGCCCGAGCGTTTCCATCCATTCGGCGCGCGGCTCGTGCCGACGTTCAACTACTTCCAGACCGCGATCGTCCTGGGTCAGGAGGGCGTCGTGCCGACGGGCGCAGTCGTCGCGGTCGGGCGCTCGCTGCTCGAGCGCTCCGCCTACACGCGTGAACGCTTGCGCAACTCGCTCGACGACCTGACCCGCCGCGGCTACGTCGCACCCGCCGCGGCCGCGAGCCTCAGGCGCGATCTCGAGGCGGCCGAGGTGCTGCCGTCGGCAAATCCGCTCGGCGGCTGGGCGGGGCGGCTGCGGCGGCGCTGGCGCCGGCGGCGGGCACGGCCGTCCGAGCGAGCGCTGATTCCGGTGAAGACGATCGAGTACCCGCGCCTCATCGACGCGTGGGTCGCGGGCGGCAGCCGGCTCGGCGGAGAGGTGCCGTGAGCGCGCGCGCGGCGGCAGTGGTCGTACTGAGCACGGCGGGCTCGCGCGACGAGGCGGAGCGCATCGCGGCGGCGCTCGTCGAGGAGCGGCTCGCGGCGTGCGTGAACGTCGTCGCGCCGATCACCTCGATCTACCGCTGGCGCGGCGCCGTCGAGCGCGCCGAGGAGGTGCTGCTCGTCGTGAAGACGCGCCGGGCGCATGCCACGCGTGTCGCGGCGCGCATCCGCGCGCTCCACAGCTACGAGGTTCCCGAGGCGATCGTGCTGCCGATCGACGGCGGCGCGGCGGACTATCTCGCCTGGGTGCTGGAGGAGACGGGGCCCCCGCGCCGCAGGCGCGCGCCGCCGCGTTGACCCAGCTCGGCAGGTGCGCGAGGAAGGAGCCATCATGAAGGATTTTCGCGACAAGCTCGCCGTCGTCACCGGCGGCGGTACGGGCATGGGGCGGGCGCTGGCGGAGCAGCTCACCGCCGCGGGCGCCCACGTGGCGATGTGCGACGTCTCGGCCGAGAACATGGCCGAGACCAAGGAGCGCTGCACCGCCGGCGCCCCGGCCAGCGTGCGCGTGACCACCCACCTCTGCGACGTCGCCGACGAGCGGCAGGTGCTCGCGTTCCGCGACGCGGTGGCGCGCGAGCACGCGACCGACCACGTCGAGCTGCTTTTCAACAACGCCGGCATCGGCGGCGGCGGCAGCTTCATCAAGGACGACCGCGCCGAGTGGGACCGTACCTTCGGCGTCTGCTGGTTCGGCGTCTACTACTGCACGCGCGCGTTCCTGCCGATGCTGATCGCGAGCAAGCATGCCCACATCGTGAACACGAGCAGCGTGAACGGCTTCTGGGCGACGCTCAGCGGGATGCCGCACACCGCCTACAGCAGCGCCAAGTTCGCGGTGAAGGGATTCTCCGAGGCGCTCATCACCGATCTGCGGGTCAACGCGCCGCACGTGAAGGTGGCGGTCGTCATGCCGGGCCACATCGGCACGTCGATCGTGATCAACACCGCGAAGGTGCTCGGCAAGGCCGACGCGCTGCACATGGCCGCGCGCGACGTCGCCGCGGTGCGCGAGGTGCTCGGGCGCCGCGGGCTACCCGTCGAGTCGATGAGCGACGACGAGCTCCGCACCGCCCTCCACAATCTCTCGCTCGCGTTTCGCGACAACGCGCCGGTCAGCGCCGCCCAGGCGGCGACGGTCATCCTCGAGGGCGTCCGCACCGACAAGTGGCGCATCCTCGTGGGCGACGACGCCCACGCGGTCGATCGCATGGTGCGCGAGTCGCCGGAGCAGGCGTACGAGCAGTCGTTTGCCGATGCGCTGCACGCGCAGGGGTTCCTGCAGCTCTTCGATTGAGCGCGCTGCGATCAGGCACGCGCCCGCTGACCCGACGACGGGCAGCATTTCCCGACGAGCGCGATCAGCTGCTCCGGATCCACCGGCTTCGCGAGGGAGGCGACGACCCCGAGCGGCTGGGCGATCGACTCGAAGCGGGGCAGGGCGCTCAGCACCATGACGGGGATGTCGCGCAGGGCACGGTGCTCCTGCTGCGCCTCGCGGAACGCGACGCCATCCATGCGCGGCATGTGCAGGTCGAGCACGATCAGGCACGGACGCAGTCCTTCCTGCAGGACGCTGAGCGCCTCGCGTCCGTCGCGCGCCTCGTGGGCACGCATGCCGTTCAACGCAAGCAGGATCGTGATCGCATCGCGGAGGTCGGCGTTGTCGTCGACCACGAGGACGGTGTGAAAGTGTGGACGCGTCATTCCGCCGCTCTGAGTAGGCGACGCACGGATTTGAGCCAATGCCGGAACGAGGGGAGACGCAAATATCGCGGCGTCTATCGCGGATGCTACATCGCGCGCGGAACGGAAAGGCAGGTGCCACGGTGCATGTGAGTGAGCTCCGAAGCGAGGACGAGCTGCGCGAGGCGTTTCCGGTGATGCACGAGCTGCGCACGCAGCTCGACGAGGCCGCTTACGTGGACCGCCTGCGGACGATGACGTCCGGCGGCTATCGCCTGCTCGCGCTGCGCGACGGCGGCCGCATCGTCGCTCTCGCGGGAATCGAGGTCGCGACCGATCTCCACCTCGGGCGCCACGTGTGGGTGCACGACCTCGTCACCCGCGCCGACGTCCGCTCGCGCGGCCACGGCGCGGCGCTCCTGGCGCACGTCGAGGAGCTGGCGCGTCGCGAGGGATGCGATACCGTCGCCCTGAGCTCCGGCGTGCAGCGGCTCGACGCGCATCGCTTCTACGAGACGCGCATGGGCTATCGCCGCACCGCCTACACCTTCGGCAAGCGGGTCGCGGCGGACTGAGCAAGCGACGTCTGCATCGCGGCGACGAGATCCTTCGAGCCGGCGCCCCACTTCGAGATGACCGACACCGCTTTCGTGAACGGCACGTCGAGCAGATGCACGCGTCCAGGATCGAGGATGTAGACGGTGCCGGCGGCCGGCGTGGGTACCGAGGGCACGAAGACGGTGAAGCGGCCGTCATCGTGCTCCTCGACGACGAAGGCGGGTACGAGGGCCTCCTCGATCTCGACCAGTGCCGCCGCGAAGGTCTCGCCCTCGCCATGTCCGGTGACGCGGCCGGCGAGGCCACGCAGCAGCGTGTAGCCAGGAACGCGCTCGAGCAGATAGTGATCGAGGACCGTCTTCGCGCGCAGGCCGGGACCCGTGCGGACGACGAGCCCCGCGACGAAGCAGACGGCGACCACGATCAGCACCGCGACGATGCGGCGGAGGTGGAGGTCGGCCGGTAGTTGCGCCGTGACCGGCGAGATCAAGGCGAAGACGCCGGCGACGGCTTTTGCCAGGAGCAACAGGCTCAGCCAAAGCGGCACGATGACCAGCACGCCGCCGATGAGCGTCGTCTTGGTGAATTCCGCGAACGCGCGCATGCATGCCCGCCTAGCGCCCCCCGTGCGTCGATTGCAAGGGTCCGCGTTCGACCCGGCGCCCGTGGCGACGCGCCCGCGACTCGCGCGGCGCGTGTGGCAGCAGCGTCGCGACGAGGGCGTCGGCGTGGGCCTCCACCCAGCGGCGCGACGTCGGATCGACGCCGGTCAGCATGCGCGCCTCCGGCGCGTTCACGTAGAGGAGCGAGGCCGCACCGACGAGGACGTAGTGGAAGAGCCGATCGTCGATCGGCGCGGCGACGCCCGCCGCGCGCAGCCGGCGCCAGAGCGGACGCACCCGCTCATAGAGCGGCTGCACGTGGCGCTCGGTCATCCACGTGAGCCGCTCGCTCGCCGTCGTGGCCTCGTGCACCATGATCCGGTTGAGATCGGGATGAGCCGCGGCGAAGCGGACGAAGCGACGAATGACCTCCGCGAAGTCCGCCGCGAGCGCCGCGATGCCGTCGGGCCGGCGGAGCGAGCGCTCGGGATCGAGGCCGGCCATGGCGCGCCCGAGCTCGGCGAAGAGGTGATCCACCGCCGCCGTCCAGAGTGCCGCTTTCGAGGCGAAGTGGTAGTTGATCTGCGGCTGGTGGGCGCCCACGCGTCGCGCGATCGCGCGCGTCGAGGCGCCGTCGAACCCCTTGGCGCCGAACTCCGCAAGCGCCGCCTCGATGAGGCGCATTCGGATGTCCTCGCGGACCCGCCGCGTGCGGCGCCGTGTCCGACCCGCTTGCGTCACTGCGGGAGTCTACTTATATTATCACTCGATAACAAGTGAAGGAGGAATGCTCGTGGAGCTTCTACCGCTGTCATCCGAGCCGTTCGTCGCCCCGACCGATCGCGACATGCTCCCGTCCGAGCGGCGCGCCTTCGTGCGCACGCATCGGACGTGTGTCTTCGGCTACGCGCGTCGCGCCGACGGGCCGTCGATGTCGATCGTCTACTACATCCCGACCGACGGGGATGAGCTGCTCGTCTCCACGATGCGCGGGCGCGCGAAGGCGAAGGCGGTGGCGCGCGGCGGCAAGGTGAGCCTGTGCGTCCTCGACGAGCGCTGGCCGTTCGCCTACCTCCAGGTCTATTGCGACGCGCGCCTCGAGACCGACCCGGACTTGGTGGTCGACGTCATGATGGCGGTGGCCGGCCGCATGTCCGGCCAGCCACTACCGCCGGAGGCGCGCCCTGTCGTGCACGCGATGGCCGAGGACGAAGGACGCGTCGTACTGCGCTGCCGTCCCTACGCGACGTTCGCGCAGCCGCCGCGCCACCTGCACCAGAACGATCAGGCGGAGAAGGTCACGCACTGGATCTCGGGCGCCGTACCCTGGGACGCGCGCGACGACGCGGGAGCCAGCTAGCCTCGGGCCGAGCGCCTAGGGCGTCGCGCGCGCGAGATCGATCGGCACCCACGGCGTCACCCGCTGCGAGGTGCTGTGCCGCCAGACGCGCTCGGCGGCGCGGTTGAGATCGCCGTCGAGCGGTCCCTCGACGGCGAGGACCATGGCGCCCCGGCGCTCGAGCCGGTAGGGCGCGTTGCCGGACGACGCGATCACCGTCGCGTCCGCGGCGGGCTCGGCTGTGTCGGCGGACGCCGGCGCCGCCATCGGTACAGGCGCGCTGCCGGGATGCTTGGCCGCGAGGATCGCCGCGTAGCCGTCGAAGAACTCGGCCGCCTCGGCCTCGTTGTCCCACGCCGTCAACCAGACGAGCGCGACGTCGCTGCCCCTGGTGAGCGCGAGCAGGCGATCGCCATCCCAGCCGGCGGCGACGGCCTGCGCGCGCGGTCCGGGCAGGAACTGCTCGCCGAGCACGCGGATCAGGAACTCGCCGACGGTCGCGTTTTCCGTCACCTGCCAGCCGTCCTGTACGTAGGGCGCGACACCCGTGACGTGCACGGAGAGCGGATACTCCGTGCGCGTGAAGTATTTGTCCGGGTGCAGCAGTTGCTCCGTCGAGAACGGCGGATGCGCCAGAACCGCGTTGACGCCCTCCCAGCCGGCGCGCTGATACGCCCAGCTGACGAAGTTCACGCCCGCGACGTATTGGAAGACGACCGTCTCGCGGACGGCGGCGGGAATCTGCGGATAGGCGCGCGCCATCGCGCTCGACACGCCTTCGAGCTTGTGCGCGAGCGAGACTGCGGCGCTCGGCGTGAGCTGCCCGAGGACGGCGGCGAAGCCCGCGAGTGTCGCGTCGCCCTCGTAGACGGCGTGCCGCGCCAGCTGCATGTCGTCCTCGCCGAGGTCGTTCCGGCCGAAGTCGAGGCCGTAGTACTGATCCTGCAGGGCGTGCGTCAGCTCGTGCGCGAGCACGAGCTCGCCCGCGAAATCGCGCCGCATCACGCCCTCGAGGATGCGGGTCGTGACGTCCGGCGCGACGGCGTCCTCGACGAGGACCATGCGGCGGTCGATCGGATCGTAGAAGCCGGCGATCTGCGCGCTGTAGAGGTCGAGGTACGCCTTCTCGAGATCGGTGCCCGCGGGCACGAGGCCGAGCGTCGCGTAGACCCGGCTCAAGGTTGCGAGCTCCTCGGAGCTGTACTGCGCGTGCAGCTCGCGCTCGAGCATGGTTCGCGCCTGCGCGGCGCTCACCGCCTCGACCGGCACGGGCTGGCGGAACGTGAGGCCGCGCACGGCGACGAGCTTCGCCTTCACCCGCTCGGCCGGTTTGGCGTTGATCTGCCCGTTGTGGAGCAGGCGGTACGAGGCGCAGCCGCCGAGGGCGAGCGTCGCGACGAGGGCGAGCACGGCCGCCCGCATCGCACGGACCGACGCGGTCATCGGAGCGGCTCTTCCGTGACGACGGCGGCGAAGCCGATGTTGCTCAGCTCGACGGCGCGGCGCTCGGCATCGCGCCGCTCGGCGTAGGGCCCGACGCGCACTCGGTAGAAGAGCTCTGCGCGCGCCCGCACCGGGCTTATATAGACGTCGTCATACGCGGGGGCAAGGTTGGCGCGCAGCGCATCGGCTTTCTCGCGCTCGCCGAACGAGCCGATCTGCACGCAATACTTGACGTGGGTGAATTCGCCGGGCGGCCGCGCGATCACCTCGATGCGCACGGGCGCCGTGCCCGGACCGACGACGCCGATCCTCTGTGCCGCGGCGTAGGAGAGGTCGATGGCGCGATCCTTCACGAATGGTCCGCGATCGTTGATGCGGACGTCGACCGCGCGCCCGGTTTCGAGGTTCGTCACCCTCGCGACCGTCCCGAGTGGGAGGCGCGGATGCGCCGCCGTCAAATCGTAGGCGTTGTAGATCTCGCCGCTCGTGGTGGCGTGGCCATGAAAGCCCGGCCCGTACCAGGAGGCGACGCCGGTCTGCGGGTGTCCCGGCTCCGGCATCGGCGCGCGGGCCGAGCAGCCGGCGACGACGAGGCCGCAGGCGAGCAGCGCGGCGCGCAGCACCGCCATGCGTCCATCCGCCCCGCATCCACGCCCCATCGGCGCGTTGTAGCGCGCTCCGCGCGCGGCCCACAAGTACGCGACGAAGCAGTGCGTTTTACTTGCGGCGCCGCGCTGTGGTACCTACCCAGATCTCCCGTCCGGTCGCGAGCGGCGCACGCACGCGCCGGGCACGAGGAAAGGGAATCCGATGTCCGGCCATTCCAAATGGAGCTCGATCAAGCACAAGAAGGCGATCAAGGACCAGAAGCGCGGGAAGATCTTCACCAAGATGATCAAGGAGATCACGGTCGCGGCCCGCATGGGTGGCGGTGACCTCAACTCCAACCCGCGTCTGCGCACCGCGGTCACGACCGCCAAGCAGTCGAGCATGCCTGCCGACAACATCGAGCGGGCCATCAAGAAGGGCACCGGCGATCTCGAAGGCGTCTCTTACGAGGAGATCAACTACGAGGGCTACGGTCCCGCCGGCGTCGCAATCATGGTCTCGGTGCTGACCGACAACCGCAACCGCACGGTCGCGGAGATCCGCAACGTCTTCGGCAAGAACGGCGGGAATCTGGGCGAGACCGGCTGCGTCGGCTGGATGTTCTCGAAGAAGGGCCTGATCACCGTCGAGAAGAGCGCCGCGCCCGAGGAGAAGGTCTTCGAGGTCGCGCTCGAGGCGGGCGCCGACGACATCGGCGACGGCGGCGAGATCTTCGAGGTCACGGTCGCGCCCGAGAGGCTGGAAGACGTCAAGGCGGCGCTCGAGAGCGGCGGCATCGTAGTTGCCTCGGCCGAGGTCGCGATGGTGCCGCAGAACACGGTCACCCTGCGCGGCCGCGAGGCCGAGCAGACGCTGAAGCTCCTCGAGGTGCTCGAGGATCACGACGACGTGCAGAAGGTCGCAGCCAACGTCGACATTCCGCAGGAGGAAGTCGAGCGCATGAGCGCTTGAGCCCGGGCGCCGGGCGCGCTCCGCGCGTGGGAGCGGGGGGATGAGGGGAGCGGACGATAGGACGCCGCCGTGCATGCGCGTCCTCGGGATCGATCCTGGAACGGCGGTGACGGGGTGGGGGGTCGTCGAGGGGCGGCCCGGCGCGTTCCGCCACGTCGCGCACGGGACGGTCGCGACGCGCCCGAACACGTCGCTCGCGACCAAGCTCGCGAGCATCCACGCCGCGCTCACCGAGCACTGCGCGACCTGGCGTCCCGACGCGCTCGCGCTCGAGAAGAGCTTCGTCGGCCGCAACGTGCAGAGCGCGTTCCGCCTCGGCGAGGTGCGCGGCATCGCGATGCTCGCCGCGGCCTCGGCAGGGATCGCCGTCGCCGAGTACAGTCCGGCGGAGGTGAAGATGGCGGTGACCGGCAGCGGACGCGCCGAGAAGCAGCAGGTCGGCCATGCGATCGCCCGAGAGCTCGCCCTCACCCTCCCGCTCGCGCCCGACGCGGCCGACGCGCTGGCGCTCGCGCTCTGCCACCTCCACACCGCGCGCGTGCGCGACCTGCTCGCCGCCGCGGGCGCGCCGGCGCGAGGCCGGCGATGATCGCCCGGTTGCACGGCATGCTCATCGAGAAGATGCCGGAGCACGTCGTCGTCGACGTCGGCGGGGTCGGCTATCAGCTCGCGGTGTCGCTGCAGTCGTTCTCGAGGCTCCCGGCGCTCGGCGCCGAGGTGGATCTCCGGGTGCACACCCACGTGCGCGAGGACGCCCTCCAGCTCTTCGGCTTCCTGGACGACGAGGAGCGGGCGCTGTTCCTCCTGCTCATCCAGGTGGCAACCGTCGGGCCGCGGGTCGCGATGGCGGTGCTCTCGGGTCTCGAGACGGCCGAGCTCGAGCGTGCGCTCGCCGACGGCGACGCGCGCCGGCTCACCTCGATTCCCGGCATCGGCAAGAAGAAGGCCGACCTCATCATCCTGCAGCTCCGCGAGAAGGTGCGCGCGTTGCAGGTCGGGCGGAAGGCCGAGCCCGGCGCCACGCCGGGCGGGGGCGACGGCGCCGAGGCCGTCTCGGCGCTCGTCAACCTCGGCTACAAGCCGCAGGAGGCGGAGCGCGCCGTGCAGAGCGCCGCGCAGGCCGGCTCGGCGCCCCTGCCGGAGCTGATCCGCGAGGCCCTCCGGAGGCTCGCTTCGTGAAGACGCCGCCGCGCCCGCTCGTCGACGCCGTCGTCGTGGACGAGGAGGCTTCGTTCGATGTCTCGCTGCGCCCCGCGACCCTCGCGGAGTACGTCGGCCAGCCGGTCGTGAAGGAGAACCTCGGCGTCGCGATCGACGCCGCGCGCGCCCGCGGCGACGTGCTCGACCACGTGCTGCTGGCCGGCCCGCCGGGCCTCGGCAAGACGTCGCTCGCCTACATCATCGCGAAGGAGCTCGGTGTCGGCCTGCGCTGCACCTCGGGGCCCGTCCTCGAGCGTCCTGGCGACGTTGCGGCGATCCTCACCAACCTCGAGCGCGGCGACGTGCTGTTCATCGACGAGATCCACCGCTTGAACCGGGTGGTCGAGGAGGTGCTGTACCCGGCGATGGAGGACTTCCAGCTCGACATCATCGTCGGCCAGGGGCCGTCGGCGAGGACGCTGAAGCTCGAGCTCAAGCCTTTCACCCTGGTCGGCGCGACGACGCGCACGGGCCTCCTCACCTCGCCGCTCCGCGACCGTTTCGGCGCCCACTTCCGCCTCGAGTTCTACGGCGTCGACGAGCTGTGCCAGATCCTGCGGCGCTCGGCGGCGATCCTGAAGGTGCCGCTCGACGCCGAGGGCGCGGCCGAGATCGCGCGCCGCTCACGCGGCACGCCGCGCATCGCCAACCGGCTGCTCCGCCGCGTGCGCGACTTCGCGCAGGTCCGGGCCGACGGCGCGATCACGGTCGCCGTCGCGGCGGACGCGCTCGCCCTCCTCGAGGTCGACGAGCGCGGCTTCGACCGGATGGACCGAGCCATCCTCCTTGCCATCATCGAGAAGTTCGGGGGCGGACCGGTCGGCCTCGACACGCTCGCGGCCGCCGTCGGCGAGGAGCGGGACACGATCGAGGACGTCTACGAGCCCTACCTCATCAAGGAGGGCTTCATCGCGCGCACCCCCAAGGGGAGGGTCGCGACCGAGCACGCCTTCGCCCATTTCGGCCTGAAGGCCACCCGGTCACCCCAGGGAAGGCTGCTGTGACCATCGTAAGTGGCTGGAATCGTTGGGTCGTCGTGTATGGACATCCCCGCGAGCGGCCTCTACAATCTTGGCCCTTCTGGGTTCCGCGATCTCATGACCGGACTTGGGAAGCTGTTGATTGCCTCGGGCATCGTCCTGGTGCTCGTTGGGACGGCCGTCCTGTTGGTCGGCCGTGTGCCCTGGCTTGGACGTCTCCCCGGCGACATCGTGATCCGACGCGACAACTTCATGCTGTACATCCCCCTGGCGAGCTCGCTGCTGCTCAGCGTGGTGATCTCGTTCCTCGTGTATCTCCTGCGACGCTGAGCACCTCGACGACGTGATAACGATGCGATTCGGCATGCGACCCTGGCGGTCGACGGCAGGCGACGGGGCAAGCGCCCCGGACGGGGCGGCCGCGCCGCCGGACCGTCAGCGCCGGCGCGAGGGCTGGATCATCCTCTGCACCGCCGTCGCGGTGCTGCTGTTCGCGTTCTTCGAAACGCGCCTGCCGCAGTTCTCCAGCGCCAACTCGCTCTCGAACAACGTCATCTTCTTCCTGCTCATCAACCTCAACATCATCCTCCTGGTCCTTCTCGTCTTCCTCGTCGCGCGCAACCTCGCGAAGCTCGTCTTCGAGCGCCGCCGGCGCATCCTCGGCTCACACCTGCGGACGCGGCTCGTGCTCGCGTTCCTCGCGGTGTCGATCTTCCCGGCGGTGCTGATCTTCCTCGTCGCGCTCGGCTTCATGACCAGCTCGATCGAGAACTGGTTCGACGTGCAGGTCGAGAACTCGCTCGCCGGATCGCTCGACATCGCGCGCACCTACTACGCGCACGCCTCGGAGAACGCGCTGCACCACGCGCGCGACCTGGCCGAGCGGCTCGCGCGCGAGCACATCATCGACGGCGACCCGGAGCAGCTCACCGACTTCGTCGACGCGAAGCAGCGCGAGTACAACGTCGGCACGGTCGAGGTGTACGGCGCTGACCGCACCCGGCGCGCCTTCGCGCTCGCCGACGAGGTGCCGCCCGACGTGAAGCTCGGCAAGACCTCGGCGATGCTCACCGCCGCGCTCGGCGGCCACGCCGACACCCGCGTGCAGTCGGTCGGCGACGGCGACGTCGTCCGCGCGGCGGTGCCGATCGAGGCCGGCGGCGGCGTCGCGGGCGCGGTCGTGGTCGACTACTTCATCCCGCAGAGCGTCGCCAACCGCAGCGCCGAGATCGCGCGCTCGTTCCAGGAGTACCGCCAGCTCAAGATCCTGAAGCAGCCGATCATCAGCAACTACGTCGTGACCCTGGTCCTGGTCACGCTGCTGGTGATCTTCTGCGCCACCTGGATGGGCTTCTACCTCGCCAAGGGCATCACCGTGCCGATCCAGAAGCTGGCCGAGGGCACGCGCGAGGTCGCGCAGGGCAACTGGCAGTACCGCATCGGCTTCGGCGAGGGCACCGCGATCGCCTCCGACGACGAGTTCGGCTCGCTGGTGGGCTCCTTCAATCAGATGACCGCCGACCTCGAGACGAGCAACCTCGAGCTCGAGAAGCGCCGCCGTTACATGGCGACGATCCTCGCCACCATGACCGGCGGCGTGATCTCGCTCGACGAGGACGGCCGCGCCACCACCATCAACGAGGCGGCCGAGCGCATCCTCGGCCTCGACCGCCGCCTGGTGCTCGGCCGCGACGTCGCCGAGGTGTTCGCCCGTCCGGATCTGCAGACCGCGCGGGAGCTGATGCAGGAGCTCTACCGCAACGCGGGGCGAGCGGCCGGCGGCGGCCGCGCCCACCGCCAGCTGAAGCTGGTCATCGGCGGCCGCGTGCTGACGATCGTCCTCACCGCGACGCTCCTGCGCGACGACGCCGGGCAGCACATCGGCGCCGTGCTCTTCTTCGAGGACGTCACCGAGATCGTGAAGGTGCAGCGCATGGAGGCGTGGCGCGAGGTCGCGCGCCGCATCGCGCACGAGATCAAGAATCCGCTCACGCCGATCGGGCTCTCCGCGGAACGCCTGCGCCGCCGCTACGGCGAGCGCCTGAAGGACGACGGGCCGCTCTTCGAGGAGTGCACGCGCACGATCGTGCGCCAGGTCGAGGAGCTGAAGACGCTCGTCAACGAGTTCGCCACCTTCGCGCGCCTGCCGTCGGGCGAGCACACGCCCGAGAACCTGAACGCGGTCGTCGACGAGGCGATGCTGCTCTTCAAGGAGGGGCACCGCGACATCCGCTTCAACTTCGACGCCGATCCGTCGCTGCCGCTCCTGCCGCTCGACCGCGAGGGGATCAAGCGCGCCGTCATCAACATGCTCGACAACGCCGTCGCCGCGCTCTCACCGCCGAACGGCGTCGAGCGCCGCATCGAGGTCAGCACCCGCTTCCACCGCGCGCACGGCATCGTCGCGCTGGAGGTCGCCGACACCGGCAGCGGCATCGAGCCGAACGCCCGCGCCCGCCTGTTCGAGCCGTACTTCTCGACCAAGCAGGGCGGGACGGGGCTCGGCCTGGCGATCGTCTCGACGATCGTCGCCGACCATCAAGGATTCGTCCGCGTCAAAGACAACGAGCCGAGGGGCAGCCGTTTCGTGATCGAGCTCCCGGTGAAAGGGCAGGTCGAGCAGATCGTCCTGCACTAGGAGGGGAAGATGGGTACCGAACACGATCCGATCGTCAGCCAGGGGCTCGACACCATTCTCGTCGTCGACGACGAGCCGGGCATCCGGCAGAGCGTGCGCGGCATCCTCGCCGACGAGGGCTACCGCGTCCTCGAGGCCGAGGACGGCCGGGGTGCGCTCCGCCTGATCGAGAGCGAGCGTCCGCGCCTCGTCATCCTCGACATCTGGATGCCGGAGATGGACGGCATCGAGCTCCTGCGCCGCATCCGTGACTCGGACCCGGTGACCCCCGTGATCGTGATCTCGGGCCACGGCAACATCGAGACCGCCGTCACCGCCACCAAGCTCGGCGCGTTCGACTTCATCGAGAAGCCGTTCTCGCTCGACGGGCTCCTGCACGTCGTCGACCGCGCGCTCGAGTCACACCCGGCCGTCGCGACCATCGAGAGCAACCTCGACGCCGCCGTCGCCACGCTCGCCCGGCCGCTCGGCCAGCGCTGGACGCAGCGCACGATCAGCCGGAGCGTCGTGGCCAACGGCCAGGGGCTCCACTCCGGCATCCGCACCGGCCTCATCCTGCAGCCACTGCCCGCCGGGAGCGGCATCGTGTTCGGCAGCATCTCGACGTCGGCGACCATTCCGGCGCGCATCGAGTACGTCGACTCGACGGGCTACGCGACCACGCTCTTCCACGACGGCATCGTCGCGAAGACGGTCGAGCATCTGCTGGCGGCGCTGCACGGCTACCGCATCACCAATCTCCTCGTGAAGATGCAGGGCGAGATCCCTATCTTCGACGGCTCGGCGTCGGAGTTCTGCGCGCTCCTCGAGAGCGCCGGCGTCGAGGACCAGGGCGGCGCGGTCGATGAGATCGTGATCGACCGCCGCTACGAGATCGGCGACCCGAAGGGCGAGTACATCGCCATCGAGCCGTCCGACGCGTTCGGCGTGCACTACGTGCTGCAGTACCCGGAGCCGGTCGGCCGCCAGGAGTTCACCTTTACGCTCAGCAGCGCCGAGGACTTCAAGCGCGAGATTGCGCCGGCGCGCACCTTCGGCTTCCTGCGCGAGATCGAGACGCTCGAGAAGATGGGCCTCGCGAGCGGCGGGCGCCTCCACAACTGCATCCTGATCGGCGAGAACGGCGTGGTGAACACGCCGCTGCGCTTCCCGGACGAGCTGGTGCGCCACAAGATCCTCGACATCCTGGGCGATTTCTACCTGCTCGGACGGCCCCTGCGCGGCTTCATCACCGCGCAGATGACGGGTCACAGCGACAACGTCGCGCTGCTGAAGGTGCTGCGGGAGCGGTTCGAGCTGCAGTAGGACGACGCGGCCGCCTCGAGGGCCGTCATGAGCCTGGCGACGACGTCGTCCCAGGCGTGGGCGCGCGCCACGGCGCGCGGCCGCGCGCGCCCATGGCGGCGGCGCCTGGCCGATCCGTGACGAGGCGATCGAGCGCCTCGACGAGATCGGCGTGGCTCCGCACGACGAAGCCGCTCTCCCCGTCGGCGACCGTCTCGGGCGCGCCGCCCGAGTCGTACCAGTAGCGGGCGTAGAGACGGAACGCCTCGCGCGTCGAGCGGCGTACGCGCTCGTCCGTCGGATCCAGCCCGAGCACGCGCGCCTGGTTGGCGGCGACGGTGGCGCGGACGCGGCGTACCCCGCCATGCGAGATCGCCGCCCGCGACGAAGAGGCGGCGTCCGATTTGCTCCGGCAACGCCAGCACGGCGCTTTCGAGTGCGCGGTAGCTCCAGAACGCCGCCGTCTCCTGCCACGTCTCGCCGCGACTCACGACGGCGCGTGTCGCACAGATGGATGTGCGAATCCCGCTGCGCACCGCGCGGCCCGCGTGTGGCGCCGTCAGAGTGCGTCGCGCACGGCGACGGCGGCGCGGCTCGCGCTCTTTGCGGCGGGCGCATACGCGCTCGCGCCCGGCTCGAAGCTCCACGCTTCGGTCGCGTCGCCGGCGACCGTCGTCATCGACCAGAACGACTGGTCGGTTGCGGTGCCGAAGATCGCGCCGAGCAGCGCGTCGCGATCGGCGGAGAGAATGTCCGCCGTCGCGGCGACGTCGACGGTGGTGGGCAGGCGCCAGTCGTGGTGCCCGGCGAAGCCGCCGGTCTCCACCGTGGGATCGGCGCCGCCGGCGACGGCGTCGAGCGCGCCGAGGAAGTCGGCGAAGATCGAGCCGTCCGGGGTGACGTCTCCCGCGCCCGCGGCCCAGGCGTACGCCGTCGGCGCCCGCAGCTTCGTCCATTGGAGGCCGGTCGCGTAGTCCGTGACCGTGCCGTCGCCGCCGTCGGCGAAGCGGCAGATGGCCTGTGTGCTCTTCGTCCTGGTCGTGAGGCGCGCGTAGGTCACGCGCCACGCGTCGTCGCAGCGGTCGGTCGACGCGCCGCGCGCGGCGCGGGTGCGCTCGCAGTAGCGCCGCGACGCCCAGGCCGCCTCCATTCGGTGCCGGCACTTCGCGAGTCCGACGGGATCGACGACCGGGCTCGGTGCCGCACTCGGGGTCGCGAGCGCATGCGGCGTCGGTGTCGGCGAGGCTGTCGTCGTCGGCGTGACGGTCGGCGTCGGCGTTGACGGGTCGGGGCAGCCGAAGCGGAACTGCGCGTAGCGGAAGAACGCGTTGGCCGCGCCGTCGTCGACGGTCATGAAGACGTTGCGGATGCCCTGCGCGCAGCTCGTGGCGGGGAGGACCGCGATGCCCTCGTAGTCGGGGTTCGCCGGGTTCGGCCCCTGGAAGGTGTGGAGCGTCTTCAGCATCCGGTAGGCCTGCCCGGCGACCGGCACCGACGACAGGTCGTGCACGGTGAGCATCGGGATCTCGCCGTGCCAGGCGTAGAGGAGGCCGGTCGAGCGATCGAGCGACAGCGCCGGGGTCTCCGTGAACTGATTCGCCGGGTCGGTCGCGTCGTCGACCTGGAACATCCGGTACTCGCCGACGAACGAGAACGTGGAGTCGGCGCGATTCAGGTCGAAGACGTACACGCCGCCGCCGTCGCGCCGGTCGGGGCCGCCGCCCTGGTGGCCGACGAACATCAGGCCGCCCATGCCCTGCGTGCTCGTGTACGGATTGCCCGAGGCGTCGACGAACCCGGCCCGGGCGAGGATGGCGTCGGGCACGAAGGCCAGCCCCTCGGCGCCGCGGCCGCCGTCCTGCGGGATGTTCGCCTTGGTGTTCCAGTCGTTCTCCAGGACCGGCTCCGGCCCGCAGAGGTTCCAGGCCTTCACCCGCTGCTCGGTGCCCTCGACGATGCCGAAGACGGTGCAGGCGTCGAGGTCGGCCTGGGCGACGTCCTCGAGGTCGCCGAAGCCGGTCCACTCGCCGGTGATCGCGAAGGCCCCGGCCGCGCCGGGCGCGAGCGACCAGATCTTCGACGTCATGTCGGTTGGGCCATTGCGGCACGTCCACAGCACGCCGGTCTGCTCGTTCCAGAAGGCGCCGCTCAGGTCCATGCCGAGGTCGGCGTCGAGCGAGCTCAGGTTCTGGGCGGCGCTCTCGGGCTCGGCCGGCCAGGGCTCGACCGCCCCGCCGGTCTGGGCCGCCGCGAGCGACGGCAGAAGAAGCACGAGCGCGAGCAGACGGAGCATCCGTGACCAGCCTACGACCGCCAGGTTACGGCAGGATGACGGCCTCCCGCATCGGGGGGAGGCCCCACGCACAGCCACTATCGCGCGCCGCGCCTATCGGCCCCGGCGCAGGCGGGTGAGGGCCCGCCGGTCCTTCTTCGACGGCCGCACCTCGGGGCCGACGTGCTGTGCCATCAGCGCGCGGTGGGCTGCGTGCTCGGCGCGTGCGGTCTGGCTCTCGGGCGTCTCCTCGTAGAGGAGCGCCGCGACCGTCGCCGGGCCGCGCCGGGTCGAGAGCCCGAGGACGCGCACGGTGAGCTCGTCGTCGCCACGCTGGAGGACGAGCGTGTCGCCGACCTTCACGTGCTTTGCGGGCTTCGTCCGTGCGCCGTTCAGGTGCACCTTGCCGCCGTCGACAGCGGTCGCGGCAAGCGCGCGCGTCTTGAAGAGACGTGCCGCCCAGAGCCACTTGTCGATGCGGAAGGCTTCGGCATCCTCGTTGCTTGACATCACCTACCACCCGGCGTACGTACTGCTTGAACCTTTTAATCTGACCCTGCGAGGTCAGGAAAGGTGGTCCGGTGACCCTCTCCACGTTCGTCTCTCACTCGTTCGAAAGCCCTCTCGGCTCCGGCCGGGAGGGCTTTTCTCTGTGCCGCCGTGGCTGAGGACGGACTCCTGCTCGAGGCGGCGCAGATGCAGCGCGCGCTCGCCCGCATCGCGCACGAGGTCGTCGAGCGGAACGCCCAGGTCGAGGCGCTCGTCCTGGTCGGCATCCGCTCGCGCGGCGTCCACCTGGCGGAGCGGATCGCGAGCAAGATCCAGGAGTTGACGGGGCAGGCGGTGCGGGTCGGCTCGATCGACATCACCGCCTATCGCGACGACGTCGAGCAGCCGCGCGAGCGCATCGAGGTGACCGCGACCGACGTGCCGCTGCCGATCGACGACCGCGTCGTCGTGCTCGTCGACGACGTCATCTCGACGGGACGGACCGTGCGGGTCGCGCTCGACGTGCTCGGCGAGCTCGGACGGCCGCGCGCCGTGCAGCTCGCGGCGCTCGTCGATCGTGGCGATCGCGAGGTGCCGATCAAGGCCGACTTCGTCGGCCAGAACCTCGCGCGCGGCGAGCGGCGGCGCGTGCACGTGCGTGTCCGCGAGGTCGACGGCGCCGACGAGGTGCGCCTCCAATGACCCGCGACGTCCTCGCGATCGCCGATCTCGCCGACGAGGAGATCGAGGAGATCTTCCAGCGCGCCGAGCGCATGGAGGCCGCGCTCAAGAGCCGCGAGCGCATCCACACGGCCGCCGGGGCCATCATGGCCACGGTCTTCTACGAGCCCAGCACGCGCACGCGCCTCTCCTTCGAGGCGGCGATGTTTCGGCTCGGCGGCGCCGTGATCAGCGCGTCGGACATGAAGAGCTCATCGGCCGCCAAGGGCGAGACGCTGGCGGACACGATGAAGGTCGTGTCGAGCTACGCCGATCTGCTCGTCGTGCGCCACTTCTGGGACGGCGCCGCGCGGCTCGCCGCGGAGAGCGCCGACATCCCGGTGATCAACGCGGGTGACGGCAGCCACGAGCATCCGACACAGACGCTCTGCGACCTCTACACGCTGCGGCGCGCGAAGGGCACCCTGAAGGGCCTGACGGTCGCGGTCGGCGGCGACCTCAAGTACGGCCGCACCGTGCACTCGCTGGTGCGCGCGCTGGCGCGCTTCGGCGCCAACATCGTCATCGTGCCGGTGCGCGGCATGGAGTTCCCCGCGTGGCTCCTGCAGCAGCTCGCCGACGAGTACGCGTACCAGCCGCGCATCGCGCGTCCCGACGACCTGAAGGCGCTGGCGCATGACGTCCACGCGCTCTACCTCACGCCGGCCAAGCCGCACCAGCTGACGCTCTTCACCGACGCCGAGTTCGACCTCGAGGAGCGCCTCGCGGCGCCCGAGCCGATCACCCTCGACGCGCTCTACATGACGCGCCAGCAGCGCGAGCGGCAGGAGACGCCCGACGACGGCGTCGAGTACCTGCGGGTGGACCAGCAGACGTTCCAGGATCCCTCGATGCGCCACACGCTGCTCATGCATCCGCTGCCGCGGACCGGTGAGATCTCGGCGGCGCTCGATCGCGATCCACGCAGCGTCTACTTCCAGCAGGCCGCGTACGGCGTGCCCGTGCGGATGGCCCTGATCACGTTCCTTCTCGATCATCGCGCCGCTGCCGCCGCCGACGCGACGCCGCGGGCCGTGACCCGCACCGAGGGTGCCATCCGTATCGGCCCGCGCTGCGGCAACCCGAACTGCGTCACGCGCCGCGAGGAGGTTGCGTCCGAGCGTCGCTTCCGCCTGCATCGCGAGGCCAACGGCGGCGGCCATCTCGTCTGCCTCTACTGCGAGCACGAGCTCCGCATCCAGGTGATCGGCAACCGCAAGTCGCGCCACTTCCACGTCTACGACGAGCCCATGTACGGCTACCTCGACGGCTGGATGCGCGACGGCACGCTCGTGATCTTCGACTCGGTGAAGCAGGCCGAGGAGGCCGGCTACAAGCCGTACAAGCTCGGCCCGCAGAAGGCGATCATGAACGCCGACGAGATCGACCGCAGCCTCGCGGCGCTGACCGACGGCATCCTCGCCGACACCGCCGAGCTGAACGAGCTCGTCATCGTCGGCATCAAGACGGCCGGCGCCTACCTGGCGCACCGGCTGGTCGAGCGCATCCGGACCGCGCGCGGGGTCGAGGTCGAGCTCGGCGTGGTCGACGTGCACGCGGGCTCGGACGCGATCCAGCGTTGGCCGGGGAGCGGCGCCGACGGCGAGCCCGTGCCGATCGCCGACCGCTCGGTCGTGGTCGTGGACGACGTCATCAACTCCGGCTGGACCGTCAAGGAGGCGCTCGCCGCCATCTGGCGCCGCGGCCGGCCGCGCGAGGCGCGGCTTGCGGTCCTGGTCGACCGCGGGCATCGTCAGCTGCCGATCAAGCCGACCTACGTCGGCAAGCACCTGCCGACGGCGCCACACGAGCGCGTGCGCGTCCGCCTGCGCGAGCTCGATCGCGAGCACAAGGACACCGTGGTCATCTACTCCTACGTCGATCCGAAAGCGGCATGAAGTGATCGATCTCGCGATCCGGAACGGCCGCGTGCTGGACCCGGTGCGCTCGCTCGACGTCATCGGCGATGTGCTCATCGACGACGGCAAGATCATGGGCGTCGCCTCGCCCGGCGAGGGGCCGCGGGCGCGCGCCGTGCTCGATGCCGCCGGCTTGTGGGTCACTCCCGGCCTGATCGACATGCACGTGCACCTGCGCGAGCCGGGCGCCGAGCACAAGGAGACGATCGCGAGCGGCGCCGCCGCGGCGGTCGCGGGCGGCTTCACGACGGTCGCCGCGATGGCGAACACCGAGCCGGTGAACGACGACCCCGAGGTGACGCGCTGGATCCGCGCACGCGCCAAGGAGGTCGGCCTGGCGCGCGTCGTGCCGATCGCCGCGGTGACGCGGAGCCTCGCCGGCGCGGAGCTGACCGACTTCGTCGCGCTGCGCCGCGCCGGCGCCGTCGCGTTCTCCGACGACGGCATGCCGATCATGGACGAGGCCGTGATGCGGCGGGCGCTCGAGGCCGCGAGCGAGCTCGGCATGCCGATCATCGCGCATGAGGAGGACCGGACGCTGAGCACGGGCGCGGCGATGCACGCGGGGCCGATCGCCGAGCGCCTCGGCATGTGCGGCGTCGTCGGCGAGAGCGAGGCGCGCATGATCGCCCGCGACTGCCGGCTCGCGGTCGAGCTCGGCGCGCGGCTGCACATTGCCCACGTCAGCACCGCCGAAGGCATCGCCCACGTCCGCCGGGCGCGCGCGACGGCGCGCGGGGTGAGCGCCGAGGCGACGCCGCATCACTTCACGCTCGACGTCGGCGCCGTCGAGGCGCACGGCCCGAACGCCAAGATGAACCCGCCGCTGCGCGACCCGGCCGACGTCGAGGCGGTACGCGACGCGCTCGCCGACGGCACGATCGAGGCGATCGCGTCGGACCACGCGCCGCACCACGCCGACGAGAAGGCGCGCGGCCTCGCCGCGGCACCGTTCGGCATCGTCGGCCTCGAGACGGCCGTCGGTCTGACCTTGGCGCTGGTGCACGCGGGACGGCTTTCGCCGGCGACGGCGGTGCGCGCCCTGACGATCGGCCCGGCGCGCATCCTCGGCCTCACGAGCGGCCAGCTCATGCGCGGCGCCGCCGCCGACGTCTCGCTGCTCGATCCCGACGAGCTCTGGTCGGTCGAGCCGGTGGCGTTCCGCTCGCGCTCGCGCAACACGCCGTTCGGCGGAACGCGGCTCCGCGGCCGCGCCATCGGCGTGTGTATCGGCGGCCGGGTGATCGGCGAGCGCAGCGAGGCCCGGGTACGGCGATGAGGACGGGAAGGAGGGCATCCTGAGCGAGAACAAGACACGGCCGGCGATCCTCGCGCTCGCGGACGGCACGACGTTCCGCGGCCTCGCGTTCGGCGCCGACGGGGAGACGGGCGGCGAGGTCGTGTTCAACACGGCCATGACCGGCTACCAGGAGATCCTCACCGATCCCTCCTACTCCGGTCAGCTCGTTGCCATGACGTATCCGGAGATCGGCAACGTCGGCGTGAACCGCGAGGACAGCGAGTCGCGGAAGCCGTTCGTCACCGGCTTCATCGTGAAGGAGTACTGGGATCCCGCGAGCAACTGGCGCGCGCAGCAGAGCCTCGGCGACTACATGCGCGACCACGCGATCGTCGGCATCGCCGGCATCGACACGCGGGCCCTCGTCCGCCATCTGCGCACGCACGGCGCGCAGGAGGGCGTCATCTCCACCGTCGATCTCGACCCGGCACGGCTCGTCGCCAAGGCGAAGGCGCGTCCGGGGCTCGTGGGCGTCGACCTCGTGCGCGAGGTGACCTGCGCCGAGCCCTACGATTGGGACGAGCCGCCGTGGCAACTCGGCGGCGCGGCGGCGCCCGCCGCGAGCGGCCCGCGGCCGTTCGTCATCGCCTACGACTACGGCATCAAGTACAACATCCTGCGGAGCCTGGTCGCGAGCGGCTGCCGCGTGCGCGTCGTGCCGGCGACGACCGGCGCCGCCGACGTCCTGGCGCAGAAGCCGGACGGCGTCTTCCTCTCGAACGGCCCGGGCGACCCCGACGCCGTGCCCTACGCGCGCGACAACGTCGGCAAGCTGATCGGCAAGGTGCCGATCTTCGGCATCTGCCTCGGCCACCAGATCCTCGGCCTCGCGCTCGGCGGCCGCACCTACAAGCTCAAGTTCGGCCACCACGGCGCCAACCATCCAGTGATGGACATGACGACCGGCAAGGTCGAGATCACCTCGCAGAACCACGGCTTCGCCGTCGACGTCGAGTCGCTGCGCGGCCTGGCCCAGCTCACGCACCAGAACCTGAACGACCGCACCGTCGAGGGGCTCAGCCACACCAAGGAGCCGCTCTTCTCCGTGCAGTACCACCCCGAGGCGTCGCCCGGGCCGCACGACGCGCAGTATCTCTTCGATCGCTTCGTCGCCCTGATGGCGCGCACGAAAGGCTGACGTGCCGAAACGGACCGACCTCAAGACCATCCTGCTCATCGGCTCGGGCCCGATCGTCATCGGCCAGGCGTGCGAGTTCGACTACTCCGGGGTGCAGGCGTGCAAAGCGCTGCGCGAGGAGGGCTACCGGGTCGTCCTGGTGAACTCGAACCCGGCGACGATCATGACCGATCCCGAGTTCGCCGACCGCACCTACGTCGAGCCGATGACGGCCGAGGTCCTGACCCGCATCATCGCGCAGGAGCGGCCCGAGGCGGTGCTGCCGACCATCGGCGGCCAGACGGCGCTGAACCTCGCGATCGAGATCGCGGAGGCCGGCGTGCTCGAGAAGTACGGCGTCGAGCTGATCGGCGCCAAGCTGCCTGCCATCAAGAAGGCGGAGGACCGCGAGCTGTTCAAGGAGGCGATGGAGCGGATCGGGCTCGACCTCCCACGAAGCGGCATCGCGCATTCGCTCGCGGAGGCCGAGGGGGTGCGCGCGCGCATCGGACTGCCGCTGATCGTCCGCCCGTCGCGGACCCTCGGTGGAACCGGCGGCGGCGTCGCAACGACCGAGGCGGAGTTCCACGCCGTCGTCGCGGGCGGTCTCGCGGCGTCGCCGACCAGCGAGGTGCTGATCGAGGAGTCGATCGCGGGCTGGAAGGAGTTCGAGCTCGAGGTGATGCGCGACGCCAAAGACAACGTCGTCATCGTCTGCTCGATCGAGAACTTCGATCCGATGGGCATCCATACGGGCGACTCGATCACGATCGCGCCGGCGCAGACGCTGACCGACAAGGAGTACCAGCTGATGCGGAACGCCGCGATCCGCATCATCCGCGAGATCGGCGTCGACACCGGCGGCTCCAACATCCAGTTCGGCGTGCACCCCGAGAACGGCCGGCTGGTCGTGATCGAGATGAACCCGCGCGTCTCGCGCAGCTCGGCGCTCGCCAGCAAGGCGACCGGCTTCCCGATCGCCAAGATCGCCGCCAAGCTCGCGATCGGCTACACGCTCGACGAGATCCCGAACGACATCACGCGCGAGACGCCGGCCTGCTTCGAGCCGACCATCGACTACGTCGTGACCAAGATCCCGCGCTTCACCTTCGAGAAGTTCCCGGCGGCGAAGGACGTGCTCGGGCCGCAGATGAAGTCGGTCGGCGAGGCGATGGCGATCGGCCGCACGTTCAAGGAGTCGCTGCAGAAGGCGATGCGCTCGCTCGAGACCGGCAGCTACGGCTTCGAGCCGACCGACGTCGACCTGCGCGACCGCGAGGCGCTGCGCGCGCGTCTGCACGCGGGCAGCGCCGAGCGCCTCTGGGTGATCGGCGACGCGTTCCGCGCCGGCATGTCGGTCGACGAGATCTACGAGGTGTCGCGCGTCGACCCGTGGTTCCTGCGCAACATCGAGGAGATCATCGCCTTCGAGGGCACGGCGCTGCGGCCCGGCATGCTCGAGAGCGATCCTGCGGCGCTCGCGACCGCCAAGCAGCTCGGCTTCTCCGACGTCCGCATCGCCACCGTCACGGGCACGGACGAGGACACCGTGCGGCGCGCGCGCCAGGCGGCCGACGTCGCCGCGGTGTACAAGCGCGTCGACACCTGCGGCGCCGAGTTCGCGGCGCACACGCCCTACTTCTACTCGAGCTTCGACGCCGAGGACGAGACGGCGCCCGAGCGCCGCAAGAAGATCATGATCCTCGGCGGCGGGCCGAACCGCATCGGCCAGGGGATCGAGTTCGACTACTGCTGCGTGCATGCCGCCTTCGCGCTCAAGGCCGACGGCTTCGAGACGATCATGGTCAACTGCAACCCCGAGACCGTCTCGACCGACTACGACACCTCCGACCGTCTCTACTTCGAGCCCCTCACGCTCGAGGACGTGCTGGCGATCTGCGCCCGCGAGCGGCCCGATGGCGTCATCGTGCAGTTCGGCGGGCAGACGCCGCTCAAGCTCGCGGTGCCGCTCGAGCGGGCCGGCGTGCCGATCATCGGCACCAGCCCCGACTCGATCGACCGCGCCGAGGACCGCGAGCGCTTCGACGACGTCCTGCATACGCTGAACCTGCTACGCCCCGACAATGGCATCGCACGCACCGACGCCGAGGCGATCGCCGTCGCGGATCGCGTCGGCTACCCCGTGCTGGTGCGTCCGTCATACGTGCTCGGTGGCCGCGCCATGGAGATCATCTACGAGCCGCACGATCTCGAGCGCTACGTGCGCCGCGCGTTCGCCGCGTCGCCCGACCGGCCGCTCCTCATCGACCGGTTCCTCGAGGACGCGGTCGAGATCGATGTCGACGCGGTGAGCGACGGCCGCGACGTCGTGATCGGCGGCATCATGGAGCACATCGAGCGCGCCGGCGTGCACTCCGGCGACAGCGCCTGCTCGCTGCCGCCGTCGACGATCGATCAGGAGGTGCAGGACGAGATCCGCCGCCAGACGATCGCGCTCGCGCGCGAGCTGCGCGTCGTCGGTCTGATGAACGTGCAGTACGCGGTGCAGAGCCGGCGCGTCTACATCCTCGAGGTGAATCCGCGCGCGTCGCGCACGGTGCCCTTCGTCAGCAAGGCGATCGGCGTGCCGCTCGCGAAGATCGCGGCGCGGGTGATGGCGGGCAAGACCCTTGCGGAGCTGGGCTTCACGCGCGAGATCGTGCCCCGCCACGTGAGCGTCAAGGAGGCCGTCTTCCCGTTCCTCAAGTTCCCCGGCGTCGACACCGTGCTCGGGCCCGAGATGAAATCGACAGGCGAGGTGATGGGCATCGGCGAGACGTTCGGCGCGGCCTTCGCCAAGGCCGAGCTCGCCGCCGGCACCGTGCTGCCGCAGCAGGGAACCGCCTTCATCAGCGTGCGGCCCGAGGACCGCCGCGAGGTCTCCGGCGTCGCCCGCCGCCTGGCGCAGCTCGGCTTCCGCATCCTCGCGACCAGCGGCACCGCGGCGCAGATCAAGGCGGACGGCGTCACCGTCGAGGTGGTGAACAAGGTCTACGAGGGCAGCCCGCACGTCGTCGACGCGCTGCAGGCCGGGGCGATCGCGCTCGTCATCAATACGCCGCAACCCGATGCCCAGGCCCTGCGCGACTCGTTCTCGATCCGCCGCACCGCGCTCGAGAAGAAGATCCCGTACTTCACGACGCTCGCCGGCGCCCAGGCGGCCGCGGAGGCGATCGCGGTCCTACGCGAGGGCGCGCTGACGGTGACGCCGCTGCAGGAGTATCACCGCACGATGCGCTGAGCGCATGCGACGCGCACCGATTTGCACTCCCGGCGGAACGGAGCTTCGCGGGCCTTTTCGTCGTCGGCGGAGCATCTCTGCCATCCGGGTGCCATTTCTCGTCACCGTGGAACGACCCACGATGCGTCCAATGCAACGCGCACCGATTTGCACTCGGACGGATCTGCGATCCGTTGCCGTTCTCTGTCCCCAGACCCGCGATCTCGGCCGAAGGGCCATTTTCTTGTCACCACCAAATGGCAGTCCGCTCTGGCCCGGTCGATGCGATCGTCCTGGACATCGCCTTCAGGCGAGAGTAATCTCAAGGCGAACAATAGGCGAAACGCACGCGACCGTCAAGCCGGATACCACATCGACGCGCGTCACCGTCGGCTCTCTCTTGATCGAACTCCCGTCCGAGGTTAGCGAAGGACGGTGAGCGTCGATCGGGTCCATCTCGTCGTCTGGTCCGACTATCTCTGCCCGTGG
>DASXLI010000061.1:0-17195 GCA_036496285.1 Binatia bacterium
AGCTCGCGGATGCGGCGGGCCGCCTGCCAGCCGTCCATCTCCGGCATGCGGAGGTCGAGGATGACGAGGTCGGGCGCGTGCTCCTCCACGAGCTTCAGGGCCTCCGCCCCGTCGGCGCCGACGAAGCAATCGACTTCGGGCATCTCGCGCTCGAAGAACTTCTTCATCAGATGACGGTTCACCTCGAGGTCGTCGGCGAAGACGATGCGCCGGCGCCCCCGCGCTCGTGCGTGCGCGCCCGCGGCCACCTGATGCGCGGCCGCGGCGTGGCGGCCGACGCCGGCCAGCCGGCGGTCGGTCTCCGCGAGATCGACGGCCGGCTCGTCGTCGGCGCCCGCCGGGTCGGATGCGCCGGCCGGCGCGCGCGCCTCCGGCGGCGGCGCCGTCGCGGCCGCCCGCGCCGACGGCAGGAGCGGCAGCGTGATGCGGAACGTCGAGCCCTGGCCGGGCGCGCTCTCGACGGTGATCTCGCCCTCGAGCTGGTTCAGCAGGCTCTTCACGATGTAGAGGCCGAGCCCGGCGCCGGCGTACGAGCGCGCGTCCGAGCTGTCCACCTGGCGGAACATGTCGAAGATGTGCGGCAGGTGCGTGTCCGGGATGCCGATGCCGGTGTCGGTGACGATGACGACGCAGTCCGCCCCTTCGCGCCGCGCCTGGGCACGGACCATGCCCTGCGGCGTGAACTTGAGGGCGTTGCCCACGAGGTTCTTCACGACGATCTTCAACTTGCGGCGGTCGGTGCGGAGCGCGACACGCCCGGCCGGCTCCCAGTGCAGCGCGGCCTTGGTCTTGCGCGGGATCGCCGCGAAGTCCGCCTGCAGCTCCTCCCACAGGTCGCCGATATCGAGGTCGGCAAAGACCGGCGGGTCCTGGCCGGCCGCGAGGCGGTTCAGGTTGAGCGTCGCCTCGATCATCTCGAGCAGCTCGAGGCTGGCGGCGCGGGCGCGCCCGAGCACGTGCGCGTGCGAGCTCTCGCCCAGCTCGTCGCCGAGGATGTCGAGGTAGCCGACGATCACGTTGAGCGGCGTGCGCAGCTCGTGCGACATCGTCGAGACGAACTCCGACTTGAGCCGGCTGGCGCGCTCCAGCTCCTCGACCAGGCGCGCGTTGCTGAGCGCCATCGAGGCGAGCTGCGCGATCGCCTCGGCCAGCTGCTCCTGCTGGCGGCTGAACGGCGTCGTCCGCCCGCGGTAGCCGTTGGCCTGGATGCCGATCAGCTCGCCGCCGCGCCGGAGCGGCAGGAGGAGCGAGCGGCTGATGCCGAGGTGCTTGATGATGCCGATCGCCACCGCGTCGTCCGGCACGTCGGGAGCGAGCTCGACGAGCTCGTCGCGTCCGAGGCGCGCGAGCAGCGACGGAATTGCATGGGACGGAACGCGCACGGCGCGCAGCGACTCCCATTTCTCCGGTGGCAGGCCGTGCGCGGAGAGCGGACGGTAGATGCCATCCTCCTCGTCGAGGAGCCACGTGACGCTGTGGTCGGTACCGAGCACCTCGGCGGTGCGCTGGCAGAGCCGCTGCAACAGCACCGGCGCCTCGAGCGAGGAGATGAGATCGCGGCCGAGCGCGGCGAGCGCGGCCGAGTTGTGCGCCTCCGTGGTGAGCGCCTCGTCCGCCTCCTTGCGGAGGAGCGCGGTCGTCAGCACGGCGGCCAGCGCCTCGAGGCACTCGGCTGCAAGGGCGTCGCAGCGCGGGGACGTCGTGCCGTCGGTGCAGGCGACGAGCAGGCCGAACGGACGCTCGCGCCCGAGGATCGGCACGCAGAGGCCCGCGACCGCGCCGTGGCTCTGCAGGAGCGGCATCGGCGTGAAGCGGGTCTCGCGGTCGAGGCGGTCGCTGACGACCGGGACGCCGGACTCGAGCGCGAAGCGGGCGTGGCTGCCGCCGTTCGCGGGAACGGTGGCGCGGCCGATCGTGCCGGGCTTCCACCCGGTGCCGCTGCGCAGCACGAGGCTCGTCCCATCGGCGTTCAACTCGAGCACGCCGTTCAGCGTGAAGCCGAGCGTCTCGGGAACGAGCGCGGTCGCGCGCTCCATCAGCTCGTGCGGGCTCGTGCCGGCGAGCGCCAGTTGGCCGAGCCGTGCGATCGCCTCCTGCCGCCGTGCGTGCGCGTCCAGCGCGGCGCGGCTCTCGAACTCGCGCCGGCGGAGCCGATCGCTGATCGTCGCGGCGACGACCACCAGGACGGCGGCGGATCCGAGGACGAGCAGGTTGCTGGTGAAGAGGAGCGGGTTCGCGATCGGCCCCGTGAGCAGCATCGCGCCGGCGTAACTGCCGATCAGCAGGACGGAGAGCGCGAGCGCCGGCAGCGCCGTCCAGGGAAAGAGCAACGACACGCCGAGCATCAGCACGATGTGGCCCGCGAAGTAGGGGTTCGTCTCGCGGCCGGCGACGACCGTGATGAAGTCGATGTTGCAGCCGATCGAGATCGGCACGAGCACACCGAGCGCGAGCGGGTGGCGCTTGCCGAACGCGGTGCGCAGGAGCGCGATCACCGCCAGCGCGAGCCCGATCGCCACCGCGCGGAAGACGAGATAGCGCGGGAAGGGCGGCGGGAAGAGGACTCTGTCGAAGTAGGCGAACAGCGGCAGCAACGTCACGGCGGCCGTCGCCGCGACGCGCGCGCCGTGGGCGGTCGCCGTACGACGCTCGTCGGCATAGGCCTGCACCGCGGTATGCGAAGTGCCGTGCCGCATCGGACATGCTGTATGCAGCAAGCGGCATGCCCGGACGCATCGCGCATGTAGGCGCGTGTCCGCGCGCGAATTACACGAGCGTCGCCGTGTCTCACCGGCACGCGGCCGGCATGGTGTCTGAAAAGTGGCGGGCCGAGGCGGGCTCAGGGACGGTCGAGGTGCTTCGTGCACTGCGCGAGCCATCCGAGGTGCGCCTCGGCCTGGAGGATCGCGGCGTCGGTCGCGAGCACGCGCAGCGCGGCGCCCTCGGCCGCCTCGTAGGTCTTGCGCTGCGCGGCGAGCGTCGCGATCCACTGGTGGTACACGCGCGCCTGCCGATCGAGCTGGCCCCGACGCGACTCCGCGTTCTTGCCGTCGAGCACGAGGAGACGGATCAGCATCTCGTCGCGCGCCGGCTGCGGCTGGCGCGGCGCACGCGCCAGCCAGGTGTCGAGCGCGCGCCGGCCCTTCGTGGTGATCGTGTAGACCCAGCGGCCGACGTGGCCGGTGCCGCGGTCGAAGCGCCCGTCGACGAGGCCGCGCCGCCGCAGGTCCTTCAGCGTCTGATAGATCTGTCCGAAGTTGAGCGGCCAGAGCGGCCCGACACGCTCCTCGAAAGCGGCCTTGATGCGGTAGCCGTGCAGCTCCTGTCCGTCGAGCAAGCCGAGGATCGCGTAGCGCAGCAACATGACCGCTCCTTTCGCCGCGCGGCGCTGGTCGTGCGCGCGGCGTGAACGGCTATGCTGGAGCCGAATGGCGCGGTCAATGGCGCATGCGCTTCCACGACGCGCATGCGTGCCGCGAACTCAGTGCATGCCTTCGACGGTGCGCTTCAACGCCTTCAGGCGATCGAGCTCGCTGCGCAGGCTCTGCATGGTCTCGACCAGGCGATCGATGTCGCCGCTCGTCGCGGTGAGCTCGCTCTGCGTGACCCGATCCATCGCGCCCCGCAGCTGACCGTAGAGCGCCAGGACGCCGCTGATGCCGTCGACGCCGACCTCCTCCATGCGATGCTGCACGTCCTCGGAGAAGCGCAGGATCGCTTCCGCCTGGCGCAGGATCTCCTCGAGCATCGTCTGGGTGGGGTGGCCGTTCTCCTGCGGGGCGCGTCCTTCGCGCTGCTCCTGCACACGGCGAAGGGCGTCGTAGATCTCGCTCATCTTCGGTCTCCGGGTCTCCGGCGGCGTTGGGGAGTCATGAGAGAAGGCGCATGGGACGCCGCAAAGCGGATGCTACCGCCATTGGGCGAATAGTCAATCGTGGAGACGCGCGTGTCGTGTGCTATCAGCGGCGCATGACCCCATCCGACATGCCGGCCGTCGCCCTCGCGGCCGTCCCTGGACGCCGGCGCGCCACCCTCGACCTGGCGCGCGAGATCGAGCGCCGCGGCTTCAGCGGCATCTACTGCGCCTCCTTCGGCGACGGACTCGGCCTCTGCGAGGCGCTCGCGCTCGCGACCGAGCGCATCGCCTTCGGCACCGCGATCTCGATCATCTATCTGCGCCACGCGTCCGACTACGCGCAGACGGCGGCGCTCATCCACGAGCTCGCCCCTGGGCGATTCCGCTTCGGCATCGGGGTGAGCCACGTGCCGGTGCACCAGCGTATGGGCGTCCACGCCGGGAAGCCCCTCGCCGACGCGCGTGCGTTCGTCGCGGCCTGGCGCGGCACACCGCGCGTCGGCGACCTGCCGCCGCTCGTCCTCGCGGCGCTGCGCGATCCGATGGTCGCGCTCGCGGGCGAGATCGGCGACGGCGTGGTCTTCGCCAACGCGGCGCGATCGCACATGGGGCACTCGATCGGCGTCCTCCCGGAGAAGCAGCGCACCGATCCCACCTACTTCATCGGCAACATGATCCCGACCTGCATCGACGACGACGTCGCGGCTGCCGCGGCAGTCAATCGCCGGACGCTGTCGGGGTACGTGACGCTGCCGAACTACCGCGCCTACTGGAAGGCCGCGGGCTACGTCGAGGAGATGGAGGCGGTCGAGCGCGCGCTCGCCGCCGGGGAGCGGGAGCGCATTCCCGACGTGCTCTCCGACCGCTGGCTCGCCGACACGACGCTCTTCGGCTCCGCCGCCGCGGTGCGCGAGGGCGTGGCGCGCTGGCGCGAGGCCGGCGTGACCAGCCCGATCCTCGTCCCGTCGTCGGCGCGCGGCAATCAACTGCAGGCGTTCACGGAGCTCTTCGCGGCCTTCGCCTGAGCGCGGCTGCGAGGGACGGCGGGACCCGAGGGACGGCGGGCGGCGCTTGCCATGGGCGGCGCTTCCGCCCTAGAAGCGGCCGGTGACCGACCGCCTGCAGTCCCGCATGATCGCGCACGGTGCGCTCGTCTACCTGCTCGGGCTGATCGCGGGCTTTCCCTACACCTTCGTCATCCTCGGCAAGGTCGTGCTCTGGCCGATTCCGGGCGCGGTCGACTGGCAGCCCGCCGGCGACGTGCGGGCGTGGCACATGGCGCATCTCGAGGGCATCCTGAACGGACTCACCCTGTTCGGCGTCGCCGCGGTGCTGCCGCGGCTGCGGCTCAGCGAGACCAACCTCAAGGTCGTCGCCTGGGGTTTGATCGTCACCGCCTGGGGCAACATCCTGGCCTCGATCATCGGGCCGCTGTTCGGCGGCCGCGGCCTCGAGTTCGGCGGCTCGGTGAGCAACAGCCTCATGTACCTCCTCTTCGTCCTCGCGGTCGTCACCGTGATGGTGGCGATCTGGCTCGTCTACTGGGGGGCACGCTCCTCGGGGGAGCGCGCGTCGTGATGGAGCGCATCGAGACGCGCGTCAGCGAGCTTCTCGGCGTACGCTACCCGATCATCCAGGCGCCGATGGGCTGGATCGCGCGCGCGCAGCTCGCATCGGCGGTCTCGAACGCCGGCGGGCTCGGCATCATCGAGACGTCGTCGGGCGAGCTCGACGCCGTGCGCGACGAGATCCGCAAGATGCGCGACCTCACCGACAAGCCGTTCGGCGTGAACATCGCGCAGCTCTTCGTGACGGACCCGGGCATCGTCGATTTCGTCGTCGAGCAGGGCGTGAAGTTCGTGACCACCTCGGCGGGCGATCCGCGCAAGTACACCGCCAAGCTGAAGGTCGCGGGCCTCACCGTGTTCCACGTCGTGCCGTCACTCTCGTCCGCGCTGAAGGCGATCGCCGCGGGCGTCGACGGTCTGGTCGTCGAGGGCGGCGAGGGCGGCGGCTTCAAGAACCCGCTCGATGTCGCCACCATGGTGCTGCTGCCGCTCGTCTGCTCGAAGGTCGACGTGCCGGTGATCGCCGCCGGCGGCATCTGCGACGGCCCGAGCATGGCCGCGGCCTTCGCGCTCGGCGCCGAGGGCGTGCAGATGGGCTCGCGCATGGTGTCGGCGGCGGAGTCGCCGGTGCACGCCAACTGGAAGCAGGCGATCCTCGAGGCCGCCGAGACCGACACCGTCTTCCTCAACCGCCACAGCCGTCCCGGCCTGCGCGCCCTTCGCACCGAACGCTCGACCGCGCTCGAGCGCGAGGCCCACGTCGGCATGGACGTCTTCGCCCGCGCCAAGGAGCTCTACTTCGGCGGCGACATGGAGGCTGCGATCGCCCTCGCCGGGCAGGTCGTCGGCCGCATCGACGCCGTGAAGCCGGTCGAGCAGATCATCACCGAGACCGTCGAGGGCTTCGAGCGCACCGTCACCCGGCTGGGAGCACACGCATGAGCGCCGCCCGCACTGTGTTCGATCCCCTGCTGTCGGCCGCCGAGGCTGCGACGATGGTCCAGCTCTGCGCCGACCTCGGCTCCTACAAGATGTACTCGGAGGAGCCGACCTTCGCGGGCATCGGCCAGGGCCTGCCCGCACGCTGGGACGCGGCCCGCAACTTCATCCGCACCGGCGGCCGCTTCGGGCGCGCCGAGTCGATGCAGACGCTGGCGTCGCGCACCAACTACTTCCGCGAGACCTACGCCTACGGCGACGAGGTGCGCGTCCCCGGCGTCGAGCCGTTCCTGCGCCACGAGGGCTTCATCGAGGCCGCGCGCGAGCTCTACGGCCGGCCCGTCATCGAGCCGGCGATCGTCTACGCGAACCTCCTCGTGCCCGGGCAGGAGCTCGCGGTGCACACCGACGTGCCGGAGTTCCGCGGCGTCAACCGCACCAAGCACCCGCAGTGGCTGCTCGCCGTGATGCATCACTCCGGGCTCTTCGCCGAGCACCGCATGCCGATCGCGACCGCGGTCTCGTGGTTCCACGACTGCGAGGGCGGCGAGTTCGCGTTCTACCCCGACGGCGCGGCGGCGCCGCCGGTCGCGCACCGGGTGCGCTTCAACACCGCCATCCTCCTCGACACCGACAGCGTCTTCCACGGCGTCGATCGGGTTGCCGAGACCGCCGAGCCCGTCGACCGCCTGCGTCCTGGCATGCGCCTCCGCCACGACGACGGCGACGCCTGGCAGGTGGTCGACGGCGAGGAGACCGTCGCCCGCTATCGCTGGCGCGACCTCCGCTACTCGGTCTCGTGGAAGGGCTACTGCTTCGCCGACGAGGCGGAGCGCCGCGCCTGGCGCACGAGCGCCGACGACCTGCGCGTCGACCAGGTCGTCGACCGCCTCGTCGACGATCTACGCGCGCGCGGCCGCATCGACGAGCGTCCTGGCGACGCAACGATCGTCGAGCTGCTGATCGACGAGTACATCCACTTCCCGCAGCCGTCGGCGTAGCGGGTCAGTCCCGCGACTGGCGACTGCTCTGTTTCAAGGGCGCGCGGCCGGGGCGCCCGAGGGCATTGCGGGATCGCTGGGGCGCCGTATCACGTGCGACGCCTGCTTGCAGATGGACGGAGACGCGAACACCTCGCTCGACTGCTCGACGTTCACTATCGTGCCCTTGTGGGCCAGGACGGCTTGGTAGAACCCGTCTCGCAGAACCGGTACGAAGATCTTGAACGCCCCGTCAGCCTCTTCCTGCTCGAGCCAGTGCTGTAGGGCTTCAAAGGGATTCGGGCCGAGCTCTTCCACGGTCATTGCTCCACCGTACCGCTCCGCGATGACTTTCCGGAATTTCCACTCGCGCAACATCGCGTGGACAAACGGCTCGCGCGCATCCTCCCCGCAGGGCGCGATCTCGGCGTGGGTCGGCTCACAGGCGTCGTTCTCGCAGAACCGCCTGAACAACGGGGCGAGGATGCGTTGTTTGAGATTCCCAATCCGATTCTCGGCGAGCCACCGCTCGCGCTGTGCCTCTGGACCTCGGAGCTCCGGAATGAACTTGGGAGCCACTTGCCTTCCGAGCGGTGAAAGCTCGAGCTCACGGGCATAGATTGGTTTTCCGAGAATCGTCGCAACTCGCTGACTATGGGGTGGTCGCTCGCTCGCCCGAGGGGCTGGAGTGCGGTCGTCCGCACTGCACGTCGAAGGCTGGAGAAAACCGAGGCCGAACAGAAGAATGAGCAGCACGCGACCGACCGCCGGTCCCGCTTCCGTCGGGGAGCGCGGGCGGAGGTTCCGTGTCACGTGCCGCGCTGCAGCGGCCGCGTCGTGAACGCGTACTCCTCGACCGGCTCGCCGCGCATCAGGTGCTCCTGGATGATGCGCTCGAGAACGTCGGGCGTGCAGGAGTGGTACCAGGTGCCCTCCGGGTACACGACTGCGATCGGGCCGTGCATGCAGATCTGGAAGCAGTCGGCCTTGGTGCGGTAGACGCCGCCGCGGCCGACGAGATCGAGCTCCTTCAGCCGCCGCTTCAGGTACTTCCACGACTCGAGGCCGGCGTCCTTGTCGCAGCACTTCGGCTTGGCCTGGTCGCAGCAGAGGAAGATGTGCCGCTGGATGCGGCCGATCTCGAGCTCCGCGGTCTTCTCGGCGAGCTCCTCGGCGCGCTTCTTCGCTCCCATCGCGCCGAGCGTAGCACAGGCGGCTAGAGACCGCCGCGTACCGCTCGTGCCGCGAAGGTGAAGGTCTTGGCGTGGTCTCCGGCGCTGCCGTCAGCGGCGTAGACGCACCAGGCGCGCTGGATGTTGTCCAGAGTGGTCGTGTCCGTCCAGTACTGCGCGGCGTTGGACGGGCCGAAGAGCGTCTGGTCGATGCACGGGCTCGTCACGCAAGGGGGCGGCTCGAGCAGGATCGTGAGCGCCTCGACCACGGTCGGGAGACGCCAGTCGGCGTGACCCGCGAAGAGGCCGGTGTTGAGCGCGCCGAGGAAACTCGTGAACACGGTGCCGGTCGCCGCAATGCTCGTCGCCGACCAGGTGAACGTGTTGTCCTTGTCGTGGGCGCTGGAGTCGTCGGTCTTCTTCTCCCACTGGAGGCCGGTCAGGTTGTCGGTGACGGTGCCGTCCTGATTGTTTACGACGCGCGGGGCGTCGCAGTCGTCGTGCGTGCCCTCGTTCTTCTTCTGCAGCTTCGTCCAGGCGGCGCCGTACTTCTTCAGGCACCCTCCGATCGCCTTCACGAACTTGTCGCCGAAGGGCGTCCCGAGTCCCGTGAGCTCCTCCTTGGCGAGGGCCTTCTCCGCACACGCGCCATAGGCGGCGGCCGCCTTGTAGCGGCCGGACGTGCATATCCGCTGCGGCGCGACTCCCGCTCCCGCATGCGCGGTGCCGGACGCGGTCAGCGTGAGGGCCACTAGGAGCCCGAGGAGCGCGCCCGGCATCTGCCGTGCGAGCGCGTATGCGAGCCGACGAGACATGGAGATCCTTTCTCTCGTACGGCTCGTTGTCGGCAGAATCGCGATAAATCTTCTGCCGACCGGTGGAACGTCCGTCGCGGCCGGCCGAGTGTCCGGCCGGCCGCGACGCCCTCGCATCTAGCAGGCGCCGTTGCCCGCGATCACCGCGGGAAGCGTGCGAGCGAGGATCTTGAGGTCGGCCGCGAGCGACCAGTTCTGGATGTACTCGATGTCCGACTTGATCCACTGGTCGAACTCCGGCTGGCGGCTCTCGACCTGCCACGTGCAGGTGATGCCCGGCTTCACCGCAAAGCGGCGCTGGTGCCAGCCGAAGCCCATGCGATCGACGTCCCGCAGCGGCAGCGGGCGCGGGCCGACCAGGCTCATGTTGCCGAGCAGCACGTTCAGGAGCTGGGGCAGCTCGTCGAGGCTCGTGCGGCGCAGCATGCGGCCGAGGCGGGTGATGCGCGGATCGTTCTCGATCTTGAACACCGGGCCGTCGGCCTCGTTCATGTGCTCGAGCGACGCCTGGCGGGCCTCGGCGTCGGTGACCATCGTGCGGAACTTGAACATGCGGAAGCGGCGGCGGTTCAGACCGACGCGCGTCTGGCCGAAGAAGACGGGGCCCTTCGAGTCGAGCTTGATCGCGGCGGCGATCGTGAGCATCAGCGGCGTCAGCACGAGGAGGCCGATCGCCGAGGCGCTGATGTCGATCAGGCGCTTGGCGACGAGCCACACGCTCTCCGGCGGCGCGCTCGAGATCGTGAGCACCGGCTGGCCGTCGAGCGCGTCGAGCGAGGCGCGCGCCCAGTCGAGCGGCGCCAGCTGCGCGACCACGCGCAGGGTGACGCCGAAGTCCTCGCACAGAGTGATCAGCGGACGGACGAGCGGCTGCGCCTGGTCGAGCGACGAGGCGAAGAAGATCTCGTCGATCGGCTTCTCGTTGAGCAGCTTGGTGACGCGCGCGAGGAGCGCCGCGCTCTGGCGCTCGCGGGTCGCGTGATCGGTCGACTCCTCGACCGACAGCACCTCGACGACGCGGTAGCCGAGGGCCTCGCGCTGCGCGAGCCGCATCGCGGTCTCGAGGGCGACGCTGCCGTCGCCGACGATGACGACGTCGCGGAGGTTGCGGCCGAGCGCGCGGATCTTGCCGGCGGCGACGCGCATCAGGCGGCGGCCGTAGCCGAGGAAGACGACCGTCGAGGCGACGAAGCCGACCAGGAAGCGGCCGGTGATGAACTCGAAATCGTGGAACGCGCCCGCGACCGCCAGCGGTGCCGTCGCGATCGCGATCGCGGCGAGGAGATCGCGCAGCTCGCGCGACACCGGGGAGAGGCGATACGAGCGGTACAGGCCGCGCACGTTCAGGACGACGTGCCAGAGGATCAAGTACGCGCCCATCAGGAGGACGTGCGACACCGTGACCTGCATCTGGAGCGGCGAGCGCCACGCTGAGGCGTAGGGCTCGGGGGCGCCGAGCATCGCGCCGAGCGCCAGGCACCCGATGACGATCAGGAGGTCGGTCAGCTTCAGGATGGTCAGCAGTGCGGTTCGTCGAGGTGACATGTCGTGCGCTCTCCCTTCGCGACTTCGGGAGAGGTCATAACCAAGAACCATTCCACCGCGCCCACTACCTACATCCGCGACGGCGCAGCGCTTCTCCGCGGCCTGGGAAACGGCCGATCGTGCACTGCTGCGGGGCGCCGCAAACGCGTGAGGTAGATATGACAAGTGCATCGGCGTCTTATGCAGAAGCACCAATGTCCGACTCGCATGCGGACTGATATGAAATCGTGTAGGACTCGCGCGGCCACGCTGGCGCTTGCGAGGTCGCGAAGGCCATGCCATTCCTCGTGGCGCGACGAGTCCGTCGCCTCCGGAGGAATCCATGTCCGAGCGTACCTTCAGCCCCGAGCAGGTGGAGTTCCGCGACTACTGCCGTCGCTGGATCGCCGAGAACCGTCCGGCTGCGCCGTCCTTCCGTCTGCCGCTCAGCCCGATCGAGGTCATGACGGAGGAGCAGCGCCGCTATCTCTGCGACTGGCAGAAGCGCTGCTACCAGGCTGGCCTCATCGGCTCCGACTATCCGAAGGAGTACGGCGGTGGCGGCCACCGCGGCTTCCAGGCGATCGCCACCCAGGAGCTCGGCCGGGCGGCCGTGCCCTACATGATCAACATCATCGGCCTCAACATGGCGGCGCCGACGATCCTCAACCACGGCACCGACGAGCAGAAGCGGCGCTTCCTGCCGCCGCTCCTCTCCGGCGACGAGATCTGGTGCCAGGGCTTCTCCGAGCCCAACGCCGGCAGCGACCTCGCGGGGGTGCAAGCCTCGGCGGTGCGCGACGGCGACCAGTGGATCGTGAACGGCCACAAGGTCTGGACGAGCCTCGCGCACTTCGCGAGCTGGATGATCATGCTTTGCCGCAGCAGCAGCACGCACAAATACGAGGGGCTCACGTACTTCATCGTGCCGATCGCCGGCGCCAAAGGCGTGACGGTGCGCCCGCTCATCAAGATCACCGGCGAGACCGGCTTCAACGAGGTGCTGTTCGAGGACCTCGTCGTGCCCGACAATCTGCGGGTCGACGCGGTCGGCAAGGGGTGGACGGTCGCGATGACGACCTTGCTCTACGAGCGCGGCGCCGCGGAGGGCGCGGGCAGCGGCGGTGGGACGTCGCTCGACGAGCGCATCGACGCGCTGGTCGCGCTGGCACGCGGGATGAAGCGCAACGGCGGCTCGGCGTGGGACGACGGCGTGATCCGCGACAAGGTCATGCAGCTCGCCATCCGCGTCGAGGCGATGCGCCAGAGCGCGCGGCGCGCCAAGGTCGAGCCGCTCACGGAGCACCCCATGCGCCTCCCCCTGCAGTCGAAGGTGCAGATCAGCGAGCTGCTGCAGGATCTCGCGGCGGTCGCGCTGGAGATCGAGGGGCCGCACGCGAGCCTCTACCTCGGCGATGCGCACGCGCCCGAGAACGGCCAGTGGCCGCTCGCGTACCTCAACTCGTACGGCTTCACGATCGCGGCCGGCAGCAACGAGATCCAACGCAACATCCTGGGCGAGCGGGTACTCGGGCTCGCGAAGTCGAAGTAGGCCCGCCATGGCACAGCCGAAGGATTTTGGATTCGGATCCGAGGAGCAGATGGTGCGCGACTCGGCGCGGAAGCTCCTGAAGGACGCCGCCGGCATCGAGACGCTGCGCGCGCTCGTCGCGCGCGATCACAAAGCCGCCTACGAGAGCGCGGTGCAGCCGGCGCCATGGGACGAGCGTCTGTGGACGCAGATGATCGAGCTCGGCTGGACGGCACTCGCCGTGCCCGAGGATGCCGGCGGGGCCGGCATGAAGATGGTGGCGGTCGCGGCGCTCGCCGAGGAGATCGGCCGCGTGGCCGTGCCATCGCCGCTCGTCTCGACCCTGGTTGCCACGATGGTCTTGCGCGCCGCCGCCGAGCGCGCTGCGGCGGCCGCCGCGGGCTCCGGCCCGCGCCTCCAGGATCCGCCGGCTGCCCCGGCGTGGCTCGAGCGCATCGCGGCGGGCACCCCCGCGACGATTGCGCTGACGCCGCCATCGGGCTCGTGGGATCCGGCGGACACGGCGGTGCGCGCCGAGCGAAACGGCAGCAGCATCGTGCTGCGCGGCGAGGCGGCCTTCGTGCAGGACGCGCGCAAGGCGGCGTTCTTCGTCGTCGCAGCGAGCGGTGAGGGCGGCGTCGGCCTCTACGCGGTTGCCGCCGACACCCCGGGCCTGACCATCCGTCCCGACCGCATCGCCGATCTGACGCGCGACCAGGCGCGGCTTGCCTTCGACGACGTCCGCATCGATACGTCGAGCATCGTCGCCGCCCCGGGCTCCGGCACCGAGGTGGTCGAGGCCGCGATGCCCGCGATGCTGACGATCGTCGCCGCCGATCTCTGCGGCGCCGCGGAGTGGCAGCTGCAGACGACGACCGAGTACGCCCGCGTCCGCACCCAGTTCGACCATCCGATCGGCTTCTTCCAGGCGGTGAAGCACCCGATCGTGAACATGATGATGGACGTCGACCGCGCGCGCTCGCTCGTCTACGCGGCCGCGTGCGCCATCGACACGGATCCTGGCGAGGCGCCCCGTCTTGCTCGCATGGCCAAGGCCGCCGCGTCGGACGCCGCCGCCTTCTGCTCCGACCGCTCGATCCAGCTACACGGCGGCATCGGCTTCACCTGGGAGTGCGACGTTCACCTCTACGTGAAGCGGCAGAAGCACAACCAGTTCCTGTACGGCGACGGATCGTATCAGCGGGCGCGCCTGGCGGCATTGATCGACGGCGAGGCGGGCGGTCCGGCACGCGCGTGAGCCCGGGCGGCATGCGGACACCGCGATGAAGCAGGCGCTGCACCGCCTCGCCGTCGCGACCGCCGGCCCCGGGCTCTACGACGTGACCGACGAGCTCGCCGCCTGGGTCGGCGGCACCGGCATCCAGGCGGGGCTGCTGACCGTCTTCATCCAGCACACGTCCGCGTCGCTCACCATCCAGGAGAATGCCGACCCGGACGTGCTGCGCGACCTCACCGACTTCTTCCGCCGGCTCGTGCCGGAGGATTCGCAGCGCTACCGACACGTGACCGAGGGGCCCGACGACATGCCGGGCCACATCCGGTCGGCGCTCACCGCGACGCAGCTCGCCATTCCCGTGCAGGCGGGACGCCTGGCGCTCGGTACCTGGCAGGCCGTATACGTCTTCGAGCATCGCGCCGGGAGGTTCCAGCGCCACCTGGCGCTCCATCTGATCGGCGAGTAGGAGGCCCGCGAGCATGAGCACGCCGGACGCGCGCACCGCCGCCCTCGAGGAGCTGGTGCTCCGCTTCACCGAGGCGTTCAACCGTGACGACCTCGACGGTGTCATGGCGCTGATGGCGGCCGACGCGGTCTACGACGAGTTCAACGGCACACGCAGCCGGGGCACGGCGGCGATCCGCGCGGCGTTCGTGCCGCAGTTCCGCGGCGACTACGGCGTCATCCGCTTCCTTCCCGAGGATCTCTTCGTCGCGCCCGCGGCGTCCGGCTCGGCTGCGGCGCCGAGCGGCAAGGCGCTCATCCGCTGGCGCTGCCGGCTCGAGAGCGCCGCGCTGCGGAAGGAGTGGCGTGGCCTCGACATCCTGCACGTCGAGCGCGGCCTCGTGACCGAGAAGCACACCTACGCCAAGGCCGAGGTCCCGCGCCTCACCGACCCCGTCTGACCGTGCGGCCCGACGACCGTCCGGGTGACGATGCCGCGTACGACGGCCGCCTGGTGGACGACGCCGGCGACGTGCGCCTCGGCATCTTCAGCCGGCCGATCCACGAGGTGAACTACCGCGACTACGCGCTCACGACCCCGTTCGGCCGGCCGGCGGGACGCTGGGCGCGCCGCTTCGGCTTCAACCAGTTCCAGTTCCTCGGCGCGCTCTCGGAGCCGCTGGTGTTCGGCTGCGCGATCGCCGACGTCAAGTACGTCGGCACCGCGTTCGCCTATTGCTACGAGCCGGCGACGCGTCGCTTCGCCGAATTCAGCTTCACGCAGCCGCTGGCGCGCCGCAGCCGCTTCACCCAGACGCCCGAGGTGGGCGACTGCTCGTTCGCGGCGCGCAAGGTCCGCATCACCATGTCGGGCGAGACGCAGCCGGCGCGCCGCCGCCTCATCGCCCACGTCGGCGACAAGCTCACGATCGACGCGGTCTTCCACGAGGAGGCGCCGGCCATCGAGCCGATGCGCATCTGCACCCGCGCCGGCGCGACTGGCTGGGTGTACGCGCGCAAGACCGCCGGCCAGCGCTTGAGCGGCACACTCACCTGGGAGGGCCAAACCTTCGACCTCGGCGCGATGGCGATCTACGGCCATCACGACTGGAGCGCGGGCTACATGCGGCGCGAGACGTTCTGGAACTGGGGCTGCCTCGCGGGCGACCTTGGCGACGGCCGCGTCGTCGGCATGAACGTGTCGTGCGGCGTCAACGAGACGAGCTTCACCGAGAACTGCTTCTGGCTCGACGGGCGGCTGCACAAGCTCGACACCGTCGCGTTCGCCTACGACCGCCGCGACCTGATGCGTCCGTGGCGGGTGACGTCGTGGGACGGGCGGATGGGGCTCGAGTTCCATCCCGAGGGGCGGCACGTCGAGCGGGTAAAGGCCGTCCTGCTCGCGACCGACTTCCACCAGCTCTTCGGCCGCTACTACGGGACGCTCGTCACCGATGACGGCGAGCGGCTCACGGTCGATGGACTCCTCGGCTACATGGAGCAGCACTACGCGAAGTGGTGAGGAGCGGGCACGCGCCGCTCGCCGACGTACGCGAGCAGCGGCGGCGCGTCGCGCCGTACGCCGAGCTCCCAGTGGACGTCGGCAGGTGCCGATCCCCACGCGCGGATCACGCCGGTGTGCACCGCGTGGAGATGATGCGCGGCGCACACCGCCACGCGATTCGCCCCCTCGTTTCCGCCGCCGCGGCTTCGGTACAGCAGATGATGGTCGTGCAGGTTCCGGCGAGAGCTGCACGCGGGCACAGCGCAGCGCCATCCATCGCGGGCGAAGATCGGATCGCGATGGCGCGGCGTGTTTTCCCAGTGCGTGATCACGTGCAGCAGCAGGCGTTCCAAGGCGGCCCAACGTGGCGCCCCGGAGACCGCGAAGGCGTCCAGCACGTCACGGAGCAGTGCCACCACTGACGCGGGACCGGTGAACGACACCGCCGCGTCACACACCTCGGGGTGGGCAGCGCGCGCGCCGTCCAGCGCCGAGTCCGTCTGCGCGCCGATTTGCACGATGCTCGCGAGTGACAATTCGTGCTCATGACCGCCCGCGTGGACGTGGCGCGTCACCGGCGACGTCAGCGGATCGTCGATCGGCGGCGGGTGCAGCCGGAAGCCCGGCCCGAGCAGATCGCGCGACTCGAGAACGTGATTCACTTCGTCGAAGAGCCGACGCACGGTCACGGCCCGCGCGCGAGCGACCCATGCCCCGGCGTTGTCTCTCGTCAGAATAGGAAGGAGCGCCAACGCGCGCGTCCAGGAGAGCGATCCGTCGGCATAGGCGCGCGCGAACTCGTCGCCGCGGAAGCTGGCCTTCTCGAGCCGAACCAGCGCCCACGCCTTGCGGCTCGAGATGCCGAGGCGCTCGCGCACGTATGCGTCGACCGATCCGACGCCGAGCAGACGATAGAAGTGATGGTCGATGATGACGCGCAGCAGCCGGCCGATCCGGGCGTCGCTCGTCTGCATCACGTGGCGCGCCGCGACGAGCCTGGCGTCGAGCGCGAAGGGATCGACCGGGGCGACGTTCGGGGCCGAAGGAGCGGGCGACGCCACCCGCTGCTCCTCGGGCGGCACCGGGGTGGCGCATAGCGGCCGCAGCGGCGAGCTCTGCAACGTGCGTATACCCATCGCTCCGCCCGGCGGCCGCCCCGATGCGCCCTCGGCAGCGATGATCTCGGCCGCGCGCCAAATCGTGAGCGGCCCTCCGGCGACGCGCGAGGCAAGCTCGAGCGCATGACGCCAGAGCGCCCGCACCCGCGCCGGGCAAGCGAGGCGCCATCGCACCGACGGCTCGCCGTCGACGTCGGGTGCGTCGCAATCGGGATCGTCGCCGACGTCACCAACCGCGGCGGCTCCGTCGACAGCGCGGCGAGCTTCTCGACGGTGTGGCACTGCGCGGCCGCGAGCCAGCGTTCCTCATCCTGTGCGCCCGCGACCCGGCAGAGCAGCCGCGCCTGCGTCCACGAGATCTCCGAACGATCGAACGCAGTCGAGAGGGCCGGGAGCGCGTCAAGCCGGCTCGCGACCGCCGCCGCCTCCTGCACCGTCCGCGCGGAGACGCCGAGGCGCTCGCGGGCGTAGTCGGAGAGCCGCACGAATCCGAGCCGCCGGTACGCG
>DASXLI010000062.1:0-51489 GCA_036496285.1 Binatia bacterium
CGCGCGACGGGCACGCATCAAGCAACGGACGCTGGCACAACGCCGGCGTGCCAACGTAACGGCAGCCTAGGAAGACAACTCGCTGGGAGCTGTCTCTTACATAATCGACCTACTGGTCCAGATTGGTCTGACGACGTACACGCCGGGAGATCGAGAACCTTATCCGCGCTGTCGAGCGGGGTCTTGAGGCGCCGGAGTCACTCGTCCGACGAATCACCGACAAAGAGGCGGAGGCACAGAGCCTAGTCATGGCGCTCGACGCTGCCGTGCGACCCACGACGAAGCCGACCGACCTTGCCCGAGTCGATCAGCTGCTCGCCGACCAACTGGACCGCTTCAGCGAGATGATGCGGGGAGATGTCGTGCGGGCGCGCCGGGCGCTCCAGCAGCTGCTCGTCGAGCGCATCCGCTTCACGCCGATCAACATACCGAACGTTCAACGCACGTACCGGCTCGAAGCGACCCTCAGTCTTGGCGGAATGTTAGACCTCGATGGTCGTAGTAGAGGTCACGTCCCCGACGGGATTTGAACCCGTGTTACCGACGTGAAAGGCCGGTGTCCTAGGCCGAGCTAGACGACGGGGACCGTGGCGCTGGGCGTGCGCGCGATCGATCCTAGCCGAACGGATCGAGCGTTCAACAAGACGGCGGCTTCTATCAGCGCGGGCACGACGTCGCAAGAACGCGCCCGCTGCGAGGGGGCGCATGCGATCGTTGACGGGCGCGCGGCGGCCGCTAAGAGAGGCCGCATGCCCTCGCTCTCGCCAGCCGTCCAAACGATCCTGCTCCTCGTGTGCTCGAACGTCTTCATGACGTTCGCCTGGTACGGCCACCTGAAGAGTCTGCGCGGGTCACCGCTCGTCGTTGCGGTGCTGGTGAGCTGGCTGATCGCGCTCGCGGAGTACGCGTTCCAGGTACCGGCGAATCGCATCGGCTATGGACGCTTCACGCTCGCGCAGCTCAAGGTGCTGCAGGAGATCATCACGATGAGCGTGTTCGCCGGCTACGCGGTGTTGTGGGCGGGCGAGGCGCTGCGCTGGAACTATCTTGGGGCGGGCTTGTGCCTCGTCGCGGCGGCGATGCTCATGTTCCGCGGCTGATCGGCCGCGAGCGCGCACGTGGACGGTGACGGCCCGTCGAGCGCGCCGCGCAGGATGGCGGCACGCGCGATGACCGCGCGCGGATCCTCGGGTGCGAGGCGCTCGTAGCCGTGCGGCGACTCGTCGGGGCACGTGCCCGGGTCGCCCGGGACGATGTTGACGGGACGATCGAGCGCGACGGCACCCGTCACGTGGACGCCGGCGGCCGCGCGGTCACGGGCATCGCCGAAGCGGTCGAGGAGCGTCGAGATGCCGTAGTCGCCGGTCCAATCGTAGCCGAGACGCGCGTCGGCGGCCTGCGACACCGGCACGCCGTCCGGCCCGATGTAGATCGGCCGGTTCGAGTCGAGACCATAGAAGCGCGCCCAGCAGCCGGGCCGCAGCGCCGAGGCGGCGAGCCACTCGAGGGCGCGCGCGGTGGCGGCACAGTAGCGTTGGTCCCCGGTCGCGTTGGCGAGCGCGACGAGCGCTTCGACGGCGTAGCGCGACTCCCACGACGCGAGCGCGGGCGGCTCGAAGCGGCGCGCCTGCGCCGGACGGCCGTCGGCGTCGTATTGCTGCGCCCACGCGCCGCTCGGGGTCGCGCGCTGCGCGACGAGGAGCCACTCGCCGCCGCGCCGTGCCGCCTCCCGCAGGTCGTCGCGCCCGAGGAGATCGGCGCCGAGGAGCAGGGTCTCGATCGCGGCCGGCGTCGTGTCGTCGTTGATGGTCGCGAGATCCTCGAAGGTCGGCCAGATGGCGCGCTTCCACCAGGGGCGCCAGACGAGCGGCCACGCGCCGCTCGGGAGCTGCGCCGCGCGCAGGAGCTCGAGCGCACGCTCGGCGCCGGCGCGGAAGCGCGGCGCGCCGGTGACGCGCCAGAGGCTCAGCAGGACGCGCGTCGCGCCCGTCGTGACGTCGTCGTCGAGCGTGGTCCGATGGACGATGCGGAACCACGGCGCGACGTGGTCGCCTTCGACCGGCATCTCGGAGAACCACCCGCCCGACGGCATCTGCAGGTGCAGCAGGAGGTCGCCGGCGCGCACGGCGCCCGCGAGATACCGCTCACGCCCCGTGCGCTCGTAGCCGTCGAGGAGGGCGAGCGCGGCGGCGGGCGTGCCCGGGCTGCGCAGCACGACGAGGTCCCAGTCGGCGAGGCCAAGCGGCGCCGCGATGCGCTCCGCGAACTTGAGCGGTGCGGTCATCGGCTGCGGACGCGCCCTCCCCTCGGCGGCGAACGTCCAGCCGCCCTCGCGGCGCTCGAGCGCGAGGAGCTGATCGAGCGTGGCGTCGAGCTGCGCGAGCGTCACCGCGCCGGGATGGCCGTCGTCCGGCGGTACGACGGCCCAGGCGGAGACCGCAACACCCGCCACGACGACTGCGAGCGCCGCGACGACGAGCGCGCGCCGCATTGCCCGCCTCAGGAGAAACGCGGCTTGCGCTTCTCGACGAACGCGGCCATCGCCTCGCGGCCGTCCGGGCCGAGGGCCATCATCGTCATGACCTCGGACGCGTAGGCGTAGGCGTGCGCCTGATCGAGATCGATCTGCGCGTAGAAGGAGTGCTTGCCGACGCCCTTCGAGTAGGCGCTGCCGCGGCTCGCCGCGCGCGCCAGTGTGGTCGTCGCCTCGACGAGCGCCGCTGCCGGCACGACCCGGTTGACCAGTCCCCACTCGGCTGCGGTCGCGGCGTCGATCTCGTCGCCGGTGAGCAGCATCTCGAGCGCGCGCTTGCGGCCGACCGCGCGGCTCACCGCCACCATCGGCGTCGTGCAAAACCAGCCGCCGCGCCCGCCCGGCGTCGAGAAGCGCGCCTCCTCGGCAGCGACCGCGAGATCCGCCGTCGCGACGAGCTGGCACCCTGCCCCGGTTGCGAGCCCGTGCACGCGCGCGACCACCGGCTGCGGGATGCGTTGCACCGTCGCCATCATCTCGGCGCACACCGCGAAGACCTCGCGCATGCCGGCGAGGTCGCGCTCGACCATGTCGCCGAAGTCGTGGCCCGAGCTGAAGACGGATCCCTCGGCGGCGATCACGACGGCGCGCGCGTCGCTCGCACCGATCGTGCGCAAGGCGTCGGTGATCTCCCGCATGTGCTCGACCGACAATGCGTTCCGCCGGTCGGGACGGTTCAGGGTGACGGTGGCGATGGTATCGTCGCGCTCGCAGCGGATGTTGCGGTAGGCCATGGGGTCCTCTCGACGCGAGCCTAGCCCCGGCTTGGACGGACACGCAAGGCCGCGTTGACGTAACGCCGGCACTCGGCCATTGATGCCGGCCATGGTCGGCATCGTCTCCTATGGATCGTACGTCCCCTATCGGCGGTTGAAGCGCGCCGCGATCGGGCAGACGCTCGGCATCCCCGCGGGCAAGGGCGAGCGGGCGGTCGCGAGCTTCGACGAGGACAGCGTCTCGATGGCGGTCGAGGCGACGCGCGACGCGCTCCGCACGGCGCCGGGCGTGCAGATCGGCGCGCTGCTCTTCGCCACCACGACGCCGCCCTACGCCGAGAAGCTGAACGCGGCGCTGGTCGGCGCGGCGGCGCGCCTGCCGCTCGAGATCCGCGCCGCGGATCTCACCGGCTCCGTGCGTGCCGGCCTCGGCGCGCTGATCCAGGGCGCCGACGCGGCGCGCGGCGGCGTCGGCGCGCTCGTCGCCATGGCCGACTGCCGTCTCGCCGCGCCCGAGGCCAAGAGCGAGCAGGCCGGCGGCGACGCGGCCGCGGCGTTCGTGCTCGGCTCGGAGAGCGTCATCGCGGAGATCGAGGCGACGGCCTCGATGACGCGCGAGTTCCTCGACACCTGGCGCACGCCCGGGGAGCGCTTCCCGCACTCGTGGGAGGAGCGCTTCACGCTCACGCAGGCGTACGGCCCGCTCCTCGGCAAGGCAATCCAGAGCGTGCTGACGAAGGCGAAGGTCGCGCCGAGCCAGCTCGCCAAGGTCATCCTCGACGCGCCGAACCCGCGCGCCGCCGACGAGATCGTGCGCGGCATGAAGCTCGATCCGGCGCAGCTCGGCGATACACTCGCGCTCACCGTCGGCCAGACCGGCGCGGCGCATCCAGGCGTGCTGCTCGCGAACGCGCTCGCCGCCGCCAAACCGGGCGACCGCATCCTGCTCGTCGCCGCGGGCGACGGCGCCGACGCCGTCCTGCTGCGCGTGACCGACGCCGCGGCGGCGTATCGCCAGCCGCGCTCGGTCGGACGGCTGATCGAGTCGAAGGGCGACGTCGCCTACGCGACCTATCTCAAGTGGCGCGAGATCCTGCCGACCGAGCCGCCGCGCCGTCCCGACCCGGCGCGCCCGGCCGGGCCGCCGATGTTCCGCTCGGAGACCTGGAAGTTCGGCTTCGTCGGCACGCGCTGCACCAAGTGCGGCACGCCGCAGCTTCCGCCGCAGCGCATCTGCATCCACTGCAGCACGCGCGATCAGATGGAGCCCTACCCCTTCGCCGACCGCCCGGCCAGGATCGCAACCTTCACACTCGACCGCCTCGCCTTCTCGCTCAACCCGCCGACGGTCAACGTCGTCGTCGACTACGAGGGCGGCGGCCGCTTCCTCTGCGAGATGACGGACTGCGCGCCCGAGAAGGTGGCGATCGGCGACGAGGTGGAGATGACGTTCCGGCGCATGTACACTGCCGGCGGCGTCCACAACTATTTCTGGAAGGCACGCCCGAAGCGCTGAGGCGCCTGGAGGATCTCATGGCCAGCAACGGCATCAAGGACCGCGTCGCGATCGTCGGCATGGGCTGCACCCAGTTCGGCGAGCACTGGGACAAGGGTCCCGACGATCTCCTGATCGACGCCGCCTATGAGGCCTACGCGTCGGCCGGCGTCGACCCGAAGGACGTCGACGCCTACTGGCTCGGTACCATGGGCCAGTTCTCCGGTCTGGCGCTCAGTGTTCCGCTCAAGATCCCCTACAAGCCGGTGACGCACGTCGAGAACTACTGCGCGACGGGCTCGGAGTCGCTGCGCCAGGCCTGCTACGCCGTCGCCTCCGGCGCCTACGACATCGCGATGGCGATCGGCGTCGAGAAGCTGAAGGACTCGGGCTTCTCGGGCCTCGTCGTCTCCGATCCGCCGAACGACGGCACGCTCGGCAACATGACGGCGCCGGCGTCGTTCTCATTGCTCGCACCCGCCTACTTCAAGAAGTACGGCCTCGACGCGGATCACGGGAAGGACGTGCTGTCGCGCATCGCGTGGAAGAACCACCGCAACGGCGCGAAGAACCCGAAGGCCCAGTTCAGGAAGGAAGTCCCGCTCGAGACGATCAAGAACTCGCCCAAGGTTGCCGATCCACTCGGCATCATGGATTGCTCCGGCGTCTCCGACGGCTCCGCCGCCGCGATCGTCGTGCGCGCCGAGGACGCCCACAAGTTCACCAAGCATCCCATCTTCATCAAGGCGCTGTCGTTCGTCGCCGGGCCCGGCGAGGGGCCGCTGGCGCAGGACTACGACTTCACCACCTTCCGCGAGGTCGTCGCCTCGGCAAAGGATGCCTACCACCAGGCCGGCGTCACCGATCCGCGCGCGCAGATCAGCATGGCCGAGGTCCACGATTGCTTCACCCCGACCGAGCTCGTCCTCTATGAGGATCTCGGCTTCAGCCCGCGCGGCACCGCGTGGAAGGACGTGATGGACGGCTTCTTCGATCTCGACGGCACGCTCCCGGTCAATCCCGACGGCGGCCTGAAGTCATTCGGCCATCCGATCGGCGCGTCCGGACTCCGGATGATGTACGAGATGTGGCTGCAGCTCCGCGGTGAGGCCGGGCCGCGGCAGATCGAGAACCCGACGCTCGGCCTGACGCACAACCTCGGCGGCATGCCGGGACGCTGCGTCAGCTTCGTCTCGATCGTCGGCCGCTAAGCGGATTTGCGCGCCGCGTCGTCGGCGGCGCGCGGCCTTAGCACTCGCGCACGAGACACAGACTCGACGTGTGTCATCGCACACATGCTCACGTCATCCCGTAGGGCAAACTCCCAAGAATTTTCTTGACTTGTCCTATCGTACAATGCGACTTTTGTCCTACATCTTTTGTCCCACCCACAGTGCCGTTCTGATGATGGAGGAGAGAAAATCATGTCGATGAAGCCCCTCGCGGCTGCCTTGTGCGCCGCCCTCGGACTCGTGATCGCGACGTCCGCGCACGCGGGTCCCTACCCCGTGCAGACCTGCGTCTCGGCGAAGATGAAGAGCGCCGCCACCAAGTGCAAGGCGGACCTGAAGGCCTGGAGCAAGTGGGAAACCGACCAGGACAGCACGGCGCGCGACGCCGCGCTCGCCGCCAGCGCCACCAAGCTTGGCACTGGCTGGACGAAGGCGGAGACGAAGTCGTCGGCGAAGGGCTCCGACTGCGTCGAGACGACCGCGACGAGCGGCGACGAAAGCACCGCCGTCCAGAGCGCCGTCGCGGCGATCGCGGCCGACCTCAACACGGGCCTCACGCTCGGCAACACGGATGACGGCAAGTGCGGCGCTGCCGTGCTGAAGGCCGCGTCGAGCAAGTGCAACTCGCTCCTGAAGGCGCAGAGCACGCACATGAAGAAGCTGCTGAAGGACGCGAGCGGCGCCGGACTGACCGCCGCCCTCACCAAGGCAACCAGCAAGTTCACCGCGAAGGTCGCCGGTCTCGGCGCAACGTGCGCCGCGCACGCCGTCAACACCGAGGGCTTGATCGACTCGCTGAGCGACTCGGTCGTCACCGACACGACCACTGCGCCCACCATCGCGACCACGTGGGAGACTGTCGTGCCGCCCGCGCTGGTCGAGTACAGCAACTACACGGGCCTGTTCCCCCAGCTCCGACCGCTCTGCTCACGCGGCACCCCGTACATGTACTTCGTGAAGCGCGGCTCCGGCGCGGACGCCAACAAGCTGCTCATGTACTACCAGGGCGGCGGCGCCTGTTGGGACGGCACCACCTGCTCGACGGCGACCGGCGCCTTCGATGACAACGTCGACCAGAAGTGCGCCGGCGGCAGCAACGACAACGGCGCCTGCCAGAGCAACTCGGCTTGCCCAGGCGGCGTGTGCAGCCACGACAACCCGGCCCTCACGACCACGGGCTTCGGCGACCTCATCAACACAAACAATCCGTTCCGCAACTGGAGCGCCGTGTTCGTCTCGTACTGCACGGGCGACATCCACTGGGGCGACAACGACAGCACCTACGCCGGCTCGCCGCCGTTCGGCGGCTACGGCATCAAGCACCGCGGCTACGAGAACGCCAAGGTCGCCGAGAAGTGGGCGCGTGAGCACTTCGTGAACCCGAGCGAGGTGTTCGTCACCGGCTCGAGCGCCGGCGCCTACGGCGCGATCCTCCACGGCATCGTCCTGCACGACGTGTATCCCGCCTCCAAGTTCAACGTCGTCGGCGACGCCGGCAACGGCGTCGTCACCCCGACGTTCCTCGGCACTCAGTTCGAGCCCGACTGGCACGTCCAGCAGCACCTACCGACCAACATCCCCGGCCTGAACGCCGACATCACCACGCTCTCGATCGCCGACCTGTACGGCAAGTCTGCCGCCTTCTTCAACGCGCGCGGCAGCCGCTTCGGCCAGTACACGGCGGCGTGGGACGGCGGTGGCGGTAGCCAGACGTTCTTCTACAACGTCATGGTGAACAGCGTCGTCGACAACGGCGCGTTCTGGCACAGCAGCTGCGGGTGGAACTCCCAGATGCAGACCTACGCCGCCGACGCGGTCACCGAGGCACCGACCAACTACCGCTACTTCATCATGCCCGGCTCGCGGCACACGATCTACGGCAGCAACCGCGTGTACAACGAGACCCACGGCGGCGTGCAGACGTTCGTCAGCTGGGTGAACGACATGCGGTCGGGCGGCACCTGGAACAACGCCGACTGCACCGGCGTCGACTGCAGCCTCCTCGGCTCCTGCAACGGCGGCAGCAACGCCGGCGCCAGCTGCCAGCACGATTCCGAGTGCCCGGCCGGCGTCTGCAACATCGTCGACGCCAAGCCGCCCTTCACCTGCAACGGCGGCACCAACAACGGCGGGTCGTGCCAGCGCGACGCCGATTGTCCCGGTGGTGGCGTCTGCCAGATCGAGGCGTCGTTCGGCGTCTGCAGCGCGGACAGCACCGGCAACAAGGCGTACGTGCGCTGCTCCACGGCCGGCGACTGCCCGGGTGGCACCTGCGACATCCAGCAGCCCTTCAAGCTCGACGGCGTCGTCAGCTGTCCGTGAGTCGAGCCTAGTCCCTGTCTGAACGAAGCGGCGCGGGAGCCAGTCTCCCGCGCCGCTTTTTTTCGCCGTCAGTCGCCGATCACCCGCACGAGCGGCGGCGGACCGTCGGGATCGACGGACGCCACCCATGCCGCGTCGAGCCGGACCGAGCGCCCCGGGACGAGCTTCCGCGGCGGCTCGCGCCAGAGGGTGCGCACTCCCTGCGCCACCTCGACCGCGCCGTGCAGGACGCGCGTGCCGACGCGCAGGACGAAGCGGCCCCGCGGCGGCGGCGTCCCCCCGCCGAGCGCGCCCGGTGAGATCCAGCGGAGCGGCGGCCGGCATTCGATCGCGATGGCCGCACCGCCGGCAGGCCGTCCGTCGCGCAGCCACGCGTGTGCCGCCCGCGCCGCGTGGCGGCCCGAGAGCGCGGCGACGTCGGCCGCCTCGGCCGCGTGTATGAGATTGCCGGCGGCGAAGACGCCGTCCGCCGACGTCGCGAGCGCGAGATCGACGCGCGGCCCGCGCGTCGCGTCCATGACGAGGCCCGCCGCGCGGGCGAGCTCGTGGTCGGGAATCCAGTCGCCGGTGAAGACGACCGTGTCGCACTCGATGCGCCGCGTCCGGTCGCTCCGGAGCTCGGTCACCTCCACCGCCTCGACGCGACGCCCCCCGACGATGCGCGTGACGCCGCTGTGCGGGACGAGCGGCACGTGCCGCCAGCCGGCGGTCGCCCAGACGAGCGGCGCCACGCTCTGGTGCGTGACGTCGTCGGTCACGAGCGCCGCCGTCTCGGCGCCGCCGTGCGCCAGCGTCGTGATCGCGGAGAAGCTCACATGCTCGGCGCCGACGATGACCGCACGGCGCCCGACGCGCTGGCGCTCGACGTAGACGAGCTGCTGGAGCGCGCCCGTCGTCAGCACGCCGAGCGGGCGGCCGCCCGGCACGAGACGGGCCGCCCGCGGGCGCTCGCGGCAGCCGGTCGCGAGGATGATCGCGCCCGCCGTTAGGGTCGTGCGTCCGGCCGGCGAGGTGAGCTCGAGCGCGCGAATGCCACTCCAGCCCGTGACGCTCGTCGCCGTCCGCAGCTCGACGCCCGCCGCGCGCGCCCGCGCGACGTAGCGCGCCGCGTACGCCGGTCCGGAGAGGACGCGATGGAGATCGTGTAGGCCGAACCCCGTGTGATGCGTGTGGCGCGGAATCCCTCCCGGCTCCGGCTCGCGCTCGAGCACGACCACGCGCGACACGCCGAGGCGTCTCAGCTCGAGCGCGGCGGCGAGACCCGCCGGCCCGCCGCCGACTATCGCGACGTCCGCGACGTCTGCGACATCCGCAACGTCCGCACCGCCCGTCCCTTCCGCCACGGCGCCGGCTCCGTCGACTCCGGCCGCCGTCACCGCGAGGCGTCCTCAACGACCGCGAGCAGGTCCGCCATCGAGCGGCCGCTCGCCTCCGCCAGCAGGCGGGCGACCGTCGCGACGCAGTAGAAGCCCTGGCAGCGCCCGAGCGTCGCCCGGGTGCGGCGGCGCAGGCCGTCCAGGCTCCGCGCCGGGACGAGCGCAGCGGCCGCATCGAGAATCTCGCGCCGGGTCACGCGCTCGCAGTGGCAGACGATCTGCCCGTAGCCGGGATCCTGCGCGATCAGCTCGGCGCGTTGATAAGGACGCGGGAAAGCCTCGCCGAGGTTCGGCATCCGCACGCCGTGGACGTCGTCGCGCGGCGCGAGCGCGAGCCCGGCGTCGCGCAGGCCGTCGCACACGTGCTCCGCGATCGCCATCGACGCGGTGAGGCCAGTCGAGCGGATACCGCCGACGCACACGTAGCGTCGCGCGGGGTCGACGCGGATCTGGTAGTCTCCGTGCTCGGTCGCCGCCCGCAGGCCGACATAGACGGAGGTCACCTCCTCGCCGGCGAGCGCGGGGACGATCCGGCGCGCGCGCTCGCACAGGCCGCGCAGGCCGCTGGCGGTGGACTCCGCAACGGTCTTGTCGGGCACGTCGTCGGCGGTCGGCCCGACCATCACGTTGCCGAAGACGGTCGGGCTCACGAGCACACCCTTCGTCGTCCGCGTCGGCACCGGGAGCACGATGTGGCGCACGAGCGGCCGCGCCAGCTTGTCGAACACGATGAGCTCGCCGCGCCGCGGCGTCACCGTGAAACCGTCGTGGCCGAACATGCGGTCGACCGCGTCGGCGAAGAGGCCGGCGGCGTTCACCACCCAGCGCGCGCACACCGTTCCGTGCGGGGTCGCGAGTGCGTACACACCCTCGGCGTCGGCCGCGATGCCCTGCAGCGGCGCCTCGAGCCGTAGCGTCGCGCCGTTCGCCACCGCCTCGGTCGCGAACGCGAGCGGCGTCGTGAAGGGACAGATGATGCTCTCGTCGGGAATCTCGAGCGCCGCGAGCGCGCCAGGCCCGAGCCGAGGCTCGCGCGCATAGAGCTCGGCCGCCTCGAGCGGCCGGATGGCGTCGTAGCCGTTTCGCCGGGCCACCTCGACGATCCCTGACAGCGCGACGCGCTGCTCCTCGTCCCACGCGACCAGCACGGCACCCAGACGCTCGACCGGGATGCCCGCCCCAGGGGCGTGGCGAGTGAGCAGCTCGTAGCCCCGGCGTACAAGCCGCGCCTCGAGCGTCCCGGGCTTGGCGTCGAAGCCGGTGTGGAGGATCGCCGTGTTGGCCTTGCTGGTGCCGGCGCCGACGTCGGCGCCGGCCTCGAGCAGGAGCGTGCGCGCCTCGGTGCGCGCCAGGTCGCGCGCGATCGCCGCGCCGACGACCCCGGCGCCGATCACCGCAACGTCGAACGGGGCGTCGGCGCTCATGCGAGGGCCACGACCGCGTCGACCGCGCGCCGCCAGCGCGCCAGCCGCTCGGCCGCCTGCGCGGCGTCGACGCGCGGCTCGTAGACGCGCGCGGGCGACCAGCCGGAGGTCGCGGCGGCGGCGCTCGGTGCGTCGCCGAGCGCGAGGCGCGCGAAGGCCGCCACGCCGAGCGCCGTCGCATGCGGCGACGGATAGATCTCGACCGGCGCCTGCAGCAGATCGGCCTGCGCCTGCATGAGGCGCGACGAGCGCGTGAGGCCGCCGTCGGCACGCAGGCAGGCGAGCGGACGGCCGAGGTCGCGCTCGACGGCATGCGCCAGGGTCGTCACCTGCGCCGCGATCCCTTCCACGACCGCCTGCAGCAGGTCGTCGCGGCCGGTCGCGAGCGACAGCCCCACGAAGGCGCCGCGCGCCGCGGGCCGCCAGTACGGCGCGCCGAGCCCCGCGAGCGCGGGGACGAAGACGACCTCGGTCGCGTCGACGCCGGCGAGCGCCGCGTCCGGCGTCTCTGCCGCGCCGAGCAGCCCAAGCGCGCGCAGCCAGTCCACGGCCGCGCCCGCGGCATACACCTGCCCGTCGAGGCAGTAGGTGGTGTCCTCGCCGAGCCGCCACGCGACGCAGCTCACCAGGCCCGCCGCCGAACGCCGTATCGTGCCGCCGACCGGCGCAAGCACGAACGCGCCGGTCCCGTACGTGCACTTCGCCGTGCCCGGTACCAGGCAGCCCTCGGCGAAGAGCGCGGCCTGCTGGTCGACGGCGAGGCCCGCGACCGGAATCGCGTCGCCGAACACGCGCGTCGTGCCGACCTGCTCGGCACAGCCGACGATGCGCGGCAGCGCCGCCAGGTCGATGCCGAACGCGGCGCACGCCTCGACGGACCAGCCGCCGCCCGCGAGGTCGAGGAGCAGCGTGCGCGACGCCGTCGCCGCGTCGGTCACGTACGCCCCGCACAGACGATGCAGCAGCCACGTGTCGGTCGTCGTGACGATGCCGTCGCGGGTCACGTGCTCGCGCAGCCACGCGATCTTCGGCGCCGAGAAGTACGGGTCGAGCGGCAGCCCGGTCAGCGCGCGCAGACGGTCGGCCCGGTCGGCGAGCCGCGCGCAGCACACCGCCGCCCGCCGGTCCTGCCACGAGAGCGCCGGCGCGAGCGGACGGCCGGTCGCGCGGTCCCAGGCGACGACGGTCTCGCCCTGGTTCGCGAGCGCGACCGCGTCGAGCCGCACGCCGGCCGCATCGCGCGCCGCCGTGCCCGCCGTCACGACCGACGACCAGAGCGCCTCGGCGTCCTGCTCGACGGCATCGGGCCCGAGCGCGCGCGGCGCGACCGGGACCTCGGCCTCGGCCAGCACGCCGCGCTCCGAGGACACGACCAGCGCCTTCGTCGCGGATGTGCCCTGATCGAGCGCGAGAACGTGCACCGGGTCGTCCTGTAGCGCGCCGGCCGTGTGCAGTACAACGCGTGGGGCCGCGCGCACGCTCAACCGGGACGCTCCGCCCGTTCTGGACGGGTTCGCGACGGGCGTGCTACCCCCCTCGCATGCAAACGTTCACCTTCGGCCTCACCGACGAGCAGCGGACCATCCAGGAGACGACCGCGCGCATGCTGCGGCCCTTCGAGTCACGGCGCCAGGAGTTCGAGCGCCACGTGCGCGAGCACGGCCGCGTCCCCGAGGAGTTCTGGACCGCGCTCGGCGAGGCCGGCCTCCTCGGCGCGTTCGTGCCCGAGGAGTATGGCGGCACCGCGATGGGCCTCATGGCGCTCGCCACCGCCGCCGACGCGATGGCGAGCCGCGGTTTCGGCCACCCGCTCTTCCTCCTGACCGGCATGGACGCGATGTGCATCGCGCGGAGCGGCTCCGAGGATCTCAAGCGCCGCTTCCTGCCGCCGATCGCCGCGGGGACGCTCAAGATGGCGTTCGCCATCACGGAGGCGAACGCCGGCACCAACGCCTTCCGCATGACGACACGCGCCACCCGCCGCGGCGACGCCTACGTACTGGACGGCGAGAAGACCTTCATCACCGGCATCGACCAGGCCGACCACGTCCTCCTGGTGGCACGCACGCGCTCGCGCGACGAGGTCGAGCGCGCCGGACTGCCGCGCACGAGCTGCCTCTCGCTCTTCGTCGTCGACCGTCACGCGCCCGGCATCAACCTGACGCCGCTGCCCATGCGCGCGATCGACGGCGCCGCGCAGTGGACCGTCCACTTCGACGGCGTCGAGGTCCCGGGCGAGAACCGCGTCGGCGACGAGCACGCCGGCGCGCTGGTCATGTTCAACACGCTCAACCCGGAGCGCATCCTCATCGCCGCCGGCGCCAACGGCCAGACCGAGCGCCTGCTCGAGATGGCGATCGGCTACGCCAACCAGCGCGTCGTCTTCGGCACCCGGCCGATCGGCGCGTACCAGGCGGTGCAGCACCCGCTCGCCGACCTGCGCATCCGCCTCGAGGCCGCCCGCGGCCTCACCTTCAAGGCAGCCGCCGCCTTCGACGCCGGCGTCGACCCGATGGAGACCGGCACCTACAGCAACATGGCCAAGTACCTCGCGACCGACCTCGCGATCGACGCGGCCGACCGCGCCATCCAGACGCACGGCGGGTCGGGGTTCTCCGAGGACGTCGGCGTGATCGGCTACTGGGAGCGCACCCGCCTCATGCGCACCGCGCCCATCTCGAAGGAGATGATCCTCAACTTCGTCGGCGAGCACGTCCTCGGCCTGCCGAAGAGTTATTGATTGATTTCGCCCCCGCGCGCTTCAGCCTGGAACATCGGCGGGATCGAGCAGGCCGTGGCGACGCCATCCGACGGTCAAGAGCCACGTCCGCGCCCCCGCCACGGCCCGTCGTCCACGCAAGGCTGCTAGCTCATCGAGCGCCCCTCCCCCGGGGTTTGGGCTTTCCAGCCGTCGAACGATGACTGCAGACGACCTGCGCTGCTCATTCCGGGCGACGTCTCAGAACGAGGCATCCGTCCTGATTGCTGGTTACGGCGCCTTGTCTGAAAAGTGCAGCGCGACTCGTATCCTGCTACTGCGAGGAGGAGGCGTTCGACCCTTTCCTCCCGTGTGCATACTACGCATGATCCGGCACCGGGTAGCGTCGCTCCGACGCCGGCTGAAATCGACCTGAGACGCTACTTCAGGCCCAAGAAGAACACCCCTGCGAGGGCGAGGCCGATCGCGACCACGGCGCGGCGTACCACGTGCGGCGGGAGGCGGCGCGTGAGGCGCGCGCCGGCATAGCCGCCGACGATCTGCCCGCACGTGAGCACGGCGGCGTCGGGCCAGCGGATGACGCCGGCGAAGACGAAGCAGAGGCCCGCCACGCCGTTGATCCACACGGCGTTCACGTTGCGGATGCCGACCATCTGATGGATGTCGCGGAAGCCCATGAGGCCGAGCGCGGCGAGCGTCAGGATGCCGATGCCGGCGCCGAAGTAGCCGCCGTAGATCGCGACGCCGAGCTGGAAGACCAGCGCCCCGATCGTGGCCGCGCCGCCGATCGACGGCATCGTTGCCGTCTCCGCGGCCGTCTCTGCGGTCGCGGCGATCTCCGCGACGCCGTTCCGCCGGCGGCGCAGCGCCGCGAGCCACGCCGTCAGCGGTCCCTGCGCGGCGAAGAGCGCCGTCGCGAAGAGGATCAGATACGGCACCATCGACCCGAACACCCGCGACGGCGTCTTCAACAGGAGCCAGGCGCCGAGCACCGCTCCACCGACGCAGGGCGCGAGAAAGAGCGTGAGCCACGCGCGCGCGCCGCGCAGGTCGCGACGGAGCGCCAGCGCCGCCGCGAGCGAGCCCGGCCAGAGGGTGATCGTGTTGGTCGCGTTCGCGACGATCGGATCGCGCCCGGCCCACAGCAGGGCCGGAAACGTCAGCAGCGTGCCTCCGCCCGAGAGCGAGTTCACCGCGCCGGCGAGACAGGCGACGAGCCCGAGAAGAAGCGCCTCCACCGGCGCTAGAGCGCGCGCACCGGCAGCACCACCATCTGCAGATTGTGGAACTGCAGGCGGCGCTGGATCGTGTTGGCCGCCTGGTTGTGGAGCTGGCGGGTGAGCAGGTTCTCCTCCGAGAAGACGAGCTTCCCCGCGAAGAAGACCGTGCGGCGGAACGTCTTCGACACCCGCGTGCAGAGCTCCTCGATCTCCTCGATCGTGTCCGTGCCGAGTGCGTACCAGTACTCGGCGTAGCGGCCGTGCTGGCGGCAGAAGCGCACGTACTTCTGCAGCATCTCCTCCGTCGACTGCTTCAGGTTCTCGAGCTCGGCGCTGCCCTTGAAGCGGTTCGAGTCGATCACGCCGACCGAGATGAACACGAAGTTCTTGAAGTGGTTGCCGAAGAGCCCCGGGACGGCGAGCACGCTGTGCAGGCCGAGTCCGTTGTAGCCGGTCACGAGGATCGCCGCCGTCGGCTTGGTGACGTCGCGCACCGGCGGGCCGCCCTCGGTCTCGATGACCGGGAAGTCGAGCAGCTCCTCGTCGAGCCGCTTCAGGGCCTGCTCGACCTTCCGGTAGTGGCGCCGGATGTAGAGGCAGAGGCCGACGAACGCGGCCGTGATCACGACGGTCACCCAGCCGCCGACCGCGAACTTCAGGAAGGTCGTTGCGACCAGGATGTTCGACGTCAGCGCGAGGCCGACGCCGTTCACGAGGAGATTGCGGCGCCAGCGCGGCTCGCTCCGCCGCTCCTGCCACCAGTGCACGCACATGCCGAGCTGCGACAGCGTGAACGTGAGGAACACGTTGATGCTGTACAGGACGACGAGCAGGCTCACCTCACCGCGCGTGTAGAGCAGCACCGCGAGCGCGGCGCCGCCCATCAGCGTGATGCCGTTCTTCGTCACCAGCCGGTCGCTGAGCTGGTAGAAGCGGTGCGGCACCCACGAGTCGATCGCCATGTTGGCGAGGACCCGCGGCCCGTCGAGGAAGCCCGCCTGCGCCGCGACGAAGAGCAGCGCGCCCTCGGTCACCAGCGTGAACAGGAGGAACCCGTGGCCGACGGCGATGCCGCCGACGTTCCAACCGCCGGCCACCTGATCGATGAGGGTCGCGTTCAACGTGCGCCCCTCCTCCGGGTGGAGATCGAGGAGCATGTACGAGAGCAGGATGCCGCCGGCGGTGAAGGCGAGCGAGGTCGCCATGTAGAGCATCGTCCGCTTGCCGGTCTGCACGCGCGGCTCGCGCAGGATCTGCAGGCCGTTCGACACGGCCTCGATGCCCGTGTACGTGCCGCCGCCCATGCTGTAGGCGCGCAGGAACGCGATCGCGACCGCGAGGTAGCCGACGCGCCCCATCTCGGCCCGCGTGTCGCGCACCGCCGACGAGACCACCTCCGGCAACGCCTGCGCGTGGCCGAGCAGCGCCAGCAGCACGACGATCACGTGGGTCACGAGGAAGCCGATGAAGATCGGCACCAGCACGACCACCGACTCCTTCACCCCACGCAGATTCAGCACGATCAGGAAGAGCACGGCCGCCATCCCGGCCTCGAGCTTGAAGGCCTGCGCGCCTGGCGGGAGGAAGCTGAAGATGGCGTCGGCGCCGCTCGCGATCGAGATCGCGATGGTCAGGACGTAGTCGAAGACGAGCGCGCAGCCGGAGACCACGCCGGGAAGCGGGCCGAGCAGCTTGGTCGCGACCAGGTAGCCGCCGCCCCCGGTCGGGAAGAGCTCGATGATCTGCGAGTAGCTGATCGAGATGATGAAGACGGTCGTCGCGGTGGCAAGCACCAGGAAGATGGCGAGGAAGCGCTCGTTCCCGAGATGCAGGAACGCCTCCTCCGGGCCGTAGCACGACGACGACAGGCCGTCCGCGCCGAGACCGACCCACGCGAGGAACGCGACCAGCGAGAGCTGGTGGAAGACGTGGGGCGAGAGCGGATCCTTCGGACCGCCGAGCACGCGCCGCGCGATACGCCCGCGGACCGGCTCGCTCGTCTGCCGCGCGCCTTTCGGGGGCGAGGATGCCGAATTTCCCGGTGGAATCGTCGCCATGCGCCCCGTGAGGGGAGGCGGCAGCATACCGAGCCGCCGGAGGATCGCAAGTTGCACGACGCGATTCGCACATTGCAGAATGCATTGCTCCGCGTCGAGCGCGAGCTTGACGCTCCGCAGGCCCCGTCCTAGGTCCATCGAATAATGATGGAGCGGGCCGACGATCTGGTGGCGCGGCTGCGGGCCCGGGCGTGCGAGATCCGCGAGAAGACCATCCGCCTCGGCGTGCAGTCGGGCTCGACCCACTTCGGCGGCTCGCTCTCGATGGTCGACGTCCTGGCCGTCCTCTACTTCCACGTGATGCGCATCGATCCGGCGCGCCCGCAGTGGGAGGAGCGCGACCGCTTCATCCTCTCCAAGGGACACGGCGCGACCAGCTACTGCCCGACGCTCGCGACCGCCGGCTTCTTCCCCGACGCCGCGATGGAGAGCATCAACCATCTCGGCAGCGCCTTCGGCATGCACATCGACATGCGCAAGATCCCCGGCGTCGACATGAGCACGGGCTCGCTCGGCCACGGCCTGCCGGTCGCGGTCGGCATGGCGCTCGCCGATCGGGTCGCGAGGAGGGACCGGCGCGTCTTCTGCCTCATGGGCGACGCCGAGCAGAACGAGGGCTCGATCTGGGAGGCGGCGCAGGCGGCCGGCCACTTCCGGCTCGGCCGGCTCTGCGCGATCGTCGACCGCAACCGCTACAGCTCCGAGGGCGACACCGAGGAGATCCTCGCCATCGAGCCGCTGCACGAGAAGTACGCGGCGTTCGGCTGGGACGCCTGCCGGGTCGACGGCCACGACATCCCCGCCCTGCTCGACGCGTTCGGCCGCCTGCCGGCCGATCCTGCGCGCCCGGTTGCCGTGATCGCCGACACGATCAAGGGCAAGGGCGTCTCCTTCATGGAAGCGGGCGCGACGTGGCACTACGGCGCGCTCAGCGAGGAGGACGCCGCCCGCGCGATCGCCGAGATCCGCGCCGCGCGCTGAGCCAATGCCCTACGGCACCACCTACAACGTCGATACGCTCGAGCAGCTCACCAGCTACGAGTCATACGGACGGGCGCTGGTCGAGCTCGGCCGCGCGCACCCCGAGGTCGTCGTGCTGACCGCCGACTTGTCGCGCTCGACCCGCGCCACCGACTTCTTCGCCGCGTTCCCCGAACGCTCGTTCAACCTCGGCATCGCCGAGCAGAACATGGTCGGCGCCGCCGCCGGCTTCGCGGCCTCGGGCTTCCTGCCCTTCGTCATCAACATCGCGACGTTCCAGACGATGCGCTCGTTCGAGCAGATCCGCAGCGACTTCGGCTACCCGAGGCTGAAGGGCGTCTTCCTGTCGATCTGGTCGGGACTCTCCGGCGGCTACGTCGGTGCCACGCACCACGCGATCGAGGATCTGGCGCTCATGCGCCTCATCCCGAGCATGGCGGTGCTCGCGCCCGCCAACGCCGACGACACCGCCGCCGCGACGCGCGCCGCCTACGACCATCCCGGCCCGGTCTACCTGCGCATCGCGGGCGGCACGTCGGCCCGCGGCGCCGAGGACGCGCCCTTCGTGATCGGCCGCGCGCTCGTCACCCGCGAGGGCAGCGACGCGACGATCGTCGCCTGCGGCGCGCAGGTCGTCGCCGCGAACCGCGCGGCCGACCGCCTCGCCGAGGACGGCATCCACGCGCGCGTCCTCTACTGCCACACGGTGAAGCCGCTCGACGAGGCCGCCGTGCTCGCCGCGGCGCACGAGACCCGCGCCATCGTCACCGTCGAGGACCACAGCGTGATCGGCGGGCTCGGCGGCGCCGTCGCCGAGACGCTCGCCGGCGCCGGCTGCGCCACGCGGCTCACCCGCCTCGGCGTCCCCGACGTGTACGCGCCGATCGGCTATGCGCCCGAGCTCTACGCCCACTTCGGCTACGACGCGGACGGCATCGCCGCCGCCGTCCGCCGCGCGCTCGCCTAGGCGACCTCGGGATCCGGGTCCTGTATCAGGTGGCGGATGAGGTCGGCGGACGTAACCATGCCGACGAGCCGCCCCTCGCGCGTCACCGGCAGATGGCGGATGAGCGCGTTCCGCATCACGCCGATCGCATCTTCCGCGGGCGCGAACTCGTCGATGGAGATCGGGTCGCGCGTCATCACCTCGCTGGCGGTCATGCCGTCGAGCGGCTTCGCGTCGTGCAGGAGGTAGACGAGGTCGCTCGTGCTGATGATGCCGAGCAGGCGGTGCTCGGCGTCGACGACCGGCACCGCGCCGACGCCGTGGAGCGCGATCTGCGACGCGACGTCGGGGAGGGAGTCGGTCGGCGCCGCCGTGACCAGGCGGCCGCCGTGCATCACCGAGCGGATGTGCGCCTGCATCAGATCCTTCCCCGGACCCCGCGTCATCGCCTGGAACCGTACGGGATGGCCCCCTCCCCCGCAAGAGTGGATCCGCGGGCGCCCCGAACGACTTGCGATCGCGGCAGCTTGGCGCGAATCTAGCGGCCATGCGATCGAGCGGAACGGACGAGATCGGCGCCGACGAGCTGGCGGCGCTGCAGGCGCTGATCGACCGCAGCGCACGCGCCGCCTCGCCGGCCCTGGCCGCTTCGATCGGCGCGGTCGAACGACAGATGCGCGCCGCCGAGCTGATCGAGTTCTGGCGCGGCACCGGACTCGTCGCCATGGCGACGGTCGGCCCGAGCGGGCACCCGCACGTGGCGCCGGTGCACGCAGAGCTGCGCGGCACGACGCTCGTCCTCGTCATCTACGACAACACCGTCCGCCGCCGCGACCTGGCGCAGAACCCGCGCGTCGCGTTCACGACGTGGCGCGACGGCGCCGCGGTGATCCTGTACGGGCGCGCGCGCGAGGTGCCGGACAGCCTGCGCGACGCCCGCCCAGCCCGCGGCGGCACCCCGCGCAAGGTCGTGACGATCGAGGTCGCCCTCACCCGCGTGCATGCCATGCGCGCGCCATAGCGGACGCACGAGCATCGGGCCCGTTCACCCTGGCCCGCCCCGCGCCGTTCGCGGCTTTGCGGGGCCCACCCGGTTCGGCTATTCATGATGGACGCCCTTCGCGGCGCTCCCATCATGCGGACCTCGGCCGGACGAACCCTCGGACTCGTGCTGTCGGGCGGCGGCGCCCGGGGCGTCTTCCAGGTCGGCGTGTACGAGGAGCTGCTGAACGACCCGCGCTTCGCCGACCGGCCCATGGTGCTCTCCGGTACCTCGGCGGGCGCGATCAACGCGGCCCTGATCGCGACCGGACGCTCGCCACGCGAGATGATGGATTTCTGGAACCGCATCGCCGACAACCCGCCGGCGGTCGCGAGCGCCCGCTTCTTCCGCACCGCCATGCAGACGCTGGCGCGGCTTGGCGTGACCGAGTCGTTCGCGTGGCTGCGTCCCGGCCGGCGCTGGCGCGCGCTCGCGCAGCGCGCCTTGAACCACGTGCCGCCGCAGCCGGGTGGGCTCCTGGCGCTCGCCGTCGAGTTCCTGTTGACCACGCGGTTCGAGCTCGTCAGCCAGCTCCTCGAGGGCATCCAGGAGCCGTTCCTCGCCGACACCGCCCCGCTCCGCCGCCTGCTCGTCGACACCTTCGGCGGCGAGGAGCTGCCGAACCTCGCCATCGGGCTCGCGGTCAGCACGGTCGACGCGCACACCGGACGCGTCGTCCGCTTCACCACCCGCAAGACGGCGCTCACCCTTCCGCCCGACTACACGATCGTCGAGGCGATCACCGTCGACATGGTGCTCGCGAGCGCCAGCATCCCGCTCCTCTTCCCGCCGGTCGCGGTCGGACGGCAGTTCCTGTGGGACGGCGGGCTGCTCGTGAACACGCCGCTCGCGCCCGCGGTCGCGCTCGGCGCGGACGAGATCGTCACCGTCCTCACGACGGAGCCCCCCGACCTGCTCCCGCATCCGTTCGCCACCTTCGGACGCGCCGTCGAGCGCACGGTCGATAGCTTCCTCGAGAACGCCTACAACGTCGACCGGAAGCTCCTGCTCGAGCGCAATCGCCTCGCACGATTGGAAGACAGCCACCACTATCGCGACGTGACCCTGTACGAGCCCGTGCGGCCGGCGCGCGAGTGCTTCAACGCGGGCTCGTATCTGTACTTCGAGCGCGAGACGCTCGCGGCCTCCTATGAGGCCGGCCGGCGTGCGGCGCGCAGCTGGCTCGCCGCCGGCCCGCGCGTCGACGACCTCGACGAGAGCCGCGCTGGCGCCGGCGCGGCGGCCTAGACACCAGCCGCCATCAGCACCGCGTCAGCGGCGGCGTGCGGCCGGCTCGCCAGCCGGCTGGCTCGCGATCCTGCCGCGCTCCGCTTCGGCCCGCGCGACGATGTCGTTCAGCGTGGCAGCGCGCTCCGGTTGCAGCGACGCCTGCCGCCGGCAGAACTCGAGGACCGTCGAGTGCGCCACCGCGTTCGCCGTGAGCGACCAGCGGGCCCCCGCGGGGAGCGGCACCGTCGAGCCCGGCTCCATGGCCGGCGGAATGACGTGTACGATGCGCTCGAGGAAGCGCGTGTCGCCGGTCGCGAAGAAGCTCGCCCACAGCATGTCGAGCTCGACCGGCTGCCGCACCTCGATCGTGGTGAGATCGGGGGCGACGTCGCTCTTCACGAGTGCCACATAGCGCGTGACACGCGTCGATCCGCCCTCGCCGAGCCGATCGAGGAGCATGTCGCGATCGGGCACGTGCGAGAACCAGAGCGCGAGCGCGGTGACGAAGTGCGCGTCCTCCGGCAGCGCGCGCAGATCGTCCACCCAGAGCGACACCGACTTCGGGTTCTGCGCGAATACGCGGCCGAAGAAGACGGCGATCGGCTGCGGGTTCCGCTCGAGATCACCGCGCTCGGCGAAGAAGCGCATGGCGCCGACCGTCCGCCGCGGCTGTGGATCGGTGTAGTAGAACGTGATCCAGGTCTCCCAGTCGGCGAGCTCCGGGATGGCGCCGTCGTGGATCATCCTGGCGCGAAACCGCGTGGCCTCCTGCGACGGCGCCGCGACGCCGGCCGGCGCGGGACTCCGCAAGGCGACGCAGCCCGACAGCAGGCTGGCGATGCCCGCCAGCGCCACCAACAGCGTGCTCGCCGGGCGTCCCATCAGTTGGCGTGACGTGACGGTCCGCGGGCGCCTGCCGTCTTGCGCGCGACCACGACCTTGGCGACGAAGTGCGGCTCGACCGACTCGACGCGGAAGCCGGCTTCGCTGAGCCCTGCGACGAGATCGTCGGCGACGTAATCGCGATAGAACGGCTCGTGGAACTCGGCGGCGAACCTGCCGAGGAAGAACGCGAGCTCGCCGCTCTCCGCGAGCTGCGCCGAGTCCTCGATCACGAGGAGGCCGCCGGGGCGGAGCACGCGGTGCATCTCCGCGAGCACCGCGCGCCGGGCCGGACGCGGCAGCTCGTGAAAGAGGTGCACGCTGGTCAGGACGTCGAAGAAGGCGTTGCGAAACGGCATGTGCTCGGCGTTCTCCGCGACCAGTGAGACGTCGGCGACGTCGGCAAGCACGCGGCGCGCCTCCTGCAGATAGTAGGGGCTCAGATCGAGGCCCGTGAGCCGCAGGCGCGGCTGCGCGACCGCAAGCTGGGCGAGCGTTCGCCCCGTGCCGCACGCGACGTCGAGGAGCCGCACCTCGCGCTCGCCGGCACCGGCGAGGTAGCGCGAGACCGGCGGGATCACCTGACGGCGCATCACGTCGCTCGTGCCGGCGAACAGCAGCTCGACCGCGAGATCGTAGAGCTCCGCCGAGCGGCGGCTCAGATAGCCGTCGGTCTGCCAGTGGAAATTGCGACGGAAGTACTTGGGATAACGCTCGACGTCGACGTCGGCCGGCAGGTCGTGGGTCGCGCGCGCGCGGATGCGCGAGAGGACGCGCGGGATGTCGAGCAGCAGCGATGGCAGCGTGCGTACGTAGCTGGCGAACGGAATCTGGAAGAGCAGCCCGCGCGGATAGAGTCCGGCCTCGACGTTGGCGAGGTCGCGCGTGAGCAGATCCTCGTAACGCTGCGCCAGCATCGCGCGCGCCGCGGCATCGGGCCCGTGATCGCCGGTCGCGAGCGAGACCAGCCGGCGTGCGGTCGCGAGCGGCGCGAGGATGGCGTACTGCTGCGCGCGGTAGGCCGCCCGGTCCGCCGCCCGGCGCGCGAGCGCCAGGGTCGGCGCGATCGCACCCCACCCAGGCGCCTTGCCGGCCGTCCCTTCGGACCCCGCCCCGCCCGTTACCGTGACATTTCGCAACCCAGCTGCCATCCGCAGCCCCCACGTTAGCCAACCCGGCGCCCAACGCCAATCCGAGCAGAACTCCTCATTCGCGCATGCAAGTGCGGCTGCGTCCGGTCGCGCGGCCGTGATCTCCCCTTTCTTCCATCGCGAAGTCACGTCTCGTCGGTCTTCCAGGGATCGATCGTCCTCCTGTAGCTTTCGACACATGCCCGAACGGGTGCTCGTGGTCGAAGATGATCCCCAGGTCCGAGACGTGGTCATCGCGGTCGTCGAGAAGGAAGGGCATACGGCGGTGTCGGCCGAGAGCGGCGACGAGGCGCTGCGGCTGCTGCGCGACGGACTCCTTCCCTGCCTGATCCTCGTCGATCAGATTCGCGCGCGCGCCGGCGGGGAGAGCTTCACCAGTCAGCAGAGCGCCGACCCGCAGTGGTCGACGATCCCCACCCTGGAGATCACGCCGCGCGCGAACCTCGACAAGCTCTCCCGGGTCCTGAAGACCCACTGCATCAACAACCACCGCATCGCCTGACCGGGCTTGCGCTTCCCGCACCGCGGGAGCCATAACCGGGTCCGTCGGATCCTGCATCCTGCGGGCAAGGAGGTTGGCGATGGCTCCGGTCCATCACTACGAAGCGCGGGCGCACTGGCGCAAGGGCGGTGCCGCCAACCCGATGAACCACCAGCTCCTGTTCGAGGGACGGAGCGCGATCGAGGCCTCCGGCGCGCCGCAGTACAAGGGTGACGCTGGCAAGCTGAATCCCGAGGAGCTCTTCGTCTCGGCGCTCGTCTCCTGCCAGATGCTCTCGTACCTCGCCCTCGCCGCGCGCGGCGGCGTGGACGTCGTCGCGTACGACGACGCGGGCCGCGGCACGATGACGATCGCCGACAAGCGCATGCGCTTCACCGAGATCGAGCTCAGGCCGCGCATCACGATCGCGCCGGGTGCCGACCTCGACAAGGCGCACGCGCTCGTCGAGGCGGCGCACCAGGCCTGCTTCATCGCCAACTCGGTATCGTGCGCCGTGCGCGTCGAGGCCGAGATCGTGGCCGGCAGCGCCTGAGGACGGCGCGGCCGCCGTGCGCACCAGCCGCGCCATCGTACAGGAGGGGCCGCGCACGCTCGTCACCCGCGAGCTGCCGCTGCCCGACATCGACGACGACAGCGCGCTCGTCCGGGTCGAGGCGTGCGGCATTTGCGGCAGCGACGCCGAGCAGTACGCCGGCCTCCTGCCGGTGCCCTTCCCCGTCATTCCCGGCCACGAGCCACTCGGCACGATCGAGCGGATCGGCGACAAGGCGGCCAAGCGCTGGGGCGTGAACGTCGGCGATCGGGTCGCGGTCGAGGCGCCGATCCCCTGCGGCCGCTGCCGAGTGTGCCTCGCCGGGCGCTACCCGATGTGCCGCTCGCGCGGCAGCTTCTTCGCCCACGGCTACGTGCCGCTCGCGAAGCCGCCCGGGCTGTGGGGTGGCTACGCGGAGTACCTCTACCTCGATCCGTGCTCGCTCGTGCACAAGGTGCGGGCCGACGTGCCCGCCGCCGTCGCGGTCATGTTCAACCCGCTCGGCGCCGGCTTCCGCTGGGCGGTCGACATCCCGGACACCGGTCCCGGCGACACGGTGCTCGTGCTCGGCCCGGGGCAGCGCGGCATCGCCTGCGTCATCGCCGCCCGCACCGCCGGCGCCGACACGATCATCGTCACCGGCCTCACGCGCGACGCGCCGAAGCTCGCGCTCGCCAAGCGCTTCGGCGCCGACCACGTGATCGACGTCGAGCAGGAGGACGTACGCCGGCGCGTGAAGGAGCTCACCGACGGCCGCGGCGCCGACGTCGTCATCGAGGTGTCGGCCAACGCGCCCGAGCCCGTGGCCGAGGCGTTGCACTACGTCGCACCCGGCGGCCGCATCGTGCTGGCCGGCGTGAAGGGCTTCCGCGCGGTTCCCGAGTTCGTGAGCGACCTGATCGTGATGAAGGAGGTCAAGATCCTCGGCGTGCTCGGAGTGACGAGCCCAGCGTACGCGTCAGCGATCCGCTTGATCGAGTCGGGCCGCCTGCCGCTTGCAGACCTCCACACGCACGACTTCCCGCTCGCCGACACCGACCTCGCCATCCGCACCCTCGCCGGCGAGATCCCCGGCGAGACCTGCATGCACGCCTGCATCTTCCCGCAACGCTGACCAACGCAAACCCGACGCGCGCGCCGTCAACAAGCACGACGCCAACGAGGTATGACGCCGACCGAAGGTCGGCGAAGGGAGCGGCGCGGGTCCCCCGCGCCGCGACGCCCATCGGAGCACGGCGCGCGAAGCGCGCCGCGCGCACGGGGGCGTAGTCATCTTGACTCATGGTCGCGGCGAGACGAAGGTCGTCGTCGTGCAGTGCGTCAGCTGCCATGAGGCGTTGATCCCGGGCAAGCCGTTCTGCGCCAATTGCGGGACGCCGGTCGCGCCGTCCTGCCCGAAGTGCGGCGAGCCTATCGATGCGCGCTTCCGCTTCTGCCCGAGCTGCGGCACCGCGCTCGCCGGCGACGAGCGCATGCAGCGCCTCACCCAGCACATCCCGGACGAGCTCGCGAAGAAGCTGCGCGCCACGCCGCCACCGGCGCTCGAGGAGCGCAAGCTCGTGACCGTGCTCTTCTGCGACCTGGTCGGCTCGACGACGATCGCCGAGGGCCTCGACCCCGAGGACTACCGGGACCTCATCGAGGAGTACATGGCGCTCGCGTTCCGCGAGATCTACGCCATGGAGGGCGTGGTCAACGCGCTCGCCGGCGACGGCCTGATGGCGCTCTTCGGAGCGCCGATCGCGCACGAGGACGCGCCCCACCGCGCGGTGCGCGCGGCGCTCGCGGTCCGCGATGCGCTTGCGAGGTTCAACGCCGGCCGCGGACCAGGGTCGCTCGAGCTGCAGGTGCGGATCGGCATCCACACGGGCCCGGTCGTGGTCGGCACCGTCGGCAACGACCTCAAGATGGACTACACGGCGATCGGCGACACGACGAATCTCGCTGCCCGCCTGCAGACCGCCGCCCGCCCCGGGGCGATCCTCATCAGCCACGCGACGCACCGGCTGGTGCGCGACGCCTTCATCAGCGAGGTGTCGGGGCCCTTCGAGGTGAAGGGCCGGCGCGAGCCGGTCGTCGCCTACGAGATCCGCGGCGCCAGCGACGACGCGACGCCGATGGCGCTCGCCGAGGCGCGCGGCATGACGCCGTTCGTCGGCCGCACCCACGAGGTGGAAACGCTGGTGCACTGCTGGAAGCAGGCGCTCGAGGGTCATCCGCAGATGGTCGCGGTCCTCGGCCCCGCGGGGAGCGGCAAGTCGCGCCTCATCTACGAGCTGAAGCAGCAGATCGGCGACGAGCCCATCGCGTACTTCGAGGCGCGCTGCGCGGCGCTCACCCAGAACATCCCGTACGCCCCGATGACCAACATGCTGCGCCAGTACTTCGGCCTCGTCCCCGGCGAGCCTAAGGAGAATGCCTGCGGCAGGATCGTCGCCCAGCTTTCGGAGCTCACCGACGCACCGGCGTCCCTGCACCCGCACCTCTGCCGCCTGCTCTCCGTGCACGAGCACGACGACGAGGGCGCCTCCCCCGAGGAGATCCGCCAGCAGACCTATGAGGCCGTCGCCAAGTTCGTGTACCTGACGAGCCTGCGCCGTCCCGTGATGATGATCCTCGAGGACCTGCACTGGATGGACGACGCCTCGCGCGAGATGATCGCCCTCGCCGCCGCCAACATCCACGACGAGCGCCTCGCGCTGATCGTCAGCCACCGCCCGGACTTCGAGCCGAGCTGGCGCGCCACCGCCGCGCTCACCCGGCTCCACCTCCGGCCCCTCGGTGAGGACGATGTCCGGGCGATCATGCGGGCGGTCGCCGGCGGCCAGCTGCCGCCGTCTCTCGAGACCCGCATCCTCGCCCGCGCCGAGGGCAATCCGTTCTTCGCCGAGGAGATCACCCGCGCGCTCGTCGACGACGGCTACCTCCTGCGCGGCGACGACCACATCCGGCTGACCCGCCCGGTCGCCGAGATCGGCATCCCCGACACCGTGCAGGAGCTGATCGGCGCCCGCCTCGACCGTCTCGGGCCGCACGCCAAGCGCGTGGCGCAGGTGGCGTCGGTGCTCGGGCGGCAGTTCCATCGCGGCCAGCTCGCGCAGCTCCTCGCCAACGAGGGCATCGACGTCGCGCGCGAGCTCGAGCGGCTCGAGCGCCGCGGCATCGTGCACCGCAAACAGATGCGTACGGCGGACGAGTACCGCTTCGGCGAGAGCCTGGTGCAGGAGGTTGCCTACGAGGCCCTCCTCCTGAAGGAGCGCCGCCAGCTCCACGAGCGCATCGGCCTCCTGCTCGAGCGCGAGGGCGCGGATCGCGACCCCGAGCGCGTCGCCATGCTGGCGCACCACTTCGCGCGCAGCGACAACCGCCGGAAGGCGATCGAGGCACTGCTGCGCGCCGCACACCGCGCCGAGGCCCTGCCCTCGTACACGGCGGCAACATCCTTCTATCGCCAGGCCTGGGAGCTCGGCGACGCCGTGCTCGCCGAGGCCGGCGGCGACGATCGCGACCTGAAGCACGCGATCGTCGACGCCACGTTCGGGCTCGTGCGCATCACCGTGCTCTACGGCCCCTCGCTCACGGCCGAGGTCGAGCACGCCGCGCAGCGCGGCCGAGCGCTCGCCGCGGAGGTCAGCAGCATCGAGACCCTCGCCAGCCTTCACACGTTCCACGGCCTCGCGCTCACCAACGAGGACCGCGAGCACTTCCACCAGGGCCTCGCCCTGATCGAGGAGGGCCTCGCGTTGGTGCAGCGCGCCGGCCTCGAGCTCGCCGCGACCAGCATCTCGCGCGGCCTCGCGTGGAGCTACGCGATCGACGGGCAGCTCGCCCTCGCCCGCCGCACGATCGACTGGGTGGTCCAGGATCTCGAGGTGCGCGGCCAGCGCGCCCCGGCAACGGACATCTACTTCGGCGCCCGCTGGGTGCGCGAGGGCATCCTCTACATCAGCGACGACCTCGCGGCCGCGGCGGAGAGCGCGCGGGAGACCTGGGAGCTGGCGCTCGCGGCACCGAACCGCACCGCGCAGAGCGGCGCGGCCGCCACGCTGGCGCAGGTCCACTTCGAGCGGACCGAGTACCCCGAGGCGAAGCACTGGGCCGACCGTAGCCTCGAGATCGCGCAGGCGATCGGCAGCCTGGCCGGCATCCGCATCGCGTCGTCGGTGGCGCTCGCGGCGCGTCTCGAGCTCGGCGAGACCGGCAACGTCGCCGTCTACATCGAGGCGATCGAGGAGGGCCTCGCCCAGGGCAGCACGCTGCCGATCAACAGTCGGCTCGTGATCGAGGCCTTGCTGATGGCCGGCGAGACCGCGCGGGCCCGCCGCATCGCCGAGGTGACATACGGGCGCGGCGGCGGCCGCCTCCGTGAGGTGATCCGCTGCGTCGGCCGGGGCGACGTGCTCCTGCGCCTCGGCTCGGCGCACTGGGCCGAGGCCGAGCGCTGGTACGGACAGGCACTCGCCCAGGCGCAGGTGATCGGCTCGGCGTCGAGCGAGGCGGCGGCGCTCATCGGCCTCGCCGAGATCGCCTTTCGCGGCGGCAACCGCGAGACGGCCGCCCGCCAGCTCGACGTCGCCCTCGCGCGCTGCCGCGAGCACGATCTGCGGCGCACCCAAGGCCGCGCCGAGCGCCTCCTCGCCGAGGTCGACGCCGAGACCAAGCAGCTCGCATGACATCCTACCGGCCGTCATCCTAGGGCTTGTCCGCGCCGGGCGCTCCGGCTAGGCCCGAAGGATGCCGTTCGATCCCGAATGGGGCGCGTACGTCGACATGCGTGTGGCGCGCGGCTTCCCGCTCGGCGGCATGGGCAGCGGCGGCATCGCCCTCAACACCGACGGCAGCTTCGGTGAGCTGCGCCTGAACAACAACTGGATGTGCCCGATCCGCGGCGTGCCGGGCAGCTTCCACGCGGTCTTCGTCCGGCACCCCAACGCCGCGGCCGAGACCGTGCTGCTCCGCCGGCCGCCCGGCGACGACGTCGCGTACGCGCCCGCCTGGCGCGAGTACGCCGGCGTCCGTCACGTTCGCTCGACGACGTTCCTCGGCACCCTGCCGACGTTCCGCCTGCAGTACGACGACACGCTGCCGGTGCGGGTCACCCTCGAGGGCTTCACGCCGCACGTCCCGCACGACCTCCGCGCCTCGACGCTGCCCGCCGCCGTCTTCCGCATCCGCCTCGAGAACGAGACCGCCGAGGCCGTCGAAGCCGCCGTCCTCTTCGCGTTCGAGAACGTCCTCGGCCGCGGCGGGACCGGCAAGCTCGGCGTCGAGCTCGCGCCCGACGACTCGCTCCGCGCCGTGCATCCGGCGGTCGCCTACGACGACGTCGGCGGCAACTACCAGGTCGCGGTCGAGCGCGCGCAACGGCACGGCATCCGCTTCTGCACGACCCAGCGGTACGATCCGCGCTCGCACCGCGCCGGCGTGACCGGCGAGTATCTGCTGCTGGCCGAGCCCGACGAGCACCTCGAGATCACGCTCTGCGACGACTGGAACGCCGCCGCGCCGCGGGCGAGCGTTCTCGAGGAGTTCTCGCGCGACGGGCGCATCGCGTCGCACCGGCACCGGGCGGGTGCGGCGGGCCATCGTCCGGCCGGCGCCGTCGCCGCGCGCACCCTGCTCGGCGCCCACGCGACGCGCGAGATCGTGTTCGTGCTCGCCTGGTGGACGCCCGATCACGTGACCGAGCCGGCGCTCGCAGGCGCGTCGGCGACTGCGCCGCCAGCCCCCGACGGCACGTGGGTCGGGCACGCGTATGCGACCTACTTCTCCGACGTCGACGCGGTCGCGGCGTTCGTCCTCGACCACCGCCGCCGGCTCGAGGACGACTCGACCGCGGTGAACCGTCTCCTCGGCGACTCATCCCTGCCGCCCTGGCTGGTGCGCGCCCTCGCCAACTCGCGTGACAGCGTGCTCTGCAATACGGTCGTCCCGGCGAGCGGCCGGCTGCACACGATCGAGGGCGTCGACTGGGCCTGGCCGATGGGCGGCCTCACCGGCACGAGTGATCAGCGGCTCGCCGCGCACCCGTACCTCTCGGCGTTCTTCACCGACCTGGATCTCAGCGAGCTCGATACCTTCCGCCGCCTGGCGGCGCCGAGCGGATCCATCCCGCACGGCACCGGCAACTGCGATCTCGGCCTCGGCACGACCGACGTCCCCTACGGGTGGCCGATGGTGATCCGCGGGTTCCTGCCAGCGCGCGAGTGGACCGATCTCACGCTGTCGCTCGTGATCCAGGTGTGCACGCTCTGGCGCCGCAGCGGGCGGCGCGACGTGCTGGAGCGCTTCTGGCCGACGCTCACCCGCGCCATGGAGCACCTGCACGGCCGCGCGCCGCACGGCGTCCCCGTCGGCGGCACCACCTTCGACGTCTGGGACATGCCGGGCATCTTCGTCTACAACGCGACGCTCTATCTCGCCGCACTCCGGCTCATGATCGACAGCGCCGCGCACATCGAGCCCTCGCGCGCGCACGTGTACCAGCCGCGCTTCGCCGCGTGCTCCGACGTCCTCGACGACGAGCTCTGGGACGATCGTGGCTTCTTCCGCACCGCCCCCGACCGCGCCACGCTCTTCAGCGGCGCGCTCGCCGGCGACTGGGCGGCGCGCTACGCCGGCGCCGATCCGGTGCTCGATCCGGTGCGCGCTGCGAGCCATCTGCGCCACGCCCACCGCGCGCTCGTGCTCGCGGCGATCCGCGATGCCGGCGGCCGCTACCGCCCGCTGCCGCGCGCCGAGGCCGAGCCCGACGGCACACCCGTACGTCCGGCGCTCGCGGCCGGCCTGCCGCCCGACGAGGAGATGACCTACGTCTGGCAGGTGCTGCCGTACCAGGCGATGGAGCAGATGTACCTCGGCCAGATCCACGAGGCGCTGCAGACGATGCAGCTCGTCTACGACCGGCTCTGGCACGACGGCAACGCGTGGAGCGGCGGTCTGCGCGCGACGAACGAGTCGATCTACATGACCCATCCGACGCTCTGGGCGGTGCTGAACGCCTTCACCGGCGCCGCCCTCGACGTGCCCGATCGGACCCTCGTCGTGTCGCCGCGCTCGGCGGGCGAGATCGGCGAGCTGCGCTGCCCGTTCTTCTTTCCGGCGCTCTGGGGCACGCTCGACTACCACCCGCCGACCGGCACGATGGAGATCGAGATCGTGCGCACGTTCGGCGAGCCGGTGACGATCGAGCACGTCGCGCACCGCGGCGCCTCGGGGGCGCTGCGCCGTATCACGATCCCCCCGACCGAGCTCACCGAGGGTTGCGCCGTCGAAGTGACGCTCTGACGCCGCACCGGGCCTGAGGCCGTTGCCACCGCGCGCCCCTTGCTCCTGCTCGTCGCCCATGGAACGTTGAGCGGGTGGAGGAGTACGACCGCGCGTCCGGCGCGGATCGCCTGCCGGTAGCGCCGTCGTTGGCTCCGACGCTCGCGGCGGCGAACGTGCCGCGGCCGTCGGTGCTGGTCGATCGCCGGGTGGTGCTGGTGAGCGCGCTCGCGATCGTGATCGCCGTCGGCGCGACCCTCGTCGCGCGCCTGCTCACCGCGCTCATCGGCCTCATCACCAACCTCGCCTACTACGGTCGCGTCTCGACCGCGTTCGTCTCGCCGGCCGACCACCATCTCGGCGTCGCCAGCGTCGCGGTGCCGGTGGTCGGCGGCCTGATCGTCGGCGTGATGGCGCGCTGGGGCTCGCAGGCGATCCGCGGCCACGGCATTCCCGAGGCGATGGAGCAGGTCCTGCTGAACCAGAGCCGCATCCCGCCTCGGCTCACGTTCCTGAAGCCGCTCTCCGCGGCCGTCGCGATCGGCACCGGCGGCCCGTTCGGCGCCGAGGGCCCGATCATCGCGACAGGCGGCGCGCTCGGCTCACTCGTCGGCCAACTGCTCGCGGTGACCGCCGCGGAGCGCAAGACGCTCCTCGCGGCCGGCGCCGCCGCCGGCATGGCCGCAACCTTCGGCAGCCCGGTCGCGGCGGTACTGCTCGCGATCGAGCTCCTGCTCTTCGAGCTGCGTGCGCGCTCGATCGTGCCGGTGGCGCTCGCCAGCGCGACCGCGGCGGGCCTGCGCGTCGCGCTCGTCGGCGCCGAGCCGATGTTCCCGCTCACGGACGTCGCCGCGCCGGCCGTCGCCGCGCTCGCCGCCTACATCGCGATCGGCGCGCTCGTCGGCGTCGCGGCGGTCTACGTCACCCGCCTCGTCTACGTCATCGAGGACGCGTTCGCGGAGCTGCCGATCCACTGGATGTGGTGGCCCGCTCTCGGCGGCGTCGTCGTCGGCCTCGTCGGCCTCGTCGCACCGCGCACGCTCGGCGTCGGCTACGACAACATCAGCGGCATCGTCGCCGGCGACCTGGCCGGACGCACCCTGCTCTTGCTCTGCGCCTTCAAGCTCGTCTCCTGGTCGATCGCGCTCGGCAGCGGCACGTCCGGCGGAACGCTGGCGCCGCTCTTCACGATCGGCGGCGGCCTCGGCGCCGCGCTCGGCGCAGCCGGCATCGCGCTCCTGCCCCACGCCGGCCTCGACCCGCGCATCGCGGCGCTGGTCGGCATGGCGGCGATCTTCGCGGGCGCGTCACGCGCGCTGCTCACCTCGATCGTGTTTGCGTTCGAGACGACCTTGCAGCCGCTCGGGCTGCTGCCGCTCCTCGGCGGCTGCACCGCCGCGTACCTGGTCTCGTGCCTCATGATGCGCACGACGATCATGACGGAGAAGATCGTACGCCGCGGCGTACGCGTCCCCGAAGAGTACGTCGCCGACTTTCTCGACCAGGTACTGGTACGCGACGCGGCCTCGGCGGGCGTGGTCGCGCTCCGCGCCCGCGACACGCTGGCGCGCGTGCGCACCTGGCTCGGATCGGGCGCACCCGGTACGCAGCACCAGGGCTTCCCGGTCCTCGACGAGCAGGATCGGCTGATCGGCGTGCTCACCCGCCGTGACCTCGTCGGCCTCGCCGCCGACGAGGACACCTCGCGTCAGGTCCATCAGCTCGTCGCCCGGCCGCCGATCATCGTCTACGACGACTGCTCGCTGCGCGAGGCCGCCGACCACATGACCCACCACGACGTCGGGCGCCTGCCGGTCGTGACCCGCGCCGTGCCGCACCGCCTCGTCGGCATGCTCACGCGAAGCGACCTCCTGCGCGCGCACCGTCCGCGCCTCGCCGAGCAACGCCAGGCCGGGCGAGTGCTGAACGTCGGACGCGGGCGACGCAAGCGCTCAGCGAGCGCGTGAGCCGAGCACGCGCTGCACGCCCTCGACGAGCACGTCGGTCACGTCGATCGCGTTCGAACGGTGCGGGATCGTGTTGCAGGTGACGACGCGGGCCGCGCCGGCGCGCCGCAGCCCCTCGTGGGCGCCATTCGCGAACACGGCGTGCACGCCGACGCACACGGGCCGGGCGAGGCCGGCCCGGCGCAGGAGGCGCACGGTCGCGATCATGGTGCCGGCCGTCGAGATGATGTCGTCGACGACGACCGGGGTGTGCCCGCGCCAGCGGCGCACGTCCGTCTCGGAGATCTCCACGCGACGGTCACCGTGCCGGACCTTCGTGAGTACGATGCTCGGCAGTCCCCCTTCCGCCGCGATCGCGTCGACCCATTGCGAGCTTTCGCCGTCGGGCCCGACGACGATCGGCCGCCGGACGTGGTCCGCGATCCACGCGGCAATGCGCGGCGCCGCGCTCAATGCCAGCGCCGGCATCGCGTACACCGCGGCGAGCGAGCGGTGGCGGTGCAGATGCGGATCGACCGTCACGAGCCAGTCGAGAAACCCGGAGAGGAGCTTGCCGTAGTAGGCCGAGGTGACGCCCTCGCCCGGTGCGAAGCGCGTGTCCTGGCGCATGTACGCGAGGTACGGGGCGACGAGCCCGACGCTGCGCGCGCCGAGATCGCGCAGGGTCGCGATTGTGAGGAGGGCCGGCAGCGTGCGCTCGTCGGGACGGTCCAGGGTGCAAACCAGGACGACGTCGCGCCCACGGACGGGCGCCGTCACGCGGACGTGCGTCTCCCCGTCGGGGAAGAGGCGCGTCGGATCCTTGCCGCGCGCGGCGCGCAGGCGGCGCGCCAGCGCCCCGGCGAGCGCGGCGCTCGGGCCGAGCGCGAGCACGATCGGCCGTGCTGCCCTGGGGCGCGCCGGCGGCCGCCCCGTACGTGGATGTAAGGTAGTCGCGCTCACCGGTCGTCGCTCCCCAAGGATTTTTCCGGGTGCAGGGCCGGCGCGCAACCACGGGATTGCGATCCGCCCCAAACTCCTGCATGATGCCCTCAGTAACCGCCGTGCCCGTCCCGGGGCCGCGCAGGCGTCGCAGGATGCCGCATCAGCCCCGGTGATCGACGGGCGTGGCCGCAGCGCCGCCGCACCCCTGGAGCATCTCGGCGCGCCGGCATGCGCAATCGTGGGAAGGTCTGGGTGATTGAATGCCCGTAGTGCCCGACGAGCCGTCGGCGTCCGTCAGCGACGTCGCCACCGAGGAGTCCCGAACCGCCGAGCCGAAAGGCGGCCGCCGGCGTCGTGGCCGGCGGCGCCGCGGTCGCCGTCACGGCGGCGCGCCCGGTCACTCGCAGGTCCCAGGTCGGGTCATCGCGGCCGCGCGGCGTCTCGGCTTCACCCGCCTCCGTCCCGAGCAGGAGCGCATCATCGCCGACGCGCTCGCGGGACGCGACGTGGTCGGCGTCCTGCCGACCGGCTTCGGCAAGTCGGCCTGCTACCAGATCCCGTCGATGATCCTGCCGCGACCGACCGTCGTCGTGTCGCCACTCCTCGCCCTCTTGCAGGATCAGCAGGCGAAGCTCGTCGACCGCGGCATCGCCTGCGTCCGGCTCGACGGCACCGTGCGCGGTCCGGCGCGTCGCGAGGCGCTCGCGCGCATCGCGACCGGCGGCTCGGTGCTGGTGATGACCACGCCGGAGACGCTCGGCTCGCAGGATCTCAAGACGGCACTCGCCGGCGGCGGCCTCGCCCTGGCCGCGGTCGACGAGGCACACTGCGTCTCCGAGTGGGGCCACGACTTCCGCCCCGCGTACCTGCGCATCGGCGAGGAGCTGAAGCATCTCGGCAGCCCGCCCACGCTCGCCCTCACTGCCACCGCGACGCCCAAGGTACGTGAGGACATCACGCGCTTCCTCGCGCTGCGCGACCCGGACGTCGTCGCGAGCTCGCCGCATCGCTCCAACCTCGCGTTCCAGGTGATCCAGGCGACCGGCGATCAGCGCTCGCGCGCGCTCGCCCGCTTCGCCTACCGCCTGCAGCGCCCCGGCATCATCTATTGCGCCACGACGCGCGAGGTCGACACGGTCTATGCCGGCCTGATCGCGCTCGGCGTCCCGGCGCACCACTACCACGGCAAGATGACCGGCTCGGAGCGCAACGCCGAGCAGGAGCTCTACATGAAGGCGGGCCGCCGCACCGTCATGGTGGCGACCAGCGCCTTCGGCCTCGGCATCGACAAGCCCGACATCCGCTTCATCATCCACCACCAGGCGCCCGCGGCGCTCGAGCAGTACCTGCAGGAGGCCGGCCGCGCCGGCCGCGACGGCCGCCGTGCCGATTGCATCCTGCTCTTCGATCCGGAGGACCGCGACATCCACGAGGCCCTGCTCGCCAAGAGCCGGGTACGCCCCGATCAGCTCTACAAGGTCGGCGCGGCGCTGGCGGCATGGAAGGGCGAGGACCGCGCGCCGTCCACATCGGCCCTGGCGCTGTCCGCCTCGCTCGGCCCGCGCGCAACGCAGGCACTCCTCGCCATCCTCGAGGAGGCCGGCCTGATCCGCATGGACGGCACCGACGTCGAGGTGCTGGTGCCCGGCGACAAGATCGAGGAGGAGGCGCGCGCCCTGGCCGGCCGCTTCGCCACCCAGCGCACGCAGGACTCGCGGCGCCTCGATAGCGTCGCCGAGTACGCGCACGTGAGCGAGTGCCGCTCAGTCTTCCTGCGGCGCTACTTCGGCGAGGAGAGCGCGAGCCCGTGCCGCATCTGCGACGTATGCCGCGGCGTCACCGCGCGTCCGGCGCAGATCATCCAGCCGTTGCAGCGCAAGCGCCGCATGCGGCTGCCCCGCAATCTGGCCCGCGCGGTCGCGGCGCGCGGCCGCCAGCAACGCCGTTCCGGACGCCTGCGCGCCGCGCAGACACCGCAGCCCGCGAGCGACGGCGCACCAGCGCCGACACAAGCGCCCGTTGCGCTCGAGGCACCCCAGGCGGAGCTCGCCGCCGGCGCGACGGCGATCGCAGCCCGGCCCGACGGCGCGCCGAGCGCCCACGTCGCGGACGGTCAGCGTCCCGGACGCGCACGGCGCCGCCGGCGGCGGCGCCGCCGGCGCGGCGGCGCATCGGCTGCGGCACCCGTCGCGACGCCGCCGAGCGAATAGCGCGCGCCGAGCGCCTGGTCCGCCCCGCCTCAGTCGGGGATCGTGCGTGCCTCGGCCACCCAGGCCGCGACCGACGCGTCCGACGGCATGCGCCAGTCGCCGCGCGGTGACAGCGACCCGCCGGACCCGACCTTTGGCGAGTCCGGCACGCAGTCGCGCTTGAACTGGCTCGCGAAGAAGCGCTCGAGGAACTTGATCAGGCGCTCGCGGATCTCCGCGAGCGGATAGCGATCGCCGAAGGCGTGCAGCGCGAGCCTGGCGATGCGTCGCGGCCCGAAGCCGAAGCGCAGGAAGTAGTAGAGGAAGAAGTCGTTCAGCTCGTACGGGCCGAGCACCGACTCCGTCTCGTGCCCCGCCGCGCCCGACGGATCGAGCGGCAGCAGCTCGGGGCTGATCGGCGTCGCCAGCACGTCCTCGAGCGTCCGCGCGGTCTCGGGCTCGTCGGCGAAGACGTGGCGTGACGCCCAGCGGATCAGCGCCGAGACCAGCGTTTTCGGAACCCCCGCGTTCACGCCGTAGTGCGACATGTGATCGCCGCCGTATGTCGACCAGCCGAGCGCGAGCTCCGAGAGGTCGCCGGTGCCGAGGTCGATGCCGCGGGTCTCCGAGGCGAGCGAGAAGAGCAGGAACTTGCGGGTCCACGCCTGCACGTTCTCGAAGGTGACGTCGTGCCTGGTGGGCTCGTGTCCGATCGCGGCGAAGACGCCGCCCGCGAGCTGGCGGACGTCGATCTCGCGCAGGGTCGCGCCGAGCGCGCGCACGAGCGCGCAGGCGTTGCCGTAAGTGCGCGACGACGTGCCGAAGCCCGGCATGGTGACGCCGAGGAGCTTCCCGCGCGGCAGGTCGAGCAGATCGAGCGCGCGCGCGGCGACGAGCAGCGCCAGGGTCGAGTCCTGGCCGCCCGAGACGCCGAGAACGAGCGTGCGCGTATCGGGCGGCAGCGCCGTCACCCGCCGTGCCAGCGAGGTCGCCATGATCGCGAACACCTCGGCGCAGCGCTGATCGAGCCGCGCCGGGTCCGACGGCACGAAGGGGTGCGGCGACACGGTGCGCGCGAGGCGTTGGAAGACCTCGGCGGCGCGCCGCTCGCCGACGCCGGCGATCGCGACCGCGCGGAAGCCCGCCGCGTGGCGCGCGGCATTCTGCCCGAAGGACGTCTGCCGCATGCGGTCTTCCAGGAGCGCGCGCGGGTCGACGTCGGCGACGGTCATCGTGCCGCGCAGCGCGAAGCGTTCGCTCGCGGCCAGCAGCTCGCCGCGCTCGGCGATGAGCCCCTGCCCGTCCCACGCCATGTCGCTCGTCGACTCGCCGAAGCCCGCCGCGGAATACATCTGCACGGCGAGGTTCTTGGCCGACGAGCTCCGCACCAGCTCCTCCCGGTACTCGCTCTTCGCGACCGTGATGTTGGAGGCGGAGAGGTTCGCCAGCACCGTGGCACCGCTCAACGCGGCGAGCGTGCCTGGAGGAATGGGCACCCAGAGGTCCTCGCAGATGTCGCAGTGGAGGACGAATCCCGGGAGATGCGACGGACGGATCAGCACGTCCGTGCCGAAGGGCACGCGCGTCCCGAGCAGCTCGATCGTGTCGCCGCGTGCGTCGCTCGCGGCCCGGAACCAGCGCAGCTCGTAGAACTCGCGGTAGTTCGGCGGGTACGCCTTCGGCGCGACCGCGACCGGCCGTCCGCCGTACAGGGTCACCGCGGCGTTGAAGAGGAGCCCCTCGTGCACGACGGGCATGCCGACCGACACGAGCAGGTTCCAGCCCGCCGTCGCGCGCGCCACCTCCCCGAGGGCCGCCAGGGCACCCGCCAGCAGCGTCTCCTGGAAGAACAGGTCGGCGCACGAGTAGCCCGTCAGGCCGAGCTCCGGGCAGAGGGCGTAGTGCGCGCCGGCGCCGTGGGCCTCACCGAGCAGACGGACGTGCGCCTCGGCGTTGGCCGCCGGATCGGCGACCCGCACCTCGGGCACGCACACGGCCAGCCGCACGAAACCGTGGCCCCGGACGTCGGTGAAGTCGGCTGGCGTACCCATGTCGGGCCCCAGCATATCGTCGCCGGGGCGGATGGTGAAATACGGCGGATGCGGGGCCGATTCGCCGGTCAGGCCGTGCCGAGATGCCGGGCGAAGAAGGCGAGCATGCGCCGCCAGGAGTCCTCCGCCGCCTCGGCGTCGTACGCGACGTGCATGAGGGGCCTGGTGAGGAGCGCCATGACCGGGTGCCCCGCCTGGTTCATGTAGGAATGCCCCGCCTGCGGGTACAGGCGGACATCGTGCTCCTTGCCGAGCTCGGTCAAGGTGGCGATGAGGCGACGTCCCTGCGGGGCGAACATCCGGTCGCGCTCGCCGTAGCCGCCGGTCAACGGACAGCACCGCGCCAGCTCCTCGCGCGGGCGCACGTCCCCGTAGAAGACCCCTGCGGCGCCCACCGCCTGGCGGGTTCCGAGCAGGAGCGCGAAGCCGCCGCCCATGCAGAAGCCGACGGCCCCGACCTTGCCGACGTCGGGCCGGCTCTCGAGGAGCGCGATGATGGCCTCCAGCTCGTCGACGGCCGGCCCGTGACCGGCGCGGAGCGCGAAGGCCGCCCGCACGACGCAGGCAAGGAAGATGCCGCCCGCCATGAGATCCGGTACGGCCGCGACGTAGCCCTCGTCGGCGAAGCGGCGCGCGATGCGACGGATGTCGTCGTTCAAGCCGAAGATCTCGTGGATCACGACCACGCCGGGCCGCGGGCCGGGGACGGTACCGCGCGGCCGGAAGATCTCGACCGGGACCGCTCGTCCGCGCGGCGCGACGCTCGTGGTCTCGTCGGCGCTCATCCGGCGGCCACTGTGGCACGTGCCGGCGCCGCGAGCCAGGACTCAGGCGGCGGAGAGCCTGCCGAGCACGGGCGCCACCACGGCGGGATCGTCCTCCGGTGCGACGGCGGCCTCGCGCTCGGCCACCTGCGGCGCCGGGGCCCGCTCGGGCAAGGTCACCGTGAAGCGGGTGCCGCGGCCGACCTCGCTCGTCACCGTGACGCCGCCGCCGAGGATCTCGCAGTACCGGCGCACGATGTAGAGGCCGATGCCGCAGCCGTTGTGTACCCCGCCGTTCGCCGCCTGCCGATAGAGATCGAAAATGAAGGGCAGCTCGCCCTCGGCGATGCCGCAGCCCGTGTCCTCCACCGTGATGGTGAAGCGGGCGTCGGTCGCGCGCGCGATGTGCACGCGGATCGTGCCCGCGCGCGTGAACTTGCGCGCGTTGCCGACGAGGTTGGTCAGGATCTGCCGGAGCTTCAGGCGGTCGGAGACGATCGGCGGAAGGTCGGCGTCGACGCGCCACTCCTCACGCACCGTCGCGCCCGTCGCGAGGAACCGGTCGCCGGCGCGCAGCTCCTCGCACAGCACCGGCATCGGGATCGGCTCGAGGTGTACCGCCACGCCCGCGCTCTCGAGACGCAGCACGCTCAACGTGTCCTCGACGAGGCTCGCGAGTGTGCGGGCGGCGTCGCGCATGCGCTCCAGCACGGCGCCGTGCTCGTCCGGCGCCATGTTCATCTGCTCGCGGACGTCGTCGAGCAGGAGCTCCGTGTAGCCGATGAAGATGTTGATCGGCGTCCGCAGCTCGTGCGACATCATGCCGAGGAACTCGCTCTTCTGCCGATCGGCCTGCGTCAGCCGCTCCTGCGCGACACTGAGCGCGAGGTTCTGCGCCGAGAGCTTGCGGACGAAGTCGTCGCGCTCGCGTCCATACTCCTCCTCCTGGAACGCGCGCGCCAGCCGCTGCGCATAGCTCGAGAGCAGGCGCATGTCCTCCTCGCTGACCGTGCGGGTCGCCGTGTCGAGCACGGCCACGACTCCCTCGACGGCGCCGCCGCGGCCCAGCACGGGCGCGCCGACGAAGGTCCGGACGTCCTGGCTCGCGAGCAGCGGGTCGTCTGGAAAGCGCGTCGCCGCGTCGGCGAAGATGCACGGCCGGCGCGACACGCGGACCTGGTCGCAGGCGGTCCCGCCGAGCGGCAGGCGCCCCTCGTGCAACATGAGGCCGCGCTCATAGCGGGCGAGAAAGACGAGCTCGTCGCCCACGAGGCGCGCCGCGACGACGATCGGGGCGTCCAGCAGCTCGGCGAGCGTCACCGTCAGGTGATCGGCGATCTGCTCGACGCTGCCGCCGAGCGTGACCGCGAGATGGTACAGCCCCTCGAGCCGCTCCAGGGCGTGACGGAGCTCGAGCTCGATGCCCTCGCGCGCGCTCATGTCGTGCAGGATCGCTTGCACCACGGTGTGCTCGCCGAGCGGCACGACGCTGAGCGAGACGTCGACGGCGCAGCTCTCCCGTCCCTCGCGCCGCACGTAGGCCCCGTGCGGCCAGCGGGTCGTGCCGTCGACCGTGCCGACCGACACGGGCACGTCGGCGAACAGGTCGGCGAAACGCCCCTGCTTGAGCGCGACGGCGTCACGACCCGTCATCTCCTCGGCGCGGCGGTTCGCCTCCAGCACCTGGCCGCTCGTCCCCTCGACCAGCAAGATCGCGTCGCCCGCGCCCTCGAACAGGGCGGCGTAGCGAGCGGCCGAGCGCTGCCGTGAGCGGTCGATGGCGCGCGCCGCCTCGTTGAACGTCCGCGCCATGCGCACGAGGTGGCGGTCGATCGCTCCGGTGAGCAAGCCGGCGGCGCCGTCGCGCGTGAGCGCGGTCGCCGCGCTCGCGAGGTCGGCACCGGCCCGCCGGATGGCGAGGGCGTGCAGCCAGCCGAGCGCACCGCAGACGCTGGCGCTCACCACGACGAGCGACATCTGCGCCAGCCAGACGAAGGGCAGCGCGGGCGCCTGCGTGAGCTGCAACGCGACCGCGAGCGCCAGCACCGTCGGTGCGACGAGCACGATCACGCGCACCCACGTATCCACCGTCGGGCCGGTGTACGGGTCGAGGCCCGCATCGAAGCCGACCCGCCGCACCCGGCGGCAGGCATCGGCGACCAACATCTCACACGCGGTGAAGGTGGCGGCCGCGTAGAGAAGGGTCGCGATCACGCCGCCGACGATGATCGGGCCGACGTTGCGCGTCCCCGCGCCGACCCGCCACTCGAGACCCGCTGTGGCGAGACAGACGAGGATCGAGAGGCCGGAGCACCACAGCGTGTGGGCGAGCGGTACCGCCGGCAGGCGAGCGAGTGTCAGCACGAGCGACGTGTCGTCAACTTCCGTCACCGGCGACTCGCCCGACACGTCACGCACGACGGCGTTGATCGTGCGTACCCAAGCGAAGGGCGACGGCATGCCGATCGGCTCGCCGATGCCGCCGAACCAGGCGTGGATCGCGGTCGCGGCGACGAGCATCGCGGCGAACGGCCAACCGAAAATCCACAGGGAGCCGCTCGCGCGCAGGTCGGTGGACGCGCAGATGTAGAGCGCGCCGTAGAAGGCGGCGAGCCAGCCCGTGCTGCTCGAGCGCAAGGCGAGCTCGGCGAGGAGCGGCAGCCGACCCTTTGCCATCACAGAAAACAGCAACGGCTGTGCCATTCGCCGCCGACACTTCTTCCACATACGCCGACGCTCGACGAAAGATCGAGCGGCGCAGCCGACACGGATCGCCACTATTGTGTCGGCGGTCCGTGCTCGCGACGAGGCTGGCGTTGGCGATGCGACTCGTGCGCCGCCGCACGATCGCGCATGCGAGATCGCATGTGCGGGGCGCGTCGTCGGACGAGATTGAAAACGGGGAGTCGGCGGAGCGCGCGCCGATCAGACGTGACACACTTTCACCCTTTGCAGTGATTGACCGGGACCCGGCGCACGGATTTCTTTCATCGGGTCGCTATCGCAGCTCGCATCCACGGGTCTCCAAGGAGGGAACACATGCGCGTCACACTCTTCACCACCGTCGCTCTGCTCGCCGCCGTCATGTCGATGGCATCACCACGCGTTGCCAGCGCGCTCACGTCCGACGAGATCGCCTGCGAGGATGCCGTCCTTCAGAGCTCGCAGGACTTCGTCTCGGACAAGCTGAAGGCGCTCGTCGACTGCAACAACAAGGGCAACTGCAACACCGACAAACGCGACCGCCAGATCACCAAAGCGACGGCCAGGCTGACGCGCGCATTGAGCCGTATCTGTCGCGGCGTCACGCTCGAGAACCTCGGGTTCCCCGGCAGCTGTCCGACGAGCGGCGGCAGCTTCACGACCGACGACCTGGGCTCGTGTCTCGCGACCGAGCTCGAGTCCTTCGTCGACGCCGCGATCGCGCTCGCCTATCCGAACGGGGGCGCCGATCTCACCGGCGACGACGGGCAATGCCAGAGCGTGATCGGCGGTGAGTCGCGCCTCTTCATCAACCGCAAGATGCGAGCGCGGACGCGCTGCCTCGACCTGCAGCTGAAGGGCAAGCTCTCCAACACCGTCAACTGCCTCGCCGAGGTCCCGCCCGGCACCGGTAACCGCGATACGGACCAGCTCATCCAGAAGGCCTTCAAGCAGCTGGAGGACAAGCTGCGCCGCGGCTGTCGCAAAGCGGATCTCTCCGCGATCGGCTTCCCCGGCTCGTGTCCGGCAAGCGAGAGCTTCTCGCTGAGCGACCTGCAGAGCTGCCTCGAGACCTCGCTCGAGACGGCGCTCGACCAGGCCATCCTGCTCCTCGTCCCGTTCACGAGCCCGGTCGCCACCGCGACGCCGAGCCCGCAGGAGACGCCCACCGCCAGCGCAGGCGGCGAGGCGACGCCGACGGAGACCGCCTCCGCTGGCCCGACTGAGGAAGCGACACCGACCGAGACCGCGTCGCCCGGTCCCGGTGAGCCGACCGCGACCGAGACCGCATCGCCGGGCCCGGCTGAGCCGACCCCGACCGAGACCGCATCGCCGGGCCCCGGTGAGCCGACGGCCACGTCGACGACGATCGTCACGAACGAGCCGACGCCGACCGAGACGGCCGCCCCCGTGTCGACCCCGACCGAAACCGCGACGGCCGCCCCCGGATCGACCCCGACGGAGACCGCGACGGTCGCCGGTGAGCCGACCCCGACCGCGACCGAAGCCGCGGCTACCGCTACCGCGACCGAGGCCGCAGCTACCCCGACCGAGACGGCGACCGAAGCGGCGCCAACCGAGACCGCGACACCCGGACCGGAGCCGACCTCGACGCCCGGTGGCTCGCTCTGCGGCAACGGCGTCGTCGATGCGGGCGAGGACTGCGACTTGAGCGCCGGCGCCGCTGGCACGTGCGCCGCGGCCTCCAACACCAGCGCCGACTTCACGTGCGACAACTGCACGTGCGCCTGCCCGGCGTTCGTCAAGTTCACCGGCACCTCGACGAACGGCGTCCTCGACACCGGCTGGACCGGCAACGGACACGACGCAACGATCGTCAGCGAAGGCACCGTCACCGTCGGCGTGGCGTCGTGCGCCGGCGCCAGCCGTCCGTGCGGCGTCTGCTCGCTGGTCGGCCCGGTCGAGAACCTGAACCCGGCCGTCTACCCGAGTTCCCCCGGCGCGAGCAAGGAGATCGAGGACCATCGCTGCAGCAACAACACGTCCGTCGTCTGCACCGACAGCACACCGTGCTCCCAGCAGTGCGTCGGCGGCACCAACGACGGCAACGCCTGCACGGCGGCGGCGGACTGCCCCAGCGGCGCCTGCCCCGCGGCGGGCACGTGCGAGTTCCAGTTCGGCACCTACCTGCCCCTCGCGGCCGGCGGTGTGTCGACCTGCGTCGGCAACCAGCTCAACGGCGCCATCACCGGCACGGCCGACGTCGAGACGGGCGCGTCGGCCACCAGCGCCAAGCTCACCTCGCGGGTCTACAACGGCATCACGCTCTCGAACCCGTGCCCGCAGTGCAACGGCGACACGACCACCAATGACGGTGCCCGCGAGGGTACCTGCTCGGGCGGCGCGCGTGTCGGCCTGTCGTGCGACGTGAACGGCTCGTCTCCGAACGTCTCCTTCGGCAGCACCAGCCTCGATTGCCCGCCGCTGGGTGGCGCGCTGATCGCGACGCTGCCGATCGACTTGAGCAACACGACGGGCACCAAGGTCCGGACGACCTCCACGGACAACCCGCTCTGCCGTGCGCCCGGGTGGACGACGCAGCGCTGCCAGTGCGATACCTGCGCCGACACGGCCGCCGAGGTCTGTGCGACCAACGCCGATTGCCCGGCGGGCCACCCCTGCGGCGTCAAGCGCTGCATCGGCGGCGCCAACGTCGGCAATGCGTGCGCGCTAGGCAGCGAGTGTCCGGGTGGTGCGTGCAGTGCGCCGGGCGCCCAGACGGCCGCCAATCAGTGCGACGGCGCGTCCGGCGATTGCGTCGCCGACCCCGGAACGCCGAGCCCGAACGACCGCATCTGCTCCTCCGGTCCGCTCGAGAGCTTCTGCGGCCCGGTCGAGACGTTCCGCACATGCGGGGCTGACAGCGAGTGCCCGTTCGCGGGTGACCACTGCAACGTGTCGCGCTTCCGCGACTGCTTCGACAACGGGGTCGCGGGCGAGACGCTGACCGCCACCGGCGTGCAGAGCGCTCCGGTGAACGACGTGGCGAATCCGACGTTGGCGGCGCTCTTCTGCGTCGGTCCGACGAGCTCCTCGTCGGTCAACTCGGCGGCGGGACTTCCCGGTCTCGGACGTCTCGAGCTCGGCGGTACCGCGACCGGGCTCCCCTGACGCCCTCCACCAATCAAAGTCCAACTGGCCCGCTTCCGGATCGGCAACGATCCGGGAGCGGGTGTGCCGTCAGCTGAAGCTGCGCGCGAAGAGCGCGTGGATCGCCTGGCGGCCGTTGTCCTTCAGGAAGCGCGTGCCCGTTCCGGTGAAGTGCGGGTGCGCGATCACCGGATCGCCGGCGCCGGCCCAGGCGTCGCCCGTCCAGCGGAACCAGCCGTTCTTGTCCTGATCGAACACGAAGAGCGGCTTGTTGCAGATCTTGGCGAACTCGGCACCCCAACCGGTGCCGCCTTTCACGGTGTCGTCCGGCTGCACGGTGCCGACGACGTAGATCTCCTGGCCGTTGTTCACCTGGTGCCAGATGCTCTGCAGCACCTTCTTGAACATCGCCGTGTCGGGATAGCGCCGGTGCATGAGCTTCGCGACGTAGGCGAGGCTCACGTCGCCGTGCTCTAGCTCGGCGTGCGTCAGCACGCGGATGCCGCGATGGCGCGCGTCCTTGTGGCCGTCGAAGGTGAAGTTCACCTCCTCGATGCCGTGGCGCTCGGCGGCCTGGCCGAACTCCGCCTCCGCCCCGCCGGCGGCACCGCTGAACAGCACGCAGTCTTCACGCTTCATCGAGGACCCTCCCGTTGCCCCGGCCCTTGTCTCACATTCGCCGGGCGATGCGCTATAGTGAGGCGATGCGCGAGATCGGCTTCGATCCGGATGTTCAGGGCTGGTTCCGCGAGCGTTTCTCCGGACCGACGCCGCCGCAGGAAGGGGGCTGGCGCGCCATCGCCGCGGGCCGCGACGCGCTGATCGCGGCGCCGACGGGCTCCGGCAAGACCCTCGCGGCCTTCCTCTGGGCGATCGACGAGCTGGTGCGCCTCGCGCGCTCGGGCTGGCTCGACGATCGGACGCTCGTCGTCTACGTCTCGCCGCTGAAGGCGCTCGGCAACGACATCCAGCGCAATCTCGAGGAGCCGCTCGCGGCGATTCGTGCGCGGGCGCTCGCCGCCGGCCATGCGCTACCCCCGATCCGCGTGGCGGTGCGCAGCGGCGACACGCCGGCATCCGAGCGCCAGGCGATGACGAAGCATCCGCCGCACATCCTCATCACCACGCCGGAGTCGTTCTACATCCTGCTCACCGCCGAGAAGAGCCGGCGCGCCCTCGCCAGCGTCCGCACGGTGATCGTCGACGAGATCCACGCCGTCGCCGGCGACAAGCGCGGCGCCCACCTCGCGCTCTCGCTCGAGCGTCTCGACGCCCTCGCCGGCCGGCGGGTGCAGCGCATCGGCCTCTCCGCGACGCAGAAGCCGATCGAGGAGGTGGCGCGCCTCCTCGTCGGCGGCGGACGCCTCGCGGCCGACGGCACGCCGGACTGCACGATCGTCGACACCGGCCACGCGCGCGCGATGGAGCTCGCCGTCGAGACGACCGGCCACGAGCTCGGCCCGATGGCGACCCACGAGCTCTGGGCCGACGTCTACGAGCGCATCGTCGGCCACGTCGGCACCCACCGCACGACGATCGTCTTCGCCAACACCCGCCGCCTCGTCGAGCGCGTCGCCCACGCGCTCAGCGAGCGCCTCGGCGCCGAGCGCGTCGTCGCGCACCACGGCAGCCTGTCGAAGCGCATCCGGCTCGACGCCGAGCAGCGCCTCAAGTCGGGCGCCGTTCCGGTCGTTGTCGCGACGGCCTCGCTCGAGCTCGGCATCGACGTCGGCCACGTCGATCTCGTCTGCCACATCGGCGCGCCGCGCGCGCTCGCCACCCTGCTGCAGCGGGTGGGCCGCTCCGGCCACTGGCTCGGCAGCGTGCCGAAGGGCATCTTCTTTCCGCTGACGCGCGACGAGCTCGTACAGACGGCAGCCGCAGTACGCGCGATCCGCCAGGGAGAGCTCGACACCCTGCGCATCCCCGCGAAGCCGCTCGACGTGCTGGCACAGCAGATGGTCGCCACCGCCGCCGCCGAGGAGATCGGCGAGGAGGCGCTGTGGGCGCTGGTGCGCCGCGCCCATCCATACCGCGAGCTCACGCGCGAGGAGTTCGAGGCGGTGCTGACGATGCTCGCCGAGGGGGTCGCCACCCGGCGCGGCCGGCGCTCGGCGCATCTGCATCACGACCGCGTGAACGGCCGCATCCGCGGCCGCCGCGGCGCCCGCCTCGCAGCGATCACCAGCGGCGGCGCCATCCCCGACACCGCCGACTACGACGTGCTCGAGGAGCCGGCCGGCGCGCTCGTCGGCAAGGTCAACGAGGACTTCGCCGTCGAGAGCATGGCGGGCGACATCTTCATCCTCGGCAACCACTCGTGGCGCATCCGCCGCGTCGAGGCAGGGCGGGTGCGGGTCGAGGACGCCGGGCAGACGCCGCCGACGATCCCGTTCTGGCTCGGCGAGTCGCCGGCGCGAACCTTCGAGCTGTCGCGCGCGGTCTCCGAGCTGCGCGCCGGCGTCGCGGCGCGCGTGCGCGACGTCGCGACCAAGACGGCGCCGCTCGACGTCGGCGGCGGGGCGAGCCAGGCCGTGGCAAGCGCCGGCGCGGGCGCCGAGCTCGTGCCGTCGGGCGTCGCCGTGCCCTCGCCCTTCGCGCCGGTCGCCACGTGGGTCGGCGCCGAGTGCGGCGTCGATGCCGGCGGCGCGGAGCAGATCGTCGAGTACGTGCGCGGCACGCTGGCCGTCCTCGGCACGGTGCCGACCTGCGAGACGATCGTCGCCGAGCGCTTCTTCGACGAGAGCGGCGGCATGCAGCTCGTGCTGCACGCGCCCTTCGGCGGCACCATCAACCGCGCCTGGGGTCTCGCGCTGCGCAAGCGCTTCTGCGTGACCTTCGACTTCGAGCTGCAGGCGGCGGCCACCGACGACGGCATCGTGATCTCGCTCGGTGAGCAGCACAGCTTCCCGCTCGCAAGCGTCTTCGGCATGGTGCGCCGCGCCACCCTGGAGCACGATCTCGTGCAGGCGGCGCTCGCGGCGCCGATGTTCGGCACGCGCTGGCGCTGGAATGCCACGCGCGCCCTCGCCCTCCTCCGTCACAATGGCGGCAAGCGGGTGCCCATGCCGATCCAGCGCATGCGCGCCGAGGATCTGCTGGCGGCGGTCTTCCCGGCGCAGGTTGCCTGCGGCGACAACCACGCCGGCCCGATCGAGCCGCCCGCGCATCCCCTGGTCGACGAGACGCTCGCCAACTGCCTGCACGAGGCGATGGACGCGGACGGCCTGCGCGCCGTGCTCGAGCGCATCGAGAGCGGCGCGATCCGCACCGTCGCCGTCGAGACGCCGTCGCCGTCGCCGATGTCGCACGAGATCCTGAATGCCAACCCCTACGCCTATCTCGACGACGCCCCGCTCGAGGAGCGCCGCGCCCGCGCCGTGGCGCTGCGCCGCACGGACCCCGATCTCGCGGCCGGCCTCGGTGCGCTTGATCCCGCCGCGATCGACGAGGTGCGCGGCCAGGCGTGGCCCGACGTGCGCGACGCCGACGAGCTGCACGACGCGCTCTTGAGCCTCATCGTGTTGCCGGCGGAGGACGCGCAGCCGTGGTGGACGCTCGTCGAGCACCTGCGCGCCGATGGCCGCGTGGCGACGCTGCACTGGCACGGCGAGGGACGCACCCGACAGGCGCTCGTGCCGATCGAGCGCCTGTCGACGGCGCGGGCGGCGCTTTCCGGCGCGCGCGTCGAGTACGGCGCGGCGGCGCCCGATCCCGCGCTCGAAGGCGAGCCAATGGACGAGGAGCGCGCGCTCGTGACCGTCGTCCGCGGCTGGCTCGAGTGCCTCGGTCCGGTCACCGCCGCCGCGCTGGCGTCGCGCCTCGGCGTCGCGGCCGCCGCGATCGCCGGCGCGCTGGCGCGCCTCGAGGCCGAGGGCATCGTGCTCCAGGGCCGCTACACGCCGGGTGCCGCGGACGTCGAGTGGTGCGAGCGCCGCCTCCTCGCGCGCATCCATCGCCTCACGATCGGCCACCTGCGGCGCGAGATCGAGCCGGTCCAGCCGTCGGACTTCCTGCGCTACCTCTTCCGCTGGCAGCACCTGGCCCCGGGCACGCAGCTGCACCGGCGCGACGGCGTCGCCGCGGTCGTCACCCAGCTGCACGGCCTCGAGCTGCCGGCGCCGGCGTGGGAGCAGACGGTGCTCCCCGGCCGCGTGGAATCGTACGATCCCGCGCTGCTCGACGAGCTCTGCCTCGCGGGCGTCGTCGCGTGGGGCCGCTTCTCGCCGCACGCCCAGAACGCCGAGACTCTCGCGGAGGATCCCGCCGAGGACAGCGCCGATCGTCCCGCCGGACCGCGACGGCGGCGGGCCGCTCCGACGCGCGTCGCCCCGCTGGCCCTGGCCTTGCGCGATGATCTGACGCCGCTCCTCGCGGCGCGCCCCACTGCTCTGCCGCACGGTTTGTCGCACGCCGCGCACGCCGTCGCCGAGCATCTCGCCGCCGAAGGCGCCTCCTTCATCGGCGACATCGCACGCGCCACCGGCCTCTTGCCGAGCGCCGCCGAGGACGCGCTGTGGGAGCTGGTCGCGCGCGGCCTCGTGACCGGCGACGGCTTCGCCGGCCTGCGCGCGCTCCTCGCGCCGGCCGAGAAGCCCCGCCCCGAGCGTCGCCTGCGCGCACTGCGCGGCGGGCGGGCACCCCGCCGTGCCCTGCCGATCGGCCGCTGGGCGCTGCTGCGCGCGCCCCGCACCCCACCCACCGCGGAGGCCCTGGTCGAGAGCGCCGCGCGACGCCTGCTGCGCCGCTACGGGGTGGTGGTGCGCGAGCTGCTGGCGCGCGAGACGCTCGTGCCGCCGTGGCGCGTGCTCCTCGGCGTCTACCGCCGCATGGAGGCACGCGGCGAGATCCGTGGCGGGCGCTTCGTAGCGGGACTGGTCGGCGAGCAATTCGCGCTCCCCGAGGCCGTCGAGGCGGTGCGCGCGACGCGCCGCGAGGACGATCACGGCCAGGTCGTGCTGGTCGGCGCCTCCGACCCGCTCAACCTCGTCGGCATCCTCACGCCCGGCGCCCGTGTGTCGCCCCTTTCCGGCCAGGTCATCGCGTTCGAGCGCGGCGTCCCGATCGAGATCGGCGAGCTCGGTGCCGTACGCAGCCGCCTCCGCGGCCGCGCCGCCGGTCGCGACTGAATCGCGGCGGGCGGCGCCGCCCCGCGGCCACCGCGCGTCAGACGTGGTTCCGCAGCATCAGCTCCTTCGGATGCGGCGCAAGGTACACCTGGCCGCGGACGTAGCCGACGTCGTGGCGCTCGACGTGATGCCGCAGCAGCGTGAGCGGGACGACGAGCGGCACCAGCCCGCGGCGATAGTCGTCGATGACGCTCGCGAGCTCCTGGCGCTCACCGGCGCCGAGATGCGCGCGGCAGAAGCCGGCGAGATGCTGCAGCACGTTCACGTGGCGGCGGACGGTCGCGGGCGCCGCGAGCGCCCGCATGAGGCCCTCGCCGTAGCAGCGCGCCAGTGCCGCGGCACGCACCCCCTTGCTCTCGCCGACCAGGCGTCCGAGCGCCGTATACGCGCGCGGGCTGTGCGCCAGGATCAGGAACTTGTGCGCGGTGTGGAACGCCACCAGCCCACCGCGCGTCGGCGCGGCGAGCAGGTCCCGCCAGCGCCGGTAGCAGAAGATGCGCTCGATGAAGTTCTCGCGCAGAACGGGATCGTTCAACCGGCCCTCCTCCTCGACCGGCAGGAACGGCAACGCCTCGATCAGCGCCGCGGCGAAGAGCCCGCGCCCGCGCCGGCTCGGCATGCCCCCGGGCTCCGGGTAGACGCGCACGCGCTCCATGCCGCAGCTCGGCGAGTCCTTCTTGAAGACGTAGCCAGAGAGCTCGAGCGCGGCGAGCGCACGCACGCGCCCGGCGGCGAAGCGGCGCATGGCCGCCGTGTGGTCCGTGCGGCTGCGGACGCCGACCATGCGCGGCAGCGTGATCTCGCCCTCGAGGCGGACGGACTCGCGCGGGATCCCCATGCCGCTCTCCACCTCCGGGCACACGGGAACCCATTCGACGTAACGTCCGAGGACGTCGGTGAGGAAACGGTCCTGCTTGTGGCCGCCATCGAACCGCACACTGGCGCCGAGCAGGCAGCTGCTGACACCGAGCCGTAGCGGCCGCTCGCCCGACACCATGCGTCGAGTCTAGCGAGCACCGTCCGGT
>DASXLI010000063.1:0-53902 GCA_036496285.1 Binatia bacterium
TTGCTCACCTGCGGCCTCATCCGCAAGCGCAACGCCGGGCATCTCATGATGCTCAACTTCGCCGCCTACGTCTTCGCCTTCATCGCGTACTGGGCCGTCGGCTTTGCGTTCCAGTTCGGCGCCGTGGCGGTGAACGCCGCGCCGCTCAACCTCGGCGGCACGCCGACCCTGAATTCGTTCCTGTTCGGCAGCGGCGCCTGGGGCTTCGTCGGCGGCAAGGGCTTCTTCCTGAGCGGTGCCGCCTACGACGCCGGTGCCATGGCGCTCGTCCTCTTCGAGGTCGTGTTCATGGAGACGGCCGGCTACATCATCGTCGGCGCGATCTGCGAGCGCATTACGTTCGGCGCGTTCCTGCTCTGCGAGATGTTCGTCGGCGCGATCCTGTATCCGATCTTCGGGTGCTGGGCCTGGGGCGGCGGCTGGCTGTCGCAGCTCGGCACCACGATGGGTCTCGGTCACGGCTACGTCGACTTCGCGGGCTCGACCGTGGTGCACGCCGTCGGCGGCTTCTGCGCGATGGCGCTCGCCGTGGTGCTCGGCCCGCGCCTCGGCAAGTTCGGCAAGGACGGCAAGCCGAAGGCCTTCCCGGCGCACAACATCCCGTTCGTCGTGAGCGGCACCTTCATCCTGCTGTTCGGCTGGATGGGCTTCAACCCGGGATCGACGCTCGGCGCGACCGATCTCCGCATCTCCATCGTCGCGGTCAACACGAACCTCGCGGCGATCGCCGGAGCGGCCTCCGCGATGGTGTTCTGGCACTTTCGCTTCGGCAAGCCGGACATCACCATGGCGTGCAACGGCATGCTCGCGGGCCTCGTGGCGATCACCGCTCCCTGCGCCTTCGTGAGCCCGACCTCTGCGGTGATCATCGGCCTCCTCGCCGGGATGATCGTGTGCGTCGGCGTGCTCTTCAACGACAACGTGCTGAAGGTGGACGATCCGTGCGGCGCGATCTCGGTGCACGGCTACTGCGGCATGTTCGGCGGCCTCTGCGTCGGCATCTTCGCCGACGGCACGTACGGCGCCGGCTGGAACGGTATCGGCGCAACGACCTATCTCGGCGCGGCGGGCCAGGGCGTCACCGGCCTGCTCTACGGCGACACGAGCCAGTTCATCTGCCAGCTGATCGGTGCCACCGTCTGCGGCCTCTGGGCCTTCGGCGCGACGTTCGCGGTCTTCAAGGTCGTGAACGCCGTCCGCAGCATGCGCCCGCTCGAGGAAGACGAGCGCGACGGTCTCGACATGCCGCAGTTCGGGCTCCTGGCCTACCCCGAGGACGCGCTGGTTCAGGATTGAGCGGGGCCGGCGGCGCGTGCTCCGCGCCGTCGGTAACTCGTATCGGCGGCGCGGTCGATCCGACGAGGGTCGATCGCGCCGCCGCGCTCAGGCGGCAATGACGGTCGCCGGCGCGGCCGGCGTGCTGACGCGGATCGGCTGCCGGACGCCGACGTGGGCGGCGAAGTTGCGCAGCCGCTCGAGGAGCCCGGTCGTCACCTCCTGGCCGCGCGCGACGAGCAGCATCTCGCTCTCGCTCACGACGTCGTCGGCCAGCAGCATGCCGATGCGCAGCTCCGGCAGCCGCACCTCGCGGATCGTGTTGGCGCTCGCGCTTGCGCCGACCTCCTCGGCGAGCGCCGCGAGCAGGGCGGCGTCGTGACGGCCGTGGCGTCCGCGGAGCATCGCCAAGGCTGTCTCCGCGCTGAGGCCCGTGACCTGCAGCGCGTCGAACTCCAGGGTGAGTGCGAGGATGCCCGCGCCGCTCGCCTCCGGCCCTACCGCGCGCCCGGCTGCTGCGCTGATCATGGCACACACGGGCCCGAGGCGCGGAATATCCTGCAGCAGCTCGCAGGCGATCGCGGGCAGCCGCTCGACCATCGCCTGCTCGGAGGCGTCGAGTGCGTGGCCGTAGTAGAGCTTCTCGGCGGTCGGCTCGGGCAGGGTGACGGCGCCGATCTGCGACAGCATCGCTGCGATCTCGATCGGCCAGCGTTCCGCGATCCCGAGGCGCGCCGCGAGCGCGCCCGCGAGCTGCTTGGCGCGTCCCGCGCGGCCGAAGGCGGCCGGGCTCGCGAGCGCGAGCACCTGCGTCAGCGCCCGGATGCTGCCGTGCAGCGTCTGCTCGAGCAGCTCGCGCTCCGCGGTCACCAGGCGGTACTGCTCGACGGCCGCGTCGAGCGCCGCGATGAAAGACGCCGGTTGGCACGGTTTGCAGAGGAAGCGGAAGACGTTGGCGTCGTTCACCGCGGCAATCGCGGCGTCGAGCTCGGCATGCCCCGTCAACAGCATCCGCGTGGTGGCCGGCGCGGCCTCGCGCACCTTGCGCAGGAACTCCGCACCGTTCATCGCCGGCATCCGCATGTCCGACACGACGACCGCAAAGGAGGTGCCGGCGGCGCCGGCGCTGGCGATGGCCTCGAGCCCGGCGGCGCCGCTCGTTGCCGTTACCACCTCGTAGCAGCCGCGCAGCAGGCGTCCGAGCGCGTCGAGCACGCGCGGCTCGTCATCGACACAGAGGATGCGGGGTGGGTTCTTCACGCTGCGCATTGGATCGTCTCCTCGGCGGCGTATGCGCGCCATTGCGATACCTGTTGGACGAGGCCGAGCTGCTCCAGGTACGCGACGTCGATGCCCGCAGGCAGGCCGTCGGCGCCCGGCGGCGCGCCGCTCAGGGACTCGTGGGCGAGCGCGTCCGCAACGTGGACGACGCCAAGGAGCTCGAAGCGCTCGTACGGGACGCGTCGCGGCTCGTGATGGTAGGCGACCGCCTCGACGATCGGGTAGGGTAGGCCCCAGAGGCCGAGGAGATACGCCCCGACCGCCGCATGGGTCGCCTCGCCCGCCCGCTGCTCCACCGCGAAGGTTTCCTCTCCCGTCTGGCGCGCCTCGTCGAGCACCGCGCGGAGATGCCCGGGCATCCTCGACGCCAGCACGAGCTTGCCGATGTCGTGCAGGATGGCGGCGAGGAACACGTCGTCGGCGCGCTGGTCGGAGCCGAGCCGCATGGCGATCCGGGCCGTCAGTTGCGCATGCTGGTGCAGCGCATCGAGGGAGAAGCCTGGCACGTCGAGCGCGCCGTGGGATTGGAACACCTCGACGAAGAGCAGCAGGCTCTTGAGCATCGACGTGCCCACGCAGCTCACTGCGCGCTCGATGCTGGTGACGCGCGACGGCAGCGCGAAGAAGCCCGAGTTGATCAGCTGCAGGACCTTGGTGCTGAGCGCGATGTCGCGCCCGACGATCGCGCTGATGGTGCGGAGCGGGACCTCCGGATCGGCCAGGGCCTGAGTAAGCGCCGTGAACACCTGGGGGCGGCTCGGCAGCGTCCGGAGCTCACCGATGGTGCGCCGGAGGCTCGCGTCCGATAGCAGCGAATGGAGATTGAGCGCCCGCTCGATCAGCTCGCGCAGCCGCGCGGGCTCGCAGGGCTTGGTGAGGAACTGGTGCGCGACCGGAACGGCGCGCATCGCCAGCTCCAGGTCGGGGTGCCCGGAGAGGACCATCCGGACGATGCCGGGATTGCGCGCGTGCACCCTGGTCAGCAGCTCGGCGCCGTTCATGCCCGGCATCTGCATGTCCGAGACGATGACGTCGCACGGCGCCACCTCGAGGTGGGCGAGAGCCTCCGGCCCGCTGCCGACGAAGGTCATGTCCCACTCGTTGCGGAACGGATGCAACAGCCGTCGCAGGCCGGCGAGCAAACGCGGCTCGTCATCGACGAAGAGGACGTGCTTCATGCTGCCACTCCCATGGCGTGCGGAGCGATCGGCAAGCGAATGAAGAACGTCGTTCCCCGTCCGGGCTCGCTCTCGAACCAGAGCTCGCCGCCGTGCTGCTCGACGACGCAGGCGCGCGCCAGGGCGAGGCCCTGACCGGTGCCGCGTCCCGCCTCCTTGGTGGTGAAGAACGGCTCGAAGATGCGCTCGCGGGTGTCGGCCGAGATGCCGGTGCCCGTGTCGCTGACGGTGATGAGGACCGTTGAGTCCTCGGCCCGCGTGGCGACGCGAATGACGCCCTTGCCGCCGCGATCGCCGACGACGTCTCCGATCGCATGCGCGGCGTTGATCAGCAGATTGAGGAAGACCTGGTTGATGTCGCCGACGTTGCACATCACCTCGGGCAGCGCGCCGAGATCGGTCTCCACGTCGGCGACGTACTTGAGCTCGTTGCGCGCGACGATGAGCGTGTTGCGCAGCGCATTGTTCAGATCGGCGGGGGCCTTTTCCTTGACGTCGGGGTGGGCGAACGTCTTCATGGCGCGCACGATCTCGGCGACACGGTCGACGCCCTCGAGCGTCTGCGTGAGGGCTCTCGGCACCTCGTCGACGATGTAGGCGATGTCGCACGCGGCCTCGCGCTCGCGGATGTCCGCCGCGAGCGCGCCGGCGTCGGCGCCGTCGGGATCGCTCGCGAGCGTGTGGTAGCGCGCCAGGATGTCTCGCAAGGTCGCGATGCTCTCCGATACGAAGCGGGTGTTGTCGCCGACGAACTGGATCGGCGTGTTGATCTCGTGGGCGATGCCGGACGCCAGGCGGCCGACGGCCTCGAGCTTCTGCGCGTGGCGGTGCTCCACCTCGAGCTGGCGGAGCGACTCGACGCGTGCGACCTCGGCGAGGAGCTTCTGCTGCAGCTCGAGCACGCGCAGGCCGACGCCAAGGCGCGCGTGGAGGATCGCCGGATCGAACGGCTTCGTGACATAGTCGTCCGCGCCCGCGCGCAGGCCCTCGACGATCTCTTCGGAGCGCCCCTTGGCGGTGACCAGTATCAGGTAGCGCGGGTGCTCCGTGTGCGTGGCACGCAGCTCCCGGCACACGCTCGGGCCGTCGAGGCCCGGCATCATCCAGTCGAGCAGCGCGAGATAGGGCGCATCGGCTTCCTCCAGGCGCCGCAACGCGGCCCGGCCGTCGTCCGTCGTCTCGACCTCGTAGCCCCAGCGCTGGAGCATCGTCACCAACACGCGCCGCGAGATCGGATCGTCCTCCGCGATGAGGATGCGCGTGGTGTCATCCGAGTGCGGGCCCTGCACGACGGGCGCGGTCGCGACGATCTCCGGCCCCGGCAGCGCCGCGGGCTTCACGCCCTCGAGCGCAGAGCGCAGCGCCTGGATCAGGTGCGCGTCGCGGATGGGGCGCGTGAGGCGTGGAACGTCGTACGTCGTCCGATCTGGATCGGCGCCGACGCTCGTGAGAATGATGGGGGAGGGCATGCCGTCGGGTGTCTCGACGAGGGACGCGACGAGCTCGAGCGCGCCAGGGGCGGTTTCGTTGGCCAGCACCACCCGGACGGGATCGCCCGCGACATCGATCAGCGCATCCGCTTCCTCGCGGTCCGCCGCCGTCTCCGCGCGGAAGCCGAGCATCGTGAGCCGTTCCATCAATGCCACGCGCGTCGCCTCGTGCGGCTCGAGCACGACGACCCGCGCGCGCGGAAACGACGGTGCGGCGGTTTCCGACGAGGGCGCGCCGACGAGCGGTAGCGTGAACCAGAAGGTGGTGCCGCTGCCGACCTCGCTCGTGAGACCGAGCTCACCGCCCATGGCCTCGATCAGGTTCTTGCTGATCGTGAGCCCGAGGCCGGTGCCACCGTAGTTCCGGGTGGTCGAGCCGTCGGCTTGGGTGAACGACTCGAAGATGAGCGCGTGCTTCTCCGGCGCGATGCCGATGCCCGTATCGCGCACGATGGCGCGCAGGGTGCGTGGGAGCGCAGCCCCCGAGGCGTTGTCCCCTGCCGTCACGCTTTCGAGACGGAGGACCACCTCGCCGCTCTCCGTGAACTTCACCGCGTTGCCGGCGAGATTGAGGAGCACCTGGCCGAGACGCGTCGGATCGCCCATCAGCCTGTCGGGCAAGGCGGGATCGACCTGGGCGACGAGCTCGAGCCCCTTCCGTGCCGCCTGCGTCGCGAGCGTCTCGATCACCCGGTCCAGGACCTCGCGCGGATCGAAGGGGATGGATTCCAATGTCAGCGATCCCGCCTCGATGCGCGAGAAATCGAGGACGCCGTTGATCAGCGTCATGAGGTTGCTGGCGCAGCGCTGCGCGCTCTGCAGGAACTCGGCGCGCTCGGAATCGTCCTTGGTGTCGAGGGCGAGCTCGAGCATGCCGAAGATGCCGTTCATGGGCGTCCGGAGCTCGTGGCTCATGTTGGCGACGAACTCCGACTTCAGGCGCGTCGATGCCTCGGCGGCATCCAGCGCCATCGCCAGCTCCGCCTCGAACTCCTTGCGCGTGGTGATGTCCTCGAGCGCGCCGACGTAGCCGTCGACGATGCCATCGGCGTCGAAGCGCGGCCGCGCGTGCACCGAGACCCAGCGCGTCTCGCCCTGGGCGGTCAGGACCCGGGTTTCGCTGGCATAGTCGCGTCCCGCTGCGGTGGCGGCCGCCCATGCCGCCATGACCGTGGCCCGATCGTCCGGATGGACGAGCCGCGCGTAGCCGTGTCCCAGCACCTCGTCGCGGCTGTAGCCGCTGATCTCGGACCACCGGCCGTTCGTGTAGACGCACTCGCCCTCGCGGTTGGCCTCGAAGATGCCGATCGGTGACCAGTTGCTCAGCGAGCGGAAGCGTTCCTCGCTCTCGCGCAGCTCGGCCGTGCGTTCCTCGACGCGTTGCTCGACCGCGCTCTTGGCGAACTCGGTCTCGGCTTGCTGGCGCGCGGTGAAGTGCATCTCGCGCAGCGCCCGGGCGCACGACACGACCAGGAACGCGTCCTCGAACAGCACCCACGCGCCGTGCTCGACGGAGCGCCACGCACTCACCGCGACCACGCCGTACACCGACTGGGGCCAGAGGATGCCGCGCAGAAGATGGTCCAGCACGACCACCACCGTCGCGGGGATCAGGACGCGCCAGTCGCGGTAGAACGCCAGAAACGCCAGCGAGCCGAAGATGTGGAAGTGGCTCTCGATCCTGCCGCCGCTCAAATGGATAAGAAGGACCGATGCGATCATCTGGCCGACCGCGACGACGAAAGGCGTGGAATCGTCCTCTGGGCGCGTCCACGCGACGAACGCCATCGGGATGGCGATGAGGGCCCCGAGGAAGCAGGCGGCCCACACGTGCATGTGCGTGTACTCGGTCAGGCCCACCCAGGTGCGCGGGGTGACGAATAGCGCGCCGGCGATGCAGCCGATCCATTGCAACACCAGGAGCAGCGCGAAGAGGCGGCTCGTATGGCCGCGCAACGCGCGTTGGCGCTCGCGGAAGAGCGCCGCGGCGCGCGCATCGATGCTTGCGTCGAGCGTGGGCGTGCTCATGAGTTCTGCTCCCGCCGGAAGAGGCATCCGTAGACCGGCGCGCTCGTGGCCGCGCCTTTCGGGCGGATGATCGCCTCCGCCACCGCGTCAAGGCCGAGGTTCCCGCCTTGCTCGCCGCGCGCCGCCGTGATCCCGCCGGTGAAGCGCAGATTCCCCGCCGCGTCGTAGAGGATCGTCTGCCCCGAGGTGATCGCGTGGAAGCGCGCCGCCTCGACCCCGTCGGCGTCGATCCCGACGTCGACGCCGGGAATGGCCGCGGCGGAGCGCCAGATGTCGGTCTGCTCCCAGCCGTCGGGTGCGCCCGCCGGCAGCTCGAAGAGGATGTGCACGTCGACGCGGCGCCGGAAGGCGGTCATGAGCACCGCGACCTCGGCGACGGTCGCCCGGGTGCACGGACATTTCGGATGCGCGAGCACGACGAGTGTCGGCCGTCCGGGGACGGGCTCGATGCTGCTCGCGCTCGGCCACTGGAGCGGCGGCTCGGCGTTCGGGCCCGGACGCGTGTCATAGGACGCCAGGGACGCCATCCCCACCGAGACGCTGGCGAGCCAGAGACCGGCGAAAAGGACGATCCTCGGGGTGACGCCGAGGACGCGTAGCCGATTCGTGATGGTTGAGCGCCGGGACATTTGCTGGACGTGGGTGCACCCCTCGTGCCACCGCCCCGCCGCCGTGCAAATGCGCGAACTCCGGCGGTTACCGCGAACTTCGCACGGCACCTGTGAAGCCTTCCGGTCCCGGATCCAGACCTGCCGTCCAGATCCCAGAACGGAAGGCCGGCCTACACGAGCCCGGGGTACGAGCCGCCGTCGATCTGAAGGTTCTGGCCCGACACGAAGCCCGCGTGCGCGCTGCAGAGGTAGGCGCAGGCGGCGCCGAGCTCCTCGGGCGTGCCGAGGCGCTGCGCCGCGATCGACGCGGCGATCTCGCGGTACGCCTCCTCGAGCGAGATGCCGCGTCCGGCCGCCTGCAGCTCGGCCATGAAACGCTGGCGGTCGGTGTCGATGCGCTCGGGGAGCAGGTTGTTGATGGTGACGTTGTCGCGCGCGACCTCGCGCGAGAGTCCCTTGCACACGGCGGTGAGCGCGCTCCGCGCCGCGGTCGAGAGGCCCATCAACGGATGCGGCGCCTTCACCATCGCCGAGGTGATGTTGACGATGCGGCCGAAGCGCCGGGCGCGCATGCCGCCGACCACGGCACGGATCATCAGCACGGGCGCCAGCAGGTTCTGCTCGAGCCCCGCGAGCCATGCCGCGTGGTCCCAGTCCTCGAAGCGGCCCGGCATGGGGCCGGCGTTGTTGGTGACGAGGATGTCGGCCTCGGGACACGCGGCGACGAGCTGCGCGCGGCCGTCCTCGGTGCAGAGGTCGGCGACGACGGCGGTCACCGGCGTGCCGGTCTCGGCGCGGATCGCGTCGGCCGTCGTCGCGAGCCGCTCCGGGTCGCGCCCGTTCACCACGACCGCAACGCCCTCGCGGGCGAGCGCCAACGCGCACGCCTTGCCGAGGCCGCGGCTCGAGGCGCAGACGATGGCCTTCCGCCCTCCGATGCCGAGGTTCATCGACCCACCTCCGCTCTGCGCTCTTCCGCGACCGGCAGCGTGCCGAGCACCCGGGCCAGCACGCGCTCGACCGTGCCGGCGGGATCGGCGACGGCGCGCGGCGCGCGCCACGCGACGTGCTGGTCCGGCCGGACGAGCACCGCGCCCGTCGCCTCGATGCCGAGGAGCGCCGTCCATCGGCCGTCGTCGGTGACGTCACGGCCGATCGTGAGGCAGGTCAGCGGCACCGTGTCGCCGTGCGCCTCCGTCCAGGCCCCGCCGTCGGGGCCCGTGATCAAGGTGAAGCCGTCGTAGCCGCAGAGGTCCAGGCTCGAGACGCGCGCGCCGCCGCGCCGCACCCACGCGTGCGGCAGGCGCGCGCCGGGAAAGGCATCCGGCACGTAGTCGCGGACGGTGCTGCGCGATGCCGCGCTCTTCTCGGCGAGCAGCGCGCCGCGCTCGTAGGTGAAGCCGAGCTGAAGCCCGAGCATGTCGAAGTGCTCCGCCTGGTTGACGATCGCGGCGGCGATCTCGGTGCGATCGCCGCTCGCCAGCGCTTGATAGACCTCGCCGAGGCGCATCGCGTTCGCGAGGCTGACGTCGGCGTTCCGCTGTGCCACCGGACGGCGCTCGGCCTCGTAGGTGTCGAGGAACGCCTCGTCGGCCCAGCCCGCCTCGACGGCGGCGAGCTTCCACGCGAGGTTGTGCGCGTCCTGCACCCCGGTGTTGAGCCCGAGGCCGCCGGTCGGCGGGAAGCGGTGCGCCGCGTCGCCGACGAGGATGATGCGGCCCTCGCGATAGCGCTCCGCGACCTGCGCGGTCATCGTCCAGGTGCGGATCGTGCGTACGGTGAACGGGATCGCGTCGCTGCCGAGCGCGCGACGGACGATCGCGGCGCACGCCTCCTCGGTGTAGTCGGCCGCCGACTCGTTGTCGGGGTCCCAGGGGTGCATGTAGACCCACGTGGAGGCGAGGTCGTGCGCGACGAACGTGCCGATCGCGCCCGGCGCCGTCGTCCAGTAGAGGACGCCCGGCCGCGCGCCGACGAGCGGCCGGAGGTCGGCTTCGACGTGCATCATCACGAAGCTCTGCAGCCGGTCGGGTCCGATCGGGGCGATGCCGAGCGAGCGACGCACCGGACTGCCTGCGCCGTCGGCCGCGAGGAGCCAGCGGCTCCGCACCTCGTAGACATCGCCCTGCGCGCCACGGATGCGCGACGTGACGCCGCCGCCGTCCTGGGTCGCGCCGAGCCATTCCTGGCCGTAGGCGACGTCGACGTCGGGCCGGCGTCGCGCCTCGCGGAGGATGATCGGCTCCAGGCGGTGCTGCGAGAGGCTGCGGAGCGGCGTCGGCGTCAGCGCGAGGACGTCGTCGCCCTGGCGCTCGAAGGGCAGGCGGCCGAGCTCCTCGCCGGCGAGCGTCGTCATCCACAGTACCTGACCGGCGTCGGCGGGCTGCTGGCAGGCGGCAGCGATCGCGCGCATGTCGACGCCGGCGGCGCGGAAGATCTCGAAGGTGCGGGCGTTCACGACGTGGGCCGCAGGCGCGGACTGCGGCGACCGGCGGCGCTCGACGACCCGGCTCGCGACGCCGAGGCGCGAGAGCAAGACGGCGGAGGCGAGCCCGGCCGGGCCGGCGCCCACGATCAGGACGGGCGTATCGCAGGGAAGGCGCATGGCGGTCACCTCAGCGCAGCCTGGTCGGCGGTGATGCGGTGCGCGATGCCGGCACGCCATTGGTCGAACGGCTGCCAATCGCCCGTCGCCCGGCAGATCGCCTCCGTCTGCCGGAGGATCTCGGCGTCGTCGAGCGCCAGGTCGAGGTACTCGCCGTGCGGCTGGTGGACGTACCACGGGCTGTCGACGACGAACTCGAGCGCGTTGCCCTCGGGGTCGCGGGTGTAGATCGACCACGAGTTGCCGTGGTTCAGCGGCACGAAATTGTCGTTGCCCTCGCCGGCGAGCCGCTGTCGTATGCGCCGCAGGGTCGCGAGGTCGTCGAGGCGGAAGGTGATCTGGAAGATCGCGCTGCCGAAGCCGCCGCCGAACACCGGGCCCTCCTGGATGGTGCCCTCCGTCCGGCCCGACGCGAGCACGAGCTGGTGGTGCTCCGCCGGATCCGTGGTGAGGAAGACGAGCCGGCCGACGGGCACGTCGCCCTGGTCGGTCACGGTCATGCCGAGGACGCGCGTGTAGAAGTCCACCATGCGGTCGAGATCGAAGCAGCTCACGCCGAGGTGGCTGAGCGTCAGCTTGCGGCCGGCGACGGGTGCGGGGTTCATGGGCAGCTCCTTTTCGAGGATGAGTTACTCAGACGTATAATCCCTCTTGCGGGAGTTAGTCAAGAGAGTAAGATGCGCCCATGGCGCGGACGGCGACGAAGGCGGGCAAGGCGAAGCGGGGCAGGGCCATCCCGGCCGTGCGCCACGCATCCAGTGACGGCGCGCGCGAGCGCATCCTGAACGCGGCGCTCGCGATCTTCGCCGAGCACGGCTTTGGCGGCGCCCGGACCCGCGACATCGCGGAGCGCGCCGATGCCAATCTCGGCCTCATCAAATACTACTTCGACGGCAAGGAGCGCTTATGGAAGGCCGCGGTCGCCCGGGCCTTCGAGGAGCTGCAGGCCGATTTCGCCGCGGGCGTCGCCGGCGAGGGGGCCGATGACCCGCTCGTCTGGCTCGAGCGCGCGGTACGGCAATTCGTGCGCTTCGTTGCCCGCCGCCCGGACTTCATGCGGCTCATGAACGACGAGGCCAAGCGCGACAGTAGACGCATGCGCTGGCTCGCCGACCACTACGTGCGGCCGATGAGCGATCTCGTGACGGCGTACGTCGAGCGGGCGCAGGCGGCCGGCCTGGTCGCGCCGGTCTCGCCTGTCAGCCTGCGCTACATCGTGATCGGTGCGGCCGGTCTGATCTTCAGCAACGCGTCCGAGTGCCGCTACATCACCGGGGTCGATCCGACCGACCCGGAGTTCGCGGAGCGCCACGCCGATACCCTGATCGCCCTTCTCTCCGGCCGGCTCGGGCGCTAGAAGGGCGTCGGCCTCGGGAGACGGCCTTCCCATGGCGACGAACCTCAGCGGTGAGACGACGGAGCTGCTCCAGCAGCTCATCCGCAACGCCTGCGTCAACGACGGCACGGTCGATTCCGGCGGCGAGACCCGCAATGCGGACCTGCTGCAGACGTACCTCGGACGCGCCGGACTGGACGTGCAGCGTTTCGAGGCGCGGCCGGGCCGCGCCTCGCTGGTCGCGCGCATCGAGGGCTCCGACCCGACGGCGCCCCGCCTCTGTCTCATGGCGCACACCGACGTCGTGCCGGTGAATCCGCAGGGCTGGTCGCGCGATCCGTTCGGCGGCGAGCTCGTCGAGGGCGAGGTGTGGGGCCGCGGCGCCATCGACATGCTGAACCTGACGTCGTCGATGGCGGTCGCCTTCCGCCATCTCGCCCAGAGCGGCTTCCGCCCGAAAGGGACGCTCGTCTACTTCGGCGTCGCCGACGAGGAGGCGGGGGGCGTCTGGGGCGCCGAGTGGATGGTCGACCGGCACTGGGACGCGGTGGCGAGCGACTACGTCTTGACCGAGGCGGGCGGCTGGTCGTTCCTCGGCCACGACGGGACGCGCCGGGTCGTCGTGAACGTCGGCGAGAAGGGCATCGCCTGGCGCCGGCTGCGGGTGAAGGGCACGCCGTCGCACGGCTCGATGCCGTTCGGCGCCGACAACGCGCTCGTGAAGGCGGCCGAGGTCGTGCGGCGGATCGCCGCGTACCGGCCGGCGGCGCATCTGGACGAGCTGTGGCGTGCGCAGGTCGAGGTCCTGCCGCTCTCCGACGAGCAGAAGGCGGGACTGCTCGACCCGCGGCGGGTGTGGGACACGATCGCGCAGCTGCCGCCGCCGATGGCACGGCGCTGCCACGCCGCCACGCACACGAGCTTCTCGCCGAACGTCGTGCACGGCGGCCAGAAGACCAACATCATCCCCGACACCGTCGACGTCGAGGTCGACATCCGTACGATGCCCGGTACGAGCGCGGCCGACGTCGATGCCTTTCTCGCCGAGGCGCTCGGTGACCTCGCGCCGCACGTCGAGGTTTCGCCCTTGCAGCAGAACGACGCCACCGCATCCCCGGTCGCGAGCCCGCTCTGGCAGGTGCTCACGGCGAGCGTGCGGACCGCCTATCCGGAGGCGCAGCTCCTGCCGAGCCTCATCGTCGGCGGCACCGACGCCCGCTTCTTCCGCGCCAAGGGCGCGACCGCCTACGGTGCCGGCCTCTTCTCGCCCAGCATGACGTTCGAGTCGTTCGGCAGCCGCTTCCACGGCAACGACGAGCGCGTCGACGTCGCCTCGCTCGGCCTCGCCACCGATCTATGGGTACGGGTGGCGCGCGAGCTGCTCGCCTAGGCCGCGCAGCGGCATCGCCAGGAGGCTGCCGAACGACGTCGCCTCGGGCGCGTCGACGTCGTCGAGACCATAGCGCACGCCGTACGCGCGCGCGGAGGGAGTGAACGTCTCGAGCAGGCGGTCGTACACGGCGAGAATGTTGCCGTAGTTCGTGTCGGTCTCGGCGCACGCGCGCGAGTGATGCACCTTGTGCATGTTCGGCGTGACCCACACGAGGGAGAGGAGCGTGTCGAGCGGCCGCCAGAGGGGGACGTTGGCGTGCTCGGCGAGTGCGTTCACCGCCGAGACGAGGCGGTAGGCGATCACGCCGCTCGCGGGGAGGCCGAGCGCGGCCGCGGGACCGGTGATCCAGAGGAAGCGCCAGAGCCCCTCGATCGGGTGCTGCCGGTAGGTCGTGCTCACGTCGACGAACGGATCGCTGTGATGCACGCGGTGCACCCGCCAGAGCTCTGGCGTCACGTGCATCGAGCGGTGCGCGAGATACGTGCAGAAGTCGAGCAGCGCGACGCTCGCGAGGATCTGGAGCGGCGGGGCGAGGCCGAGCTGGACGAGGCCGTGCCCGCCCGTTGCGAGCGGCACGAGCGCCGCTGCCGACGCGAGCGCCCAGTTGCCGGCGAACGTCAGCACCGTGAGGCCGAGGTTGGCGCGCTGCCGGCCTCGGCGCGCGGCGCCGCGCCCGAAGAGTGGGACGACCGTCTCCAGCAGCGCCGCGATCGCCATCAACGCGACGATGACGCCGATGCTGCGGAGGAACTCGAGAGGGGTCATGGCACGTTCCCCATTCCTACATACGGTCGACGGCGCGATAGCGCCGCGACACCTCTTCCCAGTCGACGTGCGCCAGGAACCGGCGGACGTGCTCCTCGCGGCTCGTGTTCTCGGCGATCGCGTGCTCGGCGACGTCGCAGACCACGAGCGGGTTGGCGCCGATCCAGGCGCCCCGGTCGTCGGCGTCCATCACGACGTCGTGCCAGCGGTCGTCGTAGGGATCGTAGACGAGCACGGCCCAGGCCCGCCCGGCGAGCGCGCAGCGGGTGAAGTCCGTGCGCCACTGGTCGAACGAGCCCATGTGCTCGGTCATGTGATGCTCGATGTAGCGGGCCGGCGGCGCCGGGTGCGCGGTCAAGCCGCCGAGATAGAGCTCGTGCAGGAGAACCGCGTTGCCGGCGGCGACCTGCGTCCGGCGCAGATCGGCGTACGTGCGGTCGTCGATGTCCTCGCGGCGCAGACCGTCCTCTGCCTGCCGCAATCGCGCGAACGCGCTCGTGTAGGCACGGTGATGCTCCGCGAGCTGCGCGCGCGACAGGAACCCTGGCAGCTCCTCGTAGGGCAGGGGCATCGGGGCGCGCGGCTGGAAGCCGGGCTTACCCGCCAGAAGACCCTCGTGCGAGAGGCCGGTCTCCTTCGGCGGCGCGGCGGCCGAGGTGCGACGCGCGAGCAACGCACCCGCCGCGGCGAGCGAGGCGAGGAAGCTCCGGCGGGTCGTGGCTGTCGTCATGACGTCGTGAGGATGATGCCCGCGACGCCCGCGCCGACGATGAGAAGCGGCTCGGCCGAGCTCGTGATGCGCGGCAGGGCGACGAGCGTCGCGAGCGCGATGAGCGCGGTCGGCACGTCGTGGATGGCATGCCGGCCGAGGACGAACGCCGCGCCCGCGATCGCACCGGCGGCCGCCGCGGTCACGCCGTCCACGAAGGCCTTCACGCGCGGGTCGTGGACGGCGCGGCGGAAGTAGCGCGCGGGGATGACGACGAGCAGGTAGCAGGGCAGGAAGACGCCGAACGCCGCGACGGTTCCGCCGAGGGGGCCGGCGACGAGGTAGCCGATGAACGCGACCGTAATGACGACCGGGCCGGGCGTGATCATCGCCACCGCAACTGCGTCGAGGAACTGGCGCTCGGTGAGCCAGCCGAGCTGATTCACGACCGTGCCGTGCAGGAACGGCACGATGGCGAGGCCGCTGCCGAAGACGAAGGCCCCGGCCTCGGCGAAGCGCGTGCCGATCTTCCAGAGGATGTCGCGCGAAGCCGGGCCGGCGAGGCCGGTGACGAGCCAGAGCGGGAGCACCGCGAGCGTCGTCGCGCGGACGGGCACGGCCCGAGTCCGCGTGCCGGCGAGGAGCATGACCACGCCGCACAGCAGGAAGAGCCAGATCACCTCGGATTCCGTCCACGCGGTGACGACGGCGCTCGCGGTGAAGAGCACCCAGAGGAGACGGTCGCCGCCGAGCGTGCCCTTCGTCAGCTTGAACGCGCTCCGCGCGATGATCGCGATGACGGCGGCGCCGATGCCGTAGAACGCGCCCTGCATCCAGTCGATGCCGCCGTAGGCGACGTACGCCGCCGACAGCGCCATCACCATGAGGAACGATGGCAGCACGAACGCCACCGCGACGAGCGTCGCGCCGAGTACGCCGTGGCGCAGCCAGCCGAGGTAGATCGCGAGCTGCGCGGCGAGCGGCCCGGGTGCGAGCTGTGCGAGCGCCAGCCCCTCCTTGTACTCCTTCAGGTCGAACCACCGGCGCGTCTCGACCAGGTCGCGCTGCATGTAGCCGACGAGCGCGATCGGCCCGCCGAATCCGAATGTGCCGAGCCGGAGGAAGTAGAGGACGATCTCGCCGAGCGTGAACGAGGTCATTTGCGGTGCCTCGCGTACTCGTAGAGCGCGTCGAACAGGCGCCCGCCGTCGGCGAGCCGCGCCTCGTCCTCGGGGTGCAGCCATGCAATGCCGGCCACGAGGTGGTCCACGCCGGCGGTCTCTGCCGCAGCGAACTTGCCGTCCTTCAGGTCGATGTCGTGGATGACGGCCGCGAGGTGCGCGAGGGCAGGATCGGCGAGGCCGAACGCCCGCAGCAGCACCTCGAAGGTGCAGAGATCGCCCTGGTGGGTGAACTCCGCCTCGAACATGTCGAAGCGCAGCTCGCCGCGCGCGGGCCGGTAGCCCTTGGCGGGGACGAACTTGAAGCGCGCCTCGGGGTCGATGAAGCGGCGGACCAGCCAGGCGCTGGCAATGCGGTCGATGTGGATGCCCTTGCGCGTCACCCACACGCGGCGCTGCACGTCCTCGACGCGCCACCCGTCGACGCTCGGTCCGGCATCGGCGTCGCTCGTGCGCTTCGCGAGGCCGTCCAGCAGGCCATCGACGGACTCACGGCCGGGCGCCTCGAAGAAGTCGATGCGACCGAGGTCCTCGAGCCGTTTGCGAAGGCGGTCGACGGCGCCGCCGAGGGCTGTGCGTTGCGCGGCAGTGAGGCCGCGGCGGGCGCCGAGGTGGGTACGAGCCAGCTCGCGAGCCTCGCGCGCCAGCGCGCGGTAGTCCTCCTCACGCGCCCGGCGGAACGCCGTCCGCACCTCATCGTCGGAGAGCCCGTCGACCAGCCGGGCCTCGCAGAGAGAGGCCTCGCCGCCGTCCTTGTGGATCTCGCGCAGCAGCCACTCGAAGTCCTCGCGGCACTCGGCGGTGTTCGGCAGGGCGTAGACGGAGTTCTTCAGGGAAATGGCGCCGAGCGCTTGCAGGCGCCGCCAGACCTTGACGCGCAGGTAGGGCGGTTTCGGCGGCAGCTGGTGCAGCAGCACGAGCCAGGGAGCGGCGCTGTCCGGTTGCATGCTGCGTCGGCAGCTATAACGACTGCATCATCGATGCAACATCCGTATCATCACGTATTCGAAGTGGCGCGATGAGGGCGAAACTTCTTCAATCAGATCGGCTGAGGGCCGTGCGGGACGTCGGGCCTAGATTCGCGTCGGAAGGCGATGCAGGGCAGGGCAAGGGAGCCCTTTCCCCAAAATCTCCCCGGAATCGCTCGAACCGTAGCGCAAGTGCGTCGTTGAAAATCAGCGCGCCTAGGGATGCGTCCGGCGGACGCACCCGGGTCGACGACGCTACCTTCCGGAACGATCGAGATGCTTGCGGTTCAGGATTGACCCGCGGGAGCGCCTCTCGCGGCCGAGCGCGCGTCGTCGCCGTCGCTCCTGCGCAGCATCTCCGCCAACCGCTCGTTGATCTCGCGCAGCCGGTACTGCGACGACCTCCCCACGACCGTCGCGAGAAGCGCCCTGACCTTCGCCTGCAGTTCCGCGATCGTCTCGGCCATCGTTCGTCCCTCTCGCCGAGATTCGAGCATGCACGAGGCGGCGCCGCAACGCCGCGGGGGGCACCTCCGCCACCCCGCACCGGTTTGTTCTTATCGATCGCGAGGATAGACCGAAGTCGCCGACCGGCATCAGGCCGCGAGGCCGCTCTGCGTCAGGTCGCTCAACACGGTGAAGTGGAACCGGCTGCCCCCGCCGACGGCGCTCTCGATCCAGATGCGGCCACCCATGAGCTCGACGAAGCGAGCGGCAATCGTGAGGCCGAGGCCGGTGCCGCCATAGCGCCGGCTCATCGAGCCGTCGACCTGGTGAACGGCTCGAAGACGAGATCATGCTCGTCGGCAGGGATGCCGATGCCGGTGTCGATGACCGAGAACTGCGCCGCGGCGTGCCCGGTCGGCGAGACGGCCGGTACGACGCGCACTGTGACGGCGCCGACGGCGGTGAACTTGACCGCGTTGCTCACGAGATTGAGAATGACCTGGCGCAGGCGGGTGGCGTCGCCGCGCATCGTGTCGGGAATGTCGGCATCGATCTCGGTGGAGAGCCTGAGCCCCTTCTCGTCGGCGCGCAGCGCCAGCGCGTGCGTCACCTCGCTGACGACCGCCCGGACCGCGAACGGCGTGCACTCCATCTCGACCTTTCCCGCCTCGACCTTCGAGATGTCGAGCACGTCGTTGATGATCTCGAGGAGAGAGACGGCCGAGGCCCGCATGCGAGTCAGATCGTCGCGCTGCGCCGGGGCGAGCGTCGAGTCGAGCACCATGTCGGCATAACCCGTGATCACGTTCAGCGGCGTGCGGATCTCGTGGCTCATGTTCGCGAGGAACTCCGACTTGACCCTGCTGCCCTCGAGCGCCGCGTCGCGCGCGGTTGCGACCGTCTCCAGAAGCGCGAGGTGCTCGCGCAGGTCGTGCGCCACACAGACGGCCCCGTGCACGACGCCGTCGGCGTCGCGCAGCGCGGCGACCGAGACCGACATGGGAATCTCGCTGCCGTCACGCGCGAGGCAGACGCAGCGGGTCTCGCCGGACAGCCGGGGGAGGCCTTCCGTGCCGGTCCGGCCCTCCGGACGGCCGGCGTCAGCGGACCAGCAGGAGCCGCGAGGTCTCGAGCGTGAAGAAGTTGCTCCACTCGAGCGGGCCCGGGCTGTCGGTCGGGTCGCCGAGGTAGGCGAGGGCGTTGCACGCCTTGTGGCAATGAAGCTCCTCGACCTGGCAATCCTTGGCGGCCATCTTGCCGAAGCGCTGCCGCGTGCAGCGCTCGAGATCGGCGCCGCAGCGCCCGAGACATCCCGCGCGCGACCAGTGTCCGCCGGAGCCATCCTGCGCCGAGCCCACCGCCGCGAGCATCATCAACCCCAACGTCAGCGCGAGGATTCGCATGGGATGATGATAGCAGATCCGCGAGCATGGCGCACCGGGTCTGGCGAATCTCGTGGCGTCGCGCTACGAGCCGTCCTCATGACCACCGTCCGTCTCGAGACCGAGCCGCGCGAGGAGATCGCTCACGAATCGCTGCCCGCCGTCGCCGAGGGCGCGGCGGAGACGCCGTCGCTCGACGCGCCGGAGCTCTACCTCAACCGCGAGCTCACCTGGCTCGAGTTCAACCGGCGCGTCCTGCACGAGGCGCAGGACTCGCACGTGCCGGTGCTGGAGCGGATCAAGTTCCTCGCGATCACCGCGTCGAATCTCGACGAGTTCTTCATGAAGCGCATCGGTGGCTTGAAGCAGCAGGTCGCCGCGGGCTTCCGCGAGCGCAGCGTCGACGGCCGAACCCCGGAGCAGCAGATCGCGGAGTGCGTCGCCGAGATCCGCGCCCAGGAGGAGATCCACCGCGCGCTGGCGGCGGAGCTCCTGGCCGAGCTCGCCGGCCACGGCATCGAGGTGACGGCCTACGAGAAGCTCGCGGCCGAGGAGCAGTCCGCGCTCCGCGATCACTACATGCGGAACGTGTTTCCGCTCGTCACCCCGCTCGCGATGGACCCGGCGCATCCGTTCCCGTTCATCTCCAATCTATCGCTCAATCTCCTCGTGACGGTGCGCTATCCGAAGGACTCGGAGCAGATGCTGGCACGGGTGAAAGTGCCCGTCGGCACCGGCATCCCGCGCTTCTTCCCGACGCGCGACGGCACGCAGCTCGTGCCGCTCGAGGACATCGTCTCGCACAACCTCGATTTGTTGTTCCCGTCGATGGAGATCGACGCGTGCGAGAGCTTCCGGGTCACGCGCAATGCCAACACCGAGCGCGACGAGGAGGAGGCCGACGATCTCCTCGCGATGATCGAGTCCGAGCTGCGCGACCGCCGCCTCGCGCCGACGGTGCGTCTCGAGGTGAGCGCCGGCATGAACGCGGCCCATCGCGGCATGCTCGCGTCCGAGTTCGGGCTCGACGAGCGCGCCGACACCTTCGACGTGGACGGCATGATGGCGCTGCGCGACCTCGCGGAGATCGCCGCGCTCAACGAGCCGGCGCTGCACGATCCGCCGCATCATCCCGTCGATCATCCGCGGCTCCTCGACGTGCGGCGCAGCATCTTCCACATCCTGCGCGACGCGGGCTCGATCCTGCTCCAGCATCCCTACGAGTCGTTCGCCACGTCGGTCGAACGCTTCCTCCGCGAGGCGAGCCAGGATCCGAAGGTGCGCGCGATCAAGATGACCCTGTACCGCACCTCGGCCGACTCGAAGCTGCTCGACTACCTCTGCGACGCGGCCCGCGCCGGCAAGCAGGTGGCGGTCGTGGTCGAGCTGAAGGCGCGCTTCGACGAGGCCGCGAACATCGCGTTCGCGAGCCGTCTGGAGGATTTCGGCATCCACGTGACCTACGGCGTGGTCGGTCTGAAGACCCACTGCAAGGTGCTGCTGGTCGTGCGCCAGGACTATGACGGTCTCCGCCGCTACGCGCACATCGGCACCGGCAACTACCACCCGGGCACCGCGCGCATCTACAGCGACCTCGGCCTGCTCACCTGCGATCCGCTCATCGGCCAGGATCTGACCGAGCTCTTCAACTATCTGACGACCGGCTACCGCCCGAAGCGGGCCTACCAGAAGCTGCTTCCGGCACCGACGCATCTGAAGAAGGCCCTGCTCTCCCGCATCGAGCGCGAGATCGCCGCGCACGCGCTCGACGCATCGGGCCACATCCAGCTCAAGATGAACGCGCTCGAGGACGTCGAGATCGTGCGCGCGCTGTACGTCGCGGCGCAGTCGGGCGTGCGCATCGACCTGATTGTCCGCGACACCTGCCGGCTCCGCCCTGGCGTGCCCGGTGTCTCGGAGAGCGTCCATGCCGTGAGCGTGATCGGCCGCTTCCTGGAGCACTCCCGCGTCTACTATTTCCACAACGGCGGTGAGGAGGAGTACCTCATCGGCTCGGCGGATTGCATGAAGCGCAACCTCGAGAGCCGGGTCGAGGTCGTGGTCCCTGTGGAGGACGCAGCGCTGCGCGAGGAGCTGCGCGTGATGATCGACACGCAGCTTGCGCCACGCCGCGGCGCGTGGATCATGCAGCCGGACGGCACGCACGTCCCGAGCTGGACGAGCACCGACGAGCCGTCGAGCCACCAGGTGCTGATCGAGCTCGCCGGCAAACGCCAGAAGCAGGGCACGCGGCGGCGGCGCCGGAAGCCGCGCGTCTTCGCGCGTCGCTCCGCGCGTTAGCCGATCTCGAAGACGGCGCCCTCGGCGCCCGCGGTCACCATGCACGGTACGGGCACCGTCGCCATCGCCGCGGCCGTCATGCGGTCGATCTCGTCGTCGTCGTGCGTCGGATCGTGATGGAACGTCACGAGGTGCTTGGCGCCCGCGAGCTTCGCGAATGCGAGGGTGTGCTCGATCGCGCTGTGGCCCCAGCCGACGTGGTCCGGATACTCCGCGAGGCCGTACTGCGCGTCGTGCACGAGCAGGTCCGCGTCGCGCGCGAGCGCGTGGCCGGACGTCCAGTCGGCAGGCAGCGGAAAGCGCGGCACGCCGAGCGCCGGCTCGTGATCGGACAGGTAGGCGAGGGTCGCGCCGTCGGCGGCGACGCGGTAGCCGACCGTGAAGCCCGGGTGGCAGATCCGGTCGGCCGTAACGCGAAACTCGCCGATCTCGAACTCGCCGATCGTCAGATCGTGCAGCACGAGCCGTGGGATGTCACGCAGATGCACGGGAAAGAGCGGCGGCGAGAGATAGCGCACGAGACGTCCGCGCAGGTCGAGCGTCGTGCTGGCGGGCCCCCAGAGATGGGTCTCGACGTCCGGGTCGTAGAGCGGCGCGAAGAAGCCGAGCCCCTGGATGTGATCCATGTGCAGGTGCGTGAGGACGACGTCGACGCGCCGCACGCCCGCGAGTGCGCGTCCGAGCGGGCGAATGCCGGTCCCCGCGTCGAGCACGAGCACCGTGCCCTCGGATCCGCGCACCTCGACGCACGCGGTGTTGCCGCCGTAGCGCGCAGTATCCGCGCCTGGCGCCGCGACGGAGCCGCGCGTGCCCCAGAGTCGCGCCTTCACGACGGCAGCTCCCAGAATATGGCGACCGCGCCGAGCACGTGATCGGCCCTGCGCATCAGCGGAAACGCCGTCGCCTGGATGTGGCGGCGCGTTCCGTCGAGGCCGCGGATCCAGAAGTCCCCGTGCGCCGGCTTGCGCTCGGAGACGGCGATCATCAACGGCAGCCGCTCGGCAGGAAGCGCGCGGCCGTCGGCCTCGGTCGGCGTCCAGACCGTCGCCCACTCGGCCGACGGCATCTCGCCGGTCTCCTCGAAGCGCTTGCCGAGCACGCGCTCCGCCGGCTCGTTGTAGAAGGCGAGGGTGCCGTCGGCGTCGACGATGAAGATCGGCATCGCGAGCGTGCTCGCGAGCTGCCGCATGAGGATCAGCTCGATCGGCTTCTGCGACATGCGGGCGATGCCCCCGACACTCCTCTACGGTCGGCACGTCGCCGCCGTCAACCGGCGATCGCTCACTCGTTGTCGCCCTCGGTGTCGGCCCCGCGGGAGGCGCGTCCCCGCTTGCTGCGGCCGGCGCCTGGCCACTTCCAGTCGCGGATTTCCGGCATGTCGTCCCCATGTGCCTCGATATAGCGCTTGTGCTCGACCAGCTTCTCGCGAATCGCTTGTTGGGCGTAGGCGGCGCGCGTGCGCAGCTTCGGTACGCGCTCGATGACGTCGTTCGCGAGATTGAAGCGGTCGATCTGGTTCAGGACGCACATGTCGAACGGCGTCGTGGTCGTGCCTTCCTCCTTGTAGCCGCGCACGTGCATGTTCTCGTGATTGGTCCGGCGGTAGGTCAGGCGATGGATCAGCCAGGGGTAGCCGTGGAAGGCGAAGATGATCGGCTTGTCCGCGGTGAAGATGGTGTCGAACTCGGCGTCCGGAAGCCCGTGCGGATGCTCCTTCGGCGGCAGCAAGGTCATCAGGTTGACCACGTTGACCACCCGGATCTTCAGCTCCGGCGCGTGCGTGCGCAGGAGGTCGACGGCCGCGAGCGTCTCGAGGGTGGGGACATCGCCGCAGCATCCCATCACGACGTCCGGCTCGCCGCCGCGGTCGTTGCTCGCCCACTCCCAGATGCTCACGCCTGCGCTACAGTGCTTGAGGGCCTGCTCCATCGTGAGCCACACCGGGGCAGGCTGCTTCCCCGCGATGATGACGTTGACGTAGTTGCGGCTCCGCAGGCAGTGGTCGGTCACGCTCAGCAGGCAGTTCGCGTCTGGCGGCAGGTAGACGCGGACGACCTCCGGCTTCTTGTTCACCACGTGATCGATGAAGCCGGGATCCTGATGGCTGAAGCCGTTGTGGTCCTGGCGCCAGACGTGCGAGCTCAGGAGATAGTTGAGCGACGCGATCGGACGGCGCCACGGGATGTGGTTGCACACCTTCAGCCATTTGGCGTGCTGGTTGAACATCGAGTCGATGATGTGGATGAACGCCTCGTAGCAGCTGAAGAACCCGTGGCGTCCCGTGAGCAGGTAGCCCTCCAGCCAGCCCTGGCACTGGTGCTCTGACAGCACCTCCATCACCCGCCCGTCGGGCGAGAGGTGATCATCATCCGGCAGAATCTCGGCCGTGTAGCAGCGATTGGTGACGTCGAGGACGTCCTGCCAGCGGTTCGAGTTGTTCTCGTCCGGGCTGAAGAGACGGAAGTTCCGGCTCACCAGGTTGAGCTTCATCACGTCGCGCAGAAACATGCCCATGACGCGCGTTGCCTCGGCCGTCGCCGCGCCGGGGTGCGGCGTCTTCACCTCGTAGTCGCAGAAATCGGGCAGGCGCAGGTCGTGCAGCAGCTGGCCGCCGTTGGCGTGCGGATTGTCGCTCATGCGGTGATGCCCCGTCGGCGCGAGCGCGGCGAGCTCCGGCTTGAGCGTGCCACCGGCGTCGAAGAGCTCCGTCGGCCGGTATTTCTTCATCCAACGTTCGAGGATGCGGAGGTGCTCGGGCTTGTCCATGTCGCCCATCGGCACCTGGTGCGAGCGCCAGTAGCCCTCGCACTTCTTGCCGTCGATCGTCTTCGGGCACGTCCAGCCCTTCGGCGTGCGCAGCACGATCATCGGCCACTGCGGCCGTCCTTGGTACCCGCGCGTGCGGGCGCGGTGCCAGATGTCCTTGATCTCGGCGACGACCGCATCGAGCGTCTCGGCCATCGCCGGGTGGACGAGCGCCGGATCATGGCCCTCGACGAAGTAGGGCGTGTAGCCGTAGCCCTCGAGGAGCTTCCGCAGCTCGTCGTGCGGAATGCGCGCGAGGAAGCACGGGTTGGCGATCTTGTAGCCGTTCAGGTGGAGGATCGGCAGCACCGCGCCGTCGCGCACGGGGTTCAGGAACTTGTTGCCGTGCCAGCCGGTCGCGAGCGGCCCGGTCTCGGCTTCCCCGTCGCCGATCACGGCGGCAACGATCAGGTCGGGATTGTCGAACACCGCGCCGAAGGCGTGCGAGAGGGCGTAGCCGAGCTCGCCGCCCTCGTGGATCGATCCGGGCGTCTCCGGCGCGACGTGGCTCGGGATCCCCCCGGGGAACGAGAACTGCTTGAAGAGCCGCTGCATGCCGTGCTCGTCGCGCGAGACGTTGGGGTACACCTCGCTGTACGTCCCCTCGAGCCAGGCGTTCGCGACGAGGCCCGGCCCGCCGTGCCCCGGCCCCGTGACGTAGAGCACGTTCAGGTCCTGCTCTTTGATGATCCGGTTCAGGTGCACGTAGATGAAGTTCAGCCCGGGCGTCGTCCCCCAGTGCCCGAGCAGCCGCGGCTTCACGTGCTCGCGCTTGAGCGGCTTCTTCAGGAGCGGGTTGTCGAGCAGGTAGATCTGGCCGACGGAGAGATAGTTGGCGGCACGCCAGTACGCGTCGATCTTGCGCAGCATCTCGGGTGTGAGCCCGCGCGACCTCTTCGAACCGCGTGGCGCTGCCGTGCGCGCGCGGCTCGGCTTCTGATGCGATCGTTTCGGCTTCATGGGCGCGGTGATGCCTCGATCCGCGCGCATAGTCCACCCCGGCCGTGCGGCCGGCCCCGACGCTCAGCCGAGCCGGACGCGCAGCTCGTTACCGGAAGATTGCAGGCGAGGAGCGAGCACCGTCATCGAGACGATCGCCCCGCCCGTGCGGTACGGGTTGTGCTCGCGGTCGAACGGCAGTTTTTCGCCGTTCAGCTCCAGCGCAACCGGACCGCAGCCTCGGCCGGTGATCGCATAGGCGAGACGCAGCGGACGGCCCGCCAACTCCACCTGAACCGCAAGGCCGTCTAGCTCGCGCGGCAGCACTGGATCGATCGTCAGCATGGCCGCAGCCCGGCGAAGGCCCAGCAGGCGCTCGTGCATCAGCCGGAACGCGATGCCGGCGCCGCTCGAGTACACGCGCCAGCCGCCCTCGACCGGGATGCGCCCGGTCCGGACGTCGTCGTAGCGCGCCTGCGCCTCGTAGCGGTCGGCGACGGCTGCGTCGGAGCTCGAGGTGTAGCAATTCGCCTGGCGGAGGCGCGCGTTCGGGACGACGTCGCGGAAGCCGATCGGAATCGCTTGCAGGAGCGCGCGATAGAAGGCCTCGGCGTCACCATAGTGCGCCATCGCCTCCGCGTACCGGAGGTGCGCGTGCACGTACATGAGCCCGATCTCGCGGCCGAAGAAGGTGCTGGTCTCGGCGCGTTGGAAGACGCGTTGTGCGCCGCCGCGGTATTCCGCGGGGCGATCGAAGAGCCGTGCACCGTCCGCAGCGAGGAGATGCTCGCGGATGAGGCCGACGTGCGTTTGCGCCTGCTCCGGCGTGAGCATGTCCGTGAGGATCGCGTGGATGATCTGCAGGGAGCGGTAGTGGATGCCGGTCGTGCGATCGCGCGGGTGCAGCAGGTACTCGATGTGGCCGTCGTCGTCGAAGTGCGCGAAGCCGGTCAGGATGCCGTCCGGGAGGAGCAGACGCTGGAAGTCGTCGCGGGTGCGCGCGGCGAGGTTTTCGAGGCGCGCTGCGACGTCGCCGCGGCCGAAGCGGCTGAGAGCGGTCGCGAGCGTGGTCGCTGTCTGCACCTGCAAGGTCACGGTCCAGGCGCTGCACAGGCGCTCGCGCATCGACGGATCCGCGGGCTGGAGCGAGTCGTCCCAGTCGCCGTGACCGTAGGCGACGAGCGACGTGCCGGGGATCTGGCGTCCGTCGATGACCGCAAGGGCGCGCTCGACGTGGCCGAGGACGGTCGCCCGCTCGGCGCGATCGTCCCCATCCGGGTGGAAGAAGGGCACCGCGGCGTCGAGCATGTCGCGATCGCCGGACGCGAGCAGGTACTGGCCGAGAGCGAGAAGCGGCCAGAAGACGATGTCGCCGTGCGAGTCGGGGGCGCGGATGCCGCGGTCGCGCGCGAAGAACATGAACCACTGCGGCCAGTCGCCGTCGGGGTTCTGGTTACCGAACACGCGCAGCAGGAGATCGCGCAGCGGCGCCGTGCGCCCGAGCGCCAGCAGCCATTCGACCGGCCCCTGGCAGACGTCGCGCGTGCCCCAGCCGCCGCCGGAGTACTGCTCGAGGCCGCGCGGCGCGAGGTAGTGGATCATCGCGTCGTGGGCGAACCACGGCAGGATGTCCCGCACCCGGGTTACGCGTGCGTTCGCTCCGTCGTGCGGCGGGTGGAGCGTCGTCCGCCCGGCCAGATCGGTCCAGAGGTCGTCCTCGGCGACACGATCGTCGGCCAGCGCCGGAGGGGAGGCGGCCGGCATCGTCGTCGTGAGGGCTGCCACGAGGCTGAGGCCGAGGTCCGCGGCCGGCGCGGCGACGAGGTGCACGAAGGGCAGTCCGCGTGAGCGGCCGTCGGCGAACAACGGCTCGTCGCCCGCGACGCGTTCGAGCACCGTCCCGGGACGGGCATCGATGCGGACGCAGCCCTGCGGAAAGCGCCGTCCGAGATCGGTCACCGGGTCGGTACGGATGACGATGCCGCGGGCGTCGGGCTCGAAGCGCGCGGGCACGGGATCGGCACCGTCGTCGCCGCCGAGCGCGATGTGCAGCGAGAACAACAGCCGCCGCGGCGGCCCGGCGAGGACCTCTAGCGTGAGCGTCAGCTCGTGGCGCGCGGTCATCGCGTGCGTGCGGACGCGAAGGAGCCCGCCCGCGTGCTTGTAGATCCACTCGCACGAGCCGGGCGTCATGGCGAACGCGGACGGCACGCCGAGCAGGTGGTAGCCGTCCTCGAGCTCGACGAAGACGCGCAGACCGGCCGCCCGTGCGAGGCCGAGGTAGGAGCGCGTCGTGGAGAGGACTCGGTTGATGTTGACGTGACCTTGCGTCACCAGCGAGTGGAACACGCCGTTCATCCACGCCGTGGAGGTGAGTGACGTCTCGTCCGGAACGAGTCCGTCGCCGGTCCGCATGATCTGGCCGTGCGGGCGCAGGCTGCGCTCCTCCTTGGCCTTCAGGACGACGTGGCGGTGGCGGCCGGTGAAGAACGAGAGCAGGACGCCGTCCTCCGACTCGACGTGCCGTCGCTCGCCGCCGAAGAGCGTGGTGAGATCGGCCTCGTCGAGGTCGCGGCTCTCGAGCATGGGTCGGTGGCTGAAGAGGGTTGCGACGGGGGCCGCGCCGCTCGCGCGCGCCCGTTCCGGGCGCGGCATCGCGGCTTCTGGCAACGCGAGAGCGCGATCGACGAACGCGACGTCGGCCGCTGCGGTGACCGCGGGATGATCCGCTTCGAGCCAGCCGAAGAAGCCGCGCGCCGCCGAGGCGCCCGGCGCGAGCCGCAGCACCTCGTCCTGGATGACCGCCATCGCGTGCTCGTGCTGTCGCCGCCGCGACGGCAGCTTCGGAGACGCCAGCGCCGCGGGTGCGGCGCCGGCGCGTGTTGCGAGACCGTGGAGGTCGAGCGCGTCGGTCGCGAAGGCGACGCCGCGTCCGAGGGAGCCAATGAGCGCCCAGGGATGGCGATCACCCATCGCCAGGTTCTGACGCACGGCGAGGACGACGCCGCGGGACGGATGCGTGAGCGCCGTCAGGTCGAGGTACTGGCTCACGTAGTACTCGTTCATGCGGATGGCGCCGTAGGGGGCGAGGGCGACGTCCTGCGCGTACACGACGTCGACGTCGATCGGAACGGACCCGGCGTTCTCGAGGGCGAGGTGCCAGAACCAGGCCGGCGCGGCAGCGGCGAGCACGAGCGCGAGCGTGAAACGCACGCCCTGCCACTCGCCGCGGACGACGAGACCGCTCTCGTCGAGGTGGATCGTTCCAGGGGCGTGCGGTCCGAGGAGCGGCGTCCACGCGATCGGGGAGCCGCGGCGACGGAGATACAGGTTGGCCGGCGGATCTTCGATCTCGCTGCCGAGGTACATGTTCAGGATCACGTCCCGGTGATCCATCCGGCGGATCGATCCGTTGCGGTTCGCCTGGACGACGAGACCCGAGGCGCTGCGCAGCTGCACGGGATTAATCATGAGGTATGCCCTCCACCAACCCCGGCGCCGGTCGCGTTGGCGGGAACCGGCGTCCAGATCCAGCGGCCGTCGTGGCTCACGTCGAGCACGGCGTCATAGCCGTCCCCGGCATCGTCGTCGTCTCCCAGCGTCACGCAGGTGATGTCGCACGCGGCGCACGCCGCGTGCACGGCGGCGCGCTGCGTGGCATCGAGCGTGCGCGCGAGCTGATCGAGGAAGACGAACCGCAGCCGAGCCAGCAGGATGCGCCCGATCGAGACGAGCTGCTGCTCCGCGAGGGAGAGCAGGTCGTCCCAGTCGCGCTCCTCGTCGAGGCCGCCGGCGCGCGCGATGATCCCCTCGACGCCGAGCGTGCCGAGCACCCGCCGCGCCTGCGCGTCCGAGACCGCGGCTCCCCCGTCCTCGCCGCCGAGCGCGGCCCGCAGCGTGCCGGGCGGCAGGTAGGGCCGTTCCGGGAGGAATGCGATGCGTTCGAGTGCCGGGCGGACGACCCGCCCCTCGCCCGTCTCCCAGAGGCCCGCGGTGACGCGCAGCAGAGCGCTTCGCGCCTCGCCGTCGCCGCTGCGGATCAGCACCCGGCTGCGGCTTGGAATCGTCACCGAGAGATCCCGGACGAGGACGCGCTCGTCGCGCGGGTCGCGCAGGGTGACGTGCTCGTACGCAAGACGGTCGTCGTCCTCGACGATCGCGATCGGCTGCGCGGCGGGGACCTCGGGGAACGCGCCCTCGGCGAGCGCGTGCAGTCGCGCGAGGACCGCCGCGTACGAGGAGATCGTCTGGAACTGCGTGATCACGAGCGAGAAGGCGCCGAGCAGGAGCGAGAAGGCCATGGCCGATTGCGTGATGACGCCGAACTCGACCTGGCCGCGAATGAACAGCGGCGCGACGATCAGGGCCGGAATGATCTGGATCAGGTAGTTGTAGCCGGTCGTGAAGAACCCGAGGTTGCGATTGACGGCGATGATGCGCGTCATGTTCGCGACGACCGCGCCGAGGCGATCGCGGAGCCGGGCCTCGAGCTGCCGCTCGCGATGCAGCAACGCGATGGACTCCGCATGCTCGCGGACCTGGATCAGGTCGGCGCGAAAGTCGGCTTCACGGTCGGACTGCCGGTAGTTCAGCTGCACGAGCCGACGTCCGAGGAGGATGGTCAGCAGCGAGCCCACCGTCGCGTAGGCGATGCCGACGAGGAAGAGCGTCCGGCTGATGGACCACAACACGCCGGAGAACGCCAGGATCGTGAGCGTCCCGTTCAGGAGCATGAGCAGCAGCGAGAGGGTCATCGTGACGAACGTGCGCACGTCCTCGGCGATGCGCTGGTCGGGGTTGGTCAGCCTACCGGCCGCATTCAGGCGATGATACGTGCGATCGCCGAGGTAGAGGCCGATGAGGCGTCCGGTGAGCCACGCGCGCCACAGGAGGCCCAGGCTCTCCTCCGCGAAGCGCAGCAGGACCGCGGCGGCCGTCGAGGCACCGAAGACGGCGACGTAGAGGAGCGCTTGCCGCAGGAAGGCGCCGCGATCGCGCTGCTCGATGGCGGTCATGAAGTCGCGGCCGACGTAGCTGTTCAGCACGTTCAGACCGTTGATGCCGAGCAGCAAGACGAGCAACCCAGTAAATAGCGCGGCCGCTTTGTATCCGACCTCGGACGTGACGAACGTCCGGACGCTCCGCGCGAAGTGGGACCAGGTCTCGCGCGTCAGCTGTGTCTGGCTCGCCGTTCCGTCTGGCATGGTGTCGCGTCCGGCCGCGGACGTCGTGGCAACGGCCCACATAGCGCAAACGTCCGCCGGCTTCGACCGGCGCGCTTACGCCAGCTCGGCCCGCGGAGTTGTGAAGCCGGTCGACCTTCACTAACGTGCCGGGTGCACGCTGGCGGAGGCATATGGCGCACGTCTCGCTCGACGACTTCACGGATCTCTCCGGCTGGCTGCCAGTCGCGTCGGGCCTGGCGCGGTTGACGCTCGCGAACGACGTCGGCCCGCGGGGCAAGGCCATGCGGCTCGACTTCGACTTCGCGGGCGGCGGCGGCTTCGTCGTCGCCCGCAAGGCCATGTCGCTCACGTTGCCGGAGAGCTGGGCGCTCTCGTTCGATCTGCGCGGCGTCGGTCCGGCCAACCGCCTCGAGCTCAAGCTGAGCGACCCGACGGGGCGCAACGTCTGGTGGTATCACGAGGACGCGTTCGCGCTGCCGGCCGAGTGGCGCTCGATGCGCATCCGCAGCAGCCAGATCGAGTTCGCCTGGGGTCCGGCCGGCGGCGGGCCGCTGACCCACGTCGGCGCCGTCGAGCTCGCGCTTGCGGCAGGGCCGGGCGGTCGCGGCAGCGTATGGCTCGCCGATCTGAGGCTCGAGAACCTGAGCGCCGGCTCGGCGCCGATCATCAGCGCCTCGAGCGCGCTGCCCGGGCACGGCGCGGACGGCATCCTCGTGCCGTCGCCGCCGAACAGCTGGCGGAGCGAGCCGGCGCGGCCGCAATGGGTGCAGATCGATTTCCAGGTCGGGCACGAGTTCAGCGGCGTCGTCGTGCGCTGGGAGCCGGAGGGGCGGGGCCGCGCCTTTGCGGTCGAGACGTCGAACGACGGTCTCGCATGGCAGACCGCGTACACGACGGCCGACGCCGACGCAGCGCGATCATACGTCTACATGCCGAACGCGTCGGCCCGATACCTGCGCCTCGACCTCAGGGAGAGCGTCGGCGGCCGGGGATTCGGCATCGAGGCGATCGAGGTCCGCCCCACCAACTCGCGCGCGCCGCTCAAGCCGACCGGCCGCGACGTCGCGGCCGACGCTCCGCGCGGCGCCTATCCACGCTATCTCGTCGGCGAGCAGAGCTACTGGACGCCGGTCGGCGTGGCGGACGGCGAGACCTGCGCCCTCATCAACGAGGAGGGCATGGTGGAGGTCGATCGTGGCACCTTCTCGATCGAGCCGTTCCTCTTCGTTGACGGCCGGCTCGTCACCTGGGCGGACGTCGTGGTGAGCCAGGAGCTGGAGCACGGCTACCTGCCGATCCCGTCGTCGGTGTGGCGCAAGGAGGGGCTCGCGCTCCGGACCACCGCCTTCGCGTCGCGGTGTGGAGGGCGGGCGATCCTGTTCGTACGCTATCGGGTCGAGAGCGCGACGCCGCTCCGCGCGACGCTCTTCACCGCGGTGCGGCCGTTCCAGGTCACGCCGTCCTGGCAGGCGTTCGGCGAGCTCGGCGGCGTGAGCCTGATCCACGAGCTCGACGCGAGCACGACGCACATGCGGGTGAACGCCACGCGGAGCGTGATCCCGCTCGTCGCCGCCGACGGTGCCGGCGTGACCGCGTTCGATCAGGGTGGCATCACTGAGCACCTCCGGTCGGGCGCGTTGCCGCCACGAACGAAGGTGACGGATGCGCGCGGCTACGGCTCCGGTGCGCTGCAATTCGATTGCGACCTCGCGCCCTCGTCGCCGCGTGACGTGTACCTGGCGATCCCGTTCGGGGTGTCCCCGGCCGACGCCACGGACGCGTTGCCGGCGGGGACGAGCGGGAGCGACGAGCTGCGTGCCGCCGTTCGCCAGTGGCAGGAGAAGCTCGGCCGCGTGGCGATCGACGTCGCACCGCGCTGGCAGCATGGGGTCGACACCATGCGGACGGCCGCCGCGCATGTGCTGGTGAATCGCGACGGTCCGGCGCTGCAGCCGGGCCCGCGGCGCTACACGCGCGCGTGGATCCGAGACGGCGCGATCATGGCGGCGGCCCTCCTGCGCGTCGGGTGCGGCGCGGAGGCGCGGCAGTTCGTGCGCTGGTACGCCGGCTATCAGGCGGTGGACGGCACCGTGCCGTGCGTCGTCGACCGCAGCGGACCGGATTGGCTCGTCGAGCACGACAGCCACGGCGAGCTGATCTTCGCGATCGCCGAGTGCGTGCGCTTCACGGCCGATCGCGCGTTCCTCGACGAGATGTGGCCGGCGGCCGAGCGTGCCGTGCGCCATCTCGAGGCGCTCCGCGCCACCCGCCTCGGTCCCGCGTTCGACTCAGAGGAGAAGCGCGCGTTCCGCGGCCTGCTGCCGGAGTCGGCGAGCCACGAGGGATACCTCGCGCATCACGTGCACGCCTACTGGGACGACTTCTGGGCGGTGCGCGCGCTCGGCGACGCGGCGTACCTCGCGGGCGTGCGCGGCGACGACGCGCTCGCGGCGCGGCTGCTCGCCGCGCGCGACGATTTCCGCGCGAGCGTCCGCGCGTCGATCGCGACGACCATCGCGGCGCGCGCGATCGACTACGTCCCCGGGTCGGTCGAGTGGGCCGACTTCGACCCGACCGCGACCGCGAACGCGGTCTCGCTCCTCGGGGAGACGGCGCTCATGCCGCCGGCCGCCCTCGCGCGGACCTTCGCCGAGTACCTCGCCGGCTTCCGGCGGCGCACGCACGACGAGATCGATTGGGCAAACTACACGCCCTACGAGGTCCGCATCGTCGGCGCGCTCGTCCACCTCGGCGAGCGGGCGGCGGCGAACGAGCTCGTCGAGTTCCTGCTCGGCGATCAACGTCCCACCGCCTGGAACCAGTGGCCGGAGATCTCCTGGCGCGATCCGCGCAGTCCCGGGCACATCGGCGACGTGCCGCACGCCTGGATCGGCGCCGAGTACGTGCTCGCGTTCCGCAGCATGCTGGCCTACGAGCGCGAGGCGGACCAGGCGCTCGTCGTGGCGGCGGGTGTCGGGGAGGCCTGGCTCGACGACGGTGGGGAGGTGGTGGTGGACGATCTGCCGACCTACTGGGGGACGTTCGGCTTCACGCTGCGCCGCGCGGGCGCCGATGCGCTGCGACTCTCGCTGCGTGGCACGCTGGCCGTGCCGCCCGGCGGCCTCGTTCTGCGGCCGCCTCTCGGGCGTCCGCTGGCCGGCGTTCTCGTCGACGGTGTCGCCGTCGATGCGTTCGTGCCCGACGGCGTCACCGTACACGTGTGCCCGGCCGAGGTGGTTCTGCGACTCTGAGCACGCCGCGCATCGTGCTATAGTCTCGGACGCCGCACAGGCCCCGTGGAGGACCATCGATGACGGAGAAGGATCCATTCGAGGAACGACGCAAGGCGTTCGAGGAGGAGTACTTCAAGAAGAAGGACGCGCAGCTCGTCGACAAGCTGAAGGCGGTGTTCCACCGGAAGCTCGACCGCGAGAGCATCAAGAAGATGACCGGCATCACCAGCGACCGCGTCCTCGACAACCTGGTCCAGCTGAGCCTGAGCGGCGAGGGGATGGCGGCCTTCAACCTCTACCCGCTGCTCGAGGTGGCGTGGGCAGACAACGTCGTCAGCGAGCCCGAGATCCGCGCCGTGCTCGACGCCGCGCATGACCACGGCATCCCGCGCGGCAGCGTGGCGCACAAGTTGCTCGATGACGGACTGCAGAACCGGCCGAACGAGGACTCGCGCAAGGCCTGGTACATGTACGCCGAGGAGCTGCGGAAGACCTTGAGCCCGCAGGAGCTCGCCACGTTCCGTCAAGATCTCCTCGACTATGCCCGCCGGGTCGCGACGGCGAGCGGCGGCATCTTCAACATGGTCTTCCAGGTGTCGCACAACGAGCATCAGGTCCTGAAAGCCATCGAGAAGGCCCTCACCAGCGACGCCACTTGATGACCGCGTGGCCGAAGAAGACGCGCGAGCTCCACAACCACCACTTCGACTCGACGACGTGGAACGACTTCGTCTATCGCGACGACGACATCGTCATCGCGACGTATGCGAAGAGCGGCACCACCTGGGTGCAGCAGATCGTTGCGCAGCTGCTCTTCGGCGGGCGGGCGGACCTGCAGGTGGCGGAGATGTCGCCGTGGGTCGACCTGCGCGTGCCGCCGAAGGCGGAGAAGATGCCGAAGCTCGCGGCACAGACGCACCGCCGCTTCGTGAAGACGCATCTCCCCGTCGACGCGTTCGTCTACTCGCCGAAAGCCAGGTACATCTACATCGGCCGCGACGGCCGGGACGTGGTCTGGAGCATGTACAACCACCACGCCAACGCCAATCAATCCTGGTATGACGCATTGAACCTCACTCCCGGCCTCGTCGGGCCGCCGATCGAGCGGCCGCCCGGCTCGGTCGTCGAGTACTTCCGCGGCTGGTTGGCGAGGGACGGCCATCCGTGGTGGCCGTACTGGGAGAACGTCCGCTCGTGGTGGGCGATCCGCGACCTGCCGAACCTCATGCTGCTGCACTTCGCCGAGCTCAAGGCGGACCTGGCCGGGCAGATGCGACGGATCGCCGCGTTCCTCGACGTGCCCATCGACGAGGACGTCTTCGCGCGGCAGGTGCACCACTGTACCTTCGACTACATGAAGGCGAACGCCACCCCGAGCGTGCCGCTCGGCGGCACCTTCTGGGACGGCGGTGCCGAGACCTTCATCCACAAGGGCACGAACGGCCGCTGGCGCGACCTGCTCACACCCGAGGATTCCGCAGCCTACGAGGCGAGGGCGCTGCGGGAGCTCGGAGAGCCGTGCGCCCGTTGGGTCGCGACCGGCGAGCGCTGAGCGGCTGATTTTCGCCCGCATCATTGCCTCTTGCATCCGCCTGCCCGGTCCGTGTATGTAGCGATCGTTACAGGCGCGACGGAGGCATTCAAATGGCGAGCACGGCAGCGATGAGGACGAAGCGTGGCGTGGAGCGCGGCCCGGGATCGCGGGAGCGCATCCTCGAGGCGGCATCGACGCTCCTCGCCGAGGGCTCGTACGCGGGGACCAGCATCTCGGCCATCTGCGCGCGCGCCGCGGTGCCTCCCACCTCGATCTACTGGCACTTCGGCAGCAAGGAGGGTCTGCTGGGCGCCGTCGTGGAAGAGGGGGCCGATCGCTGGTTCGCGGGCCTCCGTCCTCTGCGCCAGCCGACCGGCACGCCGCACGAGCGCCTCGAGCAGGTGCTCGACCAGCTGGCGGAGTCGTTGTCGCGCCAGCCCGAGTTCCTCCGCCTCCTGCTGACCCTTGCGCTCGAGCGCAAGAAGACGGATCCCGCCTGCTTGCGGACGATCCGCCGGGTCCGCAAGCGCGCGCTCGCGGGCCTGCAGGCGATCCTGGAGATGGCCTTTGCGGCGTTCGGGCCGGCGCGTGCCCAGGCCGTCGCGAGCGAGCTCGTGCTCTTCGCGCTGGCCTTCGCCGACGGCGCGTTTCTCGCCCACCACATCGATCCGCGCACGACCGATCTCCAACGCTTGTTCGGCCAGCTGCGGGTCGCGTTGCTCGCGCTCGGCGACGATCTCGCGGCGCGCCACGAGCGCGGCCGGCGCTAACGGAGGAGCAATCCATATGGCCCATCCCGCCCGCATCGACGTGCACCAACACATCGTGCCGCCGCTGTACGCCGCGTGGCTTCGATCGCGCGGCCTCGACGCCGGCGGCCTGCCGATCCCCGAGTGGAGCGCGGAGTCGGCGCTCGCGATGATGGACGCCCGCGGCATCGCGCGCGGCGTCCTCTCGGTCTCCGCGCCGGGCGTCCATCTCGGCGATGCCGCCGAGGCGCGGCGCATGGCGCGCGCGCTGAACGAGTTCACCGCGGAGGTCGCCCGGGCACGTCCGGACCGTTTCGGGTTCTTCGCGACCCTGACACTCCCCGACATCGAGGGCGCCCTCGCCGAGGTGGCGTACGCCCTCGACCACCTCGGAGCGGACGGCGTCGTCCTGCTCGCGAACGCGCAGGGGCGCTATCTCGGCGACCCGGAATTCGCGCCGCTCTTCACCGAGCTCGACGGTCGCGGCGCCATCGTCTTCGTGCATCCCGCGGCTCTACCGGGGCCGCAGGTTCCCGGGCTGCCGGCGTTCGTCGCCGACTTCCTGCTCGACACGACGCGCGCTGCCGCCGAGCTCGTCCGCGCCGGCGTCATGCGGCGCCATCGTGATCTGAGGATCATCCTCGCGCACGCGGGCGGCTTCGTGCCGTACGCGGCGGAGCGTCTCGCGCTCACGTTGGCGTTCCTCGTCGGGCGGCCTGTCGAGGAGGTGCGGAACGAGCTCCGGCGCTTCTACTTCGACACCGCGCTCTCCACTCCAGCGGCGCTGCCGAGCCTGTTGGCGTTCGCGGCGCCGGGCCACGTGCTCTTCGGGAGCGACTCACCCTACGCGCCCCCGCTCGTCGTCGAGCATTTCGCGACGGCGCTCGACACCTACGACGGACTCGACGCCGCCGGCCACGCGGCGATCGACCGTGCCAACGCGCTGGCGCTGTCCCCGCGTCTCGCGGGCGGCGCCCCAGAGGGGGCTTCCCATGCGTGAGATCGAAACGCCGGTGCTGATCGTTGGCGGCGGCGGGGCGGGGCTCACCGCCTCGATGCTGCTCTCGAAGATGGGCGTCGACGCGCTCCTCGTGAGCTCGCTCCCGACGACGTCGATGCTGCCGAAGGCGCACGTCCTGAACCAGCGGACGATGGAGATCTTCCGCGACCTCGGCGTCGCGGCGCCGATCTACGAGCGGGGCACGCCGCCCGAGCACATGCGGTACAGCGGCTGGTACGCCGGCCTCGCCGGGCGCGACGACGTGTTCGGCCGTGAGATCGCGCGCATCGAGTCGTGGGGTGCGGGCGGCCTCGACGCCGACTGGCTGCGGGCGAGCCCGTGCGTGCAGGCCAACCTGCCGCAGATCCGCCTCGAGCCCATCCTGAAGGCGCGCGCGGAGGAGCTGGCGCCCGGACGGGTCCGTTTCCACCACGAGGTCGTGGCCGTCGAGCAGGATGACCGTGCGGTCACGGCCGTCGTACGCGACAAGGATCAGAACGCCGAGTACCGCGTCCGCGCGCCCTATCTCCTCGCCTGCGACGGCGGCCGCACCATCGGCCGCGCCCTCGGCGTCGAGCTCGAAGGCCAACGCGGGCTCATGAACGAGGTGTCCGTCCACATGACGGCCGACCTCTCGCCCTGGGCGCGTGATCCCGAGGTGCTCATCCGCTGGCTCTGGCTGCCCGACGTCGGCATCCAGGCCGTGCTCGTGCCGATGGGTCCGCATCGCTGGGGGCCGGACTCGGAGGAGTGGGTATTCCATCTGAACTACCCGTCCGGCGACCCGCGCGGCATCGACGACGCGCAGGTCGAGGCCGACATGCGGCGCGTGCTCGGCATCGGCGACCTCGCCATCACGATCCACAAGATCTCGCGCTGGACGCTCGAGGGGGTGCTGGCGCCGCGCTTCCAGGTCGGGCGTGCCTTCCTCGTCGGCGACGCCGCCCACCGCCATCCGCCGACCGGCGGGCTCGGCCTGAACAGCGCCGTGCACGACGCGCACAACCTCTGCTGGAAGGTCGCCGCGGTCGTGCGCGGGCAGGCCTCGGAGCGCCTGCTCGCGACCTACGAGGCGGAGCGCAGGCCCGTGGACGGCCGGAACGTCGAGCGCTCGCTCGAGAGCGCCTTCAATCACATGGGGATCCGGAACGCGCTCGGCCTCGACCCCGCGGCATCGCCCGACGCGAACCTCGCCCACGTCCGGCGCTTCTGGAGCGGCCGTCGGGAGGACGTGGCCTATCGGCGCGAGGTCCTGCGGGTGATCGCCGGACAGTCGATGGAGTTTCGCGAGCACAACGTCGAGTTCGGCCAGACCTACGTTTCGACGGCCGTGCTCGCCGACGGCAGCTTCCACGCGCCGGCGGTCGATCCGGTTCTCGTCTACGAGCCGAGCACGCGCCCCGGCGCGCCGCTGCCGCACGCCTGGCTCGACGACGCCGACGGCCGCAGGCTGCCGTTGACGGACCTGGTCACGCCCGGCCGCTTCCTCCTGATCGCCGGCGAGGACGGCGCGCCCTGGTGCGCCGCGGCGCGCGGGCTCGCCGAGCGCGACGGCGTGCCGATCGACGCCGTCCGTATCGGCCATGTCGACGGCGAGTATCGCGACCCGCGCTGCATGTGGCTCCGTCATCGCGGCATCGCCCACGACGGCGCGGTGCTCGTGCGCCCGGACCGCTTCGTCGGCTGGCGCTCCGCCAGCGGCGCCGCCGATCCGGCGGCCGTCCTTGGCGACGCGATCCGCCGCATCATCGATTGACCGCCGCGGCGGCGCGGCCTAGCGTCCGGCCGTATGCAGTGCGCCGCGTGCGGGCAGTCGAACCCATCGGGCTCGCGCTTCTGCAACGCCTGCGGTGCGGCGCTCGCCCCGGCCGTCGCGGCAGAGCGGGCGCGGCCGGACACGCCCGCGCACCTCGCCGAGCGCATCCTGAGCGGGCGGAGCGCGCTCGAGGGCGAGCGCAAGCAGGTGACCGTGCTCTTCGCCGACGTGAAGGGCTCGATGGACCTCGCGGAGCGCGTCGACGCCGAGGAGTGGCATGCCATCCTCGACCGCTTCTTCCGCATCCTCACCGAGGGCGTGCACCGCTTCGAGGGGACGGTGAACCAGTACACCGGCGACGGCATCATGGCGCTCTTCGGCGCGCCGCTCGCGCACGAGGACCACGCGCTCCGCGCCTGCGCCGCGGCGCTCCACCTGCGCGACGAGGTGCGGCGCTGGGCGGACGAGCTGCGCACGACGCGCGGGCTCGCCTTCGCGGTGCGCATGGGGCTCAACTCCGGCGAGGTGGTCGTCGGTCGCATCGGCGACGATCTGAAGATGGACTACACGGCGCTCGGCCACACGGTCGGCCTCGCGCAGCGCATGGAGCAGCTTGCCGAGCCCGGCAAGCCGCTCCTCACCGAGTACACCGCCGGCATGGTGACCGGCTTCTTCGACGTCCGCGACCTCGGCCCGTCGCAGGTGAAGGGCGCGGCCGAGCCGATCCGTCTCTACGAGCTGGCCGGCGTCGGCCGGTTGCGGACCCGGCTCGATGCCTCGCGTGCGCGCGGCCTCTCCCGCTTCGTCGGACGCGGCACGGAGATGGCCGTGCTCGATGCGGCCCTCGAGCGGGCGCTCGCAGGCGAGGCGCAGATCGTCGGTGTCGTCGGCGAGGCGGGGATCGGCAAGAGCCGGCTGTGCCACGAGTTTGCCGAGCGCTGCCGGGCGCGCGGCATCACCTTCATCGACGCGCAGGCGGTGCCGCACGGCAAAGCGATCCCGCTCCTCCCGTGGATGGACTTCACGCGCAAGACGTTCGGCATCGGCGAGCAGGATGACGACGAGATGGCGCGCCAGAAAATCGCCGGTCGCTTGCTGCTGAGCGATCCCGGGTTGCGGGAGACGCTGCCGATCGTCTTCCAGTTCCTCGGCGTCTCCGACCCCGCGCGGCCGGCGCCGCGGCTCGGCCCCGAGGCGATCCAGCGGGAGCTTGCCGAGATGCACGCGCGGCTGCTGCGCATGCGCGCCGAGCGCGGCGAGTTCTGGGCGGTGCTCTTCGAGGACCTGCATTGGTTCGACCCGGCGAGCGAGGCGCTGCTCGCGACGCTCGAGGAGCTGGCGAGGGATACCGCGACGCTCGCCCTCATGACGTTCCGCCCCGGCTACGACGCGTCCTGGATGCGCGGCCCGGGGTTCCGCCGGCTCGCGATCGCGCCGCTCGGCCCCGAGGCGCTGGCGGAGCTCTCGCGCGACCTCCTGGGCGGCGATCCCTCGGTGGCGCCCCTCGTTGCGCAGCTCCCGGCCCGCACCGGCGGCAACCCGTTCTTCATCGAGGAGGTCGTGCGTACGCTGGTCGAGGCGGGGAGCCTCGTCGGCACGCGCGGCGCCTATCGTCTCGCACGTCCCGTCGAGCAGCTCCTGATCCCGCCCACGGTGCAGGGCGTCCTCGCCGCGCGCATCGACCGCCTGCCGGCGTGCGAGAAGGCGCTGCTCCAGACGGCGGCGGTCGTCGGCCGCGAGGTGCCGCACGCGGTGCTCCGCCGCATCGTCGATCTCTCCGACGACGATCTCGCGTCCAGCCTCCGCGCGCTCGTCGATGCCGACTTCGTCTACGAGTCGGGCCTGCCGCCCGACGTGGAATACGTCTTCAAGCACGCGCTGACGCAGGAGGTCGCGTACAACTCGCAACTCGGTGAGCAGCGGGCACGCATCCACGGCGCCGTCGCCCGCGCCATCGAGGATCTCCATCCCGACCGCCTGGAGGAGCGCGCCGCGCTCCTCGCCCACCACTGGGAGGGCGCGCGCGACGCGTCCACCGCCGCGCGCTGGCACGTGCGCGCGGCCGACTGGGTCGCCGGGCGCGACCGGAGCCAGCTCGCGCAGCATTGGCGCCGCGTGCGCGAGCTGCTGGCCACGGTGCCAGAGACCCAGGAGACGCTCGCGCTGCGCGTCCGCGCCTGCCGCCATCTCCTCGATAGCATCTCGCTCGGCTCGAGCGCGGACTTCTCGACGATGTTCGACGAGGGCATGACGCTCGCGGAGCGACTCGACGACCCCTCGCCGCGCGTCCGGCTGCTGAACGTGTACGCCAACTCGCTGGTCTTCGCCGGGCGGCTCGAGGAGGCGGAGAAGCGCTTTCGCGAGAGCCTGCGGCTCGCCGACGCGTCGGGCGACCAGTTCCTGCGCTTCCTCTCGCGCGTGCCACTGACGCGGGCGTTCGTCGTCGCGGGTCACCTGACCGAGGCGCTCGCCGCGAGCACGGAGGCCGAGGCCCTCGGCCGTGCGCTGCCCGAGCTGGAGAGCGAGCCGGGCCTCAGCCCATACGGTCTGCTGCTGGTGCAGCGGGGCCGGGCGCTGACATATAGCGGCCAGCCCGCGGAGGGCGCGCGCACGATGGATCGCGCGATCGAGCTGGCGCGCGCACGGCAGGAGCGCGAGCTCATCGCCTTCGCGCACCTCTGCCGGGTCATGCCGTCGGACGTCATGGGCGAGACCGAGGAGCAGCTCGCACACGCGCGGCGCGCGTTCGAGGCGGCCGAGGCCGCGGCGAGCACGTTCCTCCATGCGCTCGCGCTGAGCGCGCTCGGACAGGCGCACATCGCGGGCGGCCGCTGGGGCGAGGCCCTGGAGGCGCTCGGCGAGCTCGGTGCCGGCATCCGCGCGGGCAGGGTGGCGCCGCTCATCGAGTCGGAGACGGTCGCGCTCCTCGCCGAGGCGCAGCTCGGAGCGGGGGACGTGGCGTCGGCGCGCGCCACCGCCGACGCCGCCGTCGAGATCGCCCGGCGTTACCGCCGCCGGCTCTCGGAGATCCGGGGGCACCTGGCGCGAGCGCGGGCACTCGCGGCGGGCGACGGCGGCGCTACGGCCGACGAGGCGCGTGCCGCGATCGCGGCAGGCCGCGCACTGGTCGAGCGGACGGGCGCCGTGATGTTCGAGCCGTTCCTCGCGCTCGCGGAGGCGGAGCTGGCCGAGCGCCTGGGCGACGCCACCGCGCGCCGCCGCGCGCTCGACCAGGCCGAGCGGGGCTTTGCGGCGATGGGAGCGACGGCCCGCGCCGCCGCGGTAGTGCGCCAGCGCGACGCGTAGGCGCCTGACGATCGGCGCCTGGGACTCAGTCGGCCGCGGAGGCGCTCTCCGTCAAGCGGAGCGCACCGCGGATCAGCGGGTGCCCGCCGAAGTCGATCGCCGCGAGGATCTCGGGCTCCAGGAGGCCGACGCGCCGCGCGCTCTTCAAGAGGTGCGGTACCTTCGTGCCCGCGACGGCCTCGTCGAGCTCGGCGGCGTTGATCTCCTGCTGCTCGCGCAGCATCTGTGGCGCCAGCTTCTCGGCGTCGGTGACGCCGGCGTCGCGCAGGCGGCGAATCACGCGTGCGAGGAAGATCGGACCCGGACGGTCGAGGAGCGAGCCCAGGATCTGGCTGAGCCAGGGCCGCGCGAACGCGATGCGGCGGTCGAGCGGCTGACGACGCAGCCACTCCGCGAGGTAGAGCACGCCGAATCCCATGTGACGGCTCTCGTCGCGGGTGATGAGCTCGATGATGCGGCGGAGCAACGGGTGGGTGGCGCTGTCCCTGAGCGCCTCGAAGATGCTCATCGCGAAGCTCTCGAGGAAGAATTGCTCGGTCGCGATGATCTCGAGCGCGTCGTTCGACGCCAGGAGGGCGTCGAACATCATCTCGGTGCCGCTGTCGATGTCCTCGACCTGCTCCTGCATGCGATCGATGAAGCGGCGATAGGCGAGGTGGTGGCGCGCCTCGTCCATCGCCTGGGCGGCGGCGTGATTGCGGTAGTCCTCCTCGTGCAGCAGGAGGACGAGCTTGGCGCACACGTTCTGTGCGACGCTCTCGCCGACCTGCAGGATGTTGAGCATGCGGCCGACCGCCCGGCGGGTCGCGTGGTTCTTCGCGTGCTCGGGCAGCGAGAGGAACGTCCCGGTCTTGCCGAACGCGCCCCAGCCGTGGGCGACGAGCGGATCGTCCGGCGCGATCGGCACCGTCCAGTCGACGTCGTGCTCGAAGTCCCAATCGGCCGAATGGGCCTTGGCGAAGAGCGAGTTGATGCCGGGATGGCCGGTGTTCCGCATCTGCAGCAGGTCGCGGGTGCGCATGGCGACGTCGATGCTAGCGGGACCGGCAAGTTGGCGGAAGCCCTATGGCGTCGGTTTCGGGCCGGTGAACGCCCAGCCGACGATGCGCCAGCCGTGACGGTCCTTTTTCAACGCGAACGTCATCTGGGACGGCTCCCGCATCGTGGCGCCTTTCTGCTTGAACGAATATTCGCTCGACATGACGATGTAGGCGCGCGCGCCGCTGACCTCCTGGCGCAGCGGATTGCCCAGCTCGACATGGCCGTCGGTCACGCCGTTCGCCTTGTCGTACGTGGTGAGATCGGCCACCCACGACTTGAACGCGCCGCGCCCTTGCCAGTGATACGGCGGGACCTCGTCGATGATGGTCACGTCGGCGGCGTGCGTTGCCTCGGCTCCCTTGACGTCGCCCTTGTCGAAGCTGTCGATGAATTGATGCACGACGGCGAGCGGCTCCGGGCCTTCGGCCGCGACCACGTTGGTCGCGAACAGCATGCAGAGAATCACCAGCACGTTCCTCATTCTCGTCCCTCCCTGGAGCGCGATGCGACGTCTACGTCAGCTCGCTCGACGAATCCACCCGAGCAGTGCGGCCCGCATTGCCTGGTGCAGATTGAGGCGCTTGGCCCGGGCGGCGCGTTCGAGCTCCTTCCAGAGTGCCTCGGGCAGTCGCACCGAGCGGACAACCGTCGTTCGCGTTCTACCCTTGCCTGGATGCCCGCGCCGCAACAGGACGGCGCTGTCGCCGAGTTGCGGCATCTCCCAGAGGGCGAGAAGTGACGGACCCCCAACCTCGCTCGCGCCCGCAAACGCGTTGCGTCTCACCGGCCCGAACCGTTTGAAATCCACGGGACCGTCCAGAGGGTCAGTCGTTCTCGTAGCGTGCCTTTTCATGCTTGGTGGCCTTTCGAGCACTGATGATCCGGATCGCGTCCGGCTCGACCTCCGCGTGCACAATGTACAGCATCCGATGCCGGTGCGAGTACGCGATCATGGTGAAGCGGTCCTCGTGCAGAGTATCGGGATAGTATGCGGCGAGCGGATCGTCGAAGGCCGTGGAGGCTTCCGCGAACGACACGCCGTGCTTCTTCAGGTTCGCCCTGGCCTTCCTGGCATCCCACACGAAGCGCATTTCATTAAATGTATGACAATAGATGCGACGCTTCAAGATGTCGGGACTGCCACCGCGGTTGTCCGCGGTCATAACGCTGCGCGTTGCCTGTTGTAGTGTCGTTGCGATGCAGTTCCCGACGGCTCCGCGAGAGTCTCCACCTGCGTTCGCCGATTTTCGTTGACGCGCGCCCTTCGCCTCGCCGAAGATGGCGGCGATCCACCCGGTGACGAACGATCACTGCTTCCTGGAGGCACCCCTGTGCGGACGATTCTTCGATCATTGGTTGGGAACGCGAGTGCGCTCGTGCTGGCGGCGGTCGCCTCACTTTTCGCCGCGGGCCCGGTGCATGCGGCGGGCGCGACGACGTCGCTCTCCTTCGTCGGCGCGGCCGGTGACTACGTCGGCGCCGGCGGGTCCGCGACCTTCACCGCGCCGTCGGACACGATCAAGATCAGTGGCACCCTCGGCTCTCTCACGGTGTCGGTGACGAGCGGCTCCGAGTTCTGGACGCTCGTCCTCGCGGCGCCCGATACCGCTCAGCTCCGCCCGGGCGTGTACGCCAACGCCGAGCGCGCGCCGTTCCGTGATCCCGGTCATCCTGGCATCGACTTCTTCGGGGATGGGCGCGGCTGCAATCAGGACTTCGGCACATTCACGATCGGCGCGATCAGCTCCGATCACCTCGGGAATGTGACCTTGCTCGACGCGACGTTCACGCAGCACTGCGAGTCGGCGGACGCACCGGCGCTCACCGGTACCGTCAAGTATGCGGCTCTGCCGAGCGCCGCGGTCGAGCTGAGCTCGGCCTGGCCCGACAGCGTGCTCGGCGAGCCGGTGAGCCTGAGCGCGCGGGTTGCGACGCCGGCCGGAGGATCCGTGAGCTTCGCGGACGGCGCGGTCGTGCTCGGCCAGGCGCCCGTCGACGCGAATGGCTTCGCGCACTTCTCCACCAACGCGTTGGCGGTCGGCGTCCATACGATCACCGCGTCGTATCAAGGGTCGCACTCGGCCGCTCTCACCCAGACCGTCCGCGACGACACCAACGCATTCTGGTTCATCAGCCCGTCCGGTGACTTCATCGGCCACGGCGCCACCGAGAGCTATGCGAGCCCCGCGGACACGGTGACCCTCGCGGGGACCGCGAGCTCCCTCACGGTGCACTCCCAGGATTCCGGCGCCGTCCACTGGTGGTACGCGACCATCGCGGCACCGCCCGGCGAGACGCTGCATACCGGCACGTACACCGACGTCGAGCGCGCGGCGTTCCGTACGGCCGGGCATGCCGGCCTCGACGTCTTCGGCGAGGGCCGCGGCTGCAACACCGTCGCCGGGCAGCTCACCGTGAGCACGATCCAGGTCGATGACGCCGGCAAGGTCACGGCCTTCGACGCGACGTTCTCGCAGAACTGCGAGTCCACGGACGTGCCGCCGCTCGTCGGCGCCGTCCACTTCGGCACCCGCGTCGCCGCCGATCAGACGATCCTCGGCGCGCTGCTGCAGGTGAAGGACCCCAAGCCGGGCGTCGCGCCGACGAAGCGGACCATCGTGGGCAAGGGCCAGGAGAGCCACAGCCCGAACACGGTCGTCGGCGTGCCGACGACCGGCGGCGCCGCGCTCACCGTGATCGCCACCGGTACGACGTCGTCGACGGACACCTACCCGATGCCGGCGACGTTCTGGAGCGCCGTGAAGGGCGGCTTCAAGTACAAGGACACGAAGCTGGTCGCCGGACCCGTCAAGGCGGCGCAGCTGAAGCTGGTGAAGGGCAAGTTCCAGCTCCAGGTGGTTGTGGCCGGCACGAAGGGCGGCATCGGCGTGGTGCCACCGAGCACCGGCACGGGCGGCTGCCTGCTCCTCGAGATCGCCGGCGGTGACCGGTACCACGTGCTCTTCCCGTCGCCCCCCGACAGCACGATCAAGAAGAACGACGCGAAGACGTTCCAGGTCCGGAACGCGAGCGTCGAGGGGACGTGCCCCCAACCCTGACTTGCGTTACGCCGACGATTGCGCCCTGGTGAGCCGATGAAGATCCTCGCCTTCGTCGTCGTCGCATACGTGCTGGTCGTCGTCGCGTTCGAGTCGATGATCGGCTTCATGCAGCCGTCCAACGCATCGACGCTGGTCCTCACGACGTTCGATGCGGACGGCACGCCCCACGATCGGGTCGTGGCGCGCCTCGAGACCGACGGCAAGACGTATGTGGCCGCGAACCACTGGCCCCGCGCCTGGTACCGCCGGGCGCTGCGCAACCCCGACGTGCAGGCGACGATCGACGGGGTCAAGGGAAACTACCGCGCCGCTCCGATCGAGGGCGCGGAGCACGACCGTGTCGAGCGCGAGCACGGCCACGGCCTCGGCTTCCGAATCCTCACCGGCTTTCCGCCGCGCTACTTCGTCCGGCTCGATCCACGCTGAGCGCCCGCACCTCTCCTCGTGAGACGGCGGTGTACCCGACTCAGGGGATGCCGCACTTGAGCTCGAGGAAGTCCGTGAAGACCGTGCCCGAGCGGGAGAACGAGGTGTCCGAGGGCGCGCTCCAGAGGTAGCGGTTGTCGACGTCGTGCGGATTGCTGGGATCCTCGACGGTGTCGCTGGCGTTCTTCTGCTCCCACTGCAGGCCCGTGTCGACGTCGGTGACGGTGCCGTCGCCGTTGTCGATGAAGCGGCACGCGACGGCAGCCGCTGCCGCCTGCGCGTCGAGCTTCACGCGTTTCTCGTCGAACGTCGTCGTGCATTTGTTGCCGATGGGAGGCGCTTGCCCTCGAGCTGCTTCACGGCAAGCGTTACGAGGCACTTGCGGAATGTGCCCGCGATCTCGAGCTTCTTTGGCGAGGCAGGTCACGGACGTCAGTGCCGCGGGGCGGCCGACGGCGGGGTACAGCGTGATGGCAAGAACCGCGAGGAAGGCAACGGGCATGTGTCTCATGGCCGGATCCTTGCGGCGTGGTACTGGTAGCGCATGGCGACGGTATGGCTGACGTTCGATCGCTTTCTTGCCGGTGAGTTGCCGCTCGACGAGCTGGTGGACTGGATTGCGGGGACACCGGCCCTCAGGGACCTGTTGGCGCCCGATGAGGTGCGTCGCCTTCAGCTCATTGATCCCACTGCACGCAATGCGTTCGGCGATGCCACGACCTCCATAGCGGCGATCTATGAGGCGCACCGTCCGGGCCGCCTAGCGCGGGACCGCACCGAGCGGATCGCGCGCGGAATGCTTGCCGGCGCGATCGACTGCGCTGCCGGTACGCGAGCGCTCGCACGGCTCCGCCAGCAGGGCGCCGAGTGGATTCCCGAGGCGTTCACGGGGCTTGCCGCCGCCCTCGACGATCTCCCGGAGACCTCCGTCGACCCGCTCGGGGATGCTCCCGGTTTCGCGGCGCGCGTCAATGCGGCGCTCCAGCTCGGACGCCGGCTGCGGGCGCCCGCACTCGTCGCGGCGCGCCGACTGCTGGACCGTCTGACGGACTGAGCAGCGGCGCTGCTCCCCACTTGAGCGCCCGTTGTACCCGGGTGTAGGACCGGCGGCGTGCTGCAGCCGCAAGTCCGCTACGTCCGCACCAGCGACGGCGTGAGCATCGCCCATGCGACCGCGGGAAATGGGCCGCCGCTCCTCGTGTTCCCTTTCCCGGCCGAGCTGTGGCGAGCGTCGATCGAGCGGGACTCGTTTCGCCGAGGACGGAGATCTCTTCGGCGCGACGGTGATCCTCGCCGCGCGGATCGCCAGCTAGGCCGGGGCGGGCGAGATCCTCGTGGCCAACGCCGTCCGCGAGCTATGCGCCGGCAAAGGCTTCGCGTTCGATCCGCGCGGCGACTTCGCCGCGAAGGGGTTTCCCGAGCCCGTCCAGGTCTTCGCGGTGCGCTGGCAGAGCTGAACGTCTGCCCCGCTATCGCAGATAGCCGACCACGAGACGTGTGACCTCCTCGTCGAGGACGATCTTCCCGGTCGAATCGTCGGTGAGACGCTAGTGGCTGTGCTCGTCGACCAGTTCACTCGCTCACGTGACGGCGACCGCTTCTGCTACACGCGCACACTTTCGTACGGCGAGCTGAATCGCATCCGGATCAAATGACGTCGCCGCGTGCACGATGAATCGGCGTAGGCAAACCGACCGCGAGCATGCTACACGGCGCGGGTTCCCTTCGGCTCGCTATGATGCGCCCCGGCCATCGCTCCCGACCGATCCTTGCGATTCTCGCGCTCGTCCTGCTCATCGCGGCGGCGGAGCCCGTGGCCGCAGCGGACTTCACCGTCGACACGACCGCCGACACCGTCGACGTGACGCCCGGCGACGGCGTCTGCGCCGACGCGGCATCGCATTGCTCGCTCCGGGCCGCGGTCATGGAGGCGAACGCGCTCGGCGATCCGCGCTCGATCGCGCTCGCGGCGGCGACCTACACCTTCACGATCCCGCCTGCGGCGCCGCAACCGACGTTCGAGCCGGTCGACGCCGACGCCGGTGACCTCGACGTGACCGGCGACATCACGATCACCGGCGCGGCGCGCGACACGACCATCATCGATGCCAACCATTTGTCGCGCCACTTCAAGCTCGACGACGAGTTCGATCCGAACACGTTCGCCTTCAAGCGCTCCGGGAAGCTCGCGCTCGCACATCTCACCCTCCAGAACGGGGTCGGCAACTCGAGCTCGACCACCTTCAAGCTCGAGTACGGTGGTGCGATCCGCATCCTCCAGCTCACGCAGAGTGGGACACGGCTCACCCTGAGCGACGTCGCGATCAAGAACTGTACGTCGCCGTTGGGCGGCGGCGGTCTCCTTACCTTCGTGCCCGTCGAGCTGACCGACGTGCTCTTCACCGGCAATACGGTCGTGTCGACGACGAGCGACGAACCGCGCGGCGGCGCCATCCTGCTCGGCATCGGCGCCGCGCCGAGCGTGCTCACGCGGGTGACGGTCACCGGCAATTCGGTTGCGAATCCGACGGGAGCGACGGACGCGCTCGGCGGCGGCATCAGCACCGTGTCGTCGAGCGTGACCATCATCGACTCGACGATCAGCGGCAACACCGCGTCGTCGCCGCGGAACGGCGAGGCGGCCGGCATCATCAATGCCGGCACGCTCGTCCTGAACGACGTCGACGTCGAGAACAACCAGGCGACCGGCAGTGCCGCCTTCGCGGGCGGCATCGAGAACAGCGGCGGAACGGTCGTCATGAACGGTGGCTCGCTCGTGAACAACTGCGCCGCCCACGACACGGCAACGTGCACGAGCAAGACGCCCAACAACAACTCCGAAGGCGGTGGGCTCGTGAACTCGCGCTGCTTTTCCGAGGCGTGCAACCAGCTCGGCCCCGGCACCTTCACCCTGACCGACGTCCTCGCGCAGCAGAACTTCGCCGAGGGGAGCGGCGGCGTGGTCTCGAACCACAACGGCGGCACGGTCACGCTGAACGGCGTGCAGCTCCTGAACAACAAGGCGGCCTCCGGCGGCGCGATCTACAACCAGGACACCGCGAGCATCGTGACGATCGAGGTGTCGACGATCGACGGCAACGCCGCGATCGACCAGGGCGGCGGCATCCTGAACGACGCTCATCTGACCGTCGGCTACAGCACGATCAGCAACAACAGCGTGCTGCTCGGCGACGGCGGCGGCATCGAGTCGTGCAACGGCGAGTCGCTGGCGATGACCAACTCGACCGTGAGCGGCAACACGGCCGCGGCCGATCGCTTCGGCGGCGGGATCTGTCTCACCAACAGCGCGACCGAGCTCTCGTTCGTGACGGTCGCCGGCAACTCCGCGTTTCGCGGCGGCGGCATCTACACGAACGGTGCGGGGCTCGGCGCGAAAAACCTGAAGGGCGTGCTGGTCGCCGGCAACACCGCGGCCACCGGCCCCGACTGCGACGCCACCGGCCTCACGTCGCTCGGGTTCAATATCGTCGGGGACGCGACCAGCTGCGGGATCGTGTCGACGACCGGCGACCAGTTCGGAACCAGCGGCACGCCGATCGACCCGGCGCTCGGCCCGCTCCAGGACAACGGCGGCACGACCGAGACGTGCGAGCCCGCGAACGGCAGCGTCGCGGTGAATCACGTGCCGCTCGCGAGCTGCACCGAGACGAGCGGTACCGTGCTGCCGAACGATCAGCGCGGCTTCACGCGGCCAGCGGGTGTCGCGTGCGACGTAGGCGCCCTCGAGCGTGACGCGGTCGAGCCGCCGGCGACCGCGACCCCGACGACCACCTCCACGCCGCTGCCGACACCGAGCCCGACGCCGACGGGCGGTGCGGCGACGCCGACCGCGACGCCGAATCCGGACGGCGTCGACGGCTACCATTGCCACGGGGCACGCTCGAGCAAGGGCGACGCCAAGTTCGTCCCGTTCACGAACGTGCACGCGGCCGATCCCTTTGAGGACGTGCTCGTGACCGTCAAGAAGCCGCTCGCGCTCTGCGCCCCCGTCGATCCTGCGCACGACGCGACCGACCTCGAGCAATACGCAATCAAGCTCGTCAAGGGACAGCCGAAGCATACCAAGCGCACCAACGTCCGCATCGACGACGTGCTCGGCACCGTGCGACTCGATACGGTCAAGGCTGCCACGCTGCTGGTGCCGACGGCGCACGACCTGACGAGCACGCCGATCGCGCCCGACCCGGCGCTGCACGCGGTCGATGCCTACCAGTGCTACAAGGTGAAGGTCGCGAAGGGCGCGCCCAAGTTCCCGCGCGGCCTCGAGGCCACGGCGGGCGACGCGTTTGCGGTGACGGCGCGCTACCTCGTGAAGAAGCCGCTCGCGCTCTGCGCGCCGGCGACGGTGAACGGTGTCGCCGCGCAGCACCCGGAGTACCAGCTCTGCTACGGCGTGAAGCTCGCCCGGGCGCGCTGCGCCGATGGCGCGCCCGCCCGTGCCGGCGCCTCGTGCAAGAACGAGCTCGACTGCGGCGGCACGAAGAAGGTCACGACGCTCTGTCAGAAGCAGCCGAAAGCGCCCCCGGTCCCCGGCGTCTTCACTGCGAACCAGCTCGAGTCCGGTCGCCGCCTCGACGTCACGAAGTCCGCCGGGCTGTGTCTGCCGTCGACGCTGGTGCCCTAGCGTCCCGCGCCAGCACCGCCGCGCAGCGATCGCGTAGCGGCCTTGTCGCGGCCGGCCGTCGGCTCGCTCACAAACTCCGCGACGAGCGGCGTGAGCCGACCTCGGCGAGTATCGCCAGCGTCACGTCCGGCGGGTGAGAGTCGCGGAAGAGCTCGACCCCGAACAGATCGCTCGACGGGATTCGGCGAGCGCGGGCGCGATCCTTTTCGCCGTGAGGAGGCGAACACTTAACCTTCTGGAAAAGTGATCCCAGGGGGAATCGAACCCCCGTTTGCGACGTGAGAGGCCGCCGTCCTAACCGCTAGACGATGGGACCAGAAACCCGAGAGCTGCAGCGCGCCGAAGCGAGATGCCTATCTTCTCCGCCGCGTGCGAGCTGAGGAGGCAGGACTCGAACCTGCAATAACCTGATCCAGAGTCAGGTGGCTTACCAATTTGCCCACTCCTCAACGCGGCCCCGGCCGCTGCAGGCCCGGGTAGGACAGTGGGAGAGTGTACAAAGACAGGTCCGGACGGTCAAGAAAACCGCCGGGCTCCCGCGTGCGACCGACGAGCGCGCATGGTAGCCGGTCGGAAAGGGCGGTGCGGGCACCGCTTCCAAGGGGGACGACGATGGAATGGAATCCTTGGCTGGCGGCCCTGGCGCGCTTCGGGAGCCAGGCACACGCAGGGCTCTATCGGCTGCTAGGCGGGAGCGGCTTCCTCAACCGCAACACGCTCGTCCTCATCACGCGGGGGCGGAAGACGGGGCGGGAGACGCCGGCGCCGCTCCTCTACGTCGCCGACGGCGAGCGGCTGTACGTGGTCGCGTCGTTCGGCGGCAGCGACACGGCGCCGGGGTGGTACCGCAACCTGCTGGTGCATCCGGAGGTGTGCGCGGAGGTCGGCGGCACGACGCGGCGCTACCACGCGCGCCCGCTCGCGCAGGACGAGGCGACGCCGATCTGGCCGCGCCTCCTCGCGATCTGGCCGGCGTACGAGACGTACCAGAAGCGGACGACGCGCGTGATCCCGATCGTGGAGCTGGCGCCGATCTAGTCGATGGGGCGGCCGCCGCGGACGTTGCCGCGCGCGCCGCATGATGTACGATGCGGCGCGATGGCCACGGACGCGCCGGCACCGGTCTCGAACTTCATCCGCACGATCGTCACCGACGATCTGCGGACGGGGAAGCACGAGCACGTCGCGACGCGCTTCCCGCCCGAGCCGAACGGCTACCTGCACATCGGCCATGCCAAGAGCATCTGTCTGAACTTCGGGCTCGCCAAGGAGTTCGGCGGTACCTGCAACCTGCGCTTCGACGACACCAACCCGACGACCGAGGACGTCGAGTACGTCGACGCGATCCAGGATGACGTACGCTGGCTCGGCTTCGAGTGGAGCCACCTCTTCTACGCGTCGGACTACTTCGAGAAGCTCTACGAGTACGCGGTCGAGCTGATTAAGCAGGGAAAGGCGTACGTCGACAGCCTCACCGCCGACGAGATCCGCGAGCACCGCGGCACGCTCACCGAGCCGGGGCGCGAGAGCCCCTATCGCAGCCGCCCGGTCGAGGAGAGCCTCGCTCTCTTCGCGCGCATGCGCGCCGGCGAGTTCCCCGACGGCGCGCACGTGCTGCGCGCCAAGATCGACATGGCGTCGCCGATCGTCGTCATGCGCGACCCGCCGATCTACCGCATCCGCCGCGCGACCCATCACCGCACCGGCGACAGGTGGTGCATCTACCCGCTCTACGACTTCACCCACTGCCTCTCGGACGCGCAGGAGGGGATCACGCACTCGATCTGCACGCTCGAGTTCGAGAACAACCGTCCGCTCTACGACTGGGTGCTCGACCAGCTTCCCGTGCCGTGCCACCCGCAGCAGATCGAGTTCGCGCGGCTCAACCTCAACTACACGGTGATGAGCAAGCGGAAGCTGCTGAAGCTCGTGCAGGGCGGCTACGTGAGCGGCTGGGACGATCCGCGCATGCCGACGATCTCGGGCCTGCGCCGCCGCGGCTACACGCCCGAGGCGATCCGCGAGTTCTGCGAGCGCATCGGCGTCGCGCGGCGCGACAGCACCGTCGACATCGGCATGCTCGAGCACGCGATCCGCGAGGACCTCAACGCGCGTGCGCCGCGCGTCATGGCGGTGCTGCGGCCGCTCCGCGTCGTCATCGAGAACTACCCGGACGGGCAGGTCGAGGAGCTGGAGGCGGTCAACAACCCCGAGGACCCCGACGCCGGGACGCGCCGGGTGCCGTTCTCGCGCGAGATCTACATCGAGCAGGACGATTTCTTCGAGCAGCCGCCGCCGAAGTTCTTCCGCCTGTCGCCGGGCCGCGAGGTCCGCCTGCGCTACGCCTACATCATCAAGTGCGTCGACGTGGTGAAGGACGCGAGCGGCGCGATCACCGAGCTGCGCTGCACCTACGATCCCGACACCAGGAGCGGTATGCCCGCCGCGTCGCGCAAGGTGAAGGCGACCCTGCACTGGGTGTCGGCGGCGCACGCGATCGACGCCGAGGTGCGCCTCTACGACCGCCTCTTCACCGAGGAGGACCCCGAGGCCGGGAAGGACGGCGCCGACTACCTGTCGCTGCTGAATCCGAAGTCGCTGGAGCGCCTCCCCGGCGCGAAGCTCGAGCCGAGCCTCGCCGGCGCCGCCGTCGGCTCGCGCTGGCAGTTCGAGCGCCAGGGCTACTTCTGCGTCGACCCCGATTCGAAGCCCGGCGCGCTCGTCTTCAACCGCACCGTGACGCTGCGCGACATCTGGGCGAAGATCCAGGGGAAGTAGCGCTCCGCCGCGATCGACGCATTTTGCGTTGGCGTCGCGCAGCAGCGATTAGCTATAGACGGATTCGCCGCGGGTGCCGTGCGGCGTCTGTAGCGGAGCAAGGAGGAGAGCAGCATGACCCTCAAGACGCAGCTCGGCGCGCTCGTGTGTGCGATCACCGTGCTGGGGGCCTCCACGACGGCGGGGGCGGCCGTCACCAGCATGACCGTCAACAAGTGCCTCGCGGGCAAGGTGAAGGCGGCTGGCAAGTCGGTGTCGTCGCGGGCGAAGTGCGCCAGCAAGGACGCGGCGAACGGCGTCCCGAATCCCGCTTGTACCCAGAAGGCAAGCGACAAGTTCACCGGGGACGGGACGCCCGCGAAGGGCGCCTTCAACAAGCTCGACGCGAAGTACCCGCTCGCGAGCACGACGCCCTGCCTGACCTTCAGCGACCAGGGGGCCTTCGAGAGCGACATCGCGAGCTACGTTGCGAGCATCCCCGCTACGGCGGGC
>DASXLI010000064.1:0-24224 GCA_036496285.1 Binatia bacterium
CTCGATCAGCCAGCGCGCGCCTGTGCGGTCCCGCAGCCGGGCGGCGTCGGCGATCTTGTCCAGCGTCCCGCGAATGAACTTCTGGCCGCCGAAGCCGGGATGCACGCTCATGAGGAGCAGCATGTCGACGTCCGGCAGCGATTCCGCGACCGCCGCGACCGGCGTCTCGGGGTTGAGCGCGACCGACGCCCGTGCACCGAGCGCGTGGATCTCGTCGACGGCCAGGCGCAGCTCGGCGCACGCCTCGTAGTGGATCGACACCCAGCTCGCACCGGCCCGGACGAACGCCGGCACATAGCGCCGCGGCTCCGTGATCATCAGATGCACGTCGAGGGGCACGCTGCTCGCCCCGCGGATGGCCTCGACGATCGGCGGGCCGATCGTGATGTTCGGCACGAAGTGGCCGTCCATCACGTCGACATGCAGCCAGTCGGCGCCGGCGCGCGCAACGGCACGTACCTCGTCGGCGAGGCGGCCGAAATCGGCGGAGAGGAGAGATGGAGCGATCGTGCGGCGCACCGACGGGCCCGGAAGCCGCGCTTATACGATCAGGCCGGGAGGGCCCGCAAGTTCGCGCGGCTACGCGCGCCGGCGGACGCGCACGGCGAAGAAGCCGTCGAGGCCACCGCGATGGGGAAAGGTGCGGAGCGCGCCCCGCGCGTCGACGAGCTCCGTTGCCGCCTCCGGCAGGTGCGCGGCCGCGCCCGTGCGCTCGAGCTCGGGATGGGCCGCGAGCCAGCGGTCGACGACGTCCTCGTTCTCGGCGGCGCCGATCGTGCACGTCGCGTACACGAGCGCGCCGCCCGGCCGCACGTACGCGCTCGCGGCCTCGAGGAGGTCGAGCTGGAGCGCGGCGAGCCGACGCACGTCGTCGGCCGTGCGCGACCAGCGCACCTCGGGATGCGCGCGCAGGGTGCCGAGGCCGCTGCACGGCGCATCGACGAGCACGCGGTCGAAGCGCGCATCCGCAGCGAGCGGGAGGGCGCGTGCATCGGCGACGAGCGCCGCGAGGTTGCCGACGCGGAGACGCCGGCCGGTCGCCGCGACGGCCCGCGCGCCGCGCAGGCGCTGGTCGATGGCGACGACGCGTCCCGCGGGCGCGACGCGCTCCGCCAGGAGAGACGCCTTGCCCCCGGGCGCGGCGCATGCGTCGAGCACGCGCATGCCGGGGCGCGCGTCGAGCAGGTGGCCGACGAGCTGCGACGCCTCCGACTGCACGGCGTAGGCGCCTTGCGTCCAGCCGGCGAGCGCATGCGGCGCCACGCCCTCGACGCGCACGCCGTCCGGCGCGAAGCGGGTTGGCGACGCCTCGATCCCGTCGCGCGCGAGGCTTTCGATCAGCGCCGCGCGCGTGCCGGCGCGGGCGCGGAGGACCGTCGGGGCCGCCGTGTTGTCGGCGGCGAGGAGGAGCCGGGTCTCGTCCTCGCCGAGCTCGGCGCACCAGCGCGCGACCAGCCACTCGGGATGCGAGAGCGTGAGCGCGAGACGGCGCACCGGATCGGCGTCGTCGGGGACGGGGAGCGCGGCGCGCTCGCGGACCGCGCGCCGCAAGACCGCGTTCACCAGACCCGCCGCCGCGGGCGCGACGCGCTTCGCGAGGTCGACGCTCGTCGAGACCGCGGCGTGCGCCGGCACGCGCTCGAGCTGGAGGAGCTGGTGCAGTCCGAGGCGCAGCACCGTGCGGACCGGCAGGGCGAGGCGTTGCGGATCGCGCTGCGCGAGACGCGCGAGGTGCCAGTCGAGCAGACCGCGCCAGGCGAGGGTTCCGTAGACGAGCCGCGCGGCGAACGCACGGTCGCGCGGTGCGAGCGCGCGCTCGCGGAGCGCCGCGTCGAGCGCGACGTCGGCGTAGGCGCCGTCGGCCTCCACCCGCCGCAGCACCGCGAGCGCGACGCCGCGCGCGCCGAGCGGGTCGTGCTCGGCGCCAGGGTGCTCAGCCATCGAAGCGGGTGCCGGCCGCGAGGCGGGCGCCCGCGATGAACGCCTTGGCCGCGAGCGCGCGTTTGCCCTCCGCCTGGACGACCAGGAGATCGAGCGCGCCGTCGCCGGTCGCGACGCGGATCGTCTCGCCGAGCGCGGTGACCGTCCCGGGCGGCGCGCCGGCCGGCGCGGCGGCGGCTCGGGCGCTCAGGATCTTGAACACGCGGCCGTCGAGGCGGGTGAATGCCGAGGGCCACGGCGCGAAGGCGCGGACCTTGCGCGCGATGAGCTCGGCAGGCTCGCTCCACGCGATGAGGCCGTCGGCCTTGGTGAGACGCGGCGCGTAGGTCACCGCCGCCGGATCCTGCGGCAGCGGATCGAGGCCGCCGGCGCCGAGCGCACGCACCGCGTCCCGCAGCGCGATGCCGCCGAGCGCGGCAAGGCGCTCGGTCAGGACGCCGGTCGTATCGTCGGGGCCGATGTCGAGCGGGCGCTGCAACAGCACATCGCCCGCGTCGAGCTGCTCGGCCATCAGCATGATCGTGATGCCAATCTGCCGGTCGCCGGCGAGGAGCGCCGCGGCGATCGGCGCGGCACCGCGATGCCGCGGCAGGAGCGAGGCGTGGACGTTGATCGGCGCGACCGTCGGCAGGGCGAGGAGCGAGGCGGGCAGGATGCGGCCGTAGGCGGCGACGACGAGCAGGTCGGGCCGCCAGCTCGCCAGCGTCGCGAGCGCGTCGGTGTCACGGAGCGTCGCCGGGCGGACGAGTGGGACGCGGCGCGCCGTCGCCGCCGCTGCGACCGGCGACGGCTCCGAGGCGAGCCCGCGGCCGCGCGGCTTGTCGGGGCGGGTGACGACCCCGACCAGCTCCGTGCACGCGGCGAGCGCCTCGAGGCTCGGCACCGCGAAGGCGGGCGTGCCCATGAAGACGGAGCGCGGCGGCCGGTCTGCGACCCAGGCGAGATGCGTCGTCATGGTCGTGGGCGAGTGCCGTAGCGTAGCGCGAACGGCCGGGCGGCGGTACCGCTGGGCCGGCGCCGTCCGGCCGCCGGCTCAGCGCCGCAAGACGGTCGTGAGGACCAGGGCGAGCGGCTCGAACCAGCGCGCGAGCGGAGCGAGGACGACCGTCGAGGCGCGCAGGACCATGCCGCCGACCCAGAAGACGAGGAAGGCGTCCAGACAGACGCTGCGCAACCGGGTCGCTTCAGGTCGTCGACGCGCCATTGCTCCGGAGAGCATCGGCGCGAAAGCGGCAAAACTTTACGCGGCGCGGGTGCGAAAGCGCCGGCTAGATGAGGCTTCCATGCGGCGCCGGCTCGCGCCCCTCGCGCTCGAGCTTCTTCAGCTTCCGGCGGTAGAGGTCGCGCTTCAGGCGGCTGATGCGGTCGATGAAGAGCTTGCCGTCGAGGTGGTCGATCTCGTGCTGCAAGGCGACGCCCAGGAGGTCCGTCGCCTCGATCGCGATCTCCTTCTGGTCCGGGGTGTAGCCCTTCACCAGCACCCGGGCGGCGCGGCGCACCTCGGCGACGAAGTCGCGCACCGAGAGGCAGCCTTCCTCCCAGATGATCTCACCGTCGCGCTCGGCGATCACCGGGTTCACGATCTTCAGGAGCTGCGTGCCCTTGTTCTCGTGATCGACGTCGAGCACGATCACGCGCTGCGAGAGGCCGATCTGCGGCGCGGCGAGGCCGACCCCCGGCGCCGCGTACATGGTCTCGACCATGTCGTCGATCGTCTCGACCAGCTTGCCGTCGATGTTCGGCACCGGTACCGCGACCTCCTTGAGGACCGGCTCCGGATACCTAAGGATTCGACGAATCACGGGTTTTTCATAACATGCTGACCGGATCGACATCAACGATCAGTCTGATCGTGCGTGCGGCGCGCATGGTCCGCCAGTGCCCGAGGAGCCGGCGTACCCCCTGGTGCAGGGCGCGCACGCTCGGCGAGGCGAGCATGAGCTGCCAGCGGTAGCGGTTCCGCAGGCGCTCGAGCGGCGCGGGCGCCGGCCCGCGCACGGTCACCGAGCGCTCGAGATCGCGCGCGAAGCCCGCGAGATCCATGGCCGCACGTTCGGTCGCGGCGGCCTCGATCCCCTCGAAGCGCAGGACGACGAGCCGGGCGAAGGGCGGGTAGGCGAGCTCCCGGCGGGTCGCCAGCTCCTGCGGCGCAAAGCTCGCGTAGTCGTGCGTCGAGGCGGCGACCAGGCTGTGATGGGCCGGCCGATAGGTCTGCACCAGCACCCTCCCCGGCCGTGTCCCGCGCCCCGCCCGCCCCGCCACCTGGGTGAGGAGCTGGAATGCGCGCTCGGCGGCGCGGAAGTCCGGCATGTTGAGCGCGACGTCGGCCAGCAGCACGCCAACCAGGGTCACCCCGTGCACGTCGTGGCCCTTCGCCACCATCTGCGTGCCGATCAGGACGTCGAGCGCGCCCTGCTCCCACGCCTCGAGGATGCGGCGGTGCGCCCCCTTGTTGGCCGTCGTGTCGCGGTCGAGCCGGCCGACGCGCGCCTCGGGGAAGCGCGTCGCGACCTCGGCCTCGATGCGCTCCGTCCCTTCGAGCGCCGCCCTGAGCGTGTCGCGCCCGCAGTGCGCGCAGACGGAGCGCGCCGGTTTGGCGAAGCCGCAGTGGTGGCAGAGGAGGACGGCGCGGCGCTCGTGGAGCGTGAGGCTCACGCTGCACGACGGGCAGCCGGCCGGCTCGCCGCAGCCGACGCATTGCAACGCCCGCGCAAAGCCGCGGCGGTTCAGGAAGAGCAGCGTCTGCTCGCGGCGCGCCAGCGTCTCGCCGATCGCGGCGAGGAGCGGGGCCGACAGCAGCATCGAGGGCGCCTCGTCCTCGCGCCGGCCGGCCCCGCCGCCGACGATCGTCCGCGACGATGCCGCGGGACGCGCGCTGCGGCCTGGCGGTGCCGCCTCGTCAGCGCCCGGCACCGACGGCGGCGGGAGCGTGCGCAGGTCGAGGATCTCGACGGTCGGCAGCGGCCGGCCCTCGACCCGGTCCGGAAGGCTGAGCAGGCGGTACTTGCCGTCGAGCGCCTGCTGATAGCTCTCGACCGACGGCGTCGCCGAGCCGAGGATGGCCGGCGCGTCGGCGAGCTTGGCGCGGACGATCGCGAGGTCGCGTGCGTGGTAGCGCAGCCCCTCGTCCTGCTTGTAGGCGGCGTCGTGCTCCTCGTCGACGACGACGAGTCCGAGATCGGCGATCGGCGCGAAGACCGCGGAGCGCGCACCGACCACGATCCGCGCCTCGCCGCGCGCCACCCTGCGCCACTCGTCCCAGCGCTCGCCCGGGCCGAGGCCGCTGTGCAGGATGGCGACGCCCGCGCCGAAGCGCTGCCGTACGCGCGTCACGAGCTGGTGGGTGAGCGCGATCTCCGGCACGAGGAACAGCACTGACCGGCCGCTCGCGTGCGTGCGCGCCGCCGCCTGCAGGTACACCTCGGTCTTGCCGCTGCCGGTCACCCCGTGCAGCAGCAGCACCTGGAAGCGTGCGTGCTCGGCGATCGCGTCCACCGCCGTGCGTTGCGCCGGCGTGAGGACGGGCGGCGCTGGCGCGGCGCTCTCGGGGCCGAGCGCGTCGCGGTAGCGCTCGCGCCGGATCGACCCGAGCGCGCCGCGCCGCACGAGAGCCGCGGCGGCCGCACGCTCGGCGCGGTCGAGCGCGCGCACCTCGACGGCCCGCTCCGGCGCCTGCGCGACCCGCTCGTAGAGCGCCTGCTGGCGCGGCGCGCGCCGTCCCAGCGTGGCCAGCGCCTCGGCGTCGAGCGGGCGCGTCAGCTCGAGGATGCGCTCGAAGCGTGCCTTCGCCGCTGGCGCCCGCAGCTGCTCCTCCACCGCGACGACGTTCCGCGCCGTGAGCGTGCGCACGGCGCCGACGACGCGCCGGTCGCCGAGCGCGCGCGCCAGCGCGGTGAGCGTGGTCGGGCCGGTGACGGCGAGGTGCGCGACCACGGCCTCCTCGAGGCCGCGCAGGCCGCTTGTCCCCGGGGCGAGGAGGCGCACGACGCGCGCGCTCGACGCGCGCAGCCCGCCCGGCAGCGCCGCCGCGAGCACGTCGGCGAGCGTCGTCATGTAGTAGTCCGCGGCCCAACGGCAGAGCGCGAACAGATCCGGCGTGAGGATCGCCTCGTCGTCGAGCACGTCGGCGATGGCACGCGTCGTGATGTCGGCCGGTGGGGTATCGCTCAGCTCGACGACGATGCCGGTCTCGCGCCGCTTGCCGATCGGCACCAGCACGCGCACGCCGGGACGGACGCGGCCCCGGTCGGCATCGGCGACGTGGTAGGTGAGCAGATCCTTGCCGGGAATCGCGGGAACGAGCGCCACCGCGGCGAACGCGCGTGCGCCGGGGTCACACGCGAGCGGGTGTGACACAGCCCGCGTTATCGCGCGCGTCTCCTCGCGTGTCAAAGCGCAGGGACTGCCCGCGACGGTGGATTGACGCCGTTGCAGGACCGATCAGCAGTTGCGGTGACACCTGCTGCGACAGACGACGGCGAAAACGCGGCGGGGCTTGTCGCGTCGCGGAGGAATGCGACGGGGGTTCGCTGGAATAGCTCTTGCTCGATCCACTGCGGAGGGCTCTCGTCATGTTGTCGCGTACGGCATTCATACGGCACGCATCCCCGGGGTTCTCGGCGCCCGAGCTGCTGACGGCGCTGAGCCTCTTCGGCGTGATCAGCGCCGTGGCCGTGAGCAACTACGTGTCGTTCATGCCCGGCTACCGGGTGCGCGGCGCGGCGCTCGAGGTTGCGGGCGATATGAACACAGCGCGCCTGTCCGCGATCCGCGAGGGCCGCGCCTACTACTACGTTCCGCAAGCGGGGACGCAGTACACCATCCGCTACGCCAACGGCGCCGGCACGACCGATCTGAAGACGGTCGATGTCGCGCACGACTATCCGCAGGTGCGCTTCGGCGCGACCGGCATCACGACCAATCCCTACGGGGTGGCGGGCGCGCCCCCGGCCGTTCCCGCGGGGCAGATCACCTTCAACTCCGACGGCACCGTGACCAACGCCGCCGGCGTCTACATCGAGTCGACGGTATCGGGCGGCCACGTGCAACATGGCGTCACCGTCACGGCCTCGGGCCGCGTCCGCGTCTGGCACTTCGATGGCACGAACTGGCAATAGCGCCCGCGCCGGCCGAGAGGCTGGCTTCACGCTGCTCGAGCTGCTGGTGGCGGCCTCCGTCGCCAGCATCGGCTTCCTCGGCCTCGCTGCGCTGCACGCCAACTCCATCCGCACGGCCGCCGTCGGCCGCAACATCACGGCTGCGACCGGGCTCGCGCAGGAGGAGATCGAGATCATGCGCCGGACGCCCGCGTCCTCGCTCACCAACCTCGGCTCACAGAACGTGGTGGTCGGCGGCGTCACCTACGCGCGCTCGGCGACGGTCGCCGGCGTCGGGCCGGGCACCGCGCAGCAGGTGACGGTCAACGTCGGCTGGAACGACCAGTTCGGCGCCCACACGTTCGCGCTCGTGTCGGTGATCGGCCAATGAGCGCCCGGCTCGCCTGCCGGCGCGGCTTCACGCTGCTCGAGCTGCTCGTCTCGATCGGCATCGCCGCGATCGTGCTCACCGGACTCGCAAGCGCGGTCGCGAGTCAAAGCCGCTCCGCGATCCTCACACTCGGTACCGCCGACATGTCGCAGGACGCCCGCAGCGCGATCGACCTCTTCAAGCGCGACGTGCGCATGGCCGGCTACAACATGGGGGCGGTCGCGACCGCGACCTTGGCGCCCATCGTCGTGAACGCCAACGCGGCGGGCGAGGTGTACCACATCACGCTGCGCGGCAACTACCAGAACGTCAACAGCACCGGCAGCGCGGCGGCGGCCACGAGCACCATCACGCTCGACGCCACGGCGGTACCGGCGTGCGGCACGCTGGTCTTCACGGCGGGGAAGCGGCTCGCGATCGAGTCGCAGATCCTCGGCGCCGCCGAGGTCGGCACGATCACGGCCTGGAACTCCGGGGCGTGCACGATCACCCTGGCGGCGCCGCTCGTGCAGGCATACGTCGCCGGCTCGCCCGTCCATCAGATCGACGACGTCATCTACATCCTGACCAATACCGGCGTGCTGCGCCGCAACGGCGATCCGGTCGCGGACGGCCTCACCCTCTCGAACGCGCTGCAGGTCAGCTACGTGCTCTCCGACGGATCGACGACCTCGGATCCCTCGGCGTCGCTCGACGTCCTGCGCGCCGCGACCATCCGCGTGATCGCGACCGGGAGCAACCAATCCGGGACGACGCCGCAAGCCGACGCGTCGACCCAGGTCCGCATCCGCAACCTCGGCATCGCCACCGCCGCGCTGGAGACCCCGTGAAGGTCCTCGTGAGGAACGAGCGCGGCATCGCGCTCTTCACCGTTCTCGGACTGCTGTCCGTGCTGCTCATCCTCGCGTCGCTCGTCGCCAGCGCCTCGCGCATCGAGTCGGCGCTCACGGGCTCGGAGCGCCGCAGCGCCCAGGCATTCCACGCCGCCGACGCCGGCCTCGGCTACGCGCTCGGCGATTCCGACAACTTCATCGACCCGACGAAGACCTGCACGCCTTCCCTGCCGCGTCACACCAATCTCAGCACCGACGCGGGGCTGCCGGTCACGGGGGACGTCTGGTCCTGCTTCCAATACGAAGCGCCGCCACCCATCGAGATCCACGTCAGCGCGCTCAAGTTCAAGGGCTTCTACTTCGACGTGAGCGCGGCTGGCACGGCGACGAACAACGCGAAGAGCAACCTGGACATGCAGGCCACGCGCCTGGGTCCGGCGAGCTGAGAGAAGGTATGACGCGCACACCCTCGACGATCGTCCGCCTGCTCCCCTTTCTCGTGCTGATGGCGAGCGCCGTTCCGGCGCACGCGGGAACGGATCTCGACGTCTTCGCCGCCGGCTTGTCCGTGCAGCCGAACGTCCTCATCCAGTTCGACAACTCGGGCAGCATGAACTCGGCGCCCGACTACGACCCCGCGACATCGTACAGCGGCACGTACACGCCGGCCACGATCTACGACCGCTGCAAGACGTTCAACAGCTCCACTTGCACCTGCACGGTGACACAGACGACGTGGAAGAATCACACGAACTCGTGTGGCTTCGTCGACGCCGACAGCGACGGCCAGGACGACCGCGCGCCGTCGTACGTGAAGAACGGCAACCGCCGCAACTTCGAGAGCAACTCGCTCTACGCGACGCCGAAGCTCTCGACCGCCAAGTCCGTCATCACCGGCCTCTTGCAGGATCCTGCCAACACCAGCGTGCGCTTCGGCCTCGAGATCCTGAACGGCACGACGATCCCGACCGACTACACGAGCAAGTCGCAGGTGACGAGCTACCACAACGACAAGTCGATCCTCGCTGCCGTCGTGGGCACCGACCACACGACCCTGGCGACGGCCGTGAACGCGCTCACCGCGCACGACGGCACGCCGCTCGCGAATCGGACGATCGCCGCGGCGCACTACTTCAAGCACGACGGTTACTTCAGCCTCGCCGACCCGATCCAGTACACCTGCCAGCGCAACTTCCTCGTGATCATGACCGACGGGCGGCCGCAGGTCGAAGGTGACACCGCGTTCGGCAGCTGCGATTCGGGCTTCTCCGATCCGCTGTGCGGCGCCAACGCCGACGGCAAGTTCAGCTACATCGAGAGCTGGCTCGGCACGCCGCACGACAAGGACGGCGACGGCGTCGATCCCGACTACTACCACTACCATCCGCCGGCGGGCTGCGACTCGTCGTCGCCCGACCAGGAGCCGTGCGAGTACCAGAACGGCGGCTCGGACTATCTCGACGACGTCTGCAAAGTGCTCGCGACGACGGATCTGCGAGCGGACCTCGACGGGCAGCAGTCGCTCATCACGTACACGATCGGCTTCAGCGTCGCGAACGGTCTGCTGCAACGGGCCGCGGCCGAGGGTGGCGGCCTGTACTACACCGCGGGGACGGCCGACCAGCTGGCCGACGCGTTCCAGCTCGCGCTCAAGTCGATCCAGACGCAGACCGAGTCGTTCGTCGCGCCGGTCGTGCCGGTGAGCCAGACGACCCGCACCCAGAGCGGCGACCGCCTCTACATCGCGCTCTTCCAGCCGCGCGACGCGACCCTGCGCTGGCCGGGCAACCTCAAGAAGTATGCGGTGAGCCCGACGGGCGACCTGCTCGACGCGGACGGCCACGCCGCGACCGACGCGAACGGCAACATCCTCACGAACGCGCGCTCCTACTGGGACACGGCGGCGTCCGGCAGCACCGTCACCAAGGGCGGCGTCGGCGAGCTGCTGGCCAACCGCTCGACCCCGCGCAACATCTACACCCACATCTCGGGCACCGATCTCACGGCCGCAGCGAACTCGTTCAGCACGGGCAACGCCTCGCTCACGCAGGCGATGCTCGGCGCCGGCAGCTCGGGCCAGCGCACCAACATCATCAACTACATCAGCGGCGTCGATTCCTACGACGAGGACCTCGACGGCAACACCACCGAGACACGCTCGTGGGTGCTCGGCGACATCGTCCATTCCGTACCGCTCGTCGTGCACTACAGCTCGACCGACGCGCTCATCCTGATCGGCGGCAACGACGGCATGCTGCACGCCTTCGACGACTCGACCGGCCAGGAGCTCTGGGCCTACGTCCCCGAGGGCCTGCTAGGGTCGCTCAAGGTACTGACCCCGACCGTCGGCACCACGACGCATCCCTTCTTCGTCGACTCGTCGGTGAAGCTCGTGACGATCGGCTCGACGAAGACCGTGGTCTTCGGACTCGGGCGCGGCGGACGCGAGTACTACGCGCTCGACGTGACCAGCAAGACCGCCCCCAAGTTCCTGTGGCGTGACAACAACTCCACCGCGGGCATGAGCGAGCTCGGCCAGACCTGGTCCGAGCCCGCCTTCACCAAGGCGAGCATCAGCGGCTCGGCGGTCGACGCGATGGTCGTCGGCGCCGGCTACGATACGTACTTCGACACGCCCACCAACACGGCGGCGAACGGCGGCGGCATGGGCCGCGGCATCTTCGTGATCAACCCGTCGACCGGCGTGCTCCTGAAGCCGCTCATCCGGCCGGCGGGCATGGACTGGGCCATTCCGAGCACCGTCGGCGTGCTCGACCTGACCGGTGACGGGATCGTCGACCGCGCCTACGTCGGCGACCTCGGCGGTCAACTGTGGCGGCTCGACAGCACGCTCACGGCGACCAAGCTCTTCACCACCGGGACGGGAACCGCGCCGACGGGACGCAAGATCTACTACCCGCCCGACGTCGTGCGCGACCGCGGATTCCTCTCCGTCTTCTTCGGCACGGGCGACCGCTCGAATCCGCTGCAGACGACCGTGGTCGACCGCATCTACGCGCTGCACGACGACGGCACCGCCAACAGGAACGAGAGCAACCTGATCGACGTGACGTCCGACGTGCGGCAGAACGGCTCGTCGTCGGAGACGTCGCTGAAGACGGCCATCAAGAACGCGAGCGGCTGGTTCATCCAGCTGAACGCCAACCCGGGCGAGAAGGTGCTGGCATCGCCGACGGCGTTCTTCAGCATCTTCTTCTCGACCTTCACGCCGGTGAGCGGCGCCTGCAACGCGGGCGGCGACGCGCGCCTCTACACCTTGAACTATGCGACCGGCGGCATCCCGGACAGCTCGGTGCAGGATCCGGACGGGCCCTCCGGTCCGGGCCAGCCGCCGACCGTCTCGACGGGCATGCGCGTCGACATCATCGGCAAGAGCATCCCGACCGAGCTCACGGTCACCATCCAGAAGACCAGCTCGGCCGGCTTCATCGCCTCCAGCGGCGCCGTCGGTCAGCCGCCGCTCGCGGCGTTGCCCAACAACGTCACCCCGATCTCGTGGCGCGAGTGCTCCACCCTGACCCCGTGTCCATAGTGCGAATGATGCGAATGACGCCAATGAGGATCCCGATGCGCATGTTCCTGTCGATGCTCGTCCTCGGACTCACCCTCTCGATCGCCGCGCTCGCCCACGCGAGCGCCCGCCACGGGACCGTCGACTCGCTGAAGCCGCCGCAGCTCGTCGTCTCGGGGCAGCCGTACACGATCGACGCGGAGACCGAGCTGCTCGACCGCGGCGGCCATCGCATCGCCCTCTCCGAACTCGTGCCGGGCACCCCGGTCGAGCTCGAGGTCGATGACGAGGGAACGCTGGTCGCCGTACGCGCGACCCTCGTGCGCTGATCGACGACTGTCAAAAGCGCGACACCCACGTTCCGCAACGTACGTTTTCATGTCCCCCGGGGACGGCCGGGAACGCTGGAGGCAGCACCCGCGGGCTTTTTTCCCCTCTCGCGGCGGCACCCGGTTTGCTCCGCGAGCGGTAGCCCCTCCTTTCTGTACGGGAAGAGGCCCGGCCCGAGTGCTCGGGTCGGGCCTCTTCGTTTCCCGAGAAGGGGCCGAGGGCGGCGCGAGCCGCCGAGATCGCAAACCGAGGGGGGATGAGCCGATGAACGCAGTGTTTTCTCGTTGCGGTAGGTTTTCGGCGTGTGGTATTCGACCACAGCCCGAAGCTGTTCCGCGTCGATCCGGTTTCCCCGCCGCACCGTCCTGCACCGCGTATCGAGCTCGAGCGGTCAGGGACGAGAGGGGTGGTGGGGTACGATGAGCAAGGGAAGGCTTTCGGGCGTTCTCAAGGGCTCGGTCCTGGGACTGCTGTCGGGCGGGGGTAGTGGCCTTCTCGCCCTCGACATCGGTTCCAGCTGCGTCAAGCTGATCGAGACCGACGGCCCCGCCGGGAACATCCGTCTCGTCTCCGCCGGCATCGCGCCGCTGCCGCCGACCGCCGTCCAGAACAACCTCATCCAGGACCCCGAGGTCGTCGCCCAGACGATCCGGGATCTGGTGAAGCGGACGGGCGCCCGCGCCAAGGACGTCGTCACCGCCGTCCCCGGCCCGGCGGTCATGATCAAGAAGATCCATCTCCCCAACACGGTCGACGAGGCCAATCTCGACCAGCAGGTGATGATGGAGGCCGGGAGCGCGATCCCCGAGCATCTCGACAACGTCACCCTCGACTACCAGGTCGTCGGCTACACCGACCGCGAGGAGCTCGAGGTGCTGCTGGTCGCGGTCAAGCGGGACATCGTGAACAGCTACACGTCGGTGATCCGCGACGCGGGGCTCATCCCGTCGATCGTGGACGTCGACTACTTCGCGCTCGAGAACATGTTCGAGCTGAACTACGACGTCGACGAGACCCAGGTCATCGGCCTGGTCAACGTCGGCGCGCGCTACTGCTCGATCAACATCCTGCGGGCGGGCCGCTCGTCGTTCACCGGCGACATCCCGGTCGGCGGCGCGGAGTTCAGCGACGTGCTCATGCGCAGCCTCGGCGTCTCGGCCGAGGAGGCGGAGCTGCTGAAGGCGGGTGGCGCGGCGCGCGATCTCGGCCGTGACCAGATCGAGGCCGCGCTCACGCCGGCAGTGCAATTCCTGGTCGAGGAGATTCACCGGGCGCTCAGCTTCTACTGGCGCTCGGATGCGGAGGAGCCGCTGTCCGCCGTGTATCTGAGCGGTGGGACGGCCCGTACGGAGGGTCTCGCGCGTATGCTGAGCGAGCGTCTCGAGACCCCGGTCGAAGTCGCGGATCCGCTGGCCCGGGTGACCCTCGGCCGGGGGATCGACGCCGACTTCGTGCGCCAGAACGCCGCGTCGCTGGCGGTGACCGTCGGGCTGGCCGCCCGCCGTCCGGGAGACAAGACATGATCCGCATAAATCTGCTGTCCGTCCGCGAGGCGCAGGCCGAGGCCGGCCGGCGCACCGAGAGCCGCCTGATCGTGCTGGGCGGCGTGCTCGCGCTCGCGTTGCTGCTGTTCGTCGAGGTCTGGAGCCGCATGCTTCTCGTGCCGGTCCGGGCCGAGCACGAGCAGCTCCAGGCCGACATCAAGGTGCTCGATGAGAAGACCGCCGAGCTCACCGCGCTCGAGAACAACCGCAAGGAGCTCGACGCCAAGCTGAAGACGATCGAGGCGCTGCAGCAGAAGAAGGTCGGCCCCGCCAAGGTGTTGGCCGATCTCAGCGACTCCGCCCCCGATCAGATCTGGCTGCTCGAGTTCACCGAGGACCAGGGCGCGGCGACCATCACGGGCTTCGCCTTCGACAACCAGACCATCGCGTCGTTCATGCGCAAGCTCTCGGAGTCGCACTACTTCTCCGACGTCGACCTGCAGGAAACCACGCAGTCCGCCAAGGAAGGCGCGCAGCTCAAGCGCTTCGTCGTGAAGGCTCGGCTCAGCTACACCGGCACGCCGCTCCCGCCCGCCCCGCCGGGTCTCAAGTACCCGGAGGCGCCGAAGGGCAACGGACCAGAGACCAAGCCGCGCAACGGGAGCCGGGCATGAGCGACTACATCGAGAGATTCTTCGAGCTCGAGACGCGCCAGCGCATCCTGGTGTGCTGCCTCACCGTGCTGGCCGTTTTCGGCGGCTACTACTACTTCGTCTACTCCGGCCGCAGCGCCGAGCTGGCGCAGCTGACCGAGAGGGTCGAGAAGCTGCGCGACCAGCGCACCGCCAAGCAGAAGCTCGTCGCCAACATCGACGAGGCCCGTACCGCGGTGCGTGATCTGCAAGCGGCCGTCCGCAAGGCCGAGGTGCAGCTCCCGGACAAGAAGGAGATTCCCGATCTCCTGAGCGCGATCTCGTCCGCCGGCCGCGAGTCCGGCCTCGAGATCATGCTGTTCCGCCAGAAGCCGGAGCGCTTCCAGGACTTCTACGCAGAGGTGCCCGTCGACGTCCTGGTGCGGGGCAACTACCACCAGGTGGCGACGTTCTTCGACCGCGTGGGTCAGCTCGACCGCATCGTCAACGTCAGCGACATCGCGATGAAGGAGCCCAAGGACGAGAGCGGCACGATGATCATCGACACGTCGTGCTCCGCCGTCACGTTCCGCTTTCTCGACGAGGCCGAGCGCCAGAAGGTAGCACAGCAGAAGGCGGATGCGGCCAAGAGGGAGAAGGGCTCATGACCAACGCAGATACGATGAGCGCGGTCCTCGGACTGCTCCTCGGATTGGCGACCCGGCATCCGCCGATTGCAGTTGCCGCCGCCGACGCGGCGCAGTTCGGCCCCGTCGTTGCCATCGACAAGGCGAAGGCGGCCGCGGGTGCCGAGAAGGCCCGTGCCGAGCAGCACGACGAGCAGGCCGCACGGATCTTCGCGCCGGGTCCCGAGGCACCAGCCCGGGGCGTCCAGCCGGCGGCGTCCGCGCCGCAGGCCGTGCAGAACCCCGCTCCGGCGGATCAGCCGGCGGCGCAAGCCGCCGCGGGGACGGCGGCTGCCCCCAATGCCCCGGTTGCGGTGGCGGCGACGGACCCGAACGGCGGCAAGCCCGAGAAGTACGATCCGTCCGCCCATCGCGATCCGTTCCGCCCCCCGACCATGTCCACGGTCGTGGCCGACACGGGCGCGCCCAAGACCCCCCTCGAGGGGTACGAGATCGGCCAGCTCAAGCTGGTCGGCATCGTGCGCAACGGCGCCGGGGTCCGCGCGATGGTGGAAGATTCCCAAGGACTGGGCTACATCGTCACGTCGGGGACGCCGATCGGGTCGGCCGGCGGAATCGTGCGCACCATCGAGGAGCGCCGCGTACTGATCGACGAGACGACGACAAACTTCTACGGCGAGAAGCAAGCGAAGGAAGTGATCATGGAGCTTCCGCAGGAGGATCGTTCGCCATGAGGAAGACGGAGCGGGATGGGCGTTGGGAGGCGGCGGGGCTTGCAGGTATCCTGCTCCTCGGAATCATCGGCTGTACACGCGTCATCGAGCACAAGGCGCCGGCTTCGTCCGAAAACGGGACGGCGCCGGCGACGGCGTCGAACGGGCTCCTGAGCGACTATCCGACCGAGCCTCCGGCCGCGGCGGCCACGGGTGATGGCTCCGTTGCGTCCGATGGCGGACCCGCGGTCGCCGACGTCAACGCCGAGCTCGAGGGCAAGCTGCGCGTCCACGAGATCCAGGTCGCGAGCCGTGACGGGCGCGAGGCGCTCATCATCGTCTTCTCGCGGCCGCCGGCGCGCGTCCGCAGCTTCGCGCTAAGCAAGCCGAACCGCATCGTCCTCGATTTCGACGGACCGCTCGCCGCGACGCCGACGCAGACGCATCCGGTCGCCGGTTCCGGCATCGCGCGTGTCCGCATCGGCTCGCACGAGGGCCAGCTCCGCCTCGTCGCCGACGTGAACGGCATCCTGCCGGACGTCGATACCGATCAGCAGGGCCGCATCGTCGTCGCCATGCTCGGACCGGCGTCGGGCTCCGAGGACCAGCTGGTCTATCGCGCGCCGGGCGTCGCGACGGTCGACGTCGCGAGCGCGCAGGCGCCGCGCCCCGTGCCGCCGGCCGAGCCGGCTGCCGCGCTCGCCGATACGACGCCTCCTCCGGCGCCTGAGCCGGCCGCCGTCGCGGAGGACACCACGCCGCCGCCGGCGCCGCGCGCCGAGGTCGCGCACGCCGAGCCGCCGCCGCCTGCTGCCGTGCCCGATCCGCCGGCGAAGCCGATCGACGAGCCGTTCGCGAAGGCGCATCACACGTCGGCCGACCCGGCCGCCGAGGCCTACGCCCTTCCCGTCCAGGCGAAGACCGGCGCCAAGGATGGCAAGGCGACGGCGACCGCCCACATCGAGGGCGGCACGGTCAGCACGCTGGCGCCGCGCGAGTACAGCGGCCAGCGCATCTCGCTCGATTTCAAGGACGCCGACATCCAGAACGTGCTGCGCATCCTCGCCGACGTGAGCGGCCTGAACATCATCACCACCGAGGAGGTGCAGGGGAAGCTCACGATGCGCCTCGTCGACGTCCCCTGGGACCAGGCGTTCGACGCCATCCTGCGCGCCAAGAACCTCGACAGCGTCCGCGACGGCAACATCATCCGTGTCTCGACCGTCAAGCAGCTGAAGGAAGAGCGCGAGACGCAACGTGCGGCCGACGATGCGCAGAAGGCCGTCGAGCCGCTCGAGGTGCGCTACCTGAAGGTCAACTACGCCAAGGCCGACGAGAAGATGGTGAAGAAGATCCAGGAGGTGCTGAGCGATCGCGGCAGCGCCACCTGGGACGAGCGCACCAACATGATCGTCGTGCGCGACATCGCGAGCGGCGTCGCCAACGCGCGTGAGCTCGTCGAGCACTTCGACACGCAGACGCCGCAGGTGCTGATCGAATCCAACATCGTCGAGGCGCAGAAGAACTTCCTGCGCGACCTCGGCATCCAGTGGGGCGTCGCGAACAAGGCGGGCCCCGGTACCGGCAACTCGACCGGCATGAACTTCCCCGGCACGATCAACGCCGGCGGCATCCTGGCGGGCGGCAAGAACTCGCCCGCCACGACCGTGCCGTTCATCGCCGACTTCCCGGCCGCGGCGGTCGCGCCGGGCGCCGGCACCGCCTACGACATCCTGCTCGGCTCGATCGACGGCGCCACCACGCTGGACGCGCGCCTCACCGCGCTCGAGACCGACAACAAGATCAAGATCATCTCGCGCCCCCGCGTCGTCACCCTGAACAACCAGGCGGCGACGATCGAGGCGCTGCGCATCCTGCGCGTGCCGCTGCCGAGCACGGGCACCGTCATCGCGACGGGCGCGGGTGGCGTCGCGGGCTCGTCGCAGGCCGCCACCGAAAAGATCAACACCGGCATCACGCTCACGGTGACGCCGCAGGTGTCGTCCGACGGCTTCATCTTCCTCGACGTCTTCGCCAAGTCGAGCACGACGGCGCCGAGCAGCGTCGCGTCGAACACGGTCGTGGTCCCGGACGAAATCAGCCGTCAGGCCGAGTCGCACGTGCTCATCAAGGACGGCGAGACCTTCGTGCTCGGCGGCGTGTACCAGGACAACCTGACGCGCTCCGAGCAGGGCATCCCGTACCTGCGCAGCATCCCGGTGCTCGGATGGGCCTTCAAGAGCCACACCGACAACGACGTGCGCGCGGAGCTGCTGGTGTTCGTCACGCCGAAGACGATCGTCGGACGCGGGACGGAGGACGTCGCGCAACTTCCCACTGCGGAAACCTTGTGGCAGAATCGATCGCAGTGATGCTCGCGGCATCCGCGAGGATCTTCGTCCGTGCCGGGGACGCATGCGGCGCCTCCTCTCTCCATGTCGTCGAGCAAGTGAGAACACGTGCTACGCTTCCTCACCGCCGGTGAATCACACGGTCCGTGCCTGACTGCGATCCTCGAGGGGTGTCCGGCAGGATTCGCCATCGACATCGACGCGATCAACGTCGACATGCGCCGGCGCATGCTCGGCTACGGGCGCGGCGGCCGCATGAAGATCGAGCAGGACACGGCGGAGATTCGCTCGGGCGTACGCTTCGGCGAGACGCTCGGCTCGCCGATCACGCTCGTGGTCGAGAACCGCGACTGGCGGAACTGGGAAAAGAAGATGTCGGCGCGTCCAGAGGACCGCGACCCGTCGATCGCCGTGACCCGGCCGCGTCCGGGCCACGCCGATCTCGCCGGCGTCCTCAAGTACAACCACGACGACGTCCGCAACATCCTCGAGCGCGCGAGCGCGCGTGAGACCGCCGCCCGCGTCGCCGTCGGCGGCGTGGCGAAGGCGCTCCTGCGCCCCTTCGGCATCGCGGTGCGCGGTTGGGTGTCGGAGATCGGCGGCATCGTCGCGAACCACGCGGGCATGGACCCGGAGGCGATCTTCGCGGCCGCGGAGCGCTCCGAGGTGCGCATGGCCGATGCCGACGCGGAGCGCCGCATCATCGCCGCGATCGACGAATGCAAGGAGCGCGGCGACACGCTCGGCGGCGTCGTCGAGGTGCAGGTGACGGGACTACCGCCCGGCGTCGGCAGCCACGTGCACTGGGACCGCAAGCTCGACGGCCGACTCGGCCACGCGCTCTTGAGCCTCCAGGCGGCGAAAGGCGTCGAGATCGGCCTCGGCTTCGAGACGGCGCGCCGTCCGGGCTCGGCCGTGCACGACGAGATCCATTTCGACGAGAAGGCGCACGCCTTCACCCGCCGCACCAACAACGCGGGCGGGACCGAGGGCGGCATGAGCTCCGGGGCGCCGCTGGTTGCGCGCGTCGCGTTCAAGCCGCTCTCGACGTTGATGAAGCCGCTGCAGTCCGTCGACGTCCGCACCAAGCAGGAGACGAAGGGCAACCTCGAGCGCTCCGACGTGTGCGCCATCCCGGCCGCTGCGGTCATCGCGGAGGCGGTCGTGGCGTTCGTCGTCGCGGACGCGTTTCTCGAGAAGTTCGGCGGCGATTCCCTGGTCGAGATCCGGCGCAACCATCAAGGCTATCTCGAGCAGGTGCAGAATTACTGAATGGCGAACATCGTGCTGACCGGGTTCATGTGCACGGGAAAGAGCGAGGTGGGGCGGCGGCTGGCGAAGCGCCTCGGGCACCCGTTCGTCGATACGGACCAGCTCGTCGAGCAGCGCGCCGGCAAGAGCGTCGCCGCGATCTTCCGCGACGACGGCGAGCCCGCGTTCCGCGCCTTCGAACGCGAGGCGGTCGCCGCGGCGTCGGCGGGTGAGGACGCGGTGATCGCGGTCGGCGGGGGCGCCATCCTCGATCCGGCCAACGTCGAGCGCCTGCGCGCCCGCGGCGTCGTCGTGTGTCTCAGCGCCGATGCCGACGCGATCCTTCGTCGCGTGGGCGACGTGGCGCGGCGGCCGCTGCTCGCGGGCGGCGATCCGCGTGGCACGGTCGAGCGGCTCCTCGCGGAGCGCGGGCCGGCCTACGCGCGCGCGGCCGACGTCACGGTGGACACGAGCGATCGCAAGGTCGGCGAGGTGGTGGAGCGCGTTTGCGAGGAGATCGGGAGACTCGAGCGTACGAATCGATGGAAGTCGTCCACGTAGAGCTCGGCGCACGGCGCTACCCGATCTACGTGGGAGCGGCGTGCCTGAGCGAGCTCGGAACACGGCTTGGTGAGATGGGGTGTGGAGTACGGATGGCGGTGGTGACGAACCCGACGGTCGCGGAGCACTATCTCGAGCCGGCGCTCGTGTCGCTGCGGCGTGCCGGCTTCGATCCCGCGACCATCCGGATCCCCGACGGCGAAGAGCACAAGAACTTCGCCTCGCTGACCCGCATCTACGACCAGATGCTCGAGGCGGGGATCGAACGCTCTGGTGCCGTGGTCGCGCTCGGCGGCGGCGTCGTCGGCGACCTCACGGGGTTCGCGGCGGCCACCTACCTGCGCGGTGTCGCCTGCGTGCAGGTGCCGACCACCCTGCTGGCCCAGGTCGACTCCTCGATCGGCGGCAAGACCGGCGTCAACCACGTGCTCGGGAAGAACCTGATCGGCGCGTTCTCGCAGCCGCGTTTCGTCCTCGCCGACGTCGAGACGCTGCGCACGCTGCCGCCGCGCGAGCTCACCGCGGGACTCGCCGAGGTGATCAAGTACGGGATCATCCTCGACGCGCCGCTCTTCACGCTGCTCGAGGAGCGCATCGCGGACGTGCAGGCGCTCGACCGCGATCTGCTGGTCGAGGTCGTGCGCCGCTGCTGTGCCATCAAGGCGTCGGTGGTGAGTGCGGACGAGACCGAGAGCGGGCTGCGCGCGGTGCTGAACTTCGGCCACACGGTCGGGCACGGCATCGAGAGCATCACCGGCTACACCCGCTATCTGCACGGCGAGGCGGTCGCGATCGGCATGGTCGCGGCGGCGCGCGTCTCGCGCCATCTCGGCTTCTGCGCGGAGCACGACGTGGAGCGCATCCGGAGCCTGCTCGTGCGCTGCGGCCTGCCGACGGAGGTGCCGGCGGAGCTGCGCGGCGAGGCGCTGGCGCGCGCCATGCGCGCCGACAAGAAGGCCCGCGAGGGCGCGATCAAGTTCGTATGTCTCGAGACGATCGGCACGACGCGTTTCGAGCGGCTGAGTCCTGAGGACATCGTCAAGTATCTATAGCGTTCACACATGACCGAGGATGGGAGGATGGTGGCATGAGAATACGGAACATGGTGGCGGCGGCGGCGTGTCTCGCGCTGGTCGGATGCGGCGGCGGGGGAGGGTCGAACGACAACGGCATCTCGTTCAGCTTCCTCGGCGTCTTCCAGGAGGTGCAGGAGCAGGTCGCGCCGGCCGCGGACTCGCTGCCGACGGCCGACGATCACCCGGGTGACACCGGGCGCAACGTCGACATCACGGTCATCAACACGATCCCGAACGACGTGAACGGTGACGGTGACGCCGACGGCGGCTTCCTCGGCATGGAGAACAACCTCACCAGCCAGAGCCTCAACGTCGAGGGCGTGAACGTGAAGATCGTCATCGCCGGGGCGCTGATCAACCCGGTGGTCACGGACTTCGTGCCGCTCGGCATCCGTCTCGACCCGAAGCCGACCGCCGACAGCCAGAGCACCAACAACGAGGCGTTCGCGCAGACGTTCTTCGTGGGTCCGGACACCATCGCATTCCTCAATCAGCATCCGAACCTGCTGCCGCCGAAGCCCTACACCATGAGCGTGGTGATGCGGCTGACGGGAACGAGCGACAGTGGAGACAGCTTCGATTCCAACGAGTTCACGTACACCGTGAACGTCGTGCCGAGCGCCGTACCGTGATGCGGGCGGGGAGGGGAGGACGACCAATGAGAATACGAACGGCATGGTTCGGGGCGGCGGCAGCCGTGGGGGTGCTCGCGATCGTCATCGCGAGCTGTGGTGGAACCGGTGGCGGGAGCGGGCACGGGGGTAATCCCGGAGCGCAGTTCGTCCTGAACAGCAACAACTCCGGGCGGCTCATGCTCATCATCGATCCGTCGACGGTGGACGCCAACAAGTCCGATCGGATCGGCCTCGTCGCCACCCTGACCGACAACCTCGGGAATCCGATCTCGGGCATCGTCATCACGTTCTCGTCCGACATCAAGGACATCAGCTTCATCCCGGGCCAGACGAGCAACGGGATCAACTTTGGCCAGGCGGTCACCGACGCGCACGGCAACGCCGACATCATCGCCGTCGCCGGGGTGTCGCCGACCAGCACCGGCGCGATCGTCGGCACCGGCGCGATCTTCGCCGAGCCGCCGTCGGGCTTCGGCCTCCGGGCGCAGGCGTCGATCACGCTGCTCGACGTGGGCTTCGTCGACGCGGCGCAGCTCGGCGTGATCCCCGTGAGCGAGACGCTGGTCGAGCCGGCGCCGGGATCGGTCGTGTTCTTCAGCGTCGTCGGCGGCACCCCGCCCTACGCCCTCACCAACGAGACGAGCGGGGTCGGCACCGCGGTGATCAGCCAGCACTGTCTGCCAGGCTGCACCGAGGACGGCGGCATCCTCTGCATCGGCAGCCCCTGCCAGTCCGACGTCGATTGCGGCGTTGGCTCGCCGTCGGGGACGTGTATCGGAAAGATCAGCCGCTGCCTCGCGAGCTGTGCCGGCAGCAACTGTGCCGGCGCGCGCTGCGAGGTCGACGCCGATTGCAATGACGGCTCGCCGACCCCGGCCAACGTCTGCAAGGACTCCGGGCAGTCGATCGCCTACATCGTGACTGGCCAGGTGTCCGGCACGGCCGGCTTCGAGGTGAACGACTCAGCGGGAGCATCGGTCGAGGTGATGGTCACCGTGAGCTTCGTCTGCGGCAACGGCGTGGCGCGCGGCGACGAGCAGTGCGACCTCGGCGACCTGCGCGGCCAGACCTGCCAGTCGCTCGGCTTCCCGGGCGGCGGGGTGTTGCAGTGCTCGAACGCCTCGGGTGGCACCGACTGCACCTTCGACACCTCCAACTGCCAGGTGGTCGCGAGCCCGAGCCCCGGCGCCGGCGCGACCTTCACCCCCGGCGGTGGGGTCACGACACCGACGCCCACACCGGGCGGTGCCGGCTCGACCGCAACCGCGACCCCGACACCGGCGTCGACCGCGACGCCCGGGATCGGCGTGCCGAGCAACCTCGCGCTGGCGCTCCTCACCAATTGCGCCGGCGACAACGGCAACGGCACGGTGACGACCGTGGTCGCCGCCACCGTTACCGACACGCTCGCCAACCCGGTGCCGAACGGGACGACGGTCAACTTCAGCATCGCGTCGCCCACCAACGGTGCCATCATCAACAGCCCGTCGACGACCAACGCCGACGCGCCGTGCGACGTCTCGAACTTCCAGAGCGACTGCTCGGTGACCGTGCTCGATCAGCCGGGCGTGGCCAACACCTGCATCACATACCCGAGCGGCCAGATCGGTACCAACCGTACCGTCATGGGCGTCTCCGGGGCGGCGAACGACACGCAGCCGATCACCCTGCCCGCGCCGCCTCCATGATCTGCTGAGGTCCATCGATCACGACGCCGGAGCGGCGGCCATCGGGCCGTCGCTCCGGTTCGTCTTGACCAGCTATCCCTGCGGCCCTACAGTCGACGGCTCGGAGGGTCGTGGATGAGCCCGAGAGGCGTCGAGGAAGCGCGCGCGCGTGGCAAGACGGTGCTGGTCTTGCACGGCCCGAACCTCAATCTCCTCGGCATGCGCGAGCCCGACGTCTACGGCACGCTGACGCTGGAGCAGATCAACGAGCGCTTGCATGCGCTCGCCGCCGAGCTCGGCGTCGAGCTCGAGATCTTCCAGTCGAACGTGGAGGGCGAGCTCGTCGACCGCATCCAGGAGGCGGCCGGCGTGGAACACGCGATCGTCATCAACCCCGCCGCGTACACCCACACGAGCGTCGCCATCCGCGACGCCATCCTCGCGGTCGGCCTGCCGGTCGTCGAGGTGCACCTCTCGAACATCCATCGGCGTGAGGAGTTCCGGCACCGCTCGCTGATCAGCGACGTCGCGGTCGGGCAGATCACCGGGTTCGGGGCGGACAGCTATCTGCTCGGCCTGCGCGCCGCCGTGCGCGTGATTGCCAACACCCGTAGCCGCTCGTTGAAGACGCGACGGCCGCTGAAGGCGCGCCGGCCGGCGTGATCACGGCGTCGATGCCGCCGGGCGCGGGACGTCTGGCGGTCCTGACGGCTCTGGCGGTGGCCGCCGCGTGCGGAAGCGGTGTGCCGCCGCACCTGACGCTCGGCCGGCCGGTGCTCGACCCCGCCGCCGGCGGCAAGCAGAGCGCGCACATCGAGCTGCGGAACGACGGCGGCCGCGCGCTCGCGCTGCACGGCGCGCGGCTCGACTGCGGCTGCCGTCTTCTCGCGCCCCTGCCCGAGCAGCTTGCGCCGGGCGAGCGCGCGACCCTCGCCGTCCGCTGCCGCGCCGGGCACGACACGGGCGTGCGGACCCGGACGGTCGCCGTGGTCTCCAACGATCCCGCCTTGCCGGAGGCCGTGGCCGAGATCGCGTGGCCGGGCGGCGGCGCCACGGAAGCGCCGGGCGTCTACTTCGGCTACGT
>DASXLI010000065.1:0-1501 GCA_036496285.1 Binatia bacterium
GAGCTGCGGCACGAGCGTCTTGTGGCCGCCCGACTGCGTCGAGACGCCGATCACGTGCACGTCGTTCTCGACTGCCTGGCGCGCAACCTCGTCGGGCGTCTGGAAGAGCGTGCCGACGTCGACGTCGAAGCCGAGGTCGGCGAACGCGGTGGCGATCACCTTGGCGCCGCGGTCGTGGCCGTCCTGGCCGATCTTCGCGACCAGCATGCGCGGCCGCCGTCCGTGCGCCGACGCGAAGGCATCGATCTCGCCCTGCAGCGCCTTCCACTCGGCGTCGTCGCCGTAGGCGCCGCCGTAGACGCCGGTGATCGAGCGGATCTCGGCGTGGTAGCGGCCCCACACCTTCTCCATCGCGTCCGAGATCTCGCCGACCGACGCGCGTGCGCGCGCCGCCTCGATCGCCAGCGCCAAGAGATTGCCCTTGCCGCTCTCCGCGGCGGACGTGAGCGCGCCGAGCGCCGCCTCGACCTTCTTCGCGTCGCGGGTGGCGCGGATCTTCTGCAAGCGGGCGACCTGCGCCTCGCGCACCGCGCGGTTGTCGATCTCGCGGGTGTCGATCTCGGGCTCCTCGGCGAGCTTGAACTTGTTGACGCCGACGATGACGTCCTCACCGCGGTCGACGCGCGCCTGGCGCCGCGCCGACGTCTCCTCGATGCGAAGCTTCGGCATGCCGGCCTCGATCGCCTTGGTCATGCCGCCGAGCTTCTCGACGTCCTCGACGATGCCGAGCGCCTTGGCCGCGAGCGCGTGCGTCAGCGATTCCATGAAGTACGAGCCGCCCCACGGGTCGATGACCTTCGGGATGCCGGTCTCGAGCTGGAGGATGAGCTGCGTGTTGCGGGCGACGCGCGCGGACGCGTCGGTGGGGAGCGCGATCGCCTCGTCGAAGGAGTTGGTGTGCAGCGACTGCGTGCCGCCGAACACCGCCGCCATCGCCTCGACCGTGGTGCGGATGACGTTGTTGAAGGGGTCCTGCTCGGTGAGGCTCGCGCCCGACGTCTGGCAGTGCGTGCGCAGCATGAGCGACGTCTGCTGCTTCGGTGCGAAGTTCTTCCGCATCAATGTCGCCCAGAGCAGACGGGCGGCGCGCATCTTGGCGATCTCCATGTAGAAGTTCATGCCGATCGCCCAGAAGAACGAGAGCCGCCCGGCGAACTGGTCGACGTCGAGGCCCTTCGAGAGCGCGGCGCGCACGTACTCGAGCCCGTCCGCCAGCGTGAACGCCAGCTCGAGGTCGCACGTCGCGCCCGCCTCCTGCATGTGGTAGCCGCTGATCGAGATCGAGTTGAACTTCGGCATCTCCTTCGAGGTGTACTCGATGATGTCGGCGACGATCCGCATGCTCGGCTTCGGCGGGTAGATGTAGGTGTTGCGGACCATGAACTCCTTGAGGATGTCGTTCTGGATCGTTCCCTGGAGCTGCTCCTGCGCCACCCCCTGTTCCTCGGCGGCGACGATGAACCCGGCCAGCACCGGCAGGACCGCGCCGTTCATCGTCATC
>DASXLI010000066.1:0-15072 GCA_036496285.1 Binatia bacterium
CCCCGCGTGCCCACTGGCGACTGGTCGTTCCGGGCTGCTAGGCAGGCGCAACGGAGGAACGACCATGGCGACGAACCCGCAGTCCGCGGCGCCCTCGCTGCCGCCGCAGGCGGTGCTCTACCAGCTCTCGACCGGACACTACGTCTCGCGCGCCCTCAACCTCGCGGCGCGGCTCGGGATCGCCGAGCTCCTGAAGGACGGCCCGCGGCCGGTGGGCGAGCTGGCGACGGCGACGGAGACGCACCCCGGGTCGCTGCAGCGGCTGCTGCGCCTGCTCGTGACTGCCGGGGTCTTCGCGGAGCCGTCGGCGGGGACGTTCGCGCTCGCGCCGCTCGGCGAGTTCCTGCGCGGCGACGTCCCCGGCAGCGCGCTCGCCATGGTGAAGCTCTTCTCCGGCCACCGCACCCAGGACGCGTGGAAGGAGCTCGAGTACTGCGTCCGGACCGGCGAGCCGGCGTACCGCAAGCGCGGCATCGAGGATCCGTTCGTCGAGATGGCGCAGCAGCCGGAGGAGGCCGCGAACTTCGACGCGGCGATGGCCGACTTCACCCGGCTCGCCGCCGTCGCGGTCGCCGCGACCTACGACTTCGCGCCGCTGCGCTCGGTGACCGACGTCGGCGGCGGCACCGGCGCGCTCCTGATCGGCATCCTGAAGGCGCATCCGCACCTCCGTGGCGTCGTCTACGACCGGCCCGACGTGGTGGAGCGCGCGCGGCAGGAGATCGCGCGGCGCGGGCTCGCGGAGCGCTGCGACGCCGTCGGCGGCAGCTTCTTCGAGGCCGTTCCGCCCGGCGCCGACGCCTATCTCCTGAAGCACGTGATCCACGACTGGGACGACGAGCGGGCGCGGACGATCCTCGAGAACTGCCGGCGCGCGATGGCGCCGTCCGCGAAGCTGCTCCTGGTCGAAGGGGTCTACCCGGCGCGCGTGGACCAATCGCTCGCGTCGCGCGGCGCCGCCGCCAACGACGTCAACATGCTGGTCAACACCGGCGGCCGCCAGCGTGCGGAAGCGGAGTTCCGCTCGCTGTACGCCGCCGCGGGCTTCGAGCTGACCCGCATCGTCGCGACGCCGATCAACATCAGCGTCATCGAGGGCGTTCCCCGCCGAGCGTGACGTGCGCCCCGCCCGCCCTGCGGCCGGGGTCAGGCGGCGCGGCGCGACCGTCGCGGCCGCTGCGGCCGACGCGACGGATCGGCGGGGGCCTCGGCCTCGTGCCGGGGATCCTCGAAGCCGAGCGCCGCGGTGATCCAGCGGCGCGTCGCGAACGCCAGCTCGCGGCGCGTCCGCTGCCGCGAGGGGAAGACGGGCGCGATCCGCACCTCGGCGGCGATGCGCTCGCGGCCGAGCACGCGCCGCAGCGACTCCGCGAAGGTCATGTCGTCGATGAACGCGGCCGCCGGGTCGGGCATGCCGTCGGGACCGACGTAGCGGATCGCGACCGCCTGCACGGGCACGCCGGCGTCGACGGCCGCCTGCAGCAGCGCCGCGTAGAAGCGCGAGACCCGGGTGCCGTCGGTCGTCGTCCCTTCGGGAAACACGACGACGCGCTCGCCGGCGCGGAGCGCACGCCCGATCGCGTCCTTCACCCGCGCCGCGTCGCGGAAGCTGCCGCGTACGATGAAGAAGGTGCCGAAGGCCGCCGCGATGGGGCCGACGATCGGCCACTTCCGCACCTCCGACTTGGCGACGAAGCGGGCTGCGGTGAGGGCGTTCAGCACGTACACGTCGAGCCACGAGACGTGGTTCGCGACGACCAGCAGCGGGCCGTCGCGTAGCTGCGACTCACCGTGGATCGTCACGTCGACGGCGAGGCTCGCGAGCGTGCGCTGCGCGCAGTCGACGGCGAGCGCGGCCGTCACGCGCGGCTCGGCGGCGGTCGCGAGCGCGCGCATCCAGGTGAGGAGGATGCGGCTGACGAAGCGCGCCAGGCGTCGCAGCCGTAGGGGAATCGCGGTCGTCATAGCGGGGGCGCCTGGCGGAGGAGCCGGCTGCGATAGCGCGGGGTCATGCGCTCCATCGGCAGGATGAGGAGGAGGTCCGCCGTCTTGAACTGCTGATCCCATGCCGGCTCGCTGCACACGGTCGCGCCGAGCCGGAGGTAGGCCTTCACGAGGGCGGGGAGGGCGGCCTCGCCCTCGGGGGCAGCGATCGATTCATAGGGGAACGGCGCGCCCGGGAAGGCGTGCCACTCGACCGGGCTGCGGTGATCGCGCAGCAGCCGGCGGCAGATCGCGGCGGCGCGCTCGGCGCCGTCGGCGAGGCTCACGCTGGCGCAGCCGATCACGTACTCGCACTCACGCTCGACGAGGTAGTTGGTGAGCCCGGCGAGCAGGAGGGCGATGACGCCGCCGCTGCGGTACGCGGGATGCACGCAGGCCCGCCCGAGCTCCGCCACGCGCGCGCCGTGGATGACGATACGGCCGAGGTCGAACTCCGTCGCCGAGTAGTAGCCGCCGGCCTCGCGCATGCGCTCCGGCATCAGGATGCGGTAGGTGCCGACGACGGCGTCGGTGTCGCTGTCGCGAACGAGCAGGTGATCGCAGAAGCGGTCGAACGCGTCAGCGTCGACGCCGTCGGCGGGGAGGACGGCGTCGAGGCTTTCGCGGTAGACGCGCCAGCGCAGGCGCTGCGCCTCGAGCACATCCCACGCATCGCGTGCGAGACCAACCCGGAAGCGTGCTCCGTCCGGGGACGGCTGGTCGTCTACGCTCGTTCGGCTGTGCGCGAAGGCCACCAAACACTGACGATGATAGCGCGCAGCCCGTTGCGGGCGTGTGATGGCCGTGTGGCCATCGTGTTACGGATTCCGTAGCCCGCGCCGCGTCTGCGCACGGCAGATGCGGCGCTACTTGCGGGTCTCGGCCTCGACGTCGCGGTCGAAATCAGCGCCGGCGGCGTCGCCCGCCGACGGGGTGCCCGCATACTCGCGCGCGAAGGTGGCGCGGATCTCGTCGATCGGGACGTCCACGTACTCGTCGCGGTAGCGCAGGTACTCCATGTGGCGCGTGCCGTCGGGGGTGAACGCGTGGAACAGCGAGTCGCTTTGCCCGTCGAACTCGAGCGGCGCGAGCTTGAACTTCTCGCACAGCTCGACGTTGAAGGCGGGCGTCGCCTTGAGCCAGCGGCCGTCGAGCCGGATCGCGGTGTAGCCGTGCCAGTAGAAGACGTCCGTCTTCATACTCTGCCGCATGCGCTCGGTGGAGAGATGGTTGCGGACGTCGGCGAAGCCGAGCCGCGCCGGGATGCCGAGCGCGCGGCAGCCGGCCGCCAGCAGCACCGCTTTCGACACGCACCAGCCGCGGCCGCGCTTCAGCGTCGTCGACGCGCGCAGCCCCTCCTCGTCGAGCGCGATGCCGTAGGCATCGTAGCGGATGCCGTCGCGCACGGCGTAGTACAGCCGGACCGCGCGCTCACGGTCGCCGGAGGCGTCACCGGCGGCGCGCTCGGCGAAGATGCGGATGGCAGGGTGGCCGGCATCGACCGTCGCGCTCGGCGCGAGGCACTCGGCTGTCGTCATGGCGCGCATGATGGAGCTTCGCGCGCCCGAAGCAAGCGGAGCCGGCAGGCTAGGCCGGGAGGGCGATCATTCCCCCTCGATCGTGCAGTGCTCGTCGTCGAACGCGCATTCCTCGGCATCGCACTTGAGGCTGCCACCGTCGTAGCCGAGGTCGACGCAGGTTTCGCCGTTGATGTTGTGGCCCTCGCAGTCCTCGAAGGAGTCGATGACGCCGTCACCGCAGAACGCGCGTACGCAGTTCGTCCGGCACGCATCGGGAGCGGTATCGGAGTTGGCAGTGCCGTTGTCGCACTCCTCGCCGGCCTCGAGGATGCCGTTGCCGCACGTCGACTGCTTGATGCAGCCGGTGGTGTCGAGCCGGCACGTGGCGTCACAGGCCAGCGTGCCGCCCTTGAAGCCGAGCGTGTTGCAGTCGAAGCCGCCGAGATCGGCGCCGTCGCACGCCTCGCCGGTCTCGCGCTCGCTGTTGCCGCACTGGGCGGATGTCGGCGTAAAGAGCACGCCGCGCCGCACGCGGAACGCGGCCTCGGTGAGGAGCCGCGCCTTCGCGTTCGCGATCGTCGGGCTCGGGTCGAGCGAGGTGAGCCGCGAGATCACCGACGACGAGAACACCGCGAGCGTGTCGAGCGCGCCCTGGATGTTGCGCTGGTCGAGTGCCGACTGGACGTTGCTGACGCGCGCCTTCAGCCCGCCGTTGACGTTCGGGTTGGCGACGTTCGCGTCGACGAGCTGATTCAGGATGCCGAGATCGACCGGCGCGACGTCGACGAAGGTGAAGCAGCGGCGGTCGCCCTTGGCGACGAGCGCGCCGTCGTTCGACGAGGTGCGGCCGAGAATCTCGACCAGGAACCGGTAGCGCCCGTTGCCGTCCGGCTGACCGCTCACGTCGGCGCCGAAGCGGAGCACGCCCGGCCCGACGTCGGGGCCGAGCAGGCCGGAGTCGTTGTTGCTGGTGATGCCCTCGGCGACGAACGCGACGCCGTCCGCGGTGGAGGCGCCGCTCCAGAAGGGGATGTCGGTCTCGGCCGTCGTCGCGGGCGGCGTCCAGCTACGCACGCCGGCCGTCGTGAAGACGGCGGCGAGGGCGGCCGCGATCTTGCCGTCCTTCGACGGCACGCGCGCGGCGAGCGCGGTGGTGCCGCGCAGCACGGTGATCGAGCCGAGCTGGAACACGGTGCCGAACGCCGCGCAGCTCTGGCCGGCGAAGGTGGTGCCGCCGGGAATGAGCTTCACGCCCTTGGCGCTCTTGCCGAGCGAGACCAGGAAGGCGTTGTAGCGATCGACGCTCGCGAGCGCGTCGCGGGCGTCGAGATGGAAGGTCATCGGCGTGGCGCGTGCGACCGCCGGGAGGGTCAGCAGCAGGGCGAGGGCGGCCGTCGCGGCACGGCGGGCGGCGCGCGTCGCGCGCGTGCGATCAGAGCGAGAGCGCATCGCTCACCTGCAGGGCCCGTGTGACCATCTCCTCGGCCGCGTCGGGCGGGATCTCGGAGCCCGAGCGGCTGGCGACCTCGAGCGCGAAGCGCTTCGCCGAGCGGCCGGCGCGCGCCGGCTTCCCGCTCGCGAGCCAGTCGAGCGCGTCGCCGAGGATGTTGTTGAGACGGCTGCGGAGATCGGACGAGATGTCCGCCGCGGCTACGAGATCGACGAGCGCCTGCACGTCGGTCGGGTAGGCGTGGCCGAGGAGGATGCACTCGCTGCGCTTCGGCATCCGGCCCGGGCGGCTCGGGGGCAGCTCGGTCGTGAGCGCGAGGACGAGCGACGCCGGCTCGGTCGATCCGTTCGTGACGTCGACGTTGAGATTGAAGGTCGGTGTCTTGTCGGCGGCGTTGGCGCCGCCGATCTTGCCGGCGGGGTTGCCCGTGGCGAAGCCGGCGGTCGAGAAGGCGACCATCCCGGTCGGCGCGGCCGCATCCACCATCCACGACGGCTGCATCGTGTGCGCGTCGGCGGGCGGGGTCCACGAGGCCGCGCCCATCGACTGGAGCGCCGCGCCGAGGGCCAGGTTGGGCGAGCGGCTGAAGAGCTGCGCCGCGCGGCTCGCGCCGTCGAGGACGCGCACCCGGCTCGCGGCCGGCCCGCCGTCGGCGGTGAGCGTCGGGCATGCCTTGCCGAAGAAGCGCACGTCGCTGCCGTGAATCTTGATCTTGTTCTTGAGCGCCGGCGTCGCCGAGGCGGCGATCGCCTGGGCGTTGAACTCGCTCACCATGCGCGCGAGGTCGGCAGGGGAGAACGCGAACGTCCGCTCGTCCGCTCCGGCCGCCGTTGCGCCAAGAAGGGTCAGGACGAGAGCGAGAAGGAGGGCCATCGGTGGGGAGGACAGCAAGAGCAGGACCACGGCCCGTGCCGCCGGACGCCCCCGAATGGAGGCACAAGTGTCGGGAATATCAGTGCGTTTCGTGACCGTCATGACTGGAACAGGCCCTTGGGCGGCCTCCGCCGCCTTGCACAGGCGCGCTATCTTGCGGGGGTGCCGCGGAAAGCGCGAATTCGCGCCATGAAGGAACCGTGCGCACATGCGATACCGCCGCGCGCTGGAATAGCCGATCTCACTCGGGAACGCAGTACACCCGGAACGCGTGGTTGCACGTCTGGGTGCTCGAGCTCCACCAGCTCGCGTCGGCGAAATTCGGCAGGCCGAAGATGCCGCCCGACGAGGCGGTCGACGTCCAGTCGTTGCAGGTCGAGGTGGTCGTCCCGACGGTGCCGGGCGTCGCGGCGCCCGTCCACACCGCGCCGCCGCCGACGTAGGCCCCCGAGGCGGTCTGCCAGATACCGCTCGGCAGCGCGCCGCCCGCGCTGAGCACCGCGTCGGAGCCGACCGAGATGCCGTCCTTCCGCACGTTCAGCGCCGAGAGCACCACACGCGCCGCCGCGCTCTGCGTGGAGGTCGCGAGCAGCGCCACGAAGGAGCCGGAAAGCAGGGCCGTCGTCGCCTCGCTGTTGCACAGCGCGTCGGCTGTCGCGGTTCCGCCGGCGCCGGGCGTGAACGTGCCGTTCGTGACGAAGATCAGGTTGCCGGGCGCGACCGTCGGCGTGAGCGTCGCCGTCTTGTCGGTCTCGAAGCAGTAGAGGTGGCGGGGCGCGTTGCAGCTCTGGGTGATGCTCGCCGTCCACGCGTCGGGGCCGGCGCCGGTCGAGCCGATCGTGGCGCTGCCCGAGGTGCTGGTCCAGTTGGCGCACGTCGACGACGACTTCGTGCCGTCGCCGTCGGTGCCGGTCCACACGGTGACCGTGCCGACGTTGGCGCCGTGCTCGTCGAGGTGAATCGTGTTGAGGATGTGCGGGTTCGACGAGATGCTCGCGACGGTGTCACCGAACGGCGCCCCGTCGGTGCGCACGAAGCCGCGCGCGGTGCCGAGGCGGCTCTTCGCGTCGGTCGAGCCGTCGGAGAGCCACGCGACCCACGTGCCGGGCAGCCCCGCGCCGGTCGCGGCGGTCTGGCAGGCGGTGTCGCCCTGGGCGAGGCCGCCGAAATTGCCGTTGACGGTCGCGGAGGTGACGAAGACGCGATTGAAGGCGATTGCCGTGGCCGTGGGTATGGGCGTCGGCGTGAGGGTCGTTGTCGGGCCGGTCTGCGTCGGAGTGGCGCTCGTCGCGGTGGGTGCCGGCGTCGCGGTGAGGGTCGGCGGGGGCGTCAAGGTGGCGGTTGCGAGTGGCGTCGGCGTGGCGGTGTTCGTCGGCGTCGGGGTGGGCGGAGGCGTCGGGCAGAAGTCGCTCCGCAGATCGCGTCCGATCGTCGCCATCAGCTCCTCGGCGCGCGGCGTGCCGAAGCGCGCGAGATCCTCCGCCAGGCAGCGGCCCGCGCGCGCGACGCAGTCCTCGTAGTTTCCGAGGTCGTTCAGCGCCGGCACCTCGTAGGCCGTGCAGTCGAACGCGACCACGTCGAGATCGGAGCCGTCGGGATCGACGAGCGTCGCGAACGGGATCACCGACGCGCCGCAGGCCTTCTCGATCGCGACGCGGAGCGTGGTTGCCGCGGTGTCTACTTTTGCCAGCGCCTTGTCGCAGGTGAACGTCGCCTTCGAGAGACAGCCGACGTCGCCGGGCTTCTGCTGCACGCACGCGTACACGGCGTCGAGACAGCTCTTGTACGACTTGGCCGCGACCGCGCCGTACGCGTTCTGCGCCTTCGTCGTCGCGCTGTGACACTTCGCGATCACTTTCGCCACGGCGGGATCGCCCACGTTCTGCGCCTCGACGTATCCGATGACGGACGACGCGAGCAGCAGGATGGCGATTGTAGCGAGAAGGCGCGGGTGGTGACGCGACGTGGGCGGCGTAAGTCCTCCGGCGGACGGTCTCCGAGAGTAGTCGCGGAGTCGCGCTCAGGTCAAACCGTGCGCGATCGCGCGGCGGACTATTTTGCTTGAATCAAAATGCGGCACCGTGGCAGAGTCGCGATGGTCGCTTCCCCCCGCGGTCACGAGGAGATAGCCATGCTGATTCGATCGCTCGCCGGGCTCGTCCTCGCCGGCGTCGTGCTCACCTTCCCGGCCGGCGCCGCCCAGGCGCTCACGTTCACCTGCTCCACCATCGTGACCCGCGGCACGCCCGATCCGATGGGCGGCGCCTTCAAGTCGAAGTTCGAGGAGCCGCGCATCAACGGCTCCGGCGACGTGCTCTTCGTCTCGAAACCGCAGGGACCGCCGAAGCGCCTGTATCTTTATCCCGGCGCGGGCACGCCGAGCGTGATCGCCACCGCCGGCGACCTGGCGCCGGGCGGCAGCGAGTTCAGCAAGTTCACCGACACGTCGATCAACGACGCCGGTGATCTCGCGTTCCGCGGCGACCTCGTGACCGGCGAAGGCGTGTTCGTGAAGCCCTCCGCCGGCAGCCTGACGGCCGCGGTGCGCACGACCGACGCGGTGCCCGGTGGCGGGTTCTTCGGCGTGTTTCCGATGGTCGCCGACATCAGTGCGTCCGGCAAGGTCGCCTTCCTCGCGACGGTCGAGGGCGGCGCGAGCGGCGCCTACCTCTACTCGGGCACGGTCTCGAAGATCGCCGTCGTCGGCGACTCGAGCGGCGACGGCCGCCAGTTCTGCGACTTCTCCTCGGTCGACCTCGGCGACTCGGGCAACGCCGTCCTGCACACGACGACGCAGGTCGATTGCAACGACACGATGGAGACGCCGCGTGACGGCGTCTACGTGCAGAACGGCTCGAGCTTCGTCTCGGTCGCGCAGATCGGCGACGCGACGCCGATCGGCGGCACGACCTACGCGAGCTTCCTCGGCATCCCCGAGATCAACGCGTCGGACCTCGTCGGCTTCCGCGCGCGCACCGCGGGCACGGAGAACGTGACCGGCCTCTTCGACTTCAACCAGACGGGCCCGACGACGACTCTGCTCACCGCCACGGGCGACTCCGTGCCGGGCTCGACGGGCTTCCTCAAGACGATCGCGTTCTCGCACCTGACCGACGGCGGCCGCCAGGCGTTTCGCGGCCGTCTCCGCTCCGGCACCGCGCGCTTCGGCATCTTCATCGCCGGCGGCACGCCGGACGCCGTCGCGCTCAACACCTCCCCGGTGCCGACCGACTCGTTCGGCGCCGGCGCGGTGTACCGCACGATCGAGGAGGACTTCGGCGTCGATCGCTCCGGCACGCGGGTGACCTTCAGCGCCAAGGTGCACGACACGGTCGTGCCGAAGAGCAAGATCGGCCTCTTCCGCTGCACGGGTAGCTGACGGGCGCGCCCGGCGCGGGCGCGCCGGGCCTCCTACATCGTCCCGATACCCAACAGCTCCTGGTTGCGCGGCGTCTCGTTGTCGATCATCTGATCGACGCGGCAGGCAACGTTGAGCTCGACGCAGGTCGCGAAGTCGGCGGCACTGGTCGGCGCCGGCGCGCCGATCGCGGCGCAGGAGGCGTCGAGCGCCGCGATGCCGAGGCCCTGGTTGTCGCGTAGGTCATTGATGTCGATCGCTCCGCACGCCTTCGTGATCGCATCGCTGAACGCGGTCTGGAGCTTCGTGATGCCGGCGATCGATTTGCTGCAGGTGCCCTGCGCCTTCGACGTGCACTTGCCGTCGCCGGGCTTGGTCTCGACGCAGGTGAAGATCGGGGTGTCGCAGCCCTCGATCGCCTTCCGGCGGCCGCTCACTAGCTTGGCCGTGGCCTTCTGGATGGCGCCGTCGCACTTGCGGAGCGCCTTCGCGCTTGCGTCGCCGACGCCGTTGCCGAAACCGTCCGCGAAGGAGGCGAGGCAGGGGAGGTCGCTCGCGAGGGAGAAGCCGCCGACCACGAGGAGCTCTCCCGCGCGCGGCACGCTGACCGCGAGCAGCCGCTCGGCGGCGCAGTTCTGCTGGCGGCGCACGCACTCGGCGAGGCTCAGGTTGCTGCCGACGCCGTTGACGCCGCGATAGCCGCACGGCAATGCCTCGGCGGAGTAGCCGAGACCGGTGGCCGCGTCGAGCGAGGAGGCGGCGACCGGAGGATCGGTGCACGGCTTGGTGAACGACGTCATGATCGTGGTCTCGGCCGCCGGCAATGCCGCCTTGATCTTGGCGCACTTCGCTTGCGCACCGGCGGTGCACCCGCCGTCGCCCGGCTTGAGCTGCACGCAGTCGGTGAGGCTCTTCAGGCAGGCCTGGAGCTGCGTGAGCCGCAGCGATGCGAGCTTCGCAGCGCCCTTGCGGATGGCCTTGGCGCACCTGTCGAGCGACTTCACGTCCTGGCCGGCCGGCAGCCCGGCGCCGCCGCCGTTGGCGCGCGGCGCGCAGTCGGGGTCGGCGCGGTCGATCAGGCCGTCGCCGTCGTCGTCGATGCAGTTCTCGCAGTCCTCGCAGGGCGGGCTCGCGCACGACGGCGTCGCGGTCGCGGTGGGTGTCGTCGTCGGGCCGCCCGCGGTGGGCGTGGTCGTCGGCGTCGGGGTGAGCCCGGTGGCCGTTGGAGTCGGTGACGGTGGCGTGTCGGGAATCTCGTGCGGGTTGCCGTCGGGATCGTTGAACGTGAGATGCACGTCCGGGATCGGCTGATCCTGGTCGTCGAGCAGCTGGATCGCGAGCAGCTTCAGCGTGTCGTAGTAGTCGGTGTTGGTCTCGGCGTCATAGCCCCCGACACCCGTGGGCGCACCGATCGCCACGTCCGAGCGCAGCGTGATCTCGAAGTGCTGCGACGGCTGGAAGCTGGTGACCCTGAGGGCCATCACGGAGTTCGGTGGGCACTGCGCGTTGATTTCGTCGCACTGCACGGACGCGCCGGAGCCCGCGTAGAGGTGGGCGACTGCGAACGTCTGCGTCGTCACGGATACGTCGGTCTTCGTGTTCAGGATCGTGCCGCTCAGCCCGAAATAGAAGTAGGCAGCCGGTGCCATGGCCACGTAGCCGTCGAGGCCGAAGATCTCGATTTCCGACGAGGCGAAGGCGAGGGCGGAATTCTGGCCCACGACCGCGGGACTCGCGTTCTGACGCCTGAGCTGCGCGCCTGCGCTCAGATAGAGACGGTTGACCGCGTCCATGCCGGCCGCCGCGCGCGTATGGACGCAGATGTCGAGCGGCGGTCCCGTCGTCGGACAGAGCCCGCTGTCCACGGACTGGAAGGCGGGATCGCCGCCGTGCTGATGATGGTAGTTGGCAGCACCGAAGAGGTACCCGTCCTCGGCCTTGTAGGTGATGAGTGCGCTCGCCGGTGCGGCGACGGCGACGAGGGCGACGGCGAGCAGCGCGGCGGAGAGACGGAGGCGGACGGAGGTCCTGGCGGTCATGGGAGCGGCTCGGGCGCGACGGATGATGGCACGCCGGCCGCGCTCGCGTCCAATGCCGCGTCGGATCGCAAACGCCAGGGCAACTAGCCTGGCGTCGCCCGGTCGCGGTCGGCGGCGAGGCGCGCCAGATGAGCGCGCCAATCCGTGAAGTTCACGCGGATCGCCTCGTAGGCCGCGGCGTCGTCGATGTCGAGGGCGCAGCCGCCGTAGCCGGTCACGACGGTGTTGAAGCGCGTGCGCATGAGACTCGACATCACCGCCTCGGCCTCGGTCAGGTCGAGGACGGCGGCGCGCACGAGCGGGGTGTCACGCAGGCCCACGCCCGCGGCGAGCCGTGGGATGTGCAGGCGGGCGAATGACCACACCGTGCGCGCCGTGGCGTCGCGGTGCTGCCACAGCTCGAGCGCGACCGTCATCACGTTCCGCCACTGCCGCTGGTAGCGCAGCTCGTAGACGCGCTCGACGTACTCGCGGTTGCCGAAGCGCAGCGGCTTCACCAGGTGCAGGTTGTTCTGCCGGAGACGGGCCTGGCGGAAGTCGAAGTACGTCATCGCGATGCCGGGACGGTCGGCCGTCGGGTAGAAGGCGCCTAGCGTCTCTTCGGTCGCCGCGCCGATGCAGTAGTCGTAGCGGGCGAGGTCGCAGCCGTCGGCGAACTCGTCGATCTCCTCGGCGGTGACGAGCGGGGTGTCGCCTGGCACGACGAGGATCGGCTTGTCGAGCGCCGCGCTCTGCGGCACGTCGCCCAGGCTCGCGCGGAACCCTACCCAGAGATTCTGGTAGAGCGTGTCGCGCTGCTCCAGTACGACGAGCGGCCGCAGCCCGTGAGGGGGTCCGCTGCGGGCCTCGAGGGAGGCACGGATGCGCCGCGCATCGCCGACGACGAACACGCGCGCCGTCGCACGCGCCCGCTCGACGGCGGCGAGCACGTGGTGCAGGAGCGGCGCGCCGGCGAGCGGGAGGAAGGCCTTGCTCTCGTCGAGCACCGGCCGGCTCGCGTGCCGGTCGCCCGCGACGACCACGACGTCGTACCCGGCGCTCACGGCGCGAGCTCGCGGCGGCGGAAGGTCACCCAGGCGAGACCGATCAGCGCGAGGTCGATCCAGAGGAGCTGCGAGAGGTTGCGGGCGATGCGCGGCCACGCGACGTGGAAGCCGAAGACCTGGCGCCAGGTGAGGAGGCGCGTCGTCAACGCGTAGGGCGCGAATCCGGCGAAGCCCGGCTGCACGCGCAGGAGCTCGTCCCCGAGGAGCACCGCGAGCGCGACCACCGTCGCCGCGCCCGGCTTGATCCGCCAGCACGACAGGGTGAACGCGACCAGCGTGAAGGTGAGCCAGCTCGGGCCGAGCATGGCGATGCCGAGGGCGTAGCGCCGGAGACCGGGCCAGAAGTCGTGCACGCCGACGATGCTCTCGCGCGCGGACACCACGACGACCTTGCCGGGCCCGTCGACCAGAAGTCCGAGGGCGAGCGCGGTGGCGCCGACGAAGACGGCGAGGAGCAGCGTGTAGACGACGCAGGCGATCACCTTCTGCGCGAGCACGGCCTCCCGCGTCACCGGCCGGGAGAAGATCATGTGGAGCGTCCGTTCCTCGGACTCGTTGGCGATGATATCGCCCGCGACCAGGGCCAGGAAGAGCGACGCCATGATCGCCATCGTCTCCGCGGTGACGTGCGCGGCGACGGTCACGCCCGAGGTGTTGGCGGCGAGGTCGGCGAGCTGTGCGGGCACCTGCCAGTAGTTGCGGTCGAGGGCCTCGTCGAGCCCGGTCGTGCGGTACAGGCTCACGAGGACGATCTCGAAGAGGAGCGTCGCGCCGAACCCGAGATACGTCCGCGGGCGCGCCCAGAGCTTGATGAGCTCCCAGCGCTGCTGGCGAAGGAACCGGCGCACGCGCGTCACCCGCGCGGCACGGCCGCCGTGCCGGCCGCGGCGAGCGCGTGGAGGTAGCGCTCGTCCGGCGTGCCGCGCACCGGCTCGACGGCGCGCACCCGGACGCCGGCGCGCACGAGCGCGGCCACCAGATCGGCGACGTCCCCCGCGGGCCCGGGCATCACGACGCCGTCGGACCCGACCTCCGCACCGGCGGCCTCGAGTGCCGGACGCGCACGCGCCCAGTCGTCGAGGTCGAGGCGCACGCCGGCGCGCCGGCCATCGAGGTCGCTCCAGCCGCCGTGGAACACGAGCCGCCCCTCGCGCAGGATGGCGAGGCGATCGCACATGCGTTCCACTCCCGCCGGGCTGTGCGACGACACGACGACGGTCGTGCCGTGCTCGCGATTCAGCCGCAGGATGAGCTCGCGCATCTCATGCACGCCTTCGGGATCGAGTCCCGCCTCCCACTCGTCGACGAGGAGCAGCCCGGGACGCGGCAGCAGGGCCTGCGCCAGCGCGAGGCGCCGCCGCATGCCGTGGCTGTAGACGCGGACGCGATCGTCGATCCGCTCGGCGAGGCCGACGAAGCGGACCGTCGCACCCATCTCGGCCTCCGTCACCGGCGCCGAGTAGCTGGTGAGGATGCGGAGGTTGTCCCAGCCGCTCAGATACTCGTAGAACGCGGGCGCGAGCACGCTGCCGACGCGGCTGCGCGCCCGGCGCCCCGCGCGCCGCACCGAGACCCCGTCGACGAGGACGTCGCCGCCGCTCAGGCGCACGAGGCCGAGGATCGACGCGAACAACGTACTCTTGCCGGCGCCGTTGTGGCCCAGCAGCGCGAGGATCTCGCCGCGCCGCACGCCGAACGAAACCGCGTCGAGCGCGAGACGCGCCCCGAAGGCCTTCGAGACCCGGTCGAGCTGGAGCACCGCTATTGCGCGAATCCCCCGATCGGCTTGCCCGAGACCTTGCCCTCCGACTTCGCGACGATGCCGTCGAAGGTGTGCGTGCCGCTCTGATCGGTGAACTTGAACATCAGCCGGCCCGTGCCCGATCCCTTTCCCGAGACCTTGGCGTTGCCGCCGACGCCGTCGTGCGTGCCGGAGCCGGCGCCGTTGCAGAAGAAGGTGGATTGCAGGAAGCCGTTGCTGTTGGGATCGCCGGCGGTCGTCGCCGCGACGACCGCGGTGCCGAACCCGGCGCCCTGCGACTTCGACGCCAGGTAGGCGTGGGTGAAGTCGAGGGTGGAAACCGTGCCGATGGTCGCTTTGATCTGTGCGACACCGTTCTGCGTCGGGTCGAACACGATGAGCTTCGACTGGGCCGCGTCGGCGGAGAAGGTGCCGGCGCCGGCCAGGATCTCCGTCTTCGGATCGATCTTGGTGTCGAGCGGACGGCCGAGCGCAAGGTTGATGAGCTCGGCGTTGCCGAGCTTCTTGGTGACGAACGTGTCGAAGGCGCCGCCCTGGCCGATCTCGACCCGTTGGACCACGAGCTTCAGCGACGCCTTGTAGACGAAGAAGTTGGTGGCCGCGGCGGGACGGACGGCCGCGAGCGACAGAACGGCCGTTGCGAGAACGGAGAGCGTGCGCACGCTTCAATCAAACCCGGGGGGCGCGAGGAGTCAAGAAGTTTCAGGAGCCGACGGCCGCCGTCGCGGGCTGCTCCGCGATCAAGCCGAGCACCTTGCGCGCCGCGCCCGGGATCTGCGTGCCCGGGCCGAAGATCGCCTTCACGCCCGACTGCTCGAGGAACGCGTAGTCCTTCGCGGGGATGATGCCGCCGACGGTGACGACGATGTCGCCGGCGCCGAGCTTCTCGAGCTCCTTCACGAGCTGCGGCACGAGCGTCTTGTGGCCGCCCGACTGCGTCGAGACGCCGATCACGTGCACGTCGTTCTCGACTGCCTGGCGCGCAACCTCGTCGGGCGTCTGGAAGAGCGTGCCGACGTCGACGTCGAAGCCGAGGTCGGC
>DASXLI010000067.1:0-107549 GCA_036496285.1 Binatia bacterium
AGGCAGAACTCAAGGAGACGATGGATCGCCTCGAGTGCAGCAACCGCATCCACGACCTCGCCGACTGCGACCTCGTGATCGAGTCGATCATCGAGGACATGGAGGAGAAGAAGCGGCTCTTCGCCCGGCTCGAGGACGTCGTGGGCGAGGGTGGCATCTTCGCGACCAACACCTCCACCCTCTCGGTCACGGCGATTGCCGAGGCGACCAAGCGCCCGCAGCGGGTGATCGGCCTGCACTTCTTCAACCCGGCACCGCTCATGAAGCTCGTCGAGATCGTCCCCACCCTGCGTACCGATCCGGCGGTGATCGGCGCCGCCGAGGCATTCGTCGCGAAGCTCAAGAAGACGGGCGTCGTCGTGCGCGACTTCACCGGGTTCGTCGTGAACCGCCTGCTCACGCCGTACATGGTCGACGCCATCCGCACCCTGCAGGAGGGGCTCGGATCGATCACCGCGCTTGACTCCGCGATGCAGCTTGGGGCCAATCATCCCATGGGGCCGCTCGCGCTCGCCGATTTCATCGGGCTCGACATCGTCTTCCACATGGCGACGAACCTCTACGAGGAGTACCGCGAGCCGCGCCTCGCGCCGCCGCCGCTGCTGCGCCGCCTCGTGCTCGCCGGCTGCCTCGGCCGCAAGAGCGGCAAGGGCTTCTACGACTACGGCTCGACGCCACCCACCCCGAACGACTGGCTCGTCGGCAGCCCTGCATGAGCAGCGCGGCCCTCACGCGCATCCACCACGTCGGCGTGGTCGTCCGCGACCTCGAGCAGGCGTACGGTTTCTGGCGCGACGTCCTGGGATTGCCGGTTCACAAGGTCGCGACCGTCGAGGATCAGGGGGTCCGCGCGGCGCTTCTCGCGATCGGCGAGAGCGAAATCGAGCTGCTCGAGCCGCTGTCGCCGACGAGCGGCATCGGGAGGTTCCTCGCCAAGCGCGGCGAGGGCCTGCACCACATCTGCTATGCGACGGCGGACGTGGCGGGGGCGCTGGACGCGGCGCGCGCCAAGGGCGTACGGCTGATCGACGAGAAGCCGCGGCCGGGGCTCGCCGGCACCATCTGCTTCCTGCACCCGGCGTCGACCCACGGGGTGCTGGTCGAGTACGCGCAGCCCTTCGCCGACGAGGCGCACACGTGAAGACCGAGCGCATCGATCACGTCACGGTCGTCTCGCCCGACGCCGCCGGCGCCGCGGCGACCTTCTCACGCCTGTTCGGCCTCGCGTCGGCGCCCATCGCCGCCTCGCCCGATGCCGCCGCGAGCGCCGCGGTCACGATCGGCGCCGCCCGCATCGAGTTCCGGACGCCGGCCGAGTCGGGCCCGCTCGCCGATGCCCTGAAGACGGGAGGCGAGGGCATGACCGCCCTGGCGCTCGAGGTCGCCGACCTCGATCAGGCGATACAAACGCTGCAACACGCTGGTATCCGGTTCGATCCGCAAACCATGAGCGGGAGGCGCATCCTGCTCGTCGACCCGCGCGCCGCGCATGGCGTTCGACTGGCACTGATGGCTCGCCGCTGAGGGGTTCAATGGCGGGGTGGAGGGGCAGTTTCGTGCCGCGATCGACAGAAATGTGGCGCCCGCGTGCGTTCGACGCACGTGCCACCGCGACCTGCAGCCGCGACTCCCTGGCACATCCGTTGCTCTTCGGACGTTGTCGGAAGGCGAAGGACTAGATGACGATGACGGACTTTACGATGTGGAGACCGCTGGACGCGGTCGAGGTTTCCGCGCTTCCGAGCGTTCCCGGGGTGTTCGAGATCGCCACCCTCGTCCGGAACGTCCTGTTCATCGGCGTGGCCACCGAGAGCCTCGCGACCACGCTTCAGACCCATCTCGACTCGTCGGCGGTTCCGAACGCCCGCGCCGGCCGGCTGTACTTCCGCTATGTCGCCAGCGACGACGTGGAGCGCCTCCAGGCCGAGCTCCTCGCGCAGTATCGCGAGCGCCACGCCGGCACGCTTCCGGCGGCGCAGACGACGGCCGCCCCGCAGCGCCCGCAGCGTCATTTGAAGGCGGTCTAGCCTCCGCGCACCGCGCTCGCGATGGGCGAGCGGGACGGCTATGAGGCGCGCATGGGAAACGTGCGCTTCGAAGTCGATGGGCCCGTCGCGATCGTCACCATCGATCGGCCGGCGGTGCGGAACGCCGTCGATCAGCCGACCGCGGCGGAGCTGGCGGAGGCATTCCGGCGCTTCGACGGGGACGATGCGCTGCGGGTCGCGGTACTGACCGGCGGCAGCGGGACGTTCTGCGCCGGCGCGGATCTCAAGGGCGTCGCCGACGGACGCGGCAACCGCGTCACCGAGGGTGGCGACGGGCCGATGGGACCGTCGCGCCTGCTGCTCTCGAAGCCAACGATCGCCGCGGTCGAGGGCTACGCGGTCGCCGGCGGGCTCGAGCTCGCGCTCTGGTGCGACCTGCGCGTCGCCGCGGAGAACGCGGTCTTCGGCGTGTTCTGCCGCCGCTGGGGCGTGCCGCTGATCGACGGCGGGACGATCCGCCTACCGCGCCTGATCGGCCACAGCCACGCGCTCGACCTCATCCTCACCGGCCGCCCGGTCGCCGGCGAGGAGGCGCTCCGCATGGGCCTCGCCAACCGGCTCGTGCCGCCCGGCGAGACGCGCAGCGCCGCGGTCGCGCTCGCAAAGGAGATCGCCGCCTTCCCCCAGAGCTGCATGCGAAGCGACCGGCTCTCGTCCTACGAGCAATGGAATCTCTCCCTTCCCGACGCGCTCGCCGCCGAGACCCGGCGCGGGATGCAGGTGATCGCGTCGGGGGAGACCGCCGCGGGCGCCGCGCGGTTTGCGGGCGGCGCTGGTCGGCACGGCCGCTTCGAGTAGGACGCTCTACTCGACAGCCCCGTCGGTCGCGCGCACGCCAACGACTCGCGGCGTAGGCCGCGCGTGTTGTCGTGCGGAAACCGTCGAGCATGCCGATGTAAGGAGGATCGTGGAGGGGCTCCTTGATGAGCGCCCGCAGTGCCGAAGCCGGCTCCTGCGTGCCGAATGGCGACGGGTCCTTCCCGCTGAGCGCACGTGCCAGGAAGGTATCGATCAGCGGTATCTCCGGGACGGCATACGCGAGGCCCCGGTCGCGCACGCTACTCGGACCGACCCCGAAGGTCGCGCTCGCCTGAACGAGTGAGCATCCTGCACAATCGAAGAGGACGGCGTTGTTTCCCTTGCTCTTGACGTAGACGCGCCCCTGCTCGACGCGCACGTCCCAGACGTCGCACCCGGCGTGTACAGGCGCTGGAGGCGCGCGACGATCGCGCGGCCGTTCCATTCGAGGAAGCGGACGTGCCCGTCCCACGTACAGCCGAAGATCCCTCGGTAGCCTCGCTCGCGAGTAGCCTCACGCGTCCCGTTGCCGTCGGTGGCAACGGGTCGAGGCGCTCGCACGGCCCGTCGTAAGGCGGGTCAAATGCACGGAGCCCCCGGGCCCGCCGTCGAGAGCGAAGAGCTCGATCCGGCGCTCGTACAGCGGCCGGCGGGGCGCGTTGATGAAGAGATGATACGGATTCGCTTCGAGGAAGTCGGCGAAGTCGCCGTACTCGTCGGTCACCTCCTTCACCGGCGGATTGAGCTCATCGACCGCTTCACGAGATCCCCGGGCGACGCATCGGGATTCGCGATGACGTACGCTTCCGCGCGGGCTGCAACGAGCCGCCATGCCTGCGCCAGGAGCGGCAGAGCGTCGGAGCGCTCCCATGGCGAGGGTCGCCCACCGTCACCCTGCGCAAGTCTACGCTGCACGCTCGCATACTTGGCGCGAATCGCGTCGGGCTAGACCGCCGCCGCCGTCGCACGGACGAGCCGCAAGAGCAGCGCGATCGCGAGCGCGCCGACGGCAACCGGGACGCGAGCGCTAACGCGTCGGTGCATACGTGATGCGGAGCGCCGCCGCGACGTCCGCGAGCTTCGCGTCCGCCGTCCACACGCTGCACCGCTCCAGCAATGCCGAGGCGAGCAGATGCGCGTCGATCCAGCCGATTCCGCGGCCCTGAAGCTTGCGGCTCCGCACGAGGTCAACAACGTCCGCGTGCGACGCCGTAGCCGCGCGATGCATCGTACAGTAGTCCGCGAGGAGCCGCGCACGCGTCGATCCCGGGTCCCCGATCAGAAGCTCGCCCTGGATCAGCTCGTGGCCCATGACCTGTTCGCCCGACAGGAGGCGGTCGAGCGTGCCGACGAACGGCTCCCTTCCCGCGAGGAAGCGTATCCAGACGGATGTATCGACGAGGACCACTACGCCGCGGATCGCTTGCGCGGCGGTCCGCCGCGACGCCGAGGCGTATCCTTCGCCCCAGGCTCCGATCCGCGCAGTGCTCGAAGGCGCTCGTAGGCCGCCTGACGAAGCAACGCCTCCAGACCAAGGCGTACGGCTTCGGTGTCAGTGCTCGCACGGCTGACTGCGCGCGCCTGCGCCAGAAGCTCGTCGTCGATATGGAGCGTCTTCTTCATATGGATGAATATGCCATACCCATACAGCTCCTTCAAGGCCCCGGTAACGCCCCTGGCTGCATCGGCGGCCGCGCCAGCACGTAGACGCGGTCGCTCGTGGCCCAGATGCGGGGCACCGGAACGACCTCGCGCACCGCGTAGCCAGGGAGCGGCACGTTCGCGATGGCGTACGGCAGCTCCGTCCACCCGGTAACGTGGGGCACGTCGCGATCGACCTGCGCGCCGGGCGGCAAGTTCTCGGGGTGGGCGTAGAGGCGCCAGCCGTTCTCCACATAGCCGGCGTCGACGTCGCGCCAGGCGACGCCCGAGGCGACGAGCCGGGAGAGGGCGTCGTCGACGGTGCGCGCGTAGGCAAGCATGTCGCGCGTGCCGGTGACGTCGAGCGTGAGGAGAAGCGCGAGAGCGAGCGCGGCAGCCGCCGTTCGCGCCGGAGCCGCCACGCTCCGTGGCGCGCCAGTCACGAGCACGAGCGCGATCGCGACCGGGACGAGCGGCAGGTAGTAGCGGTCGTAGAAGAACCACAGCACGAAGCAGAGGACGAGCGAGCAGGCACCGGCGAGCGCGACGCACGTCGCCGCAGGCGTACGGAGCGCGCCCCCCGCCCGGCACGCCCGCGCGATGCGCGCGCCGATCCCCGCCGACGCGCCGAGGCCGACGACGGTCGCGAGCAGCGCGAATAGCTGCCGCATCCCGCCGTAGGCGAGGTAGCCCCGAAGCAGCGGCCGCGCCCCGCCGAGCTCCTCGGTGCTCCAGGTCGCATGCGGCTTGAGCGCGCTGACACTCTCCGGCGCGAGCGCCGAGACGACGAGCGACGCGGCAACCAGCGCGGCCGTGGTCTTCCACGGCCAGCGCCGCATCGGTCCAGCCGTCGCGAGCAGCGCCGGTACCGCCGCGAGGCCGACGTGCGCCGCCATGCTGAGGAAGGCCTCGGCGTACACCCGGGGCGACACGAGGAGCACGTAGCGCAGGCGCTCGAGGCGGAACGCGACGCTCCCCTGCCCGCCCGCGGCCGGCGTCCAGTACGTCGGCGCGACGACCGTCGCCGCCGCCATCACGACGAGCGTTGCGAGCGCGAGCACGGCGACGCGGCCGCGCGCCGGCAGGCGGCGGTGCAGCAGCGCGGTCGCGAGGAGCGCGCCGGGGATCGCCACCGCGACCGGCCGCACGAGAAACGCGACGAGCGCGAAGCCGAGGCCGAGCGCGACCCAGCGCGTCCCCCGCAGCGGGTCGACGCCAGTCGCGAGCCCGCGGACGAGTGCCCACATACTCGCGAGCATCGCGGCGAGCATGGGCACGTCGGTCATGAAGGTGAAGCTCAGCACGAACGCGACCGGATAGAGGGCGAGGGTGAGCGCGCCGACCAGCGCCGCAGCAGTGTCGCAGCCGAGCCGCCGGAGCTGCGCGTGGAACGCGAGCGTGCCGAGGAGCGCGAGCGCCAGGGTCGAGAGCCGGAGCACGGTGTGGGAGAAGCCGGCGGCGGCGGCGAAGAGCGCGCCCCAGGCGATCTGCGCCGGCGGGAAGGTCGAGCTGAAGCTCGCGACGCTGAGGCCCTTCCCGAGCAGCAAGCGTTCGACGCTGCTCGCATAGACCCAGTCGTCGATGAGCGGCACGTCGGCGCGCGGGTCGACGAGCCACGTGGCGACGATCCAGAGGCCCACGAGCGCAAGTACCGACGGCGCGGAGCCCGCGAGGATCCCGTCCCCACGCGCCATCCCGCGCGCCCGCTCGACCTCCCCGGCCTCTTCGACGGCACCGCCCATGCTGCCGGGCGAGCCTAGCACGCCGCCGGTCAGCTCGCCCGCTTGGGCTCCCGGCGCATCGCCGCGGCCCGTGACGACACGTCGCCGGTCGCGCGGCGCGCCACGGCCGCGATCTCGGCGCCGTCGTGCGCGACGCCGACCAGCGCCGCCTCGCTCGCGGCCAGCTCCGCCACGTCGGTCAGCGGATCGGGCACGCGCGGCACCCGCGCCACGCCGACGTCGGGGATCGACAGCTCGACGCAGGTCCCGCCGGCCGGCCGCGCCACCAGGCGGCAGCGGCCGTGCAGCAGCACCAGGCACGCGTGCACCAGGTTGAGACCGAGCCCGATGCCCTCACGCTTGCGTGCGTGCGTGTCGTCGCCCTGCTGGAAGAGCTCGAAGATGCGCCGCAGGTGCTCGGCGGGAATGCCGATGCCGGAGTCGATGATGTGGATGTCGACCGTGCTCCCGTCGGCACCGCGCGCGGCCTCGATCGTCACCGAGCCATGCTCGGTGAACTTGAAAGCGTTGGCCATCAGGTGGAAAAGCACACGCCGGAGCAGCGCCGCGTCGCTCCGCAGCACCGCGGCCGCGGGCGCGATCGTCACCGCGAATGCCGGCGCGTCGGGCTTCGCGGCCTCGGGCAGCGCCTCCGCCACCTCGGCGATCAGCGCCGGCAGGTCGACCGGTGCCCACTGCGGCACGATGCGCGTCGTCTCGGCATCGACGAAGAAGAGCATGTCGTCGATCAGTTGGCTCAGGTGGCGGCCGTTGGAGAGCACCCGCCCGAGATGTCCCTCCTGCTCCGTCGTGATCGGACCCGCGAGCCCGTCGTGCAGGATCGAGCCGAACCCGAGGATCACGCTGAGCGGCGTCCGCAGCTCGTGCGACATGAGGCCGAGGAAGTGGTTCTTCGCCTGGTTCGACGTGACGAGCGCGCCCGTCAGGTTGCCGATGCGGTCCGACTGGGCCCGCAGCGTCTCCTCGTGATTGCTCAACAGCGAGCGGCTCGTGCCGAGCTCGGCCTCGAGGTGGCGCTGGATGGAGGCCATGGAGAGGCGCACCTCGGTCAAGGTCACGACCTGGTCGATGATCTCGCCGACCAGCTCGAGCGCGCGCTGGCGCGCGAGGTCCCACGGCGTCGAGACGATCTCCTCGCAGACGATCGCGCCGATGCACTCACCGCCGACCAGAAGCGGCCAGCCGACGACGCTGCTCTCGAGGCCCGCGGGCACCGGACGGCGCGCCCCCACCCCTTCGTCGCTCCAGCGCAGCAGGCGCTGGGCGCTCATGACGTCGGTCGCGAGCACGCGCAGGATCGGCGGCACCTCGCCGGTCGCCCCACCGGCCACCCCGCCGAGGCGCTCACCCTGGCTGGCACTGCCGACCACCGCCGGCTCGCCGCCGTCGCGCACGATCATGACGCTCGCGCGCTCGTAGTTCAGGCTCGCAACGATGCGCGCCGTGAGCGTCCCGCACAACGCCTCGAACGACGTCGTGTGTTGCGCGACGTCGGCGAGGTCGCGGATCACCGAGAGGTGCGAGAGCAGGACGTCGTAGCGGTCCGAGGTCTCGCCGAGCGCGTCCCGGAAGGCGCCGGCGCTCATACGGCACCGCCGAAAAACTCGTTCAGGTCGCTCTTCTGCCCCTGCAGCATCGCGGCGATCTCGACCCACACCGCAAGACTGAGCCCGCTTTCCGCGAAGGACTCGAGCTGCTGCTCGGCGTCGGGCGCCACGGCGCCGCCCTCGAGGTCTGTCCAGTGGACGAGGCGGTTGGCGAGATTGACGATGACCGGACCGCGAAGGGGCGTGCCCGGCGCGATCGGCTGATGATGGGTCTTGGCGGCCTCGACGATCATCGGCGGCAGCGCCCACGTCTCCGCGAGCCAGGCGCCGGCTTGCGCGTGATCGATGCCGAAGACGCCGCGCTCGCGCTCGACGAGCGGCACGTCGCTCACCGACCCGGCGTCGACGATGGTCGCGTACTCCGCGGGGAAGCGCAGCGCCAGCACCACGCGCCCCACGTCGTGGAGCAGGCCCGCGGTGAAGATCTCCTCGGGCTCCGTGGCGCGGACGCGTTGCGCGATGAGGCGCGACGCGGCGCCGACGAGCGCGGCGTGCTCCCAGAGGCCGGTCAGCAGGCTGCCGCCGTGGCCGAGAAACGTCTCCCAGACCTTCACGCCGAGCGCGAGGCTCCGCACGGTGCCGAAGCCGAGGATCATGATCGCGCGCGGCAGGGTCGAGACCTCGCGCGCGAAGCCGAAGAAGCCGCTGTTCGAGAGCCGCAGCACCCGGCCGGTGAGCGCCTGATCGCGCTGCATCACCTCGACGAGATCGCGCGTCGAGGAGCGCTCGCCGTCGACGACGGTGAGGATGCGCGCCAGCAACACCGGAATCGTTGGCAGATCCTTCGAATTGATGATCTGCGCTCGCAACCGCGCCAGTTGGGCCGCTTCGCTCGTCACCACCGACCTCGATTCCTCGGGACCCATGCGACTTCGCATCACGGCACGGCAGCCGATCCCGACGGGGAAATATCGGATGCTCGCCACGCTGACTTGAGCGACCTCGCACCCGAGCTCCGGGCGCGCGACACCGCGATTTTGCTCGTACGCGACCTCGCAGAGTTGCACGGTCCGGACCTCTCCAGTATGGAATCCTCCTTGGAGCGACTGCTCATCACCGGCATCGCGGGCGGCCAGGGCCGCCTGGTCGCGAAGCGCGTCGCCGACGAGTTCGACGTGAGCGGCGTCGACCGGGTGCCGTGGGAAGGCCACCCCCATCAGGTCGCGGTCCACAACATGGACCTGCGGAAGAAGAAGTTCGAGGACATCTTCCGCCGCGAGCGCCCGACGGCGGTCGTGCACCTCGCCTTCGTCCGCCACTTCCGCGCCGACCCCATGGTACGCCATGAGATCAACGTCGCCGGCACGAAGCGCCTGCTCGAGTGCTGTGCGGAGTACGGGGTGAAGAAGCTGGTCGTCCTCTCCAGCTCGTACGTCTACGGCGCGCTCCCCGAGAACCCGTACTACATGGACGAGGAGACGTCGCTGAACGTGAGCCGGCACTACCCGGACATCCGCGACCTGGCGGAGGTCGACACGCTCTGCACCACGTTCCTCTGGAAGTACCCGGAGATCGCAACGGTACTGCTGCGGCCGGTCAACACGCTCGGCTACTACGTCCACAGCGCGATCGGCCGGTATCTCAAGCTGCGCTACGTCCCGACGGTCATGGGCTTCAATCCGATGATGCAGTTCATCCACGAGGAGGACGTCGCCGAGGCGATCGCGCGCACCCTCGAGACCGGCGTGCGCGGCGTGTTCAATCTCGTCGGGCCCGGCGCGGTGCCGCTCAAGGTGGCGATCCGCGAGACCGGCGGACGTCCGGTGCCGCTGCCCGAGCCCCTGGCGCGCTCGACGGTCGAGCGCCTGTTCCGCGTCGGGCTCTATCACCTGCCGAGCGCCGCGCTCGATTTCGTCAAGTATCCCTGCACCATCGACGGCCGGCGGTTCCACGAGGCGACGAAGTTCCGTCCGATCTTCAGCCTCGAGGACACGTTCAGCAGCGTGCGCCATTGAGCGACGCCCCCAAGGAAGAGCCCGTGCCGAAGCCCGGCAAGCACCCCGCACGGCGCGCGCGTCCACGGGCGTCGGCGCGCCGGACGCCGCGCCCGTCGCCCGAGATCGACGACGGCGCGCCCGCCATCGAGCGCGCCTTCGGGCTCGGGCCGGGCGGTATCCCGAGCGCGCGCGAGCCCGACGTGCTGGGCGACTCGCTCGACGGGCTCCAGAGCCTGGCCGGCGGCATCCTCGAGAGCCTCGCGCCGCGCTTCGTGCGCGACCTGAACCACGAGATCCGCGACCGGCTGGCCAAGGCGCCGCTCGAGCTCAACGGCTACGGCTACGATCCGTGGGGCCTGAACGTCGACGTCGCGCGCCGCACGATGCTCGTCTTCGCGCTCTTCTACAAATACTACTTCCGGGTGAAGGCCTACGGCCTCGAGCACCTGCCGCGCGGCCGCATGCTGGTGATCGCCAATCACGCGGGCCAGATCGCGATCGACGCCTGCATGATCGGCACGGCGACCGTGCTGGAGGCCGATCCACCGCGGCCCCTGCGCGGCATGGGTGAGTACTGGCTGCCGACCCTGCCCTTCTTCAACGTGTTCATGTCGCGCGTCGGCGGCGTCGTCGGCACGCCGAAGAACTGCATCGACATCCTGCACCACGACGAGGCGGTGATCGCGTTCCCGGAAGGCGTGCGCGGCATGAACAAGCCGTTCCGCGACCGCTACAAGCTGCAGGAGTTCGGCAACGGCTTCATGCGGCTCGCGCTGCAGACGGGCACGCCGATCGTGCCGGTCGCGGTCGTCGGATCCGAGGAGCAGGCGATCTCGCTCGGCAACTTCAAGCCGCTCGCGAGCCTGCTCTCGATGCCAGCCTTCCCGATGGTGCTCAACGCGTTCCCGCTGCCGACGCGCTACCACATCTATTTCGGCGAGCCGATGGAGTTCCGCGGCAACCCGAACGACGAGGACGAGGTGATCGTGAAGAAGGTGGAGCAGGTGAAGGGTCGCATCGACGACATGATCCAGCGCGGACTGCGGCAGCGCCGCAGCATCTTCTTCTAGCCATGGCGCGCCGGCAAAAGCGGGTCTTCATCCTCGGCGGCGGCGCGGCGCTCGGCGCGCATCACGTGGGCGCGCTCAAGTACCTCGACGAGCAGGGTATCAAGCCGGACGTGATCGTCGGCAGCTCGATCGGCGTCATCAACGCCTGCTGCTACGCCTCGGGCGGCGTGCCGCAGCTCGAGCAGGCCTGGAACGAGTTCCGCTCGCTGCCGCGCATCTTCTCGCCGTCGTTCATCCACAACCCGCTCTTCGGCCGCTCGCTCTTCTCGATGGACCGCCTGAGTGGGGCGATCGAGGAGTTCATCGACTTCCCGAAGATCTTCGAGAGCCGCCTCGATCTCGAGTTCATCCTCTTGAACCTCTCGCGCGGCCGCGGCGAGGTCTACTCGAAGCGCGACTGCAAGGACTGGCGCGAGCTGCGCACGATCTCGCGCGCGGGCTATGCGATCCCGTTCCTCTTCCCGCCGATCCAGTTCCGCGGCGACGAGTTCGTCGACGGCGGCTTCGCCTGGAACATCCCGCTGGAGCACGCGCTCGGCCTGGGCGCGACCGAGATCTACCTGCTGGCGCCGATCGCGAGCCAGCTGCCCTACAAGGGACGCTTCCGCTCGTTTCCCGACTTCATCCAGCGCTTCGTCGACGTGATGTGGCGGACGATCGGCAACATGGGCTACCTCTACGCCCGCATGGAGAGCGGCCGGCTGAACGGCGTGCCGGTCACCGTCATCGAGCCGGGCGAGCAGTACAGCGGATTCGGCGCGCTGCACGTCTTCAACGCGTACCCGCGGAAGAACCGCGGGCTGATGGAGGCCGGCTATCGCGACGCGAAGCGCGTCTTCGCCGCGCGCCGCCGTCTCGAGGAGCACGCGCGCAGCCAACGCGTACGGGCCGAGGCCGGAGACCGCCCGCGCCAGATCCGACGCCCGATCGAGACGCGCGATGCACGGCCCGTCGTCGCCGTCGAGGGCGGCGCCGTCCTGCCCGCGACGGCCCCGGCACCCGCGGTCGCCGGCACGGGCGCCAAGGTCGTCTCGCTGCGCTCACCCGAGCCGCGCGCGAAATCCTGAGCGCCGCTCGGCGCGACGCCCGAGCTTATCCATGACCGGAGCACCATGGCGGGAGGCCGAGGTTCCGGAGGGCGTGCGCGTCGCCGTACGCGCGCTGAACACGGCGGCGATCGACGCCGACGAGCTCGCCCGCGCAGCCGAGCGGAAACGTGGCGGCCCCGCGCTGCTGCAGGCCGCCTTCGATCAGCAGCGCAGCGTGTTCGGCGGCTTCGAGCCAACGAGCGTCGAGCGGGACGATGACGGGCTCTTCGTCGTGCACGGCTCCGACGCGAAGGGACGCCCCTGCGTGACGCGCGTGCGCATCGCTCCCGAGGCGCCCCACGCCATCCGCTCGCAGGTCACCTATGTCGCAGCCGCGGACGGGTACACCTGTCGGACCGCCGCCGCCGCCGACTACGACGCGTGCGCGGGTGTCGAGGCGGCAACGCCCACGGTCGCCGGCGAGGGCCGCTACTTCCTGGCACGCGGCGCCGAGTTTCGCGCCTACATCGAGCTGCTCCGGATCACGTCTATTTTTGAGCGGGCGCTCGCGACCGCTCTCCTCTGCGCGGTCGGCGCCTGCAGCACGCCCACGGCGAGGGAGACGGTGATCGCCGGCGCGCAGCGGCCGCCCGCGAGCGGCCGATCGTTGACGTACCCCGACCTGCTGCCGGAGCAGACCGTGATCCCGTTGGTGCTGCACCGGGACATGCCGTTCGTCCGGGTCGCGATCGATCGACGGGATGCCGGCGAGTTCCTGGTCGACACCGGCACCGCGACGAACGCGATCGCGGAGGACGTGGCCGATCGGCTCGGGCTTGCCGAGCTCACCGAGGCGCCGCTCGCGGGCATCCACGTGCAGTCGACCGCGAGCGTGCGCAAGGTCGCGCATCTCGCGATCGGCGGCGTCGACGTGGCCCCGGACCCGATCGCCGTGATCGACCTCGACGAGGTGAGTCGCTACACGGGCATCTCGGTCGCTGGCATCATCGGCTTCCCGACGCTCGCGCAGGTGCCGTTCGCGATCGATCTCCACGCGGCGACGCTGACGCTCTACAGCCCCACGCGCTTCGCGCCGCCGACGGTCGACGCGACGCTGCTGCGCGTCTACCGCGACCAGCCGTACGTCAGCGCGATCTGCGCCGACGGCGCCGAGGCCCTCCTGCTCCTCGACACCGGCGCGAGCGTGCCGCTCGTCCTCTGGCGTCCGTTCGTCGCGCGCGTCCCCGATCTCGTCTCGCCCCCGAAGGGCTGGACCACCACGTTCGGCGCCGGCGGCGGCACGCAGGTCGAAGCGTCCGAGCTGCGCCATCTCCGCCTGTTCGGCCGCGACCTCGACGGCATCGCCGTGATCGTGCAGGCGCCGCCGCCGACGGCCTGGAAGCACAGTCGCGCGGCGGGCATCGTCGGTCTCCCCCTCCTGCGCGACCAGCGCGTCACCGTCGACGCCGCCTCGCACCGGGTGTGGATCGAGCGTGCGGGCAGCTGAGCGCTGTCCTCAGCGGTTCCGGCCGGCGGCAGCAGCTCGCCGGGTGCAAACCTTGCACCGGCGATACCCGACGCTCCGCGCCTCCGCGACCGACGCGAAGACGACGCGCCGGTCGGGACCGATGCGGCGCTCGTGCGGGCACCCGTGCAGGCAGACGATGCGGGTCGAGGTGCAGCCGACGTAGAGCGGCGTGGCGTGCTCGAGGCCGAGCAAGCGCTCCTTGAGCGACGGGCCGAAGATGTAGTTGCCGAGCGCGCCGTCGCTCCGCACGACGCGGTGGCAGGGCACGAGGAGCGGCACCGGATTGTGGCCGAGCGCGGTGCCGGCGGCGCGCACGGCGCGGGCGTTCCCGGCCCGGGCGGCGACCCAGGCGTACGGGCGGACGGTGCCGAACGGAATCGCGGCGGCGCTGCGCAGCACGGCACGCTGGAACGGCGGAACCGCGGCGAGGTCGACGGGCACGTCGAAGAAGGCGCGCTCGCCGGCGAGGTACTGCCGCAGCTGCTCGCGCGCCTCGTCGGCGACGGCGCGCGCGCCGGATCCCTCGGCGACGGTGAGGCCGCGCCCGAGACGCAGACGGGCGATGCCGCGGGACGACGCGGTCAGGTCGAAACGCAGCGTCGCCGTCCGCGACGCGCGCGCTGCGCGCCGGCGCACGTCGGCCGCGACCCGCTCGGCGCGGCGGTGCGGCAGCTCGCCGCTCTGCAGCAGTGCGCGCAGGCGCTCGTCGATGTCGGACGTCGTCATGATCGTTCCTCCAGGTGGCGGCGCATCTGGCGCTTGGCCCGCCCGAGCTGTGTCTTGACCGTGTTCACCGAGATGCCGCGGACGCGCGCGATCTCGCCGTACGAGAGCCCGCCGACGTAGCAGCAGAGCAGGATGATGCGCGCCTCGCCGGGCAGCCGCGCCAGCGCCCGCTCGACGTCGATGCGCTCGGCGGCCTGAGGGGCCTGGACGGCCTGGACGACCGCGGTGCGCGGCGCCGCCGCGGGCTCGTCGAGCCGGCGGCGGCGCCAGGCGTCGATGCAGACGTTGGTGAGCACCCGATAGAGCCAGGTCGAGCCCTTCCAGCTCGGATCGTAGGCCCGAGCGCGCTCGAGCACGCGCAGGAACGCGAGCTGCACCGCATCCTCCGCGTCGGCGTCGCGGCCGAGCATCCGCCGGGCGATCGCATGGAAGCGGCCGTCGTAGCGGCGCACGAGCACAGTGAACGCGTCCGCGCGGCCGCGCGCGACGCCCCGCAGGAGGCTCGCGTCGGTCGGCTCGTCAAGGCTCACCTGGCGCTCCGCAGCGCGACGCGGACCGGCAGGCCACCGCGCATCCCGAGGCCGACGACCGCGTCCGGCACCGCCTGGTAGCCCGCCGCGGGGCGCAGCACGCATCGTTGCGTCAGGACCGCGAGCACGAGCGTCAGGTGCTGGCGCACGAGCGCGTTCGCGATGCAGACACGCGGCCCGCCGCCGAAGGGAAAGTAGGCGAAGCGCGGCAAGCGTTGCGCCAGGCCGTCGAGCCAGCGCTCCGGACGGAACGCGTCGGGCGCAGCGAAGTAGCGTGGATGACGGTGCGTCACCCAGCTACAGAGCCCGATCGAGGTGCCCTTGTCGAGGCGACGGCCGCCGATCTCGCCATCGATGCGCGACTCGCGCACGACCAGGAAGAACGGCGGGTAGAGACGGAGCGTCTCGTCGATCACCGCGGCCGCATACGGGAGGCGCGACAGATCGCCGAGGGAGGGAACGCGGCCATCGAGCCCCTCGTCGACCTCGTCGCGCAGCCGTCGCGCAACGTGCGGATGGCCGGCGAGGAGCCAGACGGCCCAGCCCAGCGCGAGCGCCTCCTGGTGCGCGCCGAGCGCGAACATCACGCTCAGCTCGTCGACCAACACGCCGTCGGGCATGCACGGACGTCCCGCCTCGTCGCGCGCGCGCAGCAGGATCGAGAGCAGGTCCTCGCCGTCGGCGCCCGCCGTGCGGCGCTCGGCGATGAGCCGGCGCACGTACCGATGGACCGGCGCCATACCGCGCCGCATGCGCAGGTTGCCGGGCGCCGGAAGCCAGTCCGGCGTCGGCACGCCACCCGTGAGGCGCTGCGCGAAGCCGGCGAGCGCGCGCACCATGCCGTCCGCGACGACGTCGCGCTCGGCGCCGAGCGCCGCGCCGCAGAACACGCGGGCGTTGACCGTCAGCATGAGGCGCAACGCGTCGCGGTCGAATGCGCGCGCCTCACCGTCGTGCCAACCGGCGACCATCGCGGCCGTTTCGTCCGTCGCGACGTCCGCGTACTTCGCGAGGCGCTGCGAACGGAACGCTGGGACCGCCAAACGGCGCTGGCTACGCCACCGCTCCCCATCCGTCGCGTCGAGCGCGTCGCCGAGGACGAGCCGGCCGATGACGCGGATGATCTTCGACTTCCGGAAACACTGCGGGCGCGTGACCAGCACGTCCTCGATGTCCTCCGAGCGCGTGAGGATGAGCATGCGCTCAGGGCCGAGACGAATCTCCACGACGTCTCCATGGTCGCGCGCCGCGCGCGCGAGGAAGGCGAGCGGATCGGCGCGGAACTCGAGAGCGTGGCCCAGGAGGAGCCGCCCCGGTGGGGCGGGTGCGGGCGGCGGTGCGATCGTCGTCGTCATGGCCCGTATACGAACGACCGCGCGTGTACGGGTGACACGATCATCGTCGCGTCCCGCCATGGGTTGCAGGACCGCACGATCGAGCCGCGTTGGCGGAGGCCAAATATCATCACGATTTCAAATGGTTGCAATGTGACGCGTGCTCCGATCCGTGGCACGTACGTTGCTGCTCTCTTCCCTGATGATCGACGGCAGCATCGTGTCCAGCACCTCCGTCGCCGGCGGCGCCTTCCTCGTCGGCGAGACGGTGCGTGACGTCTTCACCTACGAGGACCTCTCCGGCGAGGACACCGCCATCGCCGAGGTCGCGGAGACCTTCGTGCGTCGCGACGTGCTGCCGCACGTCGACGCCATCGAGGCGCAGACGCCGGGCCTCATGCGATCGCTGCTGGAGAAGGCCGCCGGCCTCGGCCTCCTCATGTTCGACATTCCCGAGCACCACGGCGGCCTCGGCGTGAGCAAGGCGGCGTCGATGCTGATCGGCGAGCGCACGTTCAAGCTCGCGTCCTTCTCGGTGGCCTGGGGCGCGCACACGGGGATCGGCACCCTGCCGCTCCTCTTCTACGGCACCCAGGCGCAGAAGGAGCGCTACCTGCCGCGGCTCATGTCCGGCGAGATGATCGCCGCCTACGCGCTCACCGAGCCGAGCTCCGGGAGCGACGCGCTCGGCGCCAAGACCAAGGCCACGCCAGTCGCGAACGGCTACCGCCTGACCGGCGTGAAGCAGTTCATCACCAACGGCGGCTTCGCCGATCTCTTCACGGTCTTCGCCAAGATCGACGGCGACAAGTTCACCGCGTTCCTCGTCGAGCGCGACACCCCGGGCGTCAGCGTCGGGCCCGAGGAGCACAAGCTCGGCATCAGGGGCTCGTCGACCTGCCAGCTCATGATGGAGGACGTGTTCGTACCGGCCGAGAACCTGCTCGGCGAGCTCGGCAAGGGCCACAAGATCGCCTTCAACATCCTGAACATCGGGCGGCTGAAGCTCGGCGCCGGCGCGCTCGGCGCGGCGCGCGAGTGCCTCGAGTTCGCGGTCCGCTACGCCAGCGACCGCAAGCAGTTCGAGACACCGCTCGTCGAGTTCGGCGCCATCCAGCGCAAGATCGCCGACATGGCGGTGCGCATCTTCGTCGCCGACTCGCTCGCCTATCGCACCGCGGGCCTGATCGACGGCGGCATCGCGCTGATCGAGCGCGACGATCCCGCGTACGATGCCAAGGTGATCACGACCATCGAGGAGTACACGATCGAGCAGTCGATCGTGAAGGTCTTCGGCACCGAGACGCTCGACTTCGTCGTCGACGAGGCCCTGCAGATCCTCGGCGGCTATGGCTTCGTCGCCGACTACCCGCTGGAGCGCCAGTACCGCGACTCGCGCATCAACCGCATCTTCGAGGGCACGAACGAGATCAACCGCCTGCTGATCCCGGCGACGGTCATGAAGCGCGCGATGACGCAGGGTCTGCCGATGCTCGAGTTCATGCAGCAGGTCGAGGCCGACCTTGCGAGCGGCAACGGCCACCACGAGTCGACCGACGGCCCGTTGGCGCGCGAGATCCACGCCGTCAACCAGGCGAAGCGCCTGGTCGCCTACACCACCCGGCTCCTCCTCCAGCGCGAGCCGGCGGAGATCGGCCGCCAGCAGCAGCACCTCGAGGCCTTCGCCGACATGATCATCGATCTCTACGCGATGGAGAGCGCGGTGGCTCGTACGGCGAAGCTCATCCGCCGGCGCGGCGAGGAGAAGGTCAAGTTCGAGCGCGATCTGATCGCCGTGTTCCTCGCGGACGCGACCGACCGGCTCTGTGCGCGCGCGCGGCGCCTCTTCGGCAACGACAGCGAGGGCTCCGAGCTCGACCGGCATCTCGCCAACGTCGCACGCCTCACGCCGTTCCTGCCGCTGCGCGTGCTCGACGCGCGCGCCCGTATCGCCGAGCACGTCGCCGGCGCGGGCGGCGTCCTGCCCTGAGCGGACTCAGCCCGGACGCGGCGCGAAGCGGCGGGCCAGCGCCGTCGCGACGCTGAGCACCGGCGCCGGGAACATCACCGCCCAGAGGAGCCGTCCGCCGGGCATGCGCTCGGCAAGCGCGCGCAGCGACGCCACCTGAGCGCCGAGCGTCTCGAGGAGCGCCACGAGCGGCTCGTCGCTCGGCGCGGGCTGCGCCGCCCGCTCGCGCATCAGCGTGAGCATCTCCTGCATCTGCGTGCGCATCTCGGTCAGCTCGCCGCGCAGCGTCTCGGTCGCGCGGTGGCTCGTCGTGATGCGCGCGTCGACCAGCGCGTCCTGGCGCGCGAGGCCGGAGCGCAGCGCCTCGACGGCATCGGTCAGCTCGCGCAGTCCCTCGGGCGGGCCGGCGGGCGCCACGACGGCCGCGGAGCCGCCCACATGGCGCAGCGACGCGACCTCGTCGCGCAGCGTCCGCGTCTCCTGCTGCGTCCGCTCGAGGCCGGCATGCACCAGATCCATCTCGTCGCGGGCGGCGGCGAGAGCGCCGGTCGCGACCTGCGTCTCCTCGTGCACCCCGTCGAGCTGCTGCCGCAGCGTCTCGACCGCGCGCTCGCCCGCAAGACCCTCGTCGCGCAGAATGGCGATCAGGCCGCGCGCGGCGTCCAGCTCCTCGCTGGCACGGCTCACCTCGCCGCGGAGCGCGTGCACCTCCTCGCGCACGTCCTCGCCGGCGCCGCGCACCGCGCCGATCTCGCCGTCGAGCCGCGCGACCATGCCGCGCACGTCCTCGACCTTGCCGTCGAGCTGGCCGACCGCGCCCCGAACACCGCCGATCTCATCATCGAGGCGGCCGACGGTCACGCGTACGGAGCCGATCTCTCCCTCGAGACGACTCGTCGCATCACGTACTCCGGCGATCTCCGTTCGTATCTCGTCCGTCGCCGCCGTGAGCCGCTCCTCCGACTCCCCACGCAGCGCGGAAACCGCCGCGCGCACCGCCGACGAGTCACGCAGGGTGGCCTCGGCGGCCTCCTGCAGGGCGCCGATGTCGCCGCCGACGGCGGTCAGCGTGCCATGCATGCCGTCCATGGCGCGGCTCGCGTCGTCGAGGCGGCCGCGCGTGGACGCGACGTCGGCGCGGAGCAACGCGACGGTCGCCTCGGTCTCGGCCCGTGCCGCGCGTTCGGCTTCCACCGTCATCGCGACGTCGGCGCGCAGCGCCGCCACGTCGTCGCGGAGCCCGTCGGCCAGCGCCTGCAGCGCCTCGCGCCCCGCCGACGCCTCCGTCAGCGATCGCTCCACCTCGGCACGGGTCTCGCCGAGGCCGTGCTCGACCCGGGCGAGTGACGTCCCGAGCCGCGCCAGCTCCACGCTGGCGTCGGTGAGTGCGGCCCGCAGGCTCTCGATCTCGGCGCGCCCGGCCGCATCCTCCCGCGGCTCACGCTCCTCGGCCGCCGCGGTGCCACTCTCCTCCGGAGGCAGCGGAGCCGCGGCGCGCACGGCCTCGAGCTCCGTTCGCAGAGCCTGGATGGCGCCCTGCAGCTGCGCGACCTTCTGCTCCGCCTCGGCGACCTGCGTCTCGACACCGCGCGCGATCGTGGTCACCCGCGCGTCGAGCACGGTCGCGTGCGACTCGGTCACCGCGCGATGCTGCCCGAGATCCTCGAGCTCTTCGCCGATGTCCTCCACCGCCGCGCGCAGGACGGCGAGGCCCTGGACGGTGCTCCGCACTGCGAGCAGCTGCGACTCGACCGTCGCCGAGATCTCGCGCGTGACCGCCGAGCGGCGTCCGCTTTCGGCGTCGAGACGCCCGGCGAGCGCGGCGATCTGCAGCTCGCAGCGCTGGATGACGGCGGCGAGTGAGTCGTCGGCGTCGGAGTCGGCGAGATCCGTCACTGCGCCTCCGAGCCCGCCTTGTCGCCTTCCGCTTTCTGCGCGTCCCTCGCGGCGCTCCTGCGCCGGCTGCGGCGCTCCGCCTTCGAGGCGACGGCGTCGCCGCCGTCCTCGGTCTTGAGGTCGGTGATGAGCGAGCGCGCCGCGACCAGCGCTTCCTCGCTCTCGCGCCGCAGACGCAGGCTCTCCTCCTGGATCGCGAGCAGCGCCTCGTCGGTCGCACGCATCGCCTCGGTGGCGCTCTCCGCCTGCTGGCCGCGCAGCTGCGCCAGCGCCCGCTCGTGGTTGCTGCGGATGCGGTCGAGCGTCTTGCGCATCTCGTCGGAGCGGACGGCGATCTCGGCGTCGAGGCGCGCGGTCAACGACGTCAGGCGCTCCTCGAGCCGCTGGATGACCATGCCGAGCGCGCCCTTGTCGGCGACGACCTGCGCGAGGAGATTGCCGACGGCACCGGTGTGGGTCTCGGTGCGCGATGGCTCGCGCGCCGGCGCCGGCTCGCCGTCGAGCGGCGCGATGAGCGCCGGATCCTCCGACGCGGCGGGCGCGGCACCCACCGCCCGGACGACCTCGCCCGCGGGCGAGAGGCCCTCCGTGCCGTAGGTGCGCTCGAGCATGCGCCGCACGCGCAGCACGAGATCCTCGCGGCGGAACGGCTTCACGATGTAGTCGTCGGTACCGGCCGCGAAGGCCTGCGCCATCGACTCCTCACCGGTCTGCGCCGTCAGCATCAGCACCGGCACGAAGGCGGTGCGCACGTCCGAACGCAGGCGGCGGGTGACCTCGATGCCGTCGATCTCCGGCATCTGCAGATCGAGCAGCACGATGTCGGGACGCTCGGCGGCCACCATGTCGAGCGCCTGCTTGCCGTCCGCAGCGGTCATGATGGTGAGGCCGAGGCCGGAGCGCTCGAGGGTGATCCGCACGATGTCGCGCAGCGCCGCATTGTCGTCGACGACGAGCGCCTTGTAGCTGCGCGTGCGGGCCGGCGCCTGCGCCGCCGGCGCGGCGGGCGACGACGCGGCCTCGGCCTGCGTCGCCGAGGCGCCGCAGTAAGCGCACGTCACCCAGCCCGCCTCGAGCGGCTTGCCGCAGCCGACGCACAGCGAGCGCAGGACGTGGCCGCAGTGCGGGCACGAGGTGTACTCGTCGTCGATGTCGTGGCGGCAGGCGGGGCAGCGCAGGACCGACGCGCTCACCTGCACGACGCGCATCAGCTCCTCGCCGGTCGTGAGGCCGTTCAGCAGGGTATCGCGCGCGTCGTCGAGCAGCGACGGGTTGCCTTCGCGCCGGGCCTGCTGGCGGACCGAGCTCTCGGTCCCGCCGCTCTCGATGATCTTGCCGATCGTCGGCGTGATCGGCAGCACCTCGTAGACGCCGACGCGCCCCGTGTACCCGGTCTGCCGGCAGACGTTGCAGCCCGCGCCGCGCCGCAGCCCTTGCTGGTCCGGGGCGATGTCGAGCAGGCGCTGCACGTCCTCCGACGGCGCGGTTGGCGCGCCGCACGCCTGGCACACGCGGCGCACGAGGCGCTGCGCGATCACCATGTTCAGGGCGGCGCCGATGACGTAGGACTCGATGCCGAGATCGATGAGGCGGGTGACCGCCGCGGCCGCGTCGTTCGTGTGGACGGTGCTGAGCACGAGGTGGCCGGTCTGCGCCGCCTGGAACGCGATCTGCGCCGTCTCCTTGTCGCGGATCTCGCCGACCAGGATCACGTCGGGATCCTGGCGCAGGACCGAGCGCAGCACCTCGGCGAAGGTGAGGCCCTGTTTCTCGTTGACCTCGACCTGGTTGATCCCCTTCAGCTGGTACTCGATCGGGTTCTCGATGGTGACGATGTTGATGCCGGGCGAGATCTTCTCGCGCAGGAGCGCGTAGAGCGTGGTCGTCTTGCCGCTGCCCGTCGGTCCCGTGACCAGGATCATGCCCTCGGGACGGCGGATGGCGTCGCGCAGGCGCTGCATGTTGGCCGGGCTCAGCCCGACCCGGTCGAGCGCGTGCACGGCGCTCGTGGCGTCGAGGATGCGGAGGGTGATCTTCTCGCCGTGCTGCGCCGGCAGGCTCGACACGCGCAGATCGACGACCCGGTCCGCGTAGCGGAGCTGGATACGCCCGTCCTGCGGCACGCGCCGCTCGGTGATGTCGAGCTTCGCCATCACCTTGAGGCGCGCCACGAGCGCGTTCTGCACCCACTTCGGGAAGCGGAACGACTCCTCGAGGATGCCGTCAATGCGGTAGCGGACGGCGACAGCGTCGGTGCCTGGCTCGATGTGGACGTCGCTCGCGCGGCCCTTGATGCCCTCGATCAGGATGAGATCGGCGAGCTTCACGACCGGCGGCAGCTCCGCCTCGCGCACGGCGGCGCGGAGATCGCCACCCTCCTCGCGCAGCTCGTTGACGGTCAGCGACTCGTCGGGAACGTGCTGCAGGAACTGGTCGAGCGACTCCTGCAGGCGATAGACGTGCGTCAGCGCGTCGCTGATCTCGGGGCGCGTCGCCACGACGGCCTGCACGCGCTTGCCGGTCGCGAACTCGACCGCCTTCAGCGCGTCGATGTCGAGCGGATTGGCGGTGGCCACCTCGATCGTCCGCTCGTCGATGCGGATCGGGACGACGTTGTAGCGGATGGCGACGGCCTCTTTCAGCTCGCGCGACAGCCCGGGATCGAAGGGGTACGACGTCAGGTCGATGATGCGCAGGCGGAGCGTCGTCGCGAGCAGGACCGCCAGGTCCTTCTCCGTGAGGATCCCCTCGCGCTCGAGCAGCTCCGAGACCGCGACGCCCTTCTCATCCGCCTCCTGCGCGATCCGGTCCACGCTGTCGGCGGCGACCTTGCCCTCCTTCTGCAGGAGCCGCAGCAGGGCGCGGATGCCGTTCGAGCGTTTCGACGCAGGAGTGCTCATGGGAATGCGCACAGTCCAGCACGTTTCAGGCCACTGTAACGCGGGGGCCGGGAGGCCCGTTTCGGCGTCACAAACGCCGCGAATACAATTGTTACATTGCGCCTCCCGGCAAATTTGACCGGGCGAGTGCCAAGAAACTGTCGCTGGCGGGATCCTCGTCTGGGACCGGCAGGCGCCGCGGGCTCCGCCCGCCCTCGTCAGACGCCGACTTCGGACCCGACGTCAGCGCCCACCGACCGAATGGTCGCGTGAGACCTTCGGTGGCTCCGCCGCCATCGGCGCGAGGCGCGCGACGGCGGCCGGCGCCGCGTTGCTCGCCTTCGCGCATCCCGTATGTTAGCTCCCCGACGATGCAGACCACGAGCGAACGCATCAGCATTCCCGTCGGCGGCGCCACGATGGGCGCGTACCTCGCCCGTCCCGCCGAGGGCGGCAGCCATCCCGCCGTCCTCGTCTTCCAGGAGATTTTCGGCGTGAACCAGCACATCCGCTCGGTCGCCGATCGGGTCGCTGCGGAGGGCTACATCGCGCTCGCCCCCGAGCTCTTCCATCGCACGGCGCCGGGTCTCGACGTCGGCTACGACGCGGAGGGCATGCAGCACGGCATCGCCTGCATGAACAAGGCGAAGGCGTCGGAGGTGATCGCCGACGTCTCGGCCGCCCTCGGCACGTTGCAGAAGCGTCCCGACGTAAAGGGCCGCGGCATCGGCGCGATGGGCTTCTGCTTCGGCGGCCACGTGACGTATCTCGCTGCCTGCGAGCTGCCGATCGCCGCCGCGGCGAGCTTCTACGGCGGCGGCATCGCCGTCGGCACGCCGGGCAACGACGGCCCTCCGACGATCGAGCGCACCGCCAAGATCAAGGGCCGCGTCCTCTGTCTGTTCGGCGATCAGGACGGCTACATCCCGCCCGACCAGGTCGAGAAGATCCGCGCCGAGCTGACACGCCATCACATCCGCCACGAGATCGTGGTCTACCCCGGCGTCGGCCACGGCTTCTTCTGCGACGCACGCGCCGACTACAGCAAGCCCGCGGCGGACGACGCGTGGCGACGCGTGCGGGACCTCTTCCGCGAAGAGCTGCGCTGAGCACCGACGCGTTCATCGAAGAGCCGGCGCGGCGCACACGCGTCCACGCCGAGACGGAGGTGCTGGTCGTCGGCGGCGGCACCGCGGGAGCGGCCGCCGCGATTGCCGCCGCGCGCGCCGGCGCCGAGACGATGCTGGTCGAGCGCTACGGGGCCCTCGGCGGCATCGCGACCGGCGGACTCGTCATCCTGCTGCTCTCGCTGGACGACGGCGAGGGACGGCAGGTGATCCGCGGCCTGTGCCAGGAGGTCACCGAGCGCCTGGCGGCCCGTCGCGCCGCGTTCTTCCCGCCGGCCGGCGAGTGGGGCCGCGCCGACGATGCGCTCGTCGAGCGCTACCGGCGCTGGGGGCTCGTCTGGGGCTCCGGCCCGCACCGCGTGCGCTACTCCGTCGCCTACGATCCGGAGGACCTGCGCCTCGTCCTGAACGAGATGGTCACGGCCGCCGGCGTGCGCCTCCTCTTCCACGCCTGGGGCTGCGAGCCGGTCGTCGAGCCGGCGGGGGACGGCGGGCGGCGCGTGGCCGCCGTCACGTTCCAGGGGAAGCACGGCCGGTTCGCGATCCGCGCCAAGACCGTCATCGACGCGACCGGCGACGGCGACATCTTTGCGGGCGCCGGCTGCGCCTACGATCTCGAGCGCGTGCTGCCCTGGCTCTGGTTCCGCATGGGCGGCGTGCGCGATGCCGAGGACGCCGTCGCGAGCGGCGGCTGGTACTTCCACACGCTCGGCGAGGGCCGCGTGCTGCTGCCGTGGGGCGCCACCGAGCGCGTCGCACGCAAGATCGACGCAACCGATCCGGAGGACCTGACCTTCGCGGAGCTCGAGTGCCGCAAGCAGGTCATGGCCGAGGCCGATCGTCTGCGCGCCGAGGTGCCGGCGTTCCGCGACGCCCACGTCTGCGACGTCGCGAGCCAGCTCGGCATCACCGAGAGCCGGCGTCTGCGCGGCGCGTACGTCCTCGCGCGCGACGACATCGACCTCGCCTTCGAGGACGCGATCGCGGTGACTGGCCACTGGACCAAGTACGGCGTGCGCTACGCCATCCCGTACCGCTCGCTCCGCCCCGAGGGCGTCGACAACCTGCTCGTCGCCGGACGCTGCATCTCGGTCGACCACCGCGTGCACCACGCCACCAAGGAGATTCCACCCTGCATGGCGACCGGCGAGGCCGCCGGCACCGCGGCCGCGCTCGCCGTCCGCGGCGGCATCACCCCCGCCGCCCTCGACGTCGCCGCGCTGCGCGCCCGCCTCGCGCAGGCGGGCGCCATCGTCGACTTTCCCGCATGAGGACCGCATGAAGACGCCCCGCATCGAGAGCCGCATCCGTACCGACAGCGCCGAGTTCCGCGACAACGTCCAGGCAATGGACGGGCACGTGAAGCTGCTGCGCGAGAGCCTGGCCGTCGCGCGCGCCGGCGGCGGCGAGCAGGCGCGCGCCCGCCACACCGAGCGCGGCAAGCTCGTGGTGCGCGACCGCGTCGACGCGCTCATCGATCAGGGCTCCGCCTTCCTCGAGCTCTCGCCTCTCGCCGCGCACGGCATGTACGGCGGCGACGCGCCCGGCGCCAGCATCGTGACCGGGGTCGGCACGATCCATGGCCGCCCCGCGGTGATCGTCGCCAACGACGCGACGGTGAAGGGCGGCACGTACTTCCCGATGACGTTGAAGAAGCACCTGCGGGCGCAGGAGATCGCGCTCGAGAACCGGCTTCCCTGCGTCTATCTCGTCGACTCCGGCGGCGCCTTCCTCCCGATGCAGGCCGACGTCTTCCCCGACCGCGAGCACTTCGGCCGCATCTTCTTCAACCAGGCGCGCATGTCCGCCGAGGGCATCCCGCAGGTCGCGGTCGTGATGGGCTCCTGCACCGCGGGGGGCGCCTACGTCCCCGCCATGAGCGACGAGACGGTGATCGTCGAGAAGCAGGGCACGATCTTCCTCGGCGGGCCGCCGCTGGTGAAGGCAGCGACCGGCGAGGAGGTCACGGCCGAGGAGCTCGGCGGCGGCGACGTCCACACGCGCATCTCCGGGGTGTCGGATCACCTGGCGCGGGACGACCGCCACGCGCTCGCGATCGCCCGCGACATCTTCGTCTCGCTCCCCGAGACGCCGCCCTGCCCGGTCGCGCGCCTCACGCCGGAGGCGCCCACCTACGACCCGGCGGAGATCGCCGGCATCGTGCCGCGCGACCCGCGCAAGCAGTACGACATCCGCGAGCTCATCGCCCGCCTCGTGGACGGCAGCCGCCTGCACGAGTTCAAGGCGCGCTACGCGCCGACGATCGTGACCGGCTTCGCGCACCTGCACGGCTATCCGGTCGGGATCGTCGCCAACAACGGCGTCCTCTTCTCCGAGTCCGCGCTCAAGACCACGCACTTCATCGAGCTGTGCTGCGCGCGGCGCGTGCCGCTCCTCTTCCTGCAGAACATCACCGGCTTCATGGTCGGCAAGAAGTACGAGCAGGGCGGCATCGCCAAGGACGGCGCCAAGATGGTGAACGCCGTCGCCAACGCGCGCGTGCCGAAGCTGACCGTCGTCGTCGGCAACTCCTACGGCGCCGGCAACTACGGCATGTGCGGCCGCGCCTACTCGCCGCGCTTCCTCTTCATGTGGCCGAACTCGCGCATCTCGGTGATGGGCGGCGAGCAGGCGGCGAGCACGCTCCTCACGGTCAAGCTCCAGCAGCTCGCCGGACGCGGCGAGACGATGAGCGCGGAGGAGCAGAAGGCGTTCCAGGCGCCGATCCTCGCCAAGTACGACGAGGAGGGCAGCGCGTACTACTCGTCGGCCCGCCTCTGGGACGACGGCATCCTCGATCCCGCCGAGACGCGCGACGCGCTCGGTCTGGCGCTGGCCGCGTCGCTCGCGGCGCCGATCACCCCGACGTCCTTCGGCGTCTTCCGGATGTAGCCAGGCGAGATACGCCTGGCCCCGATCGGTCGCCCTTCAGTCACCCTTCTGGGCGAGCCCCCGGATCATCGGCAGCGTCCGCATGACGGCCGGCGGGTTCGACGCGTTGTCGACGACGTAGCCGGTGCAGATCAGCTTCTTCGACGTCGCGACGACGCGCGCCGAGCCGTAGAACTGCCCCACGTTGAATGACACGGAGAGCGGGATGCCGGCGAGGTTCCCGGTCGCAAAGTGGATGCTCCCGCCCGGGTTAATGCTGAAGTTCGGACCGCCGGAGCTGCCCATCAGCGTGCCGTCCTGATCGTAGAACTGCGCCTTCAACGAGACCGACGCGCTGTCGACGTCGGTACAGGCGATCACGGTGTCGAGCTTGTCGGTCTTGATCGCGCCCGGGACGGTGAACACCCGGTTCGGCAAGGCGGCCGGCGGCGGATCGTTGACACCTGCGGCCGCCACGGTGGGCAGCAGGCACGTGACGATCAGGGCGACGACGAACGGTGCTCTCATGACGACCTCCCCTTGGATGGGACCCGCGCGGGCGCGCGTGACCATCGTGAGCATAGCCCTGCGGTCGCTGGCGCGCGCCGGACAATCGCCACGCGCGCCACGCAAACGCGGCGCCTCCCCTATTCCGGTACGGGCCGCCACGCGAACGCGGCAGCCGCGACTCCGCCGACGCAATGCGTGCGCGCACGGCAGATGACGCCGCGCCCGCGCACGGCTCACGAGCCGGTGAACACTCCGTCGAGAAAGCCCGTGACGTGCTCGAGGTACGGCGCGGGCGCGAGCCGGTACGCCTGGATGTGCGTCCCGAACGGCCCGGGCTCCGCGAGATCGGTGATCCACGAACGCGCGCCGGGAATCACCGCCGCGATCTGCTCGGCGCCGGCGACCGGCGCGATGGGATCGTGGCGGTCGTGGATCAGCAGCACGGGCGGGAACGTGCCGCCGCGCAGCGCCTCGACGGTAGCGCCGCGTGCGAGCGGCGCGCCGTGCAGATGCTGCGCGCTCCACACGAACGGCATCGCGACCAGCACCGGCAGCCCGGTTGCGGCGTGGGTGAACGAGACCGCGACGTCGCGCGCATCGGCGTAGGCGCTGTCGGAGACGACCGCACGCAAGCGCCGGTCGCGCGCCGCCGTGCGCAGCACGGTGGCACCGCCCATCGAGAAGCCGATCGCGCCGACTGGGAGCAGCGGCGCGCGCGTCGCGAGGAAGTCGATGGCGCCGACGACGTCGTTCACCTCGAGGTCGCCATACGTGATGCCCTCCGGCGTGCCGTCGGACTCGCCGAAGTTGCGGAGATCGATCATCAGCAGCGCGTAGCGGCGCGCGGCGAGGTCACGCGCGAGGGCGAGCCCGGCGCCGTAGGGCACGTTGCGGTTGTCGTCGCCGCCACCGTGCACGACGATCAGCGCCGCACGCGCGTTCTCCGCGGGAATCCACCACGCGCGCAGGGTGATCGGCCGGTCGGGCGGATGGAAGCTCACCGCCTCGTAGCGGAGCCCGTAGTCGCCCGGGTTCTCCTTGAGCGCGAGGCGCTTGCCGGTCGGCGCGAAGAGCGCCGGCCCGACCGCGATGATGACGAGCGCCACGAGGACGAGCGCAATGCCGAGCCGGACCAGCCGCCGCATCACCGCACCGCCGCGCCGCGCGGACTACAGCGGAATCTGCTTCGCCGGCCGGACGACGATCTCGGAGACGTTCACGTCGATCGGCTGCGTCACCGCGTAGAGGACCGCGTTGGCGATCTCCTCGGGGCTCGCGAGGAGGCGCTTCATGATCGGCTGCAGCTTCTCCATCACCTCGTCGGGCAGGCGCTCGCCACGCTTCACCTCGACGTTCACGCCTGTCGCCTGGATGAAGTTGGCGACGAACGCGGGGTCGAAGTTGCGCGCGAAGTTGGTGGCGATCGCGCCCGGACGCACGTCGACGACCCGGATGGCGTCCTCCTCGAGCTCGCGGCGGAGCGACCGGCTGATGCAGGTGACCGCGTGCTTGGTGGCGCCGTAGACGCCGGAGTCGGGCCGGTCGGCGGCGATCGAGGAGATGTTCACGATGTGCCCCTCGGCCTTGCACTCGCGCATCTGGCGGACCGCCTCCTGGGCGCCGACGAGGAGCGCGAGCACGTTCGTCTCGAGCATGGTGCGCCACTCCTCCGGGTCGCCGGCGAGGATCGGCGCCGGGTACGAGAGGCCGGCGTTGTTCACCATGACGTCGAGGCGGCCTGTCTCGCGCGCGGCCCGACGCACCAGCTCGCGCAGCTGCGCGACGTCGCGCACGTCGAGCGTGACGACCGTCGCCCGGCCGCCGTCCTTCTCGATGCGACCCCGCGACTCGTCCATCGCCTCGCGCGTGCGGCCAGCCAGGTAGACGTGCGCGCCAGCGCGTCCGAGCTTCTCGGCGATCGCGCGGCCAATGCCGCTCGACGCGCCGGTGACGACCGCGGTCTTGCCGGAGAGTGGCTGTCCGGAGCTCATGAGATGTTCCTGGCAGCCGCAGGAGGCCGAGTCAACGCGGGCGCGCTTGCTCCAGCTACGGACGCGACTACCTTGGCCATGGAGGTCATCACCATGACGGCTTCGACGATGCCACCATCCGCGGAAGCGCGGCTGCGCGAGCTCGACATCCAGCTCCCCGCCATTCCGCCGCCCGCGGGCACGTACGTGCACGCGGTGCGGACCGGCACGCTGCTCTTCCTCACCGGCCACCCGCCGATCCGCGCCGACGGCACGGTGATCCTCGGCCGTCTCGGCCAGGATCTCGACGCCGACGCCGGCTACCAGGCCGCGCGCGTCGCCGGGCTCGGCATGCTCGCAACCATGCGGCACGAGCTCGGCAGCCTCGATCAGGTGCGCCGCATCGTGAAGGTGAACGGCGTCGTCAACGCGACCGCCGAGTTCCTGCAGCACACGCAGGTGATCAACGGCGCGTCCGATCTCCTCGTCGAGGTCTTCGGCGAGGCCGGCAAGCACGCGCGGCTCGCGGTCGGCTACTCGTCGCTACCGTGGAACATCTGCCTCGAGGTCGAGTTGATCGCCGAGGTGGCGGCGTGACGGCGCGCCGCACGGCGCGCGCTTGACGCTCGCTCCCGGCGCTGCTTCGATGCCGGCCCGGGGGTCGCGCATGGACATCGGTCGAGTCGGCATCTGGACGTTCCTCGATTTCCTGCCCGCTGCGCAGGCGCAGGACGCGGTGCGCGAGGTCGAGGAGCTCGGCTTCGGCGCCCTCTGGATTCCCGAGGCGCTCGGTAAGGAAGCGTTCAGCCACGCCGGCATCCTCCTCGCCGGCTCGCGCAGGATCGTCGTCGCGACCGGCATCGCCAACGTGTGGGCGCGCGACCCGATGGCGACGGCCGCGGCCCAGAAGACGCTCTGCGAGGCCTATCCCGACCGTTTCCTGCTCGGCCTCGGCGTCAGCCACCAGCCGCTGGTCCAGGGGATGCGCGGCCACGATTACGCCAAGCCCTACACCTTCATGCGCGGCTACCTCGACGCGATGGACGGGGCGCTCTTCGTCGGGGCGCAGCCCACAGCCCCGCTCGAGCGCGTCATCGGCGCGCTCCACCCGCGCATGCTCGAGCTCTCGCGCGACCGGGCCGCGGGCGCGCATCCCTACTTCGTCACGCCCGAGCACACGGCGCGGGCGCGCGGCATCCTCGGGCCGGGGAAGCTGCTCGCGCCCGAGCAGGCCGCCGTGCTGGAGACGGATCCGCAGAAGGCGCGCGCCATCGCCCGCGCCCACATGCAGACCTACCTGGGCCTGCCGAACTACCTGCGCAATCTCCGCTCGCTCGGCTTCACCGACGCCGACGTGCAGAGCGGCGGCTCCGATCGGCTGGTCGACGCGATCGTCGCCTGGGGCGAGGTCGACGCGATCGTCGAGCGCGTTCGCCGCCATCACGCGAGTGGCGCGGATCACGTGTGCATCCAGGTGCTCGACGAGAACCCGGCCGCTCCGCCGCTCCGGCAGTGGCGTGCGCTCGCGCAGGCCCTCCTCGCGTAGCCCGGTCCGCGACCGCGGCCGGCGCGTGCTCGCCGCCGCCGTGCTGGGTGCCGCGACGCTCCTCGCGGCGCGGTCCGTCCTCGCCACCAGCGCGAGCCTCGACGCGCTTCGCCTCTCCGCCGCCGCGGCCGAGGTGCGCGTCGGCGACCGCCTCTTCTTCGATCCGCGCTTCGCGCAGTTCTTCTTCGCCCGCTGCCACGGCGACGTGAACGCTGCCGTCACGGAGGGCGATCCGGCGATCGGTGAGCTGCCGTTCCGTCCCGGAAGGGCGCTCACGAGCCCATTCCGCGGGCAGAGCATCAGCTGCCGGACGTGCCATCTCGGGGACGACCTCGTCACCGAGGAGCCGCAGGCCGGCCGCACGTACTGCGACTTCAGCGCGCGGAGCCCGGTCACGCGCCGTGACGACGGGATGACGACGACGCCGCGCAACTCGCCCCTCATGGTCAATATCGACCAGCCGCGCGAGGTGCCGATGCTGCTTCACTTCGACGGCGAGTTCGCGAGCCTCGAGGACCTCGTCATCGACACGCTCACCGGCCGCAACCTCGGCTGGCTGCCGGAGGAGACGGCGATCGCCAAGGCGCACGTCGCCAAGGTGATCCGCGAGGACACGGGCACGAACCCGCGGCTCGTCACCTACCCCGGCGGTGGAGGCGGCATTCCCTACCCCGTGATCCTGCTCGGTACCGACACCCGCATCCCGACCGCACTGCAGTTGCCGCAACCGTACCGGATCGACGTGCGGCAGGCGTCGGACGACGAGGTGCTGCCGGCGATCGCGAAGCTAATCCGCGCCTACGTCGACTCCCTGCGCTTCGGCACCGCCAACACCGGCCGTCCGACGCCGTCGCCCTACGACGTCTTCCTCGCGCGCAACGCGCTGCCGCGCGGTCCGCAGGCCGGCGAGTCGCAGGCGGCCTACGCGCGCCGCCTGCGCGACCTCCTGGCGAAACGTCCCCACCCGACCTGGGTCACGGAGGACGACGGCGAGCTCGAGCTGCACGAGCAGCCGTTCCAGTTCGGTGCGACGGAGCTCCGCGGCCTCGAGATCTTCCTGCGGCAGCGCGGCGCGGCGCACGTCGGCAACTGCGTCGCCTGCCATCCACCGCCGCGCTTCACCGACGACCGTTTGCACAACGACGGCGCCGCGCAGGGCGAGTACGACGGGATCCTCGGGTCGGGTGCCTTCGCCAGGCTCGAGGTCCCGGCGCTTGCCGAGCGCAACGCGCACTTCGACGCGTACCTGCCGCCGTCGCCGCGCCATCCGAAGGCCTCGGGCCGTTTCCGCTCCGCGCCCTCGAAGGAGCCAGCGGGACGCGCCGACCTCGGCGCCTGGAACGTGGTCGCGAACCCCGACCTGCCGCGGCCGCAGTCAGCGCTGACCCGCATCCTTTGCGAGCAGCTCGGCGCGGCGGCGAAGGGATGCGCGCCCGCGCGCCTGCTGCCGCTCACCATCGCCTACTTCAAGACACCGTCGATCCGCGATCTCGGTCAGTCCTACCCGTACATGCACTCGGGCGCGCTCCCGACGATCGAGGACGTGCTGCGCCACTACGTCACGATGTCCGCGCTCGCCCGCACGGGGAAGGTGCGCAACGCCTCCCCCGAGCTCGCCGGCATCCGCCTCGAGGCCGGCGACGTCGCGCCGCTCGCCGCCTTCCTGCGCGCACTGAACGAGGACTATCAGTAGAAGACGCCGTAGATCACGTTGTCGACGATGCCCGTCTGTAGATTCACCAAGAGCAGGTCCGGTCCGAAGCGCACCCAGGCATAGCCGGGCGCGGGCGGGGCCAGCCCGAGCACGGCGAAGTCGGCGTAGAAGTACGGCGGCGTGAGGAAGACCGCCGGCAGATGACCGCCGACAGGCCAGCGCCGGTAGTGCCAGCCGTGCGGATACACGTAGGCCGGCCCGTGAAGCCGGCCGTGCCAGCCACCGCCGTAGTAGTACTCGCCCGCCCGCGGCGCATGCCCGTAGTGCGGCGCCGGATGGTGCGCGTGGCCGTGGCTCGGAACATGATGCGACGGCCCGTGATGTGACGGTCCCTGGTGCGGTGCCCCGTGGTGCGGCGTCCCGTGGTGCGGCGTCCCGTGATGTGACGCCCCGTGCTGCGAGCCCGATTGGTGGTGCGACCCGCCCTCGTTGTGATGCGGCGCCGCCCCGTGACCCTGGCCGTGGCCCTTCTGATGATGGCTGGACTGCTTGTCCCCCGACTCGGCGAAGGCACCGCCGGAGAGCAGCAGGGTCAGGGAGAACGCGACTGCGAGAAGGGATGTCATCGGCATGCTCCTCGAAACGGGGGCGGTCAGCGCGGACTCGCGGCCTTCACAGGCCGCTCGAACGCGAGCACGAAGCGGTCGCTCATGCCACGGCGCTCGCCGGCGGAGCCCGGTGAGTCGTTCCAGTCGCGGGCGTCGGCCGGATTGCGCAGGAAGTCCCCCTCGCGCACCAGGACGAAGCCCGTGCTCTCGATCTCCGCGCGCAGCATCGACTCCTCGATGCGATGCAGGTTGCGCACCTCGTTGTAGCCGTCGCCCTTGCGCGCGGAATGGTCGACGACGACGTACAGCCCTCCCGGCTTGAGCGCGCGCAGCACCGCCTCGTTCATGGCGATGCGATCGACGTCCATCCACACCGTGTCGTGATAGACGAGCACGATGACGACGCGGTCGAGATCGTGCGCCTCCGGCGGCAACGGGTCGTCGAAATCGCGGTCGAGACGCACGACGTTGTGCATGACCGGCTTCGCCAGCCGCTCGGCCCACGGCTTGGCGGCGTAGCGCTCGAGGATGAAGCGGCTGTTCTGCGCGTAGACGACGCCTGTCGGCCCGACGGCGCGCGCGAGCAGCTCGGTGGTGTAGCCGCCGCCGGCGCCGAGCTCCGCGACGCGCATGCCGGGCTTCAGGTCGAGAAAGCGCAGCAGCTCCTCCGGCCGGCGGCCGATGTCGAGCACACGGTCCTCCGGGCTGCGATCCTCGGCGCGCACGACCTTCTGCGGCGTGTAGGCGGAGCATCCCGACGCCAGAGCGGCCGCGGCAAGCAGGACGGCGACGAGAGCACGCGCGCGAGGCATTCCGTCCTGATCTAGCGGATGCGCCCGGGGACGAAAAGTAGGCGACGCGATTGACGGCGGCACGCGCCCGCGACTATGGTTCCAACGCTCTCGAGCCATGAAGCCAACACCGGCCATCACGACGAAGCCCGGCCGCAAGCCGGGCGAGCTCACGCTGCAGCTGCCGCCCGCCTGGGACTTCCGCCTGCGCCGCGTGATGCTCAGCCTGCTCGACGACGCGCTCCCCGACGTGCACACGCCGGGCCTGTCGGCGCGCCAACGCGAGGCGCGCCGCCGCGCGCGCGCGCGCCAGATGCAGCAGGCGATCACCCGCTTCGTGAGCGAGGTCGTGACGGCGGAGATCGTCGGCAAGGAGATCGCCCTCGGCGCACGCACGCGCTTCGGCACGCGGCGCGGCTCGCTGCGCGAGCACGTGCAGGCGATCCTGCGCGAGGTCTCGGGCGGCTGAGCTCAGGAGACGTGGCGGCGCATCTCCGCCTCGTACTCCGGGAAGTAGCGACCGATCACCGGCAGCGCGAAGCGCTGGAGGATCGACTCCTTCGGCTCGCGCGCCAGCAGGAACTCGAACGAGCGCCGCACGAGGTCGGCCGCATCGACCTGCTCCCCGCCGAGGCTCCGCGCGTAGGCGTCGTCCACGGTGACCGTGTGGGTCGTGCGCGAGCCGCCGGTGCCGACCTCGACGCGGAACGTCCCCGGCTCGAGCTGCGTGACCTCGATCTTCGCCGCCACGCTGCCATCAGAGCGCAGCGTCGCGCGCAGAGTCAACCGTCCGTGCCGGCGAAGCGCGGCAGGCGATACGCACGATACACCAGCCAGCCGATCGCGGCCGGGTCGGGGTCCTGCACCTCGACGTCGTACACGACGCGGTCGGCGCTCGCGTGCGCCACCTCGATCACCCGCCCGGTGCCGCGGCAGGTTGCGATGTCGTCGCTCGGGACGCCGCCGATCGTGCAGAGCCCGCCGTAGGTGACGAGCACGTTGCCCGTCGCGGGCATCTCGTAGGCGCTGCCGACGAACGGCGAGTAGAGCTGCTCGGAGGCGACGAACTGCCAGAGCTGCCGCACCGTCATCGCCTGCTCGTCGATCTCGTACTCGACCGCGCGGCTGTGGTTCATCGCGGCCGGCAGCTTGATCTCGCCGGTGAAGGGGCTGGCCTGGTAGTCGCCGTTGTCGAACACGAGGAGCGTGCCGCGCGCGGTGCGCTGCGGCGCGTGCTGGTGGTAGGACCAGGCGAACGGATCGCCGACCGGCGTCAGCAGGAACTGCTCGAACCCCTCCCAGTTGGCGTGCGGCCCGAGGATCCAGCGCAGCTGGCCGTCGGGCCGCCCGAGCTTCACGACCGCGTCCTGATGGCGCAGAGAGGCGATGATCGCGTCGCCTCCGCCATCGAGCAGGACGGCGTTGGTGTGCGCCCAGTCGGCGTTGACGGGCAGGCCGGTGGTGCCGTCGAAGCCGATGCGCGTCGGCTTCAGCACGTCGAGGAAGTTCCACGTCTGATGCACGCTGCCATCGCTCTCGGCGAACTCGACGATCGGCTCGTCGAGGACGGGGGACGTGGCGCGCATCGTCGGATCGGTCTCGCTGGTCGGAAAGTCGTCGACGAAGCGCACGATGTCGGTCGGCACGAGGAACGTGCCGTCGGCGACATCCTCGGCAACGTCGTTGTGGAAGGTGAAGACGTCGACCGGGATGCCGTTCGGCGGCGGCGGGGTCGTCGCGCGCGCGGCGTACCACGTGTGGACGGTGTTGCCGAGGAGATCGACCTCCTCGATCGCGGCGCGGCTGCCGAGGATCGTCGCGATGTGGCCGTTCGCGAGCGGGATCGCGACCGCCGAGGTGTCGATGTCGAGGAACCAGACGACCTGACCGGTATCGTCGAGGATCACGATGAACGCGGCCTGCTGGTTCTTGTTGCGGGTGCCGATCAGCGTGAGACCGGGCTCCATGCCGCCGACGTCGGGGAAGCCGTGCACGACGATGTCGGGGAAGTCGGCGGGGAGCGGCGCCGTCTCGACGTGCACGGGATCGGCCGCCGTCTGCGAGCCGTCGGCCGCGATCGCGGTGACGGTGACGTCGTAGCCATGCCCCGGCCGGAGCCCGAGGAGAGGCTCCGCATGGTGCGTCGCCGTCACCGTGCCGTCGAGCGACACGATCCCGGTCCGCGGGGCGCTCTCGAGGGCGCGGATCGAGAGGCGCGTCGGGACGTTGGTGTCGGCGGTGACGACGCGGACGAGCGGCGCGCGCGTGTTCGGCCCGGCGTCGACCGTCGGCGCGGCGAGGAACGCGACCGCCGGCGCCTTGCCGCCCCCGCCCCCGCCGCCGCATCCTCCCCACAGCAGCACGCCGAGCGCGAGCCCCGCGAGCGCGATCCGCCTCCGTCCACCGTTTCCCTCGGCCATCCGACCTCCTCGACGCAGCCGCTCCACTTTGCGCGATCGTGCGCCCCGCCGGCAAGCCCCGGCGTCTGGCGCGGGCGCCGGCGCTGGTGTAGCACGTGACGCATGAAATTCGGATTGATGTTCGGCAACGCCGGCCCCTTCGCCTTCCCGCAGTTCGCGACGCACCTCGCGACGACCGCGGAGCGCGTCGGAATCGAGTCCCTCTGGACGGTCGAGCACGTCGTCATCCCGGTCGGCTACGCCTCGACCTACCCGTACGATCCGTCGGGCAAGATCCAGGCGCCGGATCAGACGCCGATCCCCGATCCGCTGGTCTGGCTCGCGTACGTCGCGGCCGTGACCAAGACGATTCGCCTGGCGACCGGCATCGTCATCCTGCCGCAGCGCCATCCGCTGTACGTCGCGAAGGAGGTGGCGACGCTCGACGTGCTGTCGAACGGCCGCGTGATCTTCGGCATCGGCGTCGGCTGGCTGCAGGAGGAGTTCGACGCGCTTGGCATCCCGTTCGCGGAGCGCGCGGGACGCACCGCCGAGATGGTGCGGGCCATCCGCTCGCTCTGGAAGGACGAGGCCGAGCCGTTCCACGGCAAGTACCATCGCTGGGAGAAGCTCGAGTCGCATCCGAAGCCGGTGCAGAAGCCGGGCGTGCCGATCGTCGTCGGCGGCCACACGGAGATCGCGGCGCGGCGGGCCGCGCGCTACGGCGACGGCTTCTTCCCCGGCGTCGCCGACGAGGCGAAGCTCGTCTGGCTGTTGGACGTCATGCGCGACGAGTGCCGCAAGCTCGGCCGCGACCCATCGAAGATCGAGATCACCTCCGGCCGCGCAATGCCCGATGCCGACGGCGTGAAGCGCCTCGAGGACCTCGGGGTGAGCCGCTTCATGGTGCCGCCGCCGGCGTTCGACCCGGACGGCATCACCCAGGGGCTCGAGAAGCTCGGCAATCTGATCGCCCGGCTGTAGGGCACGCGCGCGGGACTCGTCCTGCGCGCGGCGCGAGCACCGCCGAGCAGCGCGGGATCGACGGACGTCCCGCAATGCTATAGTAGCCGCCACCGTCCGCCGGAACGGGCGGAGCACCCCCGTGCTCTTCCACAGCCTCGACTTCTTGTTGTTCTATCTCGCGACTGCGGGTTTCTACCTCGCGCTCGCGAGGACGGGCTCGTGGAGAGCGCAGAAGCTCCTGTTGCTGGCGGCGAGCCTTCTGTTCTACGCCTCGTGGCGGGCGCCCTACGTACTGCTGCTCGCCGCGATGACCCTCGTCGCCTACGCAACCGCCCTCGCGGTGGCCGCAGCGCGCGACACGCCCCGCGAGCGCCGGTATCTCACGCTCGGGGTCGGCGCGAGTCTGGCGATCCTCGGCTGGTTCAAGTACCGCGGCTTCCTGTTCGCCAATCTCTCGCTCCTCGGAATGCGCGCCGCCCCATCCTGGAGCCAAGTGGAGCTGCCGCTCGGCATCTCCTTCTATACGTTCCACGCCATCTCCTACATGGTCGACGTGCATCGCGGTCGCGTCGAGGCCCGCCGCAATTTCCTCGACGTCGCGCTCTATCTCGCGTTCTTTCCGCAGCTCATCGCGGGGCCGATCACACGGGCCAGCCAGTTCCTGCCACAGTTGGTGACGCCCCGGCGCCCCACCCCGGAGATGATCGAGCGAGCGTTGCTCCTCGTCGTGCTCGGTCTCTTCAAGAAGGTCGCGTGCGCCGACGTCCTCGGCGAGTACGTCGACCAGGTCTTCAAGAGCGTTGCGACGCAACCGGGGCTGAACCTCGCGCTCGGCGCCTACGCGTACGCGTTTCAGATCTATTTCGATTTCTCCGGCTACTCGGACATGGCAATCGGGCTGGCCGCCCTGTTGGGATTCGAGCTCCCCCTCAACTTCCGGCTTCCGTATGCGGCCGAGAATCCCGCCGACTTCTGGCGGCGCTGGCACATCTCGCTCTCGACCTGGCTGCGCGACTACCTCTACATCCCGCTCGGCGGCAATCGGCGCGGCACCGTACGCACCTACGTGAACCTCCTGGTCACGATGCTGCTCGGGGGACTCTGGCACGGACCCGCGTGGAACTTCGTCGCCTGGGGCGCGTATCACGGCGCCCTTCTGGCCGTGCATCGATGGTGGAGCGGCACGCGCGCCGCCGCGCGCACGACCGCATGGCGAGTCGGCCTCCGTCGGCTCGCGATGTTCCACGCCGCGTGCGTCGGCTGGGTCCTCTTCCGCGCGGAGTCGGCGGCGGACATCGCCAGCTACTTCACGGGACTCGTACGGCCGGGCATCGTATGGTCGCCCGCCTGCACGCTTGCGGCGTGGTGGACCGCGCTCGCCTTCGGCATACACCAGCTCTGCGCGGAGGAGGATCTCGGCCGTCGCTTCCTCGCGCTTCCTCCGATGGCACAGGCGGCCGCCTACGCCACCATGACCACGCTGGTCTTTCTCTTCTCCCCCGCGACCCAGCGTTTCATCTATTTCCAGTTTTGACGATGGCGCGCCCCGTTCGTATCGCCGCGTACACCGCGGCGCTACTCGTCTCGCTCGCGCTGATCGCGAAGCACCGGCCGCCGTCGCCGGCACCCGGCGACGACGACGGCAACGTGACCGTCGCGCGCATGGAGGTCGCGTTGACCCCGGTACGCGCCAGGATCGCGCGCGATCCGCGGAACGTTGTCGTCGTCGGCGACTCGTCGATGCTCTCCCACTACACGCTGCCGCCGGACGAGACCCTGGCGGCACTGCTGGAGCACGACGCCCCGACACACGGCTTGAGCGTCAGCGCGGTCGCATTCGAGGGCTTCGATGCCGTCGCCTACTACCTTCTGGCCGACGAGCTGGCGGCGCTCCATCCGCGCGCCGTGGTCCTGATCGCGAATCTGCAGACGTTCACCGCCGCGTGGTTCCGTCGGACGCACATGAAACATCCGCAACTCGCGGCGTTCGTGCGGCCACGCCGCGCGTTGGAGGCCATGCTCTTGCCGTTGGAGCAGGCCGGGATCACGAACGCGAGCCTGGTGGTTCTGCCGATCCTCCGCCTCCTGGGCGCGAGCACGATGCCCGCAGCGCTGAACGGCTATCGCGTGCGCTTTCATGACGCGCTCGACACCGCCGCCACCAGCGTCCGCGCCGGCGATGCGATCGCGGACGCGGCGCCGCTCGCGCCCGGACCGTTGCCCGGACCGAAGCGGCGGCTGCCGCCGCAGGCCGGAATTCGGCCGCAGGGCGGGGAGAGCGCGTTCCGGCGCGTCGATCTCTATCCCCAGCATCTCCGGCGCGATCAGGCGACGATACAGATCCTGGCCGCAGCCGTCCGAGATCTCCGGCGGCACGGCGTCCGCGTGGTCGTCGCGCTCGCGCCGATCCACCTGCAGGCGCTGCAGATGACCGGGGCGTTGACGGGCCGTGACATCCCCGGCGCACTGACCCTCGTCCGCGAGATCACGCGCGCGCGGGGCGGGATCAGCATCGATCTCTCCGAGGCATTGCCGCGCGGGACGTACTTCACCGACGTGTATACGCACTTCAGCGCCGACGGGAACCGTCTCGTCGCCGAGGCAATGCTCACCCAGCTCGCGAACGCGCTGGCTGACGATCGCTGACGACGCGCGCCACCGCCCGATTGCTCCACTACGATTCACTTGCGGCACTCGAAGCCGACTCATGCAGCATTGCATTGCGTGAAACGCGCCAACTGTCCGTTCTCGCTCGCGCGCCGTGGTATGACGCTTGCTCCACATGGGCTGGAAGGACACCGGAGCAGACGATACCTGACCCGCAGCTCCTCGCACTCCTCCCCGTCCCCCCTCGCAATCTTCTCTCCGGTGTCCGCTTTTCTCCTCGGCGCCGTGACGCTATGCAGATCGCATGATCGTCGTCACGAACCGCATTCCGATCTCCAAGGGACATGAGATCGATTTCGAGGATCGTTTCCGGCGCCGCGTCCACCTGGTCGACCGGCATCCCGGCTTCATCCGCAACGAGGTGCATCGTCCACGCCCGATGACGTTCTCGCACGAGGACGGCACGTGGAAGGACGATCCGGCCGCCGAGGGCTACTACGAAATAAAGACCTGGTGGCGCTCGTTCGAGGACTTCGTCGACTGGACGAAGAGCCCGGACTTCGCGGAAGCCCACGCCAACCGGCCGCCGAAGGAGATGTTCCGCGGCCCGAGCGTGATCGAGGTCCACGAGCTGCTGACCAGCACCGATCTCGACACGGGCCGCGGGTAGTCCGCGCGGTTACGGCCGCGCTTCGATCACCAGATTGAACGGCGTCTGGGTGGCGCGCCGCACGCGGGTGAAGCCCGCCTGCTTCAGCACGTCCTGCAGCCGCTCCTCGCCGGCCTGCGCGCCGAGCGCGAGCCCGACCTCCTGCGATAGCGACGCCTGGGTACAGACGAGCGTCGAGACCGAGTAGAACACCCGTCCGATCGGGTTCAGGTTGTCCTCGACCTTGTCGCCGGCGAACGGCTCGACGAGGAGCCAGGTGCCGTCCGGGGCGAGCGCCTCGCGCACGTGGCGCGCCGCTCCGATCGGATCGCCCATGTCGTGGAGACAATCGAAGAACGCGATCAGGTCATAGTCGCTGCCCGGGAAGTTCTTCGCCGCCGCGACCTCGAACGTGGTGCGCTCCGCGACCCCCGCTTGCTGCGCCGCCTTGCGGGCGCTCGCGATCGACGGCTCGTGGTAGTCGAAGCCGGTGAACGTCGAGCGCGGGAAGGCCTTCGCCATGATGACGGTCGACGCGCCGTGGCCGCAGCCGACGTCGGCGACGCGCGCGCCCTTTTCGAGCTTGCCGTTCACGCCGTCGAGCGCGGGGATCCACTCGCCCACCAGGTGGGCGTTGTAGCCGGGCCGGAAGAAGCGCTCGGTGCCGCGGAAGAGCCCGGGGTCGTGCTCGTGCCAGCCGAGGCCCTTGCCGCTCTTGAACGCCTCGACGATCTTCGGAACCGCGCGCGTCGCGGCGCCCATGCCCTGGAAGCCACCGAGCATGCAGGCCGGGCTGCTTTCGTCGACGAGCGCTACCGCCTGCGCCGGCGGCAGCTCGTAGCGGCCGCTCGCCGGGTCGTAGGCGAGGTACTCGGCGGCCGCCTGGCCGGCGCACCACTCGCGGACGCAGCGCTCCGAGGTGTCCGTCGCCTTCGCGAGCTCGGCCGGGGTCATCGGGCCGCGCGCCGCGAGCGCCCTATAGAGGCCGCACTCGTCGCCGATCACGACCAACGCCGCCGTCAGCGTGGCGCCGATGTCACCGAACGCCTTGTGGACGAACGCGTTGACCTCGTCCTCGGTCGGTTGTGGCCTCTGGCTCATCACCTTCTCAGTCGCTGCCATCTCAGTCCCTCCTTCACCGAAAGCGTGGGTTGATGTGCGGCATGCAATGCAACCGGAATACCACTTGCAACGGCTTGTCTTTTCAATGGAATGCGCCTATTCCGATGGCCGGATCGCGTGCATCGCGGCCACTTGTGGCCGCATGCGGCCAGTGCTGGCCGAATCCAATGGTTGCTGAACCTCTTGCATCAGTCGTCGGAAACGCTCCGGCGATCGAGCATCTTCGCCAGCAGATCCGTCACCTCGCCACCTTCGATCGCCCCGGAGCGCCGAACGCCCCGACGGTTCTCCTGCAGGGCGAGACCGGCACAGGCAAGGGCCTCGTCGCCCGCGCCCTCCACGCGAGCGGCGGGCGGGCACAGGCGGGCTTCGTCGACGTCAACTGCGCCGCCATCCCCGAGAGCATGCTCGAGGCGGAGCTCTTCGGCTTCGAGGCCGGGGCGTTCACCGACGCGAAGCGCGCCAAGCCGGGACTCTTCGAGGTCGCGTCGGGCGGCACGCTCTTCCTCGACGAGATCGACGCGCTGCCGCTCTCCCTGCAGAGCAAGCTCCTCAAGGTGATCGATGAGAAGACGCTGCGGCGGCTCGGCGCCATCGCGTCGCAGCGGATCGACGTGAAGCTGATCGCGGCGACGCAGCGCGATCTGCCCGCGCTCGTCGCGGCCGGAACGTTCCGCGCCGACCTCTACCACCGGCTCGCCGTCGTCCTGCTGGACGTGCCGCCGCTGCGCACGCGCGGTGACGACGTGATCGTGCTCGCCGAGCACTTCCTCGCCGATCACGCCGCCGGACACCGGATCGCGCCGAAGCGCCTCGTCGCGAGCGCCCACGCCTGGCTCGCCACCCATTCCTGGCCGGGGAACGTGCGCGAGCTGTCGCACCTGATGGAGCGGGTCACCCTGCTCCGGGCCGAGCGCGAGATCGACGGCGCGATCCTCGCGCATCTCTGTGTCCCGCTCGGTCCCGTTCCCGCGGCCGCGGTGTCCGCGCCGCCGGCCACGGCGCCCTCCGTCGAGACCGACGAGCCGGCGCGCATCCGCGATGCGCTCGCGCGCTCGGGCGGCAACGTCGTGCGCGCCGCCCGCGTCCTCGGCATCGGACGGAACGCGCTCCGCCATCGCATGCGGCGCTATGGCATCACGCGGCCGGCGCTCGACGAGCCACCACCCGCACCGCCCGCCGCCGCGGCGCGGCCCCGGCCCGCGGCGGCAGCGCCGGCGAAGGAGGCCAGCGAGCCGAGCTGGGAGCGCCGTCCGGTTGCCGTGCTGGCGATCGACGTCGTGCTGCCCGACGGGGTCTACGAGCCCTGGACGGTCGCGCGCGAGCTCGAGCAGACGATCGCCGATCGCATCGCCGGCTTCGGCGGCGTGTTCGTGGCGCGCTCGCCGTCGCGGCTCACGGCGCTCTTCGGCGTTCCGCGCGCGCTCGAGCAGCTACCACAGCGCGCCGTCCAGGCCGCCCTCAGCATCCGGCGGCAGTACGCCGACGACCCGACCATCGCCGAGCTCCGCATGGCGGCGCACCTCGGCACCGTGCGCCTCGACGCGACCACCCCCGAGGACACGGCGCGCGTGGTGCCGATCGGCGACACGCTGGCGCTGCCGGAGCGCCTCCTCGGCCACGCGGGTGCGGGCGAGATCCTCGTCTCGGCGCCGGTCGGCCGCCGCGTCGAGTCGTCGTGCGAGCTCGCGGCGCGCGAGCTCCGCGTCGGCGATCAGGCGATCGCGGCGTACACCGTGCGCGGCGCCCGCCCGCACACCGGCACGGTCGACGTCGCGCCCGCGACGGCGTTCGTCGGACGCGAGCGCGAGCTGGCGCAGCTCGTCGAGTGCTTCGAGAGCGTCCGGCCCGGCACCGGCCTCGTCGCCTTCACCGTCGGCGAGGCGGGCATCGGCAAGTCGCGGCTCCTCGCCGAGCTGCACCGCCAGCTCGAGGGCCGGCCGCACCGCTGGATCGAGGGGCGCTGCGCCGCGTACGGGACAAGCGCGGCCTTCCTTCCCATCCTCGACGGCCTGCGGCGCTTCTTCGAGATCGACGACCGCGACGACGGCGCCTCGCTGCACGCGAAGCTCGAGCGCGGCGTCAGCGCGCTCGGCGACCTCCTCTGGACGTTGCCGTATCTGCGCCAGCTCTTCGGGCTCGCCGCGGGCGATGCGTCGGCGGCGGCGCTCGACTCGGCGAGCCGGCGGAGCGAGACCTTTCGCGCGCTGAAGGAGCTGGTGCGCGAAGTCTCGGCGCAGGCGCCGCTCGTGATCCTCGTGGAAGATCTGCACTGGATCGACCCCGCCTCCGAGGAGTTCCTCACCTTCCTCGCCGACGCGGTGCCGACGATGCCGGTGCTCCTCATCTGCTCGCACCGGCCGGGCTATCGCCATCCCTTCGGCGACCACAGCTACCACGTGCGGATCGCGCTGCGCGCGCTCTCCGGCCAGGAGATGGCGGCGGTGTCGCGCTCGCTCCTCGGCACGAGCGAGATCCCGGCCGAGGTGCAGGCGCTGATCGCCAACAAGGCCGAGGGCAATCCGTTCTTCGTGGAGGAAATGACGCGCTCACTCCTCGAGGACGGCACGCTGCGGCGCGCCAACGGCGGCGTCGTGCTGACGCGCGCGGTCACCGACGTCGTCGTCCCCGAGACCGTGCAGGACGTGCTGATCGCGCGCCTCGACCGCCTGGCCGACGACGCGCGGCGCGCCATCCAGGTCGCGTCGGTGATCGGGCGCGAGTTCGCCCTCCGTCTGCTGGCCCGCATCACCGAGGCCGGCGTCCACTTGCAGACGCACGTCGACGAGCTGCGCGCGCTCGAGCTGATCTACGAGAAGGCGACGCACCCCGAGCTGGCGTACATGTTCAAGCACGCGCTCACCCACGACGTCGCCTACGAGAGCGTCGTCGCCGAGCGGCGCCGCGAGCTGCACCGCACGATCGGCCTCGCCATCGAGGAGCTCTACGCCGATCGCCTCGCCGAGTTCTACGAGACGCTGGCGCATCACTTCAGTCGTGCCGGCGACTGGGAGCGTGCCTTCGCCTACCACACGCGGGCCGCCGAGAAGGCGGCGGAGACGTTCGCCAACCGTTCGGTCGTCGGGCACTGCCGCGAGGCGCTCGCCATCGCCGACCGCCTCGGGACGCGCGTCAGCGACGAGCGCCGCCGCGGGCTCGAGGAGCGGATGGCCCTCTCGCTCTTCTACGTCAGCGAGTTCGGTGCCTCCGCCGAGGCGTTCGTCCGGGCCGCGGAGCGCAGCCACGCGGTCGAGCAGCGCGTCGCCAACCTGTCGGCGGCGGCGCAGAGCCAGTTCTGGGACCACTCCTACGACACGATGACGCGGACGACCGAGGCCCTGCACGCCATCGCCCGCGCCGAAGGCCTGCCGATCGCGGACGCGCTGGCGCTCAGCGCCGAGGGCTTCTACCGCGGCGTCTGCCACGGCGACGTCGCGACGGAGCAGCAGCTCCTGCGTGAGGCGCTCCGCATCGGCGCCGGCACGCTCGACGAGGCGGCGCGCGCCACCATCCAGTTCTACGTGGCGCAGAACGCCGAGTGGACGGGCGACTACCGGGGCGCGATCGCCGAGAGCAAGGAGGTGATCGCGGCCGGCCGCCGTCTACGCCTGCCGCATCTGATCATCTGGCCGGCGTGGTTCCAGGGCAAGGCGGCGTGCTGCCTCGGCGACTACGGCGAGGCCATCGCGCTACTCACCGAGGCATACGAGATCTGCGACCGCATCGGCGATCGCGTGTGGAAGAGCCGCCTCCTGAACACGCTCGGCTGGGCGTACGCCGAGATCGGCGACCACGCGCGTGCGCTCGGCTTCAACGAGCGCGCCGCCGTGCTCGCGCGCGAGATCGGCGACCCGGAGATCATCGCCAACTCCGAGATCAACCTGACCGGCAACCACCTGGCGCTCGGCGATCGCGCCCGTGCCGAAGCATGCTTGGCCCCGATCCGCGATGCGCTCACCCGCCCCGCCGATCCCTTCATGCGCTGGCGCTACACGCTGCACGCGTTCGACGCGATGGGACGGCTCGCCGTCGCCGGCGGTGCGCCCGACCGCGCGCTCGCCCATGCCGACGACGAGCTGCGCGGCGCCGAGCGACATCGCGTGCCGAAGGTCCAGGCGCGCGCGCTCCTCCTGCGCGGCGCCTCCCTCATCGCGCTCGAGCGCTCCGACGAGGCGGACGCGGCGCTCACCGAGGCGGCGCGCATCGCGGAGACCATCGCCTACCCGAACGGCGTCTGGCGTGCCCTCGGCATGCGCGCGAGCCTGGCGCGGCGGATCGGACGAGCGGCGGATGCGGAGCGCCACCTGGCGGCGCAGCGCGTCCTGGTCGGCGCGGCGCTCCGTTCGTTGGCCGATGCCGGGCTCCGGCGCACGCTCGAGTCGACCGCCCTTCCGGTCTCGTCATGACACGCGCGCCGAAACGCGCACCGGCGACGAGCGCGCGTCGCCTCCATCGCTGCTCTGCCGCGACGCTCCTCCTCGTCGCGCTCGCGGTCGTCCCAACACCCGCGCGCGCGCGCAACCCGGGCTGGGACCCGGCCCCGATCGCGAGGTTCTTCGACGACCACCCGTGGGTGGCGCGCGACCTCCAACGCGATCCGGCGCTCGCCAACGACGCGCGCTACCTCGAGGAGCACCGGAGCCTGCGCGAGTTCCTCGACCACCACCCGGACACGCAGCGCGCCTTCCGTGCCGATCCCTACGCGGCGCTCCGCCGCACGCACGAGGTCGAGCGCGCCGCGCGCGAGCGGCGCCAGGTCGACCCGGCGGAGATCGAGCGCCTCGACCGCTTCCTGCGCGACCATCCCGAGGTACGGGACGACCTGCACGCCAATCCGGCGCTGGTGAACGATCCGGCGTACCTCGCCCGGCACCCGAGCCTCCGCGACTTCCTGCGCGATCAGCCGGCGCTGCGCCGGGAGTTCCAGGACAACCCGTGGACGTTCATGCGCCGGCAGGAGCGCCGCCCACGAAGCGTGGCGCCGCACGACGCGACGGCTTCACCTCGGCCCTGACGTCGCCCGCGCGCTCACTTCGTGAGCGCCACCCACTTGAAGTCCTGCGACGCCTCGCTCCAGTAGAAGAGCGAGGTGATGCTTTCGGGCTTGAAGTAGTCGATGCCAGCGTGCGCGAGCCGTACCTCGTGCGGCTCGCCCGCGTAGCACTCGATGAAGCCCTTGCCGCAGGCGGTGCGGTAGAGGCCGGGCTGCACGGGCCGGATGCCGACGCCGCGGAAGTAGGCGAGGTCGCGATTGTGCAGGATCAGGTGCGCTACCGGCGCGTCGTGCTCGCGACAGAGGAACGCGAATACGCCGTAGCCGGCGCCGTCAATGCGCATCAGCACCCGCGCCTGATCGGGATGCCCGTCGCCGTCGAGATCGAGGTCGGTCAGCAGGAAGCGCTCCCGGTCGGCGGCCCGCCACCCCTCGCCCACCTCGGCGGCCGCCGGCAGCCGCCACCCGTCCGGCAGCGCGACGTCGTTGCGGCCGCAGACGCGCGCCCGCACGACCGGCGACGACACCGACGGCGCGTACGACTGGCTGACCGGCCGGACCGCCCCGGGCAGGTCCGCGCACGCGGACAGCGTGAGCGCAAGGGCTGCGACCACTACGAGGATTCGCGATCGACACATCGGTAGCGCCTCGGGCATCTCCTCCCCTCCTCCGCCGCGGGTTGTAGCGAAGCCCGCGGTTTCGATCCAGCGTGTCCGCCGTGCCAGCGCGTATGCGATCCGCGGCGGCACGCGCTCGGCATCGTCGACTGATTCTGCTACATCGGCCTCCCCATGCCGGCCGTGACCAAGGTGCTGATCGCGAATCGCGGCGAGATCGCGGTGCGGATCATCCGCTCCTGCCGCGCCATGGATGTCGCCACCGTCGCGGTCTACTCGGAGGCCGACGCCGACGCGCCGCACACGCGGCTCGCCGACACCGCCGTCGCGATCCGCGGCGCCCCCGGCCGTGCCGACTACCTCGACGTGCCGGCGCTCCTCGCGGCCGCGCGCGCGGGCGGCGCCGACGCGGTCCATCCCGGCTACGGCTTCCTCTCGGAGAACGCGGCGTTCGCACGCGCGGTGGGCGACGCCGGCCTCACCTTCATCGGTCCGTCTCCCGACGCGATCGCCGCCATGGGCGACAAGGTCGCGGCACGGGCGCGCATGCAGGAGGCGGGCGTGCCGCTGGTGCCGGCGAGCGGCGTCCTCGTGCCCGAGCCGGCGGCGTTCACCGACGCCGCGGCGGTGATCGGCTACCCCGTCGTCGTGAAGGCGACGGCCGGGGGCGGCGGCAAGGGCATGCGCATCGTGCACGAGCCGGCCGCGCTGCCGGACGCGATGCGCGCGGCGACGCGCGAGGCCACGGCCGCGTTCGCCGACGGCCGCCTGTACCTCGAGCGCTACCTCGAGCGGCCGCGCCACGTCGAGGTGCAGGTCTTCGGCGACACGCACGGCCGCATCGTCGACCTCGGCGAGCGTGAGTGCTCGATCCAGCGCCGCCATCAGAAGATCGTCGAGGAGACGCCGTCCCCGGCCGTCGGCCCCGAGCTGCGGGCGGCGATGGCCGACGCCGCGGTCCGGGCGGCGCGCGCCGTCGACTACGTCGGCGCCGGCACCGTCGAGTTCCTGCTCGATGAGCAGGGCCGCTTCTACTTCCTCGAGATGAATACCCGCCTGCAGGTCGAGCATCCAGTCACCGAATGGATCACCGGCATCGACCTCGTGCGCGAGCAAATCCTGGTCGCGCGCGGCGAGCCGCTCTCGTTCGCCACCGTGACACCGCGCGGGCACGCGCTCGAGTGCCGGCTCTACTCCGAGGACCCGGCGCACGGCTTCCTGCCGTCCACCGGCACCATCCGCGCGCTCGCCATCCCGTCGGGGCCCGGCGTGCGCTTCGACGGCGGCATCGTCGAGGGCAGCGTCATCGGCGTCCAGTACGATCCGATGCTGGCGAAGATCTCCACCTGGGGCACGACGCGCGAAGAGGCGCGCGGCCGCATGCTGGTGGCGCTGCGCGATACGGTCGTGCTCGGGGTGACCACCAATCGCGACTACCTCCGCGCCGTGCTCGCGCACCCCGCGTTCGTGCGCGGCGCGACGCACACCCAGTTCCTCTCCGAGCATCTCGACGGCTGGCGGCCCGGCGCGCGCCCGGGCCGTGACCTCGCGGCCATCACGGCGGCACTCGTGCTCATGGCCCCGGCCGGCGCCGCGACCGGCCCCGCCGCCGCACCGAGCCCATTCGCGACGCTCGGCGGCTGGCGTACGGGAGCGGGGTCATGAGCCTCCGTCTCACGATCGACGGCGAGCCGGTCGAGGTGTCGGTCGTCCGCACCGGCGACCGCTTCGAGGCGCGCGTCGGCGACGGCACGTTCGCTGGTACGGCACGGCGCGACGGCGACACGGTGCATCTCGAGCTGGGTGGCCGCGTGGTCGCCGCAACGGTCGTCCGCGCGCGCGACGAGATCTGGGTCGCGCTCGACGGCGAGATCTACCGCTGCGCCGGGGCGGCGGAGGAGCGCGACGCGGCCCACGCCGGCGCCGCGCGCTCGCCGCGCGTCACGGCTCCGATGCCGGGCAAAGTGCTCGACGTCGCCGTCCGCGAGGGACAGACCGTCGCCGCCGGCGACCCGCTCGTCATCCTCGAGGCGATGAAGATGGAGACCGTCGCGACCGCCGACGCCGCCGGCGTCGTCCGCAAGGTGCACGTCGTGGCGGGCGCGCTGGTCGAGCCGGGGCAGCTGCTGGTCGAGCTCGAGCTCGCCTGAGCCGGCTCGGCGACGCGCCCGCGCGTCGCCTACGGCGCCAGGCAGGCGAAGCTGCCGAGCAGGTTCGCCGCCCCCAGCAGCTCCGCCGCGCGCGGGCTGGCGAGGCCGATCGCGAGGTCCGCCGTGCAGCTCGTCTGCCCGACCACGCACGCCGCCACGTCGGCGTTGGTCGCGAGCGGGCCGCACGCCGGAACGAGGCCGGCGAAGCCGAGCGCCGAGTCGATCTCGCTGGTGAGGAGCGGCGAGCAGCTCTTCGCGACGGCGGTACGTGCGACGTCGGACGCCTTGGCGAGCGTCGCGAGCGCGTGCGTGCACGTAGTCGTGGCCTTCGCGGCGCAGGCGGCGTCGTCGCCCGGGGTCGGGAAGCCGTTCGTCTCGCGCAGCGTCTGGCAGCCGAGCAGCGCGCTCACGCACTTCTCGCCCTGGACGATGCGCGAGCTCGCGAGCTTCGCGCCGGTCTTCGCGATCTTGCTCTGGCAGGAGCGCACGACACGCTCGCTCGGAGCCGCGGTGCCGGCGTTGCCGGGCGAGCCCGCGCCGACGCACGGGACCGCTGCGCTCAGGCCGGCCGCGCCGAGCAGCGTGCCGGCACGGGGCGAGAGTACCCCCGCGGCGGCGCCCGCCTGGCACGTGACGCCGCGGCTCAGGCAATCGAAGAGCGCGACGCCGTCATCGAGCGACCCGGGGGGCGTGAGGTCGGCGCAATCCGCGAGCGACCCCTCGAAGCCGAGGCCGCCCGGCGTCTTGCGCAGCTCGTGCACCTCGAGGTTGCCGCACACGCGGCCCCCGCCGAGCTTCGACATCGCGGCGGTGCGGAGCGCGGCCAGGTCGTCGCCGGTCTTGCCGCAGCTCTTGATACGCGCCGCGGCGCGACAGGAAGCGAGCGCGTCGCCGCTCAGGACACCCTTTTCCGCCTGGGTCTCGCACTTGAGGAGCGCGTTCACGCAGGCCTCGATCGTATTCAGTGATTTCACGAAGAGCGTCGACGCCAGTTGGGCGGCGCCGTGCTGGCATCCGGCCAGCGCAGCCGCGCTCGCCGGAACGCACACGTCGCCGACGCCGTCGTGGTCGGCGTCCTCCTGTCCGGGGTTCGCGACGTTCTGGCAGTTGTCGCAGACGTTGCCGACGCCGTCGCCGTCCTGATCGCGCTGATCGGGATTCGGGATCGCCGGGCAGTCGTCGAGCGCATCCGGAATGCCGTCGCCGTCGGTGTCGACGATCGACACCACCGCCACCGGCTGGTTGAAATCGGCGCTGTCCGAGAGCACGGTGATCGTGCCGCTCACCGGATCGACGCGGAAGACCTTCTTCGCGAACGGGTCTGCGACCGCGTAGCTGCCGTCCGGCGCGACCGCGACGTCACGCGGCCCCTGGAAGAAGGTCGGCTCGCTGGCGATCGGCGTGACCGCGCCGTTCCGCGCGTCCACCTGGAAGACGGCGCCCGGGCTCGAGCCGTAGTGGTTCGGATCGGCGTCCTCGTCGGCGACGACGATGCCGAACGTGGGATCGAAGTCGATGCCGCCGAGCTTCACGAACGAGCCCTCGGCCGTGAGCGTGGTGGTCATCCCGTTCGGCGCGACGACGCGCACCGCGGAGCCGAACGAGCGCACGCCCGGGGTGTCGCAGGGTCCGGGCGTGTGGGTCGGCGTCGGGCCGCCGGTCTTCGTGGGCGTCGGGGTCGCGGTCGCGGCCGTCGCGGTCGGCGTCGGACCGGTCGGGGTGGCGATCGGCGTGGGGCACTGGATGCCGGCGTCGGCCACGAGCACGTTGCCGGCATCGTCGAGCGCGATCTTCACCGGGTTCACGAGCTCGCCGCTGGTCGAGATCGGCGTAACGGCGCCGTGGTCCTCGTCGACGCGGAAGAGCGCGCCGCGCGAGCCGTTCACCGAGGCGTCGCGGTCGGCGACGATCAGGCTGCCGTCGACGTCGGTGAGGATGCCGCTCGGGTTCGAGAACGGCTGGCCGCTGGTGATCGTGTCCTCGACCTGCTTCGTCTGGCGGCCGATGCGGTAGACCGCGCCGCGATGATCGGAGCCGGCGTCCTGATCGGCCACGAGGAGGTCGCCGTGCCGGTCGATCGTCACGTCGTAAGGGTTGTTGAGCAACGGATCGCCGGCGAGGAAGGTCGTGAGGCCGGTCGTGGCGTCGACGCCGAAGACCGCGCCGGTGCCCTCCTCCGTGCCGAGGCCGCGCGGGTCGGCACCGCGATCGACGACCAGGAAGTCGACGCGTGGCCGCCCGATCGTCGGCGGCGTCGGCGCCGGGCCGATGATCCGCACCTGCAGCGGGGCGACGAACGAGCCGCTCGCCGAGACGGTCGTGACCGTGCCGTCGGTGGCGATCGCGAAGATCCGCTTGGCCGTCGCGTCGGCGACGAGATAGACGCCCGCGGCGTCGACGACGACGCCGCGTGGCCGGGCGAACGTCGCGTCGGGGATCGCGCGCGTCACCGCATTGGCGCCGAAGTCGTACGCGAAGACGGCGCCGGTGTTGGTGCCGAGCTCGAGCGGGTCGGCCTCCTCGTCGGCCAGGACGATCGTCCCGTCCGGCGCGAGCGCGATGCCGAAGGGCTCGGTCAGGCCATGGTGGTCGCCGTTCACGCCGTGCAGCAGCGTGACGCAGCCGCCGGTCGTCGGGTCGAGCCGCAGCACCGCGCCCGAGCCGACGGCGTCGGCGTCGACGACGAAGATGTCGCCGCTGCCGTCGACGACCGCGCGCGCGGGGTTGTTGAACTTGCGGCAGCCGGAGAGCGGCACGAGGTCGCCGCTCGCACGCCGCCAGCGGAACACGTGGCCGTTCGAGCCGTTCACGGCCGCGTCCGGATCGACGACGAGCATGTCGCCGCTCGCCTCGAGTACGAGCCCGCTCGGATTCACGAGCGGCGCGCCGCTCGCGAGCGTCGCGGTGATCAGGCCGGTCGAGGCGCTCACCCGGTAGATGGCACCATCGGTCGCCGTCGCCCCGGTGTCGCTGCCGCGATCGGCGACGATCAGCGAGCCGTCGAGGTCGACGATGGCGTCGAACGGGTGCTGGATGTTCGCGTCCTTGACGATCTTGGCGGCAATGCCGGTCGCGCGGCTCACCTCGAAGACGGTCTTCGCGCCGTCGTCGGTGACGAGGAGGTTGCCGTTGGTGAACGCGGCAGCCGGACGCACGACGACCGTCGCGAGCACCAGCGCGAGCAGCAGCGCGGTGCCGCAGCGGCGCCAGAGATCTCGGGCGCATCGAGCGTTTCGCACGGCGTCGGACATCACGGGAAGATCAGTCGAGCGTCGCAAATACGGTGCCGCCGGAACGAAGGCAAAGCTCCCGGAACCGGGTGGGTTTTTCCCGCGCGCGGACGCAGCCGTCGTTGCAAGCGTGCACGATGTCTCACGGCCTCGCGACCTCGCCCGCAGTCCGGAGGCGTACGACCGCGCACGCGATCGGGACCATGCGCTACCCGAGCCGGCCGCCTACGGCGATGCCGAGGCCCGCGAGCACCTCGGCCGCGGGCTTCTTCTCGCGCGTCCCCTCGACGCGCGCCTTGCCGAAGCGGACGACGCCCGTGCCCGCAACGACGATGACGCCCGATGCGTCGCTCGCGACGACCGTGCCCGCCGCGCCGCTCCCCGGGCCGTCGCTCTTCCGGCTCTCGTAGAGGCGAATCTGCGAGCCGCCCGCGGCGGAATACGCGCCAGGCTGCGGATCGCAGCCGCGGATCAGGTCGTGCGTCGTGGCGGCGGGCTTCGCCCAGTCGATGCGCGCGTGCGCGTCGCGGCAGAGCGGCTCGTAGGTCGCACGGCTCTCGTCCTGCACGAGCCTCGGCGCCTTCCCGCTCTCGATGAGCGCCACCGCGTCGAGCACGAGCGTCACCCCGGCGGGAAGCACGCGCCCGTAGTAGAGCGAGCCGGCGCTGTCGTCGGGTCCGATCGGCACCGGACGCTGGAGGAGCAGCGGGCCCGTGTCGATTCCGGCGTCCACCCAGAAGACGGACACACCCGTCTCGGCGTCGCCCTCGATCAGCGCCCAGTTGATCGCGCTGCCGCCGCGACGGCGCGGCAGCATCGAGGGGTGGAAGCAGATGCTGCCGAGCCGGGGCACGTCGGCGAGCGCGAGCGGGACGATCTGGGTCACGTAGGCGAGGATCATGAGATCGGGCGCGAGCGCGGCGACCTCGGCATGCACCGCCTCGCTCTTGTAGCTCGGCGGCTGGTGGCACGAGATGCCGGCGGCCCGCGCGGCGGCGGCGAGCGGATCGGGACGGGCGGCCGAGTCGGGCGGCGCGTAGACCGCCACGACCTCGTCGCCGCGCGCGAGGAGACCGGTCAGCACCTGCTCGCCGAATGCGGCCTGCCCGATGACGACGATCTTGAGTCCCATGCGCGCCTCCGGCGGGGTCCGTAGCAGAGGCGCGCCCGTCGTGCACGCACCGCTCGGCGCCCCGACCCGCGCTGTCCCTCCCCGACGCGGCATCCGCCGCGCGGCGGACGGCCGCGCGTCCGGGGGCGCCTCGCCGCCTCCGTCCGCCGCGGTGGACATGCTGGCACCGCCGTTGCTCCGCTCTCCGCGACAGCGATCGCCGCGCGGTGCGCGGCGCGGAGGGACACACCATGCCGGTCAAGCACGCATTGCTCGCGCTGCTCGCGCAGCGCGATCTCACGGGCTACGAGCTCAAGGTGCGCTTCGAGCGCGCCCTCGGCGATTTCTGGCAGCTCAACTCGGGCCAGGTCTACTCGACGCTCGAACGGCTGCGGCGCGCCGGCATGGTCACGCGGCAGAAGGAATGCGGCAGCGTCGAGCGCAGTCGCTACGCCATCCTCGCGCGCGGCCGCCGCCAGCTCGAGCGCTGGCTCGCCGCGCCGGCGCCGCGGCTCCGCCCGATCCGCGACCCGCTCTACGTGAAGCTGGTCTTCACGCCGCCGGAGGACATCCCGGTCCTGCTGCGCTCGTTCGTGGCCGAGACCCGGCGCTACGGCGATGCCGTGGAGACGCTCGGCGCGCTCGTCGCGCGCGAGCCGCTCTCGACATCGGGGCGCGCGCGCTGGCTCGTCGCGGAGGCGGCGCGCTTGCAATACGCCGCGCAGCTCTCGTGGCTCGGGACGGTGCGCCGTATGCTCGCGGCGGAGAGCGCCCGACCGGAAGGCATCGCGGCCGCGCGTCCGGCGCCCGCACGTCGCGCGCCGCTCCACGCGCTCGCGGCGACGTCGCGCGCGACACGTGGCGCCGCCGACGTGGCCGGAGCGGCGGTCGCGGTCGAGGCGGAGAGCGGGCGCGCCTGAGCGCCGCGACACGCGCTGGAAAAAAGTGTTTGCGATCCGCGGAGTCGATACCGCGGATCGACCCCTCCCGGCACCGTGGCCGGCATGCTTGGCGGCCGCGCTCCGTCCCGCCGACCAACGCGCTCGACCGCGCCAATCGTGGTGTTCCGTCGGTTGCAGGACGCGCCGTTTGACAGGCTGTGGCGAAACCACTAGCCATAAAACAGCTTCCCAGACTGCCCATGGTTCGCCGCGAGAAGAGCAACTACATCATCCGCTCCGTCGCCCACGCCCTCGACGTGATCGAGGAGTTCTACGGCGACGCCGACGAGCTCGGCGTCACCGATCTGAGCAAGCGTCTCAAGCTGCACAAGAACAACATCTTCCGCCTGCTGGCGACGCTCGAGTCGCGCGGCTACATCGAGCAGAACAAGGCCACCGAGAACTATCGCCTCGGCGTGCGGAGCCTGCAGCTCGGCCAGGCGTACGTCGGCCGTATGGGCCTGCTACGCCAGGCCCGTCCCATCATGGAGACGCTCGTGAAGCAGTGCCGCGAGAGCGCCTACGTGGCGGTCGTGCGCCGCGGCGGCATGGTGCCGCTCGACAGCGTGGACGCCGACCAGCCGGTGCGCCTCGTGTCGCAGATCGGCGAGCTCCTTCCCCTGCACTGCACCGCGTCCGGCAAGGTCCACCTCGCGTTCGAATCGGAGGATGAGCTCAAGTCGCGCCTCTCGGAAGGGCTCAAGAAGTACACCTCCAGCACGATCACCGAGCGCGCGGCGCTGGCGCAGCAGCTGCGCGCGGTCGCCGAGAAGGGCTACGCGGTCGACATGGGCGAGTTCGTCGAGGACGTCCGCTCGATCGGTGCGCCGATCAAGGACTATACCGGCCGGGTCGTCGGCGCGCTCGCGATGAGCGGCCCCGCGTATCGCCTGACCAACGACCGGCTGCACAAGGAGATGGCGCCGCTCGTGGTGAAGGCCGCGACGGAGCTGTCGTCCCGCCTCGGCCACAACGCCTGAGCCGCGGCGCACCGCCCGGCCGTTCGTAAACATCGTTTGCAAGGGTGCCTTGACCGAGGATTTCGCATCGGGTTAGGTGGCCCGTTTTCCACGCAACGGAAGGAGACCCCGACGTGAAGATCCTCGCGACCGTCAAGCGCGTGCCCGACCCGGAGACCAGCATCAAGGTCAAGCCGGACGGCTCCGGCATCGTGACCGACAACATCAAGTGGGTGATCAACCCCTTCGACGAGATCGCCATCGAAGAGGCGCTCCGCATCAAGGAGAAGGTCGCGGGCAGCGAGGTCGTCCTGGTGAGCATCGGCGACAAGGTCGTACAGGAGCAGCTCCGCACCGGCCTGGCGATGGGCGCCGACCGCGCCATCCTGGTCGTCACCGGGGACACGCTCGATCCGCTCGCGGTGGCGCGCGTTCTCGCCAAGCTCATCGAGACCGAGAAGCCCGACCTCGTCGTCATGGGCAAGCAGGCGATCGACGACGACAGCAACGCCGCCGGGCAGATGCTCGCCGAGCTCCTTGGTTGGCCGCAGGCGACGTTCGCCTCGAAGGTCGAGCTCGCGGGCGATCAGAAGGCCGCGACCGTCATCCGCGAGGTCGACGGCGGCCTCGAGACGTTGAGCTTCCCGCTCCCGGGTATCGTCACCGCGGACCTGCGCTTGAACGAGCCGCGCTACGCGTCGTTGCCGGGTATCATGAAGGCCCGCAAGAAGGAGCTGAAGGAGATCGCCATCGGCGATCTCGGCGTCGACGTCGCCCCGAAGGCGAGGATCGTGAAGATGGATCCGCCGCCGAAGCGTCAGGCCGGCAAACGGGTCGAGTCGGTCGAGCAGCTCGTCGAGCTGCTGCACACCGAAGCCAAAGTCATCTGAAGGCAGGAGCGACACACCATGGGCGACGTTCTCGTATTCGCGGAGCATCAGCACGGTAAGTTCCCCAAGACCACCCTGGTCGCCTTCGCGGCCGGCAAGGACGCCGCGGCGAAGTTCGGCGGCGCGTGCCACGCCGTGGTCGTCGGCACCGGCACCGACGCGCTCGCCGCCGAGGCGGCGTCGTACGGCATGAAGACGGTGCTCCAGCTCGACAACGCGCGGCTCGAGCACTACGTCGCCGACGCGTACGCCGCGGCGCTCGCCGAGCTGATCAAGGCGAAGGGCATCGATACCTTCGTCGCCACCGCCACCGCGATCGGCAAGGACCTGACGCCGCGCCTCGCCGCGCGGCTCAACGCCCCGCTCGCCGCCGACATCTCCGGCATCAACGCCGACGGCACCGTGCAGCGTCCGATGTACGCCGGCAACGTCTTCGCGACGGTGAAGCTCGAGGGCACGCCGCGCGTCATCTCCGTCCGTGCCACCGCCTTCGACGCCGCCGCCAAGGAAGGCACCGGCACCGTCGAGAAGGTTTCCGTGTCGCTCGACGAGGGCAAGCTGACGATGAAGTTCGTCGGCCTCGAGGAGGTGAAGTCCGACCGTCCGGTCCTGACCGAGGCGCGCATCGTCGTCTCCGGCGGCCGCGGCCTCAAGAACGGCGAGAACTTCAAGACCGTGCTCGAGCCGCTCGTGGACGAGCTCGGCGCCGCGATGGGCGCGAGCCGCGCCGCGGTCGACGCCGGCTTCGTCCCGAACGATCTCCAGGTGGGGCAGACCGGCAAGGTCGTCGCCCCCGAGCTGTACATCGCGGTCGGCCTCTCCGGCGCCATCCAGCATCTCGCCGGCATGAAGGACTCGAAGGTGATCGTCGCCATCAACAAGGACGAGGAGGCGCCGATCTTCCAGGTGTCCGACTACGGCCTCGTCGCCGATCTCTTCAAGGCCGTGCCGGAGATGAAGGAAGCGGTCCACAAGCTGAAGAGCTGAGTTGATCCCGTTCCGCGCGCGCGCGGCGGCCGCTTCGGCGCTCGCCGCGCTTCTGCTCGCCGGGGCGTGCCGCTCGTCGGCACCGGCCGGCAGCGCGCCCGCCGGTACGGAGCCGAGCGAGGGCTGCCGCGCCGGGGCGCACGACGCCGAGCGGGAGGCGCGCCAGTCGTTCACGGCCGGCGCCGATACACACGAGCTCCTGATCGACGCCCCGGCGAGCTCCGTGAACGAGCCGCGTCCGCTCATCCTCGCGTTCCACGGCTTTGGCAGCAACGCCGCCAACGTCTGCGACGGCACGGGGCTGCGCACCGTCGCCGAGCGCGAGCGCGCCGTCCTCGTCTGCCCGGAGGGCCGCGACGACGTGCACCTGGTCGGCGCGGTGGGTCGTGGCTGGGACGTCAATCCGAGCGAGACCCGCGACGTCGACTACGTGCGCGCGCTCCTCGATCGCCTGGAGACGGAGCGCTGCATCGACCGCCAGCGCGTCTACGCGACGGGCATGTCGAACGGCGGCTTCTTCGCGAGCCTCCTCGGCTGCCGCCTCGCGGATCGGCTTGCCGCGATCGCGCCGGTCGCCGGCGTCATGCCGCTCAAGGGCTGCACGCCCGCCCGTCCGGTCCCGGCACTGCTCGTGTTCGGACGGCGGGACAAGGTCGTGCCGTGGGCGCTCACCGAGGGCGGGCGCAACTGGTGGACGGAGACGGACGGCTGCGGCGCGTCGCAGGACGTCGACGGCTGCTTCGCCTTCTCGGGCTGCCGCGCCGACGTCGTCGCGTGCGAGGGCCCGCAAGGCCATACGTGGCCGGCCGATGCGGCCGAGCGCATCTGGCGCTTCTTCGCGGCGCATCCGCGCGGCTGAGGCCCGCTCTCACGGCCAGTCGACGGCCGACAACCTCGCCAGCGCGCGTGCCAGCGCTTGAATCCCGCTCGCGCCTTCGCCCTGCGCCTCGACGGCGCGATAGAGCTGCTCGGCGAGCGCCAGGCCGGGGAGCGCCAGGCGCATGCGCCGCGCCTCGGCGAGCGCGATGCCGAGGTCCTTCAGGAAGTGGGTGACGGCGAAGCCCGGCGCGAAGTCGCCACGCAGCATGCGCGGTGCGTAGTTGGTGAGCGACCAGGAGCCGGCGGCGCCCCCCGAGACCGACTCGAGCACCCGCGTCAGGTCGAGGCCGGCGCGATAGGCGTACAGAAGCGCCTCGCACACCCCGATCATGCCGGTCGCGATCAGCGTCTGGTTCACCATCTTGGTGTGCTGCCCCGCGCCCGCGGGTCCCTGCAGCACGATCGTGCGGCCGAGGTGGGCGAAGAGCGGCCGCACACGCTCGAAGACGGCGGGCTCGCCGCCGACCATGATCGAGAGCCGCGCCTCGCGTGCGCCGACGTCGCCGCCGGAGACCGGTGCGTCGAGCGCGCCGACGCTCTTCGCCCGGGCGGCGGCCTCGATCTCGCGCGCCAGCCCCGGCTCGCTGGTCGTCATGTCGACGAGCACCGCGCCGGCGCGGGCGCCGGCGAGCGCCCCGTCGGCGCCGAGGACGACCTCGCGCACGTCCGCCGGCGTCCCGACCATGACGAAGACCACGTCGGCGGCCGCCGCGACGGCACGCGGCGTATCGGCCCAGCGCGCGCCGCGCGCCAGCAGCGGCTCGGCGCGCTGCAGTGTGCGGGTGAAGACGGTCATCGGATGCCCGGCCTGCATCAAGTGGCCGCACATCGAGGCCCCCATCAGCCCCGTGCCGATCCATCCCAGAGGGCCGAGCGGCGCGTGCTCCGCGTTCGACATCGCGGCGCCGTTTTCACCTTCGCGCGCGCGGGCGTCAACCGGCGCGGCTTGACGGCGCGCGGCCCATGGGCGATGTGCCCGGCGCCTCCATGCGCACGAGACGCCTCCTGCTGCTCCTCGCCGAATGGCTCGTGCTGCTCGTCCTGCTCGAGGCGGCGGTGCGCGCGGTGGTGGCGCCGCAGGTCGACGTGCCGCATCTCCGCGTCCACGCCGAGGGCTTCTACACCTGGTATCCGGGCTCGCGCTTCACCTACCACAACCTGCCCGGCGTGGTGCCGGCGAGTGCGCCTGTCCGGATCGACGCATTCGGCCTGCGGGGCGACGAGGTGCCGATGCCGAAGCCGCCGGGCGAGCGGCGCGTGCTCGTCGTCGGTGACTCGTACACCGCGGCCGTGCAGCTGCCCGAGGAGCGCATCTTCACGACGCTCCTGCAGCGCGCCCTCGAGCAGGCGCGCCCCGGCGCGACCTACCGGGTGCTGAACGCGGGCGTGAACGGCGCCGGCACGGCCGAGGAGCTTCTCTACTTCGAGCACGAGGGCGCGACGCTCACACCCGACGTCGTGGTGCTGCAGTACGCCTTCAACGACGTCGACGACACGCGGCGGCACGGCGGCTTTCGTCTCACCGCGGACGGCGTCGCCTTGCGCGACGACCTGCGCCAGCCGCCCGCCTGGCGCGCCCCGCTCCTCGCGCTGCGCGACGCGCTCGGCAACCACAGCCTCGCGTTCTATCTTCTCTACCGCATGCTCACCGGCTCCCATCCACCGGCCGCGGCCGCCGCGGAGGCGCCGCACGCCGCCCCCTCTCCCGCCGAGCTCGCGCCCGACGTGCGTCACGACGTCGATCTCGTCGTGCGGCTCGCGGGCCAGCTCGTGCGCGACGCCAACGCGATCGGCGCCCCCGTCGTCCTGATGACGATCCCCTCGCCGCTCTACATCCAGGGCGGCGACCCGGTGTACGAGCGGGTCGTAGCCGGCTTCGGCGCACTCGTCGCCGGCACGAGGAACCAGCTGCTCGTCACGGACTCGATCCTGCTCGCCGCGCACCAGCGGGGCGAGTCGGCGATCCTCGCCGGCGACGGCCACCTCGGCGAGGACGGCCACCGCCTGGTCGCCGAGGCGCTCTCGGCCGCGGTCCTGCGCGCGCTGTCGACGTCGTGACGCCCGTGCGCCGGCGGACCCGGCACACCCAGCACGCCCAGCACACCTGGATCGCGGCCCTGGCGTTCGCGGCCTGGGCGGCGGTGATCGGCTATCGCATCGACACCAAGCTCATGGTGAGCGCCGAGCAGAGCGCGGAGCACTGGACGATGTGCGATTTCCAGGAGACGCTCTACTACCCGGCGGTCGCATGGCTGCACGGCGTGAACCCCTACGACCCGGCCTTCCCGGACCGCTACCCGGTCGAGCGGCGGCTGCCGGCCTATGCCCCGATGGGCGTCCTGCTGCACCTGCCGCTCGCCCTGCTGCCGGTGAAGCCGGCGGAGGCCGCATACTTTTTCGTGACCCTCGCGCTCGTGCTCGCCCTGGCCGCGTTGACCCTGCGTGCGTGCGGCCTCCCCCACGACACGGCGTGGGTGATGGCGCTCGGCACGCTCATGCTGATCGCACGCCCGGGGCACAAGTCGATGCTCCTCGGGCAGTCGACGATGGAGCTCGCGCTCGGCGTGTACCTCGCGTTGATCTACAGCCGCGACCGGCCACTGCTCGCGGCGATCGGTGTCGCGCTCTCCACGTTGAAGCCGCAGTTCGGCCTGCCGCTCCTGCCGCTGCTGCTGGTCACGGGCGCGTACCGGGCCGTTTTCGGCGGGCTCGGGCTGGCGATCGGCCTTTCCCTCCTCGTGCTGGCGCGCTTCGGCGTCGCCGGGCCCGTGTCCTGGTGGCGGTCGCTGCTCCACACCGCGGCCGTCGTGTCGCGGCCGTCGGGAATGTGGTTCCTCCGCATCGATCTGAGCTACGCGGTGCGGGTCCTCGTCGGGCCCCACGGCAGCGTGGTCGACCTGGCGCTCGCGCTCGGCACCGTCGCCGTTGCCGCGTTCGTCGTGCATCGCACGTGTCGCCAGGGACCGATCGTTGCCTCGGCGCTGGCGTCGACGGCGACGTGCGCCGCCATCCTGCTCTCCAACTATCACCTGACCTACGACGCGATCATTCTCACCTTGCCGATCGTCGCGCTGCTGAGCGGTGTCGGGGTTGCCGGCGTGCCTCGTACGATACGGATCGGGCTCGCCACGCTCCTGCTGCTGCCCGCCGTCCACTACGATCTCCCGATGATACAGATATTCGACGCCCTTGGTCTCGGCGCCCCGTGGCACATGGCCGACGCCGTTGCCAACACGATGGCGCTCACGGCCGCGCTCCTCGGCTCGGCGCTCGTGGCTGCCCGAGCGAGGCCGCCGGTCAGCGGACGCTGAGCGGACGCGTGCCGGCCGACGGCAGCGCCGCGAGCGGCGTCGACCAGAACGTCATCACGTCGGGCGCGCCGTGCCAGTAGACGACTCGCCGGGACTGCGCCGCGACCGGCCGGTCGCTGGTGATGCGCAAGCCGTAGTGGTGGTTCGCGAAGGCGAGATCGTCCATGCGGATGGCAGCGAGGCGGCGCGCCGGCACCTGCACGTGCTGGTGGCGGGCAAGCGGCCGGTAGAACGTGCTGAGCTTCACGTCGGCGTCCCGGTCGCCGGGATTCAGCACGAGCGTCGTCTCGGTCTCGCGCACCCAGTAGCGCTCGTCGTCCATCACGATGCCGTCGGCGAGATACCAGCGGTCGGCGAGCTGCGGGATCGCCAGGTACGAGCTCGCCGCCTCGCGCACGCCGCCCGGCGACTTCGTCGCCGCGCCGGTCTCGAGATTGCCGCCGGTGTTGTCCCACGCGATCGTCGCCTGCGCGACGACGGGCTCGCTCGTGACGACGCCGAGCGCGAAGCGGCCCTGCGGCACGACCGGCCACTCGGCGATCGCCGACGCCGTGGTCGTGCCCGGCCCCGCCTTGAGCGCGAAGGTCTCGGGCTCGCGGTCCTCGTAGTACACGGTCACGTCGGCGCGCACCGCCTCGGGTCCTGGGTTGAATAGGAGGAGATACCCGTGCGTCGCCACGAGGCGTTCGGGATCGAGCGTGTGCTCGTAGTCGAGGAGGTACTGCGTCCGCATGCCGCCCGCGGGGAGCACGACCAACGACTCGTAGCGCTCGCACCCCGATGCCGAAAGGAGGGCAGCGAGCGCGAGGGCCGCGAACGCGAGGCCGCAAGCGCGCGCGGCCCCGCGGCCTGCGTGGCGCCGCTCCCTCACGCGTCCCTCCGGCTCTTCGCCCGTCGTGCCGGGACGTCCACGAGCCAGCGCGTCGTGACATCGGCCAGCTCGGCGACGACCTCCGCCGCGGCGCGCCCGCGGACCTTGTGCCCGTGGTCGGCGCCCTCGATGCGATGCAGGGTGGCGCGCGGCAGCCGCGCGATCGTCCGCTCGAGCAGCGCCGGCTCCGCGAACGCGTCGCGCGTGCCCTGGAGGAAGAGCATCGGCACCGCGATGCCGCCGAGATGGCCGTCGCGCAGCTGCTCCGGCTTTCCGGGCGGATGCAGCGGGTACGCCAGGAACACGAGCCCGTCGCACGGCGCACCGTCGGCCGCGACGTGCGATGCCATGCGGCCGCCGTACGAGCGGCCGCCGAGGACGAGTGTGCGCGCCTCGGCGCGAAGCGCGGCTGCTACGTCGCGCCAGCAGGCTTGATCGCGCGCCGCCGGGCCGGGCGACTTCCGCCCGGCCTCGACGTACGGCAGGTTGAAGCGCACGACGCGCACGCCGCGCGCCGCCATCGCGTCGGCGTAGTCGCGCAGCGACGGCGTGTCCATCGTGCCACCCGCGCCATGGGTCAGCGCGAGGAGCGTGTCGCCGGCGGCATCGTGCCAGACGGCCGAGACCGTTCCCCCTTCCCACCGCAGCCGCCCACGCTTCACGTGACCGTTCCGCCGTCGTACGGCGCGGCAGGCCGGCGCTGCAGCGCCACCGCCACCATCAACGAGAGCGACGCGGCGAGCGCCGCGCCGACGAACGGCGCCGACGGGCCGAGGCGCGCGTAGAGCATGCCGTTCCACACCGGGCCGACGGTGCGTCCCGCGCCGCCAGACGACTGCGCCACACCGAGCACGGCGCCCTGCCGACGACGTCCCGCGTGCTGCGAGGCGAGCGTCGCGAGGGTCGGATTGGTCAGCCCGACGCCGAGCCCGGCGAGGGAGACGCCGACGAGCAACGCCGCCGCGCCGTGCGCGCCGCTGATCGCAACCATGCCGAGGCCGACGCAGCACGCCCCCATGACGAGCACGCGGGGCGACGTGAAGCGCCGCGAGAGCCGCCCGATCAAGCCGCCCTGCACGATCAACGCCATCAGCCCATACAGCCCGAAGACCTGGCCGACCTGGCGCTCGCTCCAGCCGAGGCGCGCGTTCGCCAGGAGCGGCAGCGCGACCTGCACGCTCGCCATGCAGAGGAACGTGAGGAAGTACATCGCCATGACGCTCAGGATGCGCACGTCGGCGATCGTCTCCCACAGGGTCCGTGGGTCGGTCTCGATCTCCGCCGTGGTCGGCGCCTCGCTCTGGCCACGCGTCTCGGGCATGAAGAGGGCGACGCCGACCAGGTCGAGGAACGCGAGCGAGCCGGCCGCGAGCGGCGGCACGATCCGGTGGATCGGGCTCAGCACGCTGCCGAGGATCGGGCCGATCACGAGGCCGAGGCCGATCCCGGCGCCGATGCGGCCCATGCCGGCCGCGCGGCTCGAGCCGTCGGTAACGTCCGCCACCGCCGCCTGGCAGGCGGCGAGATTGCCCGCCGTCGTCCCGGCGAGGATGCGCGACACGAAGAGCCACGGCAGCAGCGAGCGCTCCGCCGCGAAGGCGAAGAGGATCATCGAGAGGCCGTTGCCGAGGAGGCTCGTGAGGATCACGGGACGCCGTCCGAAGCGGTCCGACAGGCGGCCGAGGATCGGGGTCGCGACCACCTGGGTCAGCGAGAACGTGCCGAGGAGGATGCCGACCATCTCCGCCGTGCCGCCCATCGACTGGACGTAGAAGGGCAGGAGCGGGATCACGATCCCGAACCCGACCATGTCGAGGAAGACGGTGAAGAAGACGAACAGGAGAACGCGCGATCGCATGGGTGCCGGACCGTTCGGGCCGGTCGCGTCTGCTACCACGAGCGCCGATCCGGGTGAAACTCCTTTGACACGGGCGGGCGCCTGACGCATAGCGAGGCGCATGGACTTCGGCCTGCAGCTCGCGGGACTTCCCGCACCCGACATCATGGCGCTCGCCCGCAAGGCGGACGAGCTCGGCATCTCTGCGCTGTACGTCCCCGATCACTGGGCGTACGAGGCGCGCGGCGGCGGCGGCCTCGACGACAATGCGCCCGCGTGGGAGGCCATGACGCTGCTCGGCGCGATCGCCACCGCGACCACCAAGGTCCGCATCGGCGCGCTCGTGCTGTGCAACCTCTTCCGCCACCCGGGCACGACGGCGTCGGCGACGACGACGCTCGACCATCTCAGCAACGGCCGCGCCATCCTCGGCATCGGCTCGGGCTGGACGAAGCTCGAGTTCGACATGATGGGGGCCGACTTCCCCGACATCAAGCCGCGCCTGCGCATGCTCGACGAGTCGGTGCGCGTCATCAAGCAGCTCTGGGCCAATCCCAAGACCACGTTCGACGGCGAGTTCTATCACCTGCGCGACGCGATCAGCGTGCCGAAGCCGGTGCAGAAGCCGCACCCGCCGGTCATGCTCGGCGGCAGCGGCAAGGGCCTGCTGCGCATCGCCGCCCGCGAGGCCGACATCGTGAACGTGATCTCCGACGCCGGCCGCGCCGGCACGATCCTCCCCGCCGAGGTCGCGAAGCTCACGGACGAGGCGTTCCGCGGCAAGCTCGATTTCGTGCGCAGCGAGGCCAAGGCGGCCGGACGCAACCCCGGCGCGATCACGCTCTCGTCGGCGATCTTCATCCCGATGCTCGCCGACACCCCGGAGGCGGCGCGCGATTTCGCGACCGGTCTCGGCGGCTTCTTCGGCCTCCCCGAGCCCGAGGTCCGACGCATGCCGATGGTGCTGATCGGCACCCGTGAGGAGTGCATCGCCGAGCTGCGCCGCCGGGAGAAGGAGTGGGGCGTCACCCACTGCATCCTCTCCGGCTACGGCAAGCCGGCCAACGCCGAGCGCTTCGCCCGCGAGGTCTTCGCGAAGGTCTGAGCCGCGTCCGGCTCAGCCGGAGCTGGCGACGAAGCCGGGGCCTTCGCTCCGCTGCGGCAGGTCGTCGGTGATCGTGAACCAGGGCGCCTTCGACGCCACGAAGATGTGGGCGCGCGGGGTGATGCCCGGATCGGCGTCGAGGCCGCCCATCGGCACCACCACGATGCCCCGGCTCTCGTTGTCCCAGGGGAGGCTCGATCCGCAGCGCGCGCAGAACGCGTGCGTGAAGCGCTCGGCATCCGGCGGCTTGTAGGACCGGACCTGGTCCTCGCCCTGGGAGAAGCGGAAGCCGCCGCGCGCGACGAACAGGTTCGACGCGAACGCGGCTCCCCGTGTCTTCCGGCAGCGCGAGCAGTGGCAGTTGTGCGCCCAGGCGGGCTCCGCGGTCAGCTCGTAGCGGACGGCACCGCACAAGCAGCCGCCCGTCATCCTCGTGCTCATGGCTTGCTCCCTTTCTCGACGATCTCGAGCTTCGGCCGCTTCGGCAGGTGGCGGAGACCCATCCACGCGAGCGCGGCGATGTGGCTCGCCACCTCCTCGACCGACGGCTTCTGCGTCTCGATCCACCACTGGCCGACGAACGTGACCATGCCGACCAGGGCATGGGCGTAGATCGGCGCGGTCTTCGCGTCGTAGCCCGCCCGCTTGAAGGTGGCGACGAACACGTCCGCGACCCGCTCGGCGACGTCGTTCAACAGGCTCGACATGCCGCCGTGCGCGAGACGGACGGGCGCGTCGCGCGACAGCACGAGGAAGCCGTCGCGGTGATCGCGCACGTAGGTGAGGAAGGCGAGCGCCGCGCGCTCCACACGCTCGCGCGGCGTGCCCTCGCCGATCGCGGCGGCGATGCGCGTCACGACGAAGTCCATCTCGCGGTCGACGAGGACGGCGTAGAGGCCCTCCTTGCCGCCGAAGTGCTCGTAGACGATGGGCTTCGAGACCTTGGCGCGGGCGGCGATCTCCTCGACCGACGTCGCCTCGTAGCCGCGCTTGGCGAACACGGTGCGCGCGATCTCGATCAGCTGCGTACGTCGCGCCGACGCCGTCAGCCGTCCCGTCGCCTTGCGATGTCGCACCCCCACCTTGACACCTCTACACGATCCACGTAGGTTACGCTACCGTAGGTTACGGTGACGTAGCCGTAAGTATCTAGCTGGGACCCGAAGGAGGAACACCATGGAATCGACACAGAGCCGCTGGGAGCGCCAGTCGGTACAGGCCTACGCGCGCGAGATCCGCGCCCATCTGCCGCGAGCGGCCTTCGCCCGCGAGCCCGGGCGGCTGGTCTGGCTTCCCGTCCACCTCGCCATCATCGTCGCGCTCGCGATCGTCGTCGTGCGCGGCGCGCCGCCCTGGTGGCTCGCCCTCGCCTGCGCCGTGGCCGCCGGGCACAGCTGGGGCTGCCTCGGCTTCCTCTCCCACGAGATCATGCACCACGCCGTGGTGCGCGGCCCGCTCCTCGAGAGGCTGCTCGCCGCCCCGGGGTTCGCGCCGTACTGCCTCTCGCCCACGCTGTGGAGCGCGTGGCACAACCAGGCGCACCACGGCCACACGGGCAAGGCGGTCGCCGATCCCGACGGCTACGGCACGCTCGGCTTCTGGCGCAAGAGCGCGGTCGTGCGGGCGCTCGAGACCATGGCGCCGGGCTCCGGCTACCTGCACAGCGGCCTCTTCCTCTTCGTGTGGTTCTCGCTGCACTCGTTACTGGTGCTGATCTTCCACAGCCGTCGCAACGACTACTACGCGCGCATCTCGCGCCGCGCCGTGTACCTCGAGTCGGGCACCATGCTGGTCTTCTGGATCGCGGTGCTCCTGCTCGTCGGGCCGCACGCGTTCCTCTTCGTCTACGTCGTGCCGGTGCTCGTCGCGAACGCGGTGGTGATGTCGTACATCGCGACCAACCACTTCCTGAACCCGCTGACGGAGGTGAACGATCCGCTCGCCAACAGTCTGTCGGTCACCTCGCCGCGCTGGCTCGAGCGGCTGCACCTGCAGTTCGGCTATCACGTGGAGCATCATCTGTTCCCGATGGTGAGCGGACGCCACGCGCCAGCGGTGCGCGACGCGCTCGTCCGCCTGCACGGCACGCGCTACCTCTCGATGCCCCACGCGCGCGCTCTGCGCCTGCTCTATAGTCGGCCGAAGGTGCACGAGAGCCACGACACGCTGATCGATCCCCGCACGCTGCGTACGTTCGCCGCGCTGGCGCCGGGCGATCTCGCGATGCAGCCGTTGCAGCCCTGACGCTCAGGCACGGGCGAAGTCGATGAACCCGCGCTCGACGTCGGTGGCGAGGAGCGTGACGCGCACGCGCTCGCCGACGTCGAGCCCAGCGGCGCCGCGCACCACCTTGCCCTCGACGGGCGGCCGCAGGATGCGTACCCACGTGCCCTTGTCCGACACGCCTGTCACGATCGCGTCGAAACCCTCGCCGATGCGGTCGGCGAGGAGCAGCGCGGCCGCCGACTTCCGCACCTGACGCTCCACCTTGTTGGCGGCGTTCTCCTGCTGCGTGCACTGCGCCGCGACCGCCGCGAGGTCCTCGAGCGCGTACGGCCGGCCGCCGCCAACGCCCAGCGCCTTCTTCAGAAGCCGTTGGGTCACCAGATCGGGATAGCGGCGGTTCGGCGCCGTCGAGTGCGTGTAGTCGCGCGCCGCGAGGCTGAAGTGGCCCTCGCTCTGCGCCCCCGGGGCGAGCGCCACGTACTCGCCGGCGCCGAGGAGCTTCACCACCGTGAGGGAGAGATCCGGGAAGCGCACCGGATCGGAGGCGCGTGCCGCCGTGAGGAAGGCCGCCAGCGCCTTCGCGTCGGGCGCGCCGGGGAGGCGCGCGCCGAGGCTAGCCGCCAGGTCGACGATCCGGTCCCAGCGCTTCGGCACCCGCACGATCCGCCGCAGCGTCGGGAGGCCGCGCCCGCCGAGGAAACGCGCCGTCACGCCGTTGGCCGCGATCATGAGATCCTCGATCAGCATACGGGCGCGGTTCTTGGTCTCCTGCCGCAGGTCGATGACCCGCCCGTCGCGTACCACCGTCCGGGGCTCGATCGTCTCGAGCTCGAGGGCGCCCTCCTCGTGCCGGCGGCCGCGCAGCACCTGCGCGGCGCGGTCCTGCGCCCGGAGATTGGCGTCGAGCCCGGCGACCGCCGCGAGTGCCGGGGGCATCGACGCGCCGCTCTCCAGCCACGCGGCGACACCGTCGTAGGCGAGCTTTGCCTGGTTGCGGACGAGCGCGCGGTAGACGTCGCACGCCGACAAGGCGCCGTCGGGCGCCACGTCGAACTCGACGATCATCGCCACCCGGTCGGCGTGCGCCGCAAGCGACGTGAGGTCGGTCGAGAGGCGCTCCGGCAGCATCGGAAAGATGCGCACGGCGGTGTAGACCGACGTCGTGTTGCGGTACGCGTGCGCGTCGATCGCGCCGTCGCGGTGCACGAGCGCGTCGACGTCGGCGATCGCAACCCGCACGCGGACCGCTCCGCCGTCGCGCACCTCGGCCACGGTCAGCTGGTCGAGGTCGCGTGACTCGTCGTCGTCGATCGACGCCCAGAGCAGCGTGCGGAGATCGCGCAGCGCCGCGTCGCCCCCAGCCGGGCCCGGAATCGCGTCGAGCTCGGCAACGGCGGCGGCCGGAAAGGCCGGCTCGAGCCCCTGCGCGAGCATTGCACGCCGGGCGAGCTCGCCGAGGTCCGTCGTACGCCCGTTGCTCATCGGCGCCGGGGGGACGTCGCGCGCCCGCGGACGCCGCGCGCGCCGGCGCGGGTCGCCGACTTCGCCGCACGGACCCGCGCGGTCACCGCGCGCGCCTGCGCCTGGCTCGCGGCGACGACGACGCGCACCACCTCGTCGATGTCGTCGGTGAGCAGGATCAGATCGAGGTCGGTGCGCGCGATCTTGCCTTCCTCGCAGAGGCGGGCGCGGAACCACTCGAGGAGTCCCAACCAGTAGGCGCGGCCGAAGAGCACCACCGGAAACTGGTAGATCTTCCCTGTCTGGATCAACGTCAGCGCCTCGAACATCTCGTCGAGCGTGCCGAACCCGCCGGGAAAGATCAGGAAGGCGCACGCGTACTTGATGAACATTGTCTTGCGCACGAGGAAGTAGCGAAACGTGAGCAGGGTATCGACGTAGGGATTCGGCCGCTGCTCGAAGGGGAGCTCGATGTTGCAACCGATCGAGCGGCCGCCGGCGCGACACGCGCCCTTGTTCGCCGCCTCCATGATGCCCGGGCCCCCGCCGGTGATCACCGCGAAGCCGCGCCGCGCGAGGCGCCGCGCCACCTCCTCGGCGGCGCGGTAGTAGCGATCGCGCGGCCCGACGCGTGCCGAGCCGAAGATCGTGACCGCCCTGTCGAGCGCTGCGAGCGCGTCGAAGCCCTCGACGAACTCGCCCGTGATGCGCATCACACGCCAGGTGTCGGTGTGGGTGAAGTCGGCGGCGGGACCGAGCTGGAGGAGCTTCTCGTCCTCGGTGACGCGCGGGACGCCGACGTCGCGCAGCGAGTCGTCGACGACGACGGGATCCCGCGGATCGCGCCCGGCCGCGCGATGGCCGGCGTCGTGCCGCTCGCGCGTTCCCGCGAGCGCCTGCGACTCGGCCACCGCACGCCCGGCGGGACTGGTGCGCTTGCGTGCGCGCCGCGCCACGCTAGCGCACCACCCGGCGAGATCGGATCCGCATCGTCGTCTATCTACGGGCTCGGAGAACGTCGCGTCAACGTACCCTGACGATCACCCGTCGCAACCAGGTGGGTTTCGCGGCACGATGGGCGAACGCATGGAAGGGCGTCGCTTCTCTCGTCGCGCCGTGCTGCGCGGGCTCGGCGTCGTCGCGGCGGTGGTCGTCGGGACGGGGGTCGGGCGCGTGGTACGGCGACCCGGACGAGTCCCGCGCCCCGCCGGCGCCCGCGTCGTGCGGCGAGCCTACGGATCCGGCCCGCTCCAGTTCGGTGACCTGCGGGTGCCGGACTCGGCCGGGCCGCATGCGGTCGCGCTCGTCGTCCACGGCGGGTTCTGGCTGCCGGGCTACGACCTCGATCTGATGGACCCGCTCTGCGACGCGCTCACCGCCGCGGGGATCGCGACCTGGAACGTCGAGTATCGGCGGATCGGCGAGGGCGGCGGCTACCCGGACACCTTTCTCGACGCCGCGGCCGGCGCGGACCTCCTCGCGACGCTCGCGACGGAGTTCGCGCTCGACCTCGCGCGGGTCGTGAGCGTCGGTCATTCCGCGGGCGGCCATCTCGCGCTCTGGCTCGCGGCGCGCCCACGCATCTCCAGCGGCCAGCTCCGGCCAGTGCGGCCGCCGCTCGTGCCGCGGGCCGCGCTCAGTCTCGCCGGCATCGCCGACCTGGCCCTCGCCTCCTCACTCGGGCTCGGCGCGGTCGATCGCTTGATGGGCGGGACGCCGGCGCAAGTACCGGAGCGCTACGTGAGCGGCTCGCCGGCGGAGCTGCTGCCGCTCGGCGTGCCGCAGCTCCTCCTGCACGGCCGCGACGACACGATCGTGCCGCTGCAGATCGCCGAGGGGTATCACGACGCGGCCGTGGCGCGCAGCGACCGCGCGACCCTCACGGTCCTCGACCGCATCGGCCACTTCGAGCTCGTCGACCCGGCTTCGGCAGCGTGGCCGGCGGTGCGGGATGGGGTGCGGTCGCTGCTCGGCTGAGCCCAGCCGTCGTCCTGCCCGGGCGCAGCGAGAATCACGCCTGCTTCAGAATCTCGTGCAGCCTCGGCAGATGCTCGCGGCCCCAGAAGAGCTCCCCACTTTCGAGAACGAAGCTCGGAACGCCGAACACGCCAGCGCGCTCGGCCTCCTCCTGAATCCGCCGGAGCTCGGCCCGTCCCTCGCCCTCGACGAACGCGTCGAGGCCCGAGACCTCGGCACCGACGTCCCGCAATACGGCCGTCATCGCGGCGCGGTCCTCGATGTCGAGCTCACGCGTCCAGAAGCGCGCGAAGACCAGGTCGTTGTAGGGACGGAACGCGCCGTGCCGCTTGGCATACAGCATGCCGATGCCGGCGAGCGTCGAGTCGAAGATCTTGCGCGGCCCCCGGATCGTGAGGCCGCGGCCGGCCGCCTCGCGCCGCGCGTCCATGTAGGCGTAGCGGACGCGCCTCCACTGGTGCGCGTTGCGGCTCTCCTCCACGACCGCGCCGTGCTCGTCGAGGGTCGCGCTGCCGAGATAGGCAGGGATGTCGAGCGTGTACGGAAGCCAGTCGATCTCGACGCCGGTCTCGCGCGCGAGCTCGTACACCGGGTCCTTCGCGAGGTACGCGTACGGGCTCTTGTAGTCGATGTAGACCGCGAGCCTCATCGCGGGCAGGCGCGCCTCAGGCGAGATTGCGCTCGATCATCTCCATGACGTCGAGCGCCTGGACCTGCTCCTCCATGTCCTTGTGCTTGATGCCGTCGCCGATCATCGTCATGCAGAACGGACAGGACATGGCGATCACGCCGGGCTGGGTCTCGAGCGCCTGCTCGGTACGCAGCAGATTGACCCGCTTGTCGGGATCCTCCTCGATCCACATGCGGCCGCCGCCGGCACCGCAGCACATGCCGGTGCGGCCGTGGCGCTCCATCTCCTGCGGCGCCGCACCGGTGACGGCCTTGATGACCTCGCGCGGCGAGTCGTACACGTTGTTGAAGCGGCCGTAGTAGCAGGAGTCGTGGTAGGTGACGGGCTTCCCCTGGAAGCCGTCGCGCTTGAGCGTGATCTTCTTCTCCTGCAGGAGGCGCTGCACCAGCTCGGCAGCGTGGATCACCTCGTAGTTGCCGCCGAACTGCGGGTACTCGTTGCGGAACGTGTTGAAGCAGTGCGGGCAGTTGACGATGATCTTCTTCACGCTCAAGCCGTTCAACACCTCGGTCAGCATCTGCGCCATGCTCTGGTAGAGGTACTCGTTGCCGAGACGGCGCGCCGAGTCGCCGTTGCACAGCTCATCCTTCCCCATGATGGCGAAGTTGATGCCGGCCTTCTTCAGGATCTTCACGAACGAGATGGTGGTTTTCTTGTTGCGGTCGTCGAAGGCGCCGCCGCAGCCGACGTAGTAGAGGTACTCCGCGTCGGGATTGTCGGCGAGGAGCGGCACGTCGAGCCCCTCGGTCCACGCGACCCGCTTCTCCGGCCCGAGACCCCAGGGGTTCGACTGCGTCTCCATGCCCTTGAAGGTACGCGTCAGCTCGGCGGGGAAGCGCGCTTCCTCCTGCACCAGGCTCCGCCGCATGTCGACGATTTTGTCGACGTACTCGATCATGACCGGGCACGCCTCCTCGCAGGCGCGGCACATGTTGCAGCTCCACAGCACGTCGTCGTGGACGACGCTCTCCTCACCGATGAGGTTCACGCCGAACGGCTCGGCTGCCGCGCCGTCGCCCGCACCGTCACCGTTCGTCGCGCCGCCGTTCGCTTTGGCGGTCAGCAGCTCGGCCTGGTGCTCGTAGAGGTAGTCGCGCAGGTTGAGTAGGAGCTGGCGTGGCGCCAGCGGCTTGCCGGTCATCGTGGCCGGGCAGTTCGACGAGCAACGCCCGCACTCCGTGCAGGTGTACATGTCGACGACCTGCTTCCAGGTGAACTGGTCGATGTGCGAGGTACCGAACGTCGTGGCGGTCTCGAGATCCTGCTTGGCGAGGGCGCCGAGCGGCTCGAGCTTGCGGAAGAAGACGTTGGGGAGGCCGGTGATGATGTGGAAGTGCTTCGAGAGCGGCAGCACGTTCAGCATCGTGAGGATGAGGAGATTGTGGCCCCACCATCCCATCTCGGAGAGCGTGCGTGCGGTGCCGTTGCCGAACGGCGCGATCGTCGACGCCAGCAGCGACGCGGTCGGCACCCAGCGGCGGGTGGCGAGCTCGGTCGCGTCCTGCCCCATGTAGACGAAGCGGCCGGCCTCGAAGAAGAGGTCGGTCAGCATGATGCCGCCGATGCAGCAGAGGATGAAAAGGGCCTCGCCGTGCGTCTCGTGGGCCAGGCGCTCCTCGGCCGGGCGGAAGCCGTAGAGGCGAGCGGGGTGGATGAAGATCCAGCGGATCAGCGCATAGCTGACCGCGACGAGCACGATGACCTCCATCAGATCCTTCAGGAGGAAATACGGCCCGCCCAGCATGTCGACGCCGAGGAGCGGCAAGTGGAACTCGAGCCCGAACCAGCCCTGGCTGAATGCGGTGACGACGCGCACGCCGAGGACCACGAAGCCCCAGAAGATGAAGAAGTGCATCCAGCTCGGGCCGCGATCCTGCTTGTCGATGACGAACTTCTTCTGCCCGAAGCCGTAGACGAGCAGCGCGTTGATGCGCTCGGGAATCTTGTCGAAGAGATCCGTCCAGCGCATCGCCTGGAGCACGCGGAAGCGCCCGTAGAGCGTGTTGGCGAAGTACCCCAACGCTCCGAAGACGAGCAGCGTGTGGATGACGAATCGCAGACCGAACTCGGGCATGTCCCCTCCCCTGTAGGCGTGCCCGTTTTATGGGATAAGGTGGCACCTCGCAAGTTGACGGTCCCGATGAAGCTATCGATTTACAAGCTCTTTCTCGCCGTTGTGCTGATGGCGTGCACGCTCGGCTCGGCCTGCACCACCGACGCCGGCGGTGCCCGGGTGGTTCTGCATACGAAGAGCGGCGACGTGCCGGTCGCGGTCGAGATCGCGGACACGGCGGAGCGCCGCAGCCTCGGCCTCATGTACCGGAAGGAGCTCGCCGCCGAGGCGGGCATGATCTTCGTCTTCGACGAGGCCGAGCACCTCACGTTCTGGATGAAGAACACCGTGCTGCCGCTCGACATGATCTTCATCCGCGACGACCGCCACGTCCTCGGCATCGTGAAGAATGCCGTGCCCTTCACGACCAGCTCGCGCGGCGTTCCAGGGGAATCGCGCTACGTACTCGAGGTGAACGCCGGCTTCAGCGACCGTCACGGGGTCGCCGACGGCGACGAGGTCAGCTTCGAGGGTGTGCCCGGCGTGCACTGAGAGCTCCGTGCCCCTGGAAACCGCGCCCGGCGAGCCGCCTTGAACTCGTCGGCCCCGGCCGCTATTTTCAAACGCTTTCGTTCGCGACCCTTCCGCAGGAGCACGACACCATGGGCCTCTTAGAAAATCTCGAAGAACTCGAGCGGCGTAACCAGGCCGCCGAGCTCGGCGGCGGCGAGGACCGGATCGCCAAGCAGCACGAGGCCGGGAAGATGACGGCGCGCGAGCGCATCGACGTCCTCCTCGACCGGGGCAGCTTCGTCGAGCTCGACAAGTTCAAGACCCACCGCTGCTCGGACTTCGACATGGATCAGAACAAGATCCCGGGCGACGGGGTCATCACGGGCTACGGCACCATCGACGGCCGGACGGTGTACGTCTTCTCCCAGGATTTCACGGTCTTCGGCGGCAGCCTCTCGGGCGCCTTCGCGGAGAAGGTCTGCAAGATCATGGACCTCGCGATGCGCACGGGCGCACCGGTGATCGGCATCAACGACTCCGGCGGCGCACGTATCCAGGAAGGCGTCGTGAGCCTCGCCGGCTACGCCGACATCTTCCAGCGGAACGTCATGGCATCGGGCGTGATCCCGCAGATCTCCGCCATCCTCGGCCCCTGCGCCGGCGGCGCCGTCTACTCACCGGCGATGACCGACTTCATCTTCATGGCGAAGAAGATCAGCCACATGTTCATCACGGGCCCGGACGTCATCAAGACGGTCACCCACGAGGACGTGACGAAGGAGGATCTCGGCGGCGCCGTGACCCACAACACGAAGAGCGGCGTCGCGCATTTCCTCGCCGAGAACGGCCGCGAGTGTCTGCGCATGATCCGCGAGCTGCTCTCGTACCTCCCGAGCAACAACCTCGAGGATCCGCCGATCGTCCCCACGCAGGACCCGGTCGACCGCTGCGACGCCGCGCTCAAGACCCTCGTTCCCGACAACCCGAACAAGCCGTACGACATGACGGAGATCATCCGCGCCGTGGTCGACGACCGCCTCTTCTTCGAGGTGCAGCGCGACTACGCGCGCAACATGCTGGTCGGCTTCGCTCGGCTCGGCGGCCGCTCGGTCGGCATCGTCGCCAACCAGCCGGCGTTCCTCGCGGGCTGCCTCGACATCGACGCCTCGATCAAGGCGGCGCGCTTCGTGCGCTTCTGCGACTGCTTCAACATCCCCATCGTGACGTTCGTCGACGTCCCCGGCTTCCTGCCCGGCGTGCAGCAGGAGTACGGCGGCATCATCAAGCACGGCGCCAAGCTGCTCTACGCCTTCTGCGAGGCGACCGTGCCGAAGATCACCATCATCACCCGCAAGGCCTACGGCGGGGCGTACGTCGTCATGTCGTCGAAGCACATCCGCGGCGACATCAACTTCGTGTACCCGACGGGCGAGATCGCGGTGATGGGACCGGACGGCGCCGTCAGCATCATCTTCCGCCGCGACATCGAGGCGGCGAACGGCAACTCCGCGGTGCGCGACAAGCTGGTGGAGGACTACCGCAAGACCTTCGCCAACCCGTTCATGGCGGCCGAGCTCGGCTACGTCGACGAGATCATCGCGCCGGAGGAGACGCGCCCGCGCCTCGTCCGCTCGCTCGAGATCCTGCAGAACAAGCGCGACAAGAACCCGCCGAAGAAGCACGGCAACATTCCCCTCTGACCGCGCCGAGAGCCGCACGCCCATGCCCTCGCCCAAGCCCCTGCGCCGCGTCCTGATCGCCAACCGCGGCGAGATCGCGGTGCGCATCGCTCGCGCCTGCCGCGAGCTCGGCATCGAGAGCGTCGCGGTCTACTCCGAGCCCGACCGCACGGCGCTGCACGTCCAGGTCGCCGACTTCGCCTACCCCGTCGGCCCGGCACCGTCGTCGCAGAGCTATCTCGTCGTCGACAACATCATCGCGGCCGCCAAGGCGACGGGCGCCGACGCCATCCATCCCGGCTACGGCTTCCTCGCCGAGAACGCCGCCTTCGCCCGGCGCTGCGCCGCCGAGGGCATCACGTTCGTCGGCCCGACGCCCGATGCGATCATCGCGATGGGCGACAAGGTCGAGGCACGCAAGCGCATGATCGCTGCCGGCGTGCCGGTCGTTCCCGGCTCCAAGGACACGCTCCGCGACGACGAGGTCGCGGCCGAGGCCGAGCGCATCGGCTACCCGGTCATGCTGAAGGCGTCCGCCGGCGGCGGTGGCAAGGGGATGCGCATGATCCCGGGCAAGGCGGAGCTCGCCTCGGCGCTCCGGGCCGTGCGCTCCGAGGCCAAGTCGTCCTTCGGCGACGACCGCCTCTACCTCGAGAAGTTCGTGCTCGGCCCGCACCACGTCGAGGTGCAGGTCCTCGCCGACACGCACGGCCACACCGTGCACGTCTTCGAGCGCGAGTGCTCGGTGCAGCGCCGCCACCAGAAGGTCATCGAGGAGTCGCCGTCACCGTTCATCGACGACAAGATCCGCCACGCCATGGGCGAGGTCGCGGTGAAGGCCGCGGCGAGCGTCGGCTACGTCGGCGCCGGCACGATCGAGTTCATGGTCGGCGCGGACAAGAACTTCTACTTCCTCGAGATGAACACCCGCATCCAGGTCGAGCACCCCATCACCGAGATGGTGACCGGCATCGACCTGGTGCAGGCGCAGCTCCGCATTGCCGGCGGCGAGCCCCTGCCCTGGCGCCAGCAGGACATCGCGCAGCGCGGGCACGCGATCGAGTGCCGCATCTACGCCGAGGACCCGGTGACGTTCTTCCCGGCGCCCGGCAAGATCAGTCTCCTGCGCGTGCCCTCCGGCATCGGCATCCGCGACGACTCGAGCGTCTACGAGGGCGCCGAGGTCACGGTGCACTACGATCCGATGATCTCGAAGCTCGTCGCCTGGGGCGCCGATCGCGACGAGGCGATCCGCCGCATGCTGCGGGCGCTGGCGGAGTACCGTATCCAGGGACCCGGCGCGAACATCGCGTTCCACCGCTGGGTACTGGAGCACCCGCGCTTCCGCAGCGGCAACTACGACACCAACTTCATCCCGCAGGAGTACAAGGGCCTGCCGGCCGCCGAGGACGGCGCCGACCCGAGCGCGACGGCCATCATCGCGGCGGTCGTCGCCATGCTCGAGCGGCAGGACCGGTCGACCGGCGCCAAGGCGCCCGCCCAGGCGCAGAGCGCATGGCGCGCCAACGCGCGGCGGGAGGCGATCCATGGCTAGGCAGCAGGATCCGCTGAAGCTCTCCGCCCGGGTCGACGGCGCCGCCCGCGAGGTCGAGGTCGTCGAGGTCGCCCCGCACATCTACCGCATCACGATCGACGGGGTGGAGCACGCCGTCGACGCGCGCACCCTGCGTCCGGGCTCCTTCTCGCTGCTGATCGATCAGCACTCGGTCGCGTGCGACGTCCGCACCGACGGCGACAAGCATCGCGTCGATCTCGCTGGCCGCACCATCGAGGTGCGGCTCATCGATACGCTGCGCCACGGCGGCGTCGCCGTCGAGACGGAGACGGTCGGCGGCCCGCAGGAGATCCGCGCCATGATGCCGGGCAAGATCGTGACCGTGCTCGTCGCGGTCGGCGACGCCGTCGAGAAGGGCACGGGCGTCCTCGTGGTCGAGGCCATGAAGATGGAGAACGAGGTGAAGTCCGCCGGCCCCGGCGTCGTGAAGGAAATCCTCGTCCAGCCCGGCCAGGCGGTCGAGTCGGGCGAGATCCTGGCGCGCCTCGAGTAGGCGTCCTCCGGCGCGGCGCGGGGGCCCGCGTCAGCGCAGCACGGCGTCGCCCGCACGCGGGATCGCGTCGGTCGCCTCGTCGTAAAGCAGCACGTTCGCGAGGGCCATGGAGGCGAGCTGCCCGATGCCGCGCGCGATTCGCTCACGCGCCGGCGTAAGCGTCGTCGTGCGGTCGCGGAAGCCGCCGACCTGCGCGCCGACGAGCGCTCCGCCCCTGAGCAGCGGGATGCAGAGAACGAACATCGCGCCGTGGCGCGCGAACATGTCGAGCAGCCGAACCGACGAGCCGGCCGCGTTGCGCACGACGACGACCTCGCCGCTCACGAGGCGCGTGCGATCCGCGCCGCTCAGCGCTTGCAACGGAAAACGCACGGTGCGGAGCGCCTCCCAATGGACGCCGGCGAGGCCGTAGGTCGCGCGCGCCGTGTAGACGTCCTCGTCCCTCAGCCGCAGCCACGTCGTGCTGTAATCGGCGCCCAGCGCGCTCGCCGTCTCGGTGCAGAGCCGCTCCATCATGACGGGCTTCTCGAGCGACGAGAGCAGCGCCCGGGCTACATCGACCAGCACCCGCGAGATGCGGCCTTCCTCCTCGCGCTCCTCATCGGCCTGGCGGCGGGCGGTCACGTCCTCGACTGTGCCGATCCGCCCGATCATCGTGCCGTCGGGCGCGCGCAGCGGGCGTACCCGCGCGTGCACCCAGCGGACTCCCCACGGCGTCACGTAGCGGAACTCGGCCTCGAGCTCGCGCTGCTCGCGAATCGAGGTCTCGCGCACCTCCAGCAGCGCGGCGAGGTCATCGGGATGCACGCCGTGCATCCACCCGTCGCCGCGGGCCTCGTCGCTCGACATGCCGGTGATCTCCGACCAGCGCTCGTTGTTGTATGTCTCCTTGCCCTGCGGGTCGGTGACGACGATGCCGATCGGCGCCGCCGCGCTGAGCGAGCGAAAGAGGCTCTCGCTCGCCTCGAGATCGGCGGAGCGCGCCTTGACGGTCGCCTCGGTCCTCTCACGCGCGTACTCGATGCGCGCGCCCTGATGGGCGACGTCACGCATCGCCCGCACGCTCTGTAGGCAAGCGCACACGAGGAAGGCGTCCTCGAAGACGACCCACCCCGAGTGCTCGATCCAACGCCATGATCCGTCCGCGACGCCGAACACGGACTCGGGCCAGTAGACGCCGCGCAGGTAGTGGTCGGCGGCGACGGCCACCGTGGCCGGCAGGAAGAGCCACGCGTCGCGATAGAACGCGAGGAACGCCAGCGAGCCGAAGACGTGGAAGTGGGTTTCCGTGCGGCCGCCGGTGAGATGGATCAGCAGGCTCGACATCAGCACCTGGCCGACCGCGATGGCGTGGCGGGTCGACGTCTCGCCGGACCGCAGCAGCCCGAGCCCGACGGGAACGAGCGTGATCACGCCGCCGAGGAGCAACGCGATCCACACGTGCGTGTGGGCATGGCTCTGCGCCCCCGCCCAGACGCGCGGCGACACGACGGCCGCGATCGCGATCGCCGCCAGCCACTGCACGAGCATCAGCACGACGAACATCCGGTCCGTGCGCGTGAAGATCCGGAGCCGGTGCGCGCGGAACAGGGCTTCGGCGCGTTCCGCGACCGAACGCGCCATGGCCGCCTGCCCGGCCTCGGACGGCCGCGACGGCCCCGACCCAGCGGCGTGCACGTCCTCGACCGGCCCCCCCGTGCCCACGCGGCTGGATGGGAGCACGACTCATGCCATCTGCGTGGCCGAGGGAGTCCGCCGCGCCGGGCGGATCACGGTGCGAATGCTGCAGCGAGCGCCATGAAACCAACGTCCGACGCAACGGTGGCGGTCCTCACGCATTGACCTGAGGGACCTTCGTTGCTAGCCGCCTCGCGGTGCGGCGACTGGTCGGCGGCCTCCTCCTCGTCGTCCTGGTCGGCCTCGTGCTCCGTCTCGTCGCCGCCTGGGCCATCCCGCTCGGCCACGGTGAGGCCTTCAACTGCGCCCCCGACGAGGCCGGTCATTTCTGGGCGGCGCGCGAGCTCGGACGCGGCGACGCGACGACGTGGCCGGCGAACGACTCCATCTACAGCGTCTATCCGCCCGCCCCGTACGCCGCCCACGCGGCCCTCTACGCGCTCCTCGTGCCGCGCGCCGACCGGGCGTGGATGTACCGCGAGCCGCCGGCGCTCGAGCGCATCCAGGGCTACCCGCTCGTCCGTCTCGGTAGCGTCCTCCTCGGCGCGCTGACCGTGTGGCTCCTCGGCCTCGCCGCGCACGCGTGGACGCGATCGCGGTCCGCCGCGCTCGTCACGGGGGCGGTTGCCGCGCTCTATCCGCAGCTCGTCTTCGTCGACGCCTACACCAACGGGGATGCCTACACCGTCGCCGCCGGAGCCTGGCTCGCGCTGGCGCTCGCGCGCTGGGCGCGTGCCGGCGAGGGCGACGCGGGCCTGGGGCTCGTCGGCCTCGCGAGCGGCGCCGTCGTCCTCGGCAAGCCGGGCGGCTATGCGCTCCTCGCGGCGACGCTCGGCTGGCTCCTCTGGGCCGGGTGGCGCGGGCGGATGGGGCGCGGGGCCGCGCTGCGGGCGCTCGCCGCGGCGCTGGTCCTGGCCGGTCCCGTACTCGCCTGGAACGCGGTCCGGAACGGCGGCGACCCCCTCGGACTCGTGCGCTACCATGCGTTCCTCGGTGGGCCATACCGGCCGACCGCGATCGCCGACGTGCCCCGCCCGGTCGCGACCTTCGTTCGCCTTCTCGCCTCTTCCGCGTTCGGCCGCTTCGCCAACATGAGCCTGCCGCTGCCGTCGCCCGTCCCCGCAACGGCGCTGCTCCTTCTCCTGGTGGGTCTCGCCGCTGCCGCCGCGAGCCTGCCCGCCGCCGACGGCGCAGCCCGGCGCGGCGCCGTCTGGCTCGCGGCGTCCTCGGCGCTCGCGGTCGCGCTCGTCGCGCTCAACTCCTGGCGCGTCGACTTCCAGCCGCAGGGCCGCTACGTGCTGAGCAGCGCCGTCATGCTCACCGCCGTCGCCACGTGGGCCCCGAGCCGGCTCCGCGGGCGCGCGTGGCGGCTCTGGCCGGCGCTCTACCTCGCCCTCCTCGCGGTCGCGGCGCTCGAGACGGAGCTGCTCCTCCTCCGGCACCCGTGCGGCTGAGCGTTTCGCGCGCTCTCGATCTAGACATCGACGGATTCGCGGGGTACTTGTCGAATTTGTACGACTCGTAAGGAGGCCAGCATTAATTTGCAAAAAGTCGCTGCGCAAAAAGAACTCCGCGCCTGGACGATCAACGACTCGATCGAGCTCTACAACGTCGGCGGCTGGGGTCGCGACTTCTTCAGCATCAACGAGTCGGGCAACATCGAGGTGACACCGGCCGGCAACGGCTCGGCACGCATCGATCTGAAGGAGCTGGTCGACGATCTGCGCAGCCGCGGCCTCAACCTGCCGCTGCTGATCCGTTTCTCCGACATCCTGCGCACGCGCGTCGCGCAGCTCTGCGGCTCGTTCCAGCAGGCGATGGCGGAGAACGACTATCGCGGCACCTATCGCGGCGTGTACCCGATCAAGGTGAACCAGCAGCGCCACGTCGTGGAGGAGCTGGTCGAGTATGGCCGCCCTTACAACCTCGGGATCGAGGCCGGCTCCAAGCCGGAGCTGCTGGTGGCGCTCGCGCTGCAGGACAATCCCGAGGCGTTGATCATCTGCAACGGCTACAAAGACCGCGCCTACATCGAGACGGCACTCCTTGCGCAGAAGCTCGGCCGCCAGGTCATCATCGTGATCGACCAGATCGGCGAGCTCGAGACCATCCTGCGCGCGTCGCGTGAGCTCGAGATCCGGCCGGTGATCGGCGTACGCGCGCGCCTCTCGACCAAGGGCGCGGGCAAATGGGTCGAGTCGACGGGCGACCGCTCGAAGTTCGGCCTCACCACAGCGGAGACCGTCACCGCGGTCGAGCGGCTGCGCGCCGAGCAGATGCTCGATTGCCTGCAGCTCCTGCACTTCCACATCGGGTCGCAGATCACCAACATCCGCGCGGTGAAGGACGCCCTGCGCGAGGCGAGCCGCATCTTCGTCGAGCTGCACCTGCTCGGCGCCAACATGCGCTATCTCGACTGCGGCGGCGGCCTCGGCGTCGACTACGACGGCAGCCAGAGCAACTTCCACTCCTCGGTGAACTACACCCTGCAGGAGTACGCCAGCGACGTCGTGAGCGAGATCGCCGACGCCTGCAACTCCAAGGGCGTCCCGCATCCCGACATCGTCACCGAGTCCGGGCGCGCGCTGGTCGCCCACCACTCGGTGCTCATCTTCAACGTGCTCGGCACGAACGAGATCCTGGTCGGTCAGGCCCCGGCGACGCTGCGGGCCGACGAGCACCCGGTCATCAAGCAGCTCTACGAGACCTACGCCGGCGTCTCGCGCAAGAACTTCCAGGAAGCGTACCACGATGCCCTGCAGATCAAGGAAGAGGCGATCACCGCCTTCAACCTCGGCTACCTCGACCTGCAGGCACGCGCGCGGGTCGAGCAGCTCTTCTGGGCGACGTGCGAGAAGATCCTGAAGATCGTCCGCGAGCTGCCCTACGTGCCGGACGAGCTCGAGACGCTCGAGCGCCAGCTCTCCGACACGTACTACTGCAACTTCTCCGTCTTCCAGTCGGTGCCCGACCACTGGGCGGTGCGGCAACTCTTCCCCACCGTCCCGATCCACCGGCTGAACCGTGCGCCCTCGCGCCGCGCCGTGCTCGCCGACCTCACCTGCGACAGCGACGGCAAGATGGACGAGTTCATCGACCTGCGTGACGTGAAGCACTTCCTCGAGCTGCACCCGCCGAACGGCGAGCCCTACTACATCGGCAGCTTCCTGGTCGGCGCGTACCAGGAGATCCTCGGCGACCTGCACAACCTCTTCGGCGACACCGACGCCGTGCACGTCCGCCTGGACGGCGACGACTACCGGGTCGAGCATGTCGTCGAGGGCAATTCGGTGAGCGAGGTGCTGAGCTACGTGCAGTACTCGAAGGCCGACCTGGTGTCGCGCGTCCGCCGCGCCGTCGAGGTCGCGCTGCGCGACAAGCGCCTCACGATGGCCGAGTCGGGCCGCCTCATGCGCCGCTACGAGGAGGCGCTCGAGGGCTACACCTACCTGACCGGCGGCGAGTAGCTCGCCACCCCGGGGCCGCGCATCCGTCGGAGCCGCCCACCGCGCTCGCCCAAGAAGGCGTCGTCGCGTAGCCGCCGTCGCACGACCGAGACGAAGCACGCCCCCGGCCGGGCGCGCCAGCCACGCCGCGGCCGGGGCCGGCGTCGCGGCGGCGACGCGTCCGAGCCGACCGATCGGCAGGCCGCGACACGGGCGCTCGCCGGAGTCGACGACGCGGCGCTCGTCGCCGCGGCGAGCGCCGGGCGCGCGGACCGCGCCGGCCGGCGCGGTCCGCCCAATCTTCGCAACCTGCGCATCGGGCGGCTCCAGGTCCATCCCGACGGCTACGCCTTCCTGATCGGCGACCCGCCGGCACCCGGTGCGGCCCCGGAGGACGACCTCTACGTGCCGGCGGCGGCAATCCGCCCGGCGATGCACGGTGACCGAATCGTCGCCGCCGTCACGCGCGCCCGGCGCGGCAAGGTCGAGCGGCCGCGCGGCCAGGTCGTCCGCGTGCTGACGCGCGCCGCGACGGCCCTCCTCGGTGTCGTGCGCCAGGGCCGGAGCGGCACGTGGCTCGTGCCGCAGGGCGGCCGGGTCGGCTATCGGGTGCGCCTCCTCGACGTCGGCGGTGCCCGCGAGGGCGAGCTGGTGAGCGCCGAGATCACCCGCTATCCCGACCTGCGCGACGATCTGGAGGCGCGCGTCACGACGGTCCTCGGCGACGCCAGCGACCCGCGGGTCGAGACCGATGCGGTGATCCACGCGCACGGGCTGCCGCTTGCCTTCCCGGACGCGGTGCTGCGCGAGGCGGAGCGCGTGGCCCGCGACGTCCGCATGCCGGCCGGTGGCGGCGCGCTGCCGCCGGCGCCCGGCGGGCCGCGCCCGTGGCGCGAGTCCTGGGTGGCGGACGAGCGGCTCGACCTCCGCGACCTCCCCCTCGTGACCATCGACGGCGAGACCGCGCGCGACTTCGACGACGCGGTCGCGATCCTCGACGGCGGCGGCGGGCGGGCGCGCCTCCTGGTAGCGATCGCCGACGTCGGGGCCTACGTCCGACGCGGCAGCGGGCTCGACCGCGAGGCGCGCGCGCGCGGCACCAGCGTCTACTTCCCGGACCGCGTGATCCCGATGCTCCCCGAGGCGCTGTCGAACGGCATCTGCAGCCTCGAGCCCGGGGCGGACCGCCTGGTCCAGGCCGTGCTCCTCGACTGCGATCCGCATGGACGCGTTTTCGGCGCCGCGTTCTTCCCGGGCATCATGCGGAGCCGCGCCCGCCTCACCTACACGGAGGTCCGGCAGATCGTCGCCGACGGCGACCTCCCGACCCGCCGCCGCCACGCAGATCTGGTCGACGACCTCGAGCGCATGGCGGCGCTCGCCGAGGAGATGGCCCGGCTCCGCCACGCGCGCGGCTCGATCGACTTCGATCTGGCGGAGGCGGAGGTGATCCTCGACCCGCACGGCCGGCCGGAGAGCATCATCAAGGCCGAGCGCAACGTCGCGCACCGGATGATCGAGAGCTTCATGCTCGCCGCCAACGAGGCGGTGGCTGCGTATCTCACCGCGATACGCATCTCGATGCCGTACCGGGTCCACGAGCCGCCCGACCCCGAGGCGCTCGTCGAGCTGGCTCGCTTCCTCGAGGGTTTTGGCCTCCGCCTCGAACGCCGCGGCGAGACGCTCAGGCCGGCGGCCTTCCAGCGCGTGCTCGAGCGCGTCGCCGGCCGGCCGGAGGAGCGCCTCGTCAACACCGTGCTGTTGCGGACGATGAAGCAGGCCCGCTACGCCTCCGTGAACGCCGGCCACTTCGGCCTCGCGGCCGAGTGCTACACGCATTTCACGTCGCCGATCCGGCGCTATCCCGACCTCGTCCTGCATCGCCTGCTGGCGGCGCATCTCGCGCGCGACGGTGCCGCCCTCACCGCCGCCACGGCCGACCTGGCCGCCATCTGCGAGGAGAGCTCGCGGCGTGAGCGCGACGCCATGGAGGCGGAGCGCGAGGTCGTGCAGCTGAAGAAGGTGCAGTTCATGCAGGACAAGATCGGCGAGACCTACGGCGGCTTCGTCTCCGGCGTCGTGCCGTTCGGCTTCTTCGTCGAGCTCGAAGACTGGTTCGTCGAGGGCCTCGTCCACGTCGCGACGCTCACCGACGACCGCTACGACTACGTCGAGCACCGTCACCTGCTGGAGGGCCGCCGGCGCGGGCGCGTCTTCCGCCTCGGCGACGCCGTGCGCGTCCGGGTCGCGAGCGTGTCGGTCGAGCGCAAGCAGATCGACTTCGTGCTTGCCGACGATCCGCCGTCGCGGCTATAGGCTGGCCGCATGCGCACCGTATCGCCAGCCGAAGTCGGCCTCGACCCTGAACGCCTCGCCCGTCTCACGGCCGCGATGAGCCGCGACGTCGCCGAGCGGCAGTACGACGGCGCCTCCGTCCTCGTCGCCCGCCGCGGGGGAATCGCCCTGCAGGCCGCCGTCGGCTTCGCCGATCGCGGCGCCGGACGGCAGGCTCGGGTCGATGACGTCTTCCACTGCTTCTCGATCACGAAGACGTTCACGGCAGCGCTCGTATTGTCGCGCATCGAGCGCGGCGAGCTGGCGCTCACGACACCCGTCGCCGACGTGATCCCCGAGTTCGGCAACCGGGGCAAGCAGCGCATCACCGTCTTCCATCTGCTCACCCACACAAGCGGCCTGCCGGTGGCGCCGCCGCCCATGCCGCCCGAGGCGCTCGGCGACCTCGCGGCGACCGTCGCGGCCGTCTGCACGCAGGGCGTCGAGAACCGGCCGGGAACCGTCGTCTACTACAGCCCGCTGACGGCACACGCGGTGCTCGCCGAGATGGTGCGGCGTCTCGACGGCGAACGCAGCTTCCGCGGCATCCTGAGCGATGAGATTCTCGGACCGCTCGGGCTGCGCGACACCTGCCTCGGGGCGCGCGCCGATCTCGCCGGCCGGCGCGTCCCGATCGCGATGCCCGACCGCCGCGAGGGCCTCTTTCCGCCCGAGGCCCTCGAGGGCTTCAACCTCTTCGCCCACGAGGGCGCGGAGATCCCGGCCGCGGGCCTCCTCGCCACCGCCGGCGATCTCGGACGGTTCGCGGAGACGCTACGGCGCGGCGGCGAGCTCGACGGCGCCCGCGTCCTCGGGCCCGCGATCCTCCAGCTCGCGACGACCAACCAGACGGGCCTGAAGCCGAACCTCCTCTGGAACTACGCGCGCGAGATGCGCGGCTGGGACGAGTTCCCCGCGTACATCGGCCTGACCTTCTGGCTGCGCGGCGAGGGTGTGTTCACGGCACCCTTCGGCACCCTTGCCTCACCCGGCACGTTCGGCCACCTGGGCGCCGGCACCGCGATGTACTGGGTGGATCCCGCCCGTGAGCTCGTGTTCGTCTGCCTCACCGCGGGCGCAATGGAGGAGTCCTACAGCATGGAGCGCTTCCAGCGCCTGTCCGACCTGGTGCACGCCGCCGTCGTTGATTGACGGCGTTCGACCTCGTTCAGCCAGGAACGTCGTCCGGATCGAGCAGTCAGTAGCGGCGCCAGCCGACCGTCAGCAGCCACGTCCTCGCGCGGGCCACCGTTCGGGTTCCAACGCTCGACGGCTCGATCGTCTCTCCACCCGTCGAACCAACGTGTCGACGACGCAGGGTCGCCCTCGGCTAACGGTTTCGACCTCGCTCAGCCCGGGACGTCGGCAGGATCGAGCAGTCCGTAGCGGCGCCACCCAACCGTCAGCAGCCACGTCCTAGCGCTGGCCACCGCTGGCGCTCCAACGCTCGACAGCTCCATCCTCGCTTCTTCGCCTCTCCACCCGTCGAACCAGCGCGCCGACGACGCAGGGTCGAGCCGAACGGACCCCTTCGCTGCACGGAGCCTTCCCGCGTGCCTCCGAGCGTTCAACAGCACGTAGCGCAGAGCACGATGCACCTCGCGCGGCGTCGACAGCATGCGGACGTGGTATCGATCGGCGAGCACGCGGCCGCTGCGGTTCGTCGCCCGGTTCACCGCCCGCGCCAGCCGGGCAGCCACCGCCATCATGCCGCGCCCGAGTGCGTGCCGATCCTGCGCCTCGACGACGAGGTGCGCGTGATTGCCCTGGAGCGAGTAGTGCACGAGCCGGAATCCCTGCCGCTCGTGCCCAGCAGCGAAGCTATGCTCGATCTCGCGCACGAGACGTACCGTGCGCAGTGACGGCAGACCGGCGCGCAGCCGAAGCGTCACGTGCGCAGGCAGCGCCCCACGAAATGACGCCCGTGGGAGATGGCGAACGAGCGGACGCTCGCCGGACTTGCGACCGGCGCCCTCACGGCGCCCTCCCCAACGAGGCTGCGATTTCAGAGCAAACGCGAGCTGTGGCGAGCGGCGCGGCCTCATCTTGAATACGGCTACCTTCTTACCTTACAAATCTTTACATGGCAAGAGCGGGAAGTCGAGAGTGGTCTCAGTTCGATCCCGCGAGCCTGCGTCGCGCGTCGGCAAGAAGGTTCACGGATGTTTCGTTCTGCTTGAGGCTCGGATCGTACGTCGCGGCCTGTTCCAAGTAGCGGATCGCCTCTTCGTAGCGCTCCTGATGGAACGCCGCGATGCCTGCGCCCGTCAGCCATGAGCGTGGGTCCTCCTCATCCACGACGTTCCATACGGGAAGCTCACCAGAAGGATGCCGAGCGACAACGCAACAATACCGAGAGGCAATCCTATGAACACAAGGTGATGTCGATACGTGGTGAACCCAAAGACGTAGGCCCATCTATTGCCCAGGGCCAGCAGCGCGAGACCAGCGAGCCTGACAAACGACAGCATACAAAGAAGCTATACGATGCTCGTCAAGTCTGTCGGCCGGCCGATCTCTCAGTTTGAAATCGAGACCGGCAGACTCGGGGCACCGCCGACCGGGATGGGAGGAGATGATGGCCGTGCAGGGTCGCTCCTCGCCAGCGACTCCGCTGACCGCCGACCACAGTCGTCAGTCGTCTCTGCGGGCGTAGCGGCCGACGACCTCGAGGACGGTGCCGGGGAGGTCCGGCTTCTTGATGAACGGCAGGCCGAGGAGGACGGCCTTGCTCTCCAGGCCCGGGTGCGCCGAGTAGGCGATCGTCGGAATCTGGCAGAAGACCGGGTGGGCGAGCTGCTCGGTGCGGAACTGGAGGCCGTCCTTCCCGGGCATCAGCATGTCGAGGAGGATGACGCACGGATCGAGCCCCTCGCGCAGCTGTATGAGCGCGTCGTCGCCCTCGGTCGCCTCGACGACGTGATAGCCTTCGAGCTCGAGCAGCGTCTTCATTGCGACGCGCACGTCCTCGTTGTCGTCGATCAAGAGAACCGGACGAGTGGGCGGAGCCGGAGCCATGCGGGGTATGGCGGCAGTATCTAGCGGGCCGCTGCGCCGAGTTCCATCCCCTGAAGGCTGGCTCGCAGATCACCCGTTTCGGGTCAGGGAGATGCGCGGGGGCCGTCGGGGCGGCCGCAGGCCTCCGGAGTCGTCCGCTCGACCGGGCCGAGCGCGGCGATCTGCGGGGCGATCACCGCCGCCGGACCGACCACGACGACGGCCGCGTTGTCCGGCGCGACCCAGCGGCCAGCGATGCTCTTCACGTCGTCGAGCGAGACGGCGACGATGCGTTTCGGGTTCTCCTCGAGATCGCTCCGCGGCACGCCGTAGGCGGTCAGCTCCGCAAGCTTGCCCGCAAGCGCGTTCGGCGTCTCGAGCTGGAGCGGGTACTGGCCGCCGAGGAGATGCTGCGCGCGCGACAGCTCGTCGGCCGTCGCACCGGACGCCGCAAATTGCCGCAGCAGGTCGATCGTGAGATTCAGCGCCTCGCCCGTGGTCGCGACCTTGGTGAAGGTCGCGGCACGGAAGTCGCCAGGGGCGCGGTGGGTGATGAAGTAGCTCCAGGCGCCGTAGGTGAGGCTGCGCTTCACGCGCAGCTCGTCGATGAGGCGTGAGCCGAAGCCGCCGCCCAGAATGGTGCCGGTCACGACCGCCGGAACGTACGACGGATCGGTGCGCGCAATCGCGACGTTGCCGATCCGGATGTGGGCCTGGGTGGCGTCGGGCTTGTCGACGAGCAGCACCTTCCGTCCGCGCACCGCGGTCGCCGCCGGCAGCGCCGGAGGCGGCGTCGCCGCCGAGTGCCAGGCGCCGAACGTCTTCTCGGCGCGCGCCACGAGCTCATCGGCCGTGGCGTCGCCGATCATCACGAGGACGCTCCCCTGCGGGCCGTAGTGATGGTCGTAGAAGGCGCGTGCGTCGGCAGTGGTGAGGCGCTGCACGCTCGCCTCGGTGCCCTCGGTCGGGTGGCCGTAGGGATGGTGGCCGTAGAGGTAGGTCTGGAAGCAGCGGTCGGCGATGCTGCTGGGGTTCTCGCGCGATGCGACGATCGCGGCGAGCGTCAATCCCTGCACTCGGCGGAACTCGTCCGGGCGGAAGGCGGGGTGCAGGGCCACGTCGGCGAAGAGCTCGAGACCGTGGTCGAGGTCCTTCCGCAGGAACTCGGCGGAGACGGTGGAGAAGTCGTAGCCGGCGTCGCCGTCGATGCTGCCGCCGAGGAACTCGATCTCGCGCGCCAGCTCCTCGGCCGTGCGATGCGCGGTGCCCTGCCGGATGAGATCCGCCGTCAGCTCGGCCACGCCCTCTTTGCCCGCCGGATCGAACGCTGCGCCGCCCTGCACGAGGAGATGGAATACGACGAGCGGCAGCTCGTGATACTCGGCGACGATGACGGTGAGCCCGTTGGAGAGCGTGCGCACCGTGATCGGCGGCAGCTTGAAGGCCGCCGTCGGTGGTCCGGCCGGCGGCGCCGTCGAGAGGTCCGTGCCGTGCCGGTGCATCATGGCGCCGCGGCAGCCGCCGAGCGCGATCGCGAGCAGCAGTGCCGTGAGCCGCCGGGCGCGGGGGCGCGCCGAGAACGCCGAGGCCATCATCGTCCCTCCCTGTGCACGACCCCTCCGGGCGCGCCTTCGCCGCCGCCCCGGTGGGCGCCCGGAGCGACCTTGCCGGTCGGGACGAGCTCGACGGTCGTGACCCCGTCGTCGGCCAGATACGTCCGCACGATGCGCTGGATGTCGTCGGCGCTCACCGCCTCCCAGCGGTCGACCTCGCGGAACATCTCCGCGTAGTCACCGTAGACCGTCTCGTAGAAGCCGAGCTGGTTGGCCTTGCCGGAGACCGTCTTCAGGCCCCGGACGTAGCCCGCCTGCAGCAGGTTCTTCGCCTTCCGCAGCTCGCGCTCGTCGGGCGGCTGCATCCGCAGGCGCGCGATCTCCGCCGCGATGCCGGCCTTCACCGCCTCGAGCTTCTTGCCCGGCCGCGCCTGCGCGTACACCCAGAACAGCTCGGGATCGACACCCGAGTTGAAACTGACGTCGACGCCGGTTGCGAGCTCCTTGCCACGCACGAGCGAGCGGTAGAAGCGCGAGCTCTCCCCTTCCCCGAGGAGATACTGCAGCACGTCGAAGGCGGGGCGGTCGGCGTGGAGCGCCGACACCGCGTGCCAGGCAACCGCGACCGCAGGCAGCTCCGCCGCCTGGTGCAGGACGACGGTCTTCGGGCCGCGCTGCGGCGGCTCCACGTTCACGATCTTCTCCGGCGGCTGCTGCGCCGGGATGTCGCCGAAGTAGCGCTGCGCCAGCGCGAAGCCCTCCTTCGGCGTGATGGCTCCCGCGAGCACGAGCGTCGCGTTGTTGGGCGCATAGTAGGTGCGGAAGTAGCTCTTCGCATCGTCCAGCGTGATCTGATCGAGGTCGCTCATGAAGCCGACGGTATTCCAGCGGTAGGTGCTGGCGACGTAGGCGGCGAGGTACAGCTCCTCGTAGAGCTTCGCGCCCGGATCGTCGTCGATGCGCAGGCGCCGCTCCTCCTTGACGATGCCGCGCTCCTGCTCGAGGTTCTTCGGCGTGATCGCGAGCGCGCGCATGCGGTCGGCCTCGATCCAGAGCACGCGCTCGAGCGCCGGCACCGGGAAGGTCTCCATGTACGCCGTGAAGTCGCGCGTCGTGTAGCCGTTGGTCGAGCCTCCGTTGGTCTCGATGACCTCGTCGAACTTACCCTCGGTGTGCATGCCGCCGTTGAACATCATGTGCTCGAAGAGATGCGCGATGCCGGTCCGGCCCGGACGCTCGTTGCGCGACCCCGACCGGTAGAAGAGATACGTGCTCACGACCGGCGTCGAGCGGTCCTCGTGGACGAGAACGGTGAGGCCGTTGGCGAGCTTCGTCCGCTGCACGTCGAGACTGACGCCCGTACGTGGCGCCGCGTCCTCCCCACCCGCCGCCGTCACCGCCGCCGCGCCCGGCGGCATCGCCAGCAACGCGGCGCAGAGCATTCCGGTCATCGCCCGTATCGAACCCCTCATCGGCCCTCCTTCGTCGAGCAAACGCGTGATCTTGCCCTGTGCCGCCTTGCAATCCAAGCCATGCACGGCCATTTCTCGAACGATGGCCGAGCACGCGAAGGCAGGGGCGCCGGCCGCCGTCCGGCGCGAGGTGGAGCGCCTGCGGCGGGAGATCGGGGAGCACAACCGGCGCTACTACGAGCTCGACGCTCCCGAGATCTCCGACGCCGAGTACGACGGGCTCTTCCGCCGGCTGCAGGAGCTCGAGGCGGCGCACCCGGACGTGCGGAGCCCCGACTCGCCGACCGAGCGCGTCGGCGCGGCCCCGGCAGCCCGCTTCGCCCCGGTGCGCCACACCCACCCCATGCTGTCGCTCGCCAACGCCATGAGCGAGGACGAGGTCCGCGAGTTCGACAAGCGGGTGCACCGGACGCTGCGCGACGACGCCCCGATCGCCTACGTCGCCGAGCCGAAGTTCGACGGGCTCGCGATCGAGATCGTCTACGAGGACGGGAAGTTCGTCCAGGGCTCGACACGCGGCGACGGCACAACCGGCGAGGACGTGACCCCTAATTTGCGCACGATCCGCAACCTCCCGCTGGTGCTGAAGCCCGCCAGGGCGGCGCCGCCCGTCCCATCGCGCCTCGAGCTCCGCGCCGAGGTGCTGCTCACCAAGGCCGGCTTCCAGCGCCTGAACGCGGCGCGCGCCGAGCGCGGCGAGTCGGTCTTCGCCAACCCGCGGAACGCCGCGGCCGGCTCGCTCCGCCAGCTCGACCCGCGCGTCACCGCGACGCGGCCGCTCGAGATCTTCTGCCACGGCGCCGGCGCCCTCGGCGGCGCGCGCTTCGGCAGCCAGTGGGAGTTCCTCGCGACGCTCGGGAGGTGGGGCTTCCCGGTGAGCGAGGAGAACCGCCGCTGCGCCGGCGTCGACGAGGCGCTCGCCCGCTACCAGGAGCTTGCCGCCGCGCGCGAGACGCTGCCGTACGAGATCGACGGTGTCGTGCTGAAGGTCGACGACGTGGCGCTGCAGGAGCGTCTCGGGCAGGTGTCGCGCTCACCGCGCTGGGCCGTCGCCTACAAGTTCAAAGCGCAGCAGGCGACGACCCGCGTCCTCGCGATCGAGCCGTCCGTCGGACGCCTCGGCACCGTGACCCCGGTCGCGGTGCTCGAGCCCGTCGCGGTCGGTGGCGTCACCGTGCGGAACGCGTCCCTCCACAACATGGACGAGATCACGCGCAAGGACGTCCGCGTCGGCGACACGGTGCTGCTCGAGCGCGCCGGCGACGTGATTCCCTACGTCGTGCGTGTGCTGCTCGAGCATCGCAAGGGGCGGCCGCGCAAGTTCAAGATGCCGACGGTCTGTCCCGTCGCGAGCTGCGGCGGCAAGGTGGTGCGCGAGGAGGGCGAGGCGGCCTACCGCTGCATCAACGCCGCCTGCCCGGCGCAGCTCAAGTCGCGTCTCCGCCACTTCGCGTCGCGCAACGCGATGAACATCGACGGGCTCGGCGAGAAGCTCGTCGACCAGCTGGTCGAGAGGGGCATCGTGCGCGACTTCGCCGATCTATACGGCCTCGACGCCGAGGGCCTTGCCGGGCTCGAGCGCATGGCGGAGAAGTCGGCTGCAAACCTGGCCGGCGAGATCGAGCGCAGCAAGCGTCCGGCGCTCGACCGCTTCCTCTACGCGCTCGGCATCCGCCACGTCGGCGAGCACCTCGCGCAGGTGCTCGCCGATCGCTTCCGCGAGATCTGGGCGGTGCTCGACACGAGCGAGGAGGACCTGCTCGCGGTCCACGGCATCGGACCGGAGGTCGCCGCGAGCATGCGGCAGTTCGCCACCGAGCGCCACAACCGCACGGTCGTGCGACGCCTCCTCCGGGCGGGGGTGACGCCGCAAGCGCCGGCGGCGCCGACCGGCGCGCTCGCCGGCAAGACGGTCGTCCTCACGGGCGCGCTCGACGGGCTCACCCGGGGCGAGGCGGAGCGCCGCATCGTCGCGGCCGGCGGCCGGGTCGGGAGCGGCGTCAGCAAGACGACCGACTACGTCGTCGCCGGCGCCGACCCGGGCTCGAAGCTCGCGAAGGCGAAGAAGCTCGGCACCACGATCCTCGACGAGGCCGGGCTCCTCGCGCTCCTGGTGGGCGACGCGCCGTAGCGATGGCGGACACGGTCGACCAGGGGCTGCGCCTCCATCTCCGCATCCGCGGCCGCGTGCAGGGCGTCTGGTATCGCGGCGCGATGCAGGAGGAAGCACGGCGTCACGGGGCGCGCGGCTGGGTGCGCAACCTGCCGGACGGCAGCGTCGAGGCGGTCGTGGAGGGGCCGGCTACGGCGGTGCGGGCCGTCGCCGACTGGAGCCGGACGGGCCCGCCGGGGGCCCGCGTCGACGGCGTCGACGAGCGCGCCGAGCCCCCGAGCGGCGAGTTCGTCGGTTTCGACGTCCGCTACTGAGCCGGCGGCGGCGCGCTCAGACGATCAGGCGCCGGCTCACCGCCCGGACCGCGACCAGGTACGCGGCGAGGATCATGACGACGAGCACGGCGAGGTGCGGCACGAGCGTCCAGTCGACGGTGCCGGCCATGCAGGCGCGGACGATCGCGACCGCGTGGGTGAGTGGCATCGTCCACGCGACCAGGCGCGCCCAGGGCGGCAAGCTCTCGATCGGGAAGAAGACGCCGCCGAAGAGGTACATCACCGTGATCACCAGCGTGAAGTAGTAGGTGAAGACGTCGTAGGCCTTGGCGCGCGATGCGACGACCATGCCCATCGCGCCGAAGACGATGCCGATCAGCAGCGAGACGGCGGGAAGCACGAGCGCCCAGGGGCTCCGCACCAGGCCCGCGACGGTCGCGACCGCCAGCACGGCGGTGCCGGAGAGCAGCGACTTCGACGCCGCCCACAGCACGTCGCCGGCAACCAGCTCCGGCACGCCGATGGGCGTCGAGAGGATCGCGTCGTAGGTCTTCTGCTCGGCCATGCGGGTGTAGGCGCCGAAGGTCGCCTCGAAGCTCGCGGCGTTCATCGCCGCCGACGCGAGGATGCCGGGCGCGAGGAACTCGGCGTAGCTCACGCCGCCGAGCGTGACGAACCTGCCGAGGCCGTACCCGATCGCGAGAAGGGACAGGATCGGCTCACCCAGTGCCCCGACGAGCGAGGCGCGGTAGTAACGCCGCCAGCTCTCCATGTCGCGCCGCCAGACCCGGAACGCGCCGACGAGGAGATCCGTCATTCCCGCAGCTCCCGTCCGGTGAGGGTCAGGAAGACGTCCTCGAGCGTGGCCGGGCGCCGCACCACCCGCTCGCCGGCGAGGGCACCGAGCATGCCTGGCACGTCGGCGCCGTTCCGCGAGTAGACGAGGACGCCGCCGGCGAACGCCTCGACGGTGCCGCCGAACGGCCGCACCCGCGCCGCGACCTGGGCGCGCCGCAGCGGGTTGCCGTCGGTCACGACCTCGAGGACGTCGTGACCGACGTGGCGCACGACCAGCGCGTCCGGCGCGCCCTCCGTGACGATGCGGCCGTGGTCCATGACGACCAGGCGGTCGCAGAGCTGGGCCGCCTCCTCCATGTAGTGCGTGGTGAGGAGCATCGCGACCCCGCGGCGCTTCAGATCGCGCAGCCGTTCCCAGACGAGGTGGCGCGCCTGCGGATCGAGCCCGGTCGTCGGCTCGTCCAGCACGAGGAGCTCGGGCCGGTTGATCAGCGCCCGCGCGAGGATCAGGCGGCGCTTCATGCCACCGGAGAGCGTCGCGATGCGCGCGCCTGCCTTCTCCGAGAGCGCCGCGAAGGCGAGCAGCTCGCGTACCCGCGCCCGCGCCTCGGCGCGCGGAATGCCGAAGTAGCTCGCGTAGATGACGAGGTTCATCTCGACGCTGAGATCGGGATCGAGGTTCTCCTCCTGCGGCGCGAGGCCGAGCCGCGCCTTGATGGTCCGGTGCTGCGTGACCGGCAGGCCGAAGACCGTGAGCTCGCCGGCGCTCGGCGGCGAGAAGCAGGTGATCATGCGGATGGTCGTCGTCTTCCCCGCGCCGTTCGGGCCGAGGAGGCCGAAGCACTCGCCCGGCGCGACGTGGAAGTCGACGCCGCAGACGACCTCGCTCGCGCCGTAGCGTTTGCGGAGGCCGCGGGCCTCGATGATCGGCGGCAGCGTATCGCTCACGATGAGCGTCGAGCATAGCGAATGACACGCGTGAGGCCAGCGGCGCCCGCGCCGATGTGGCGCGCTCAAGTTTCGCGTGCGCGTCGTCGATCTTCCGTCGGACGCGATCGCCCTGCACTCGCGCGGACCGCGGCGCGAGGTTCTGCGGTCGCGCATGGACCCCCTATGCGAACTCCCGCAGCGTCCTCCGTCCGCCGGCTCGCGCTCACGCTCGCGCTCGGCGCCTTCCTCGCCTCCGTCCCGTCTGCCCGCGCCGGGGATGCGCCCGCCGGCGTGGCGGGCATGCGCGTCTACCGCGATCCCGCGACCGGGGCGTTCGTGCCCCCGCCGGCCGCGCCCGCCCCCGCGGCGACCCCCGCCGGCGCCCAGCCGCTCGGCGCGCGCCGCTTCGTCGAGGTGCAGGGGACGAGCCCCGCGGGCGGCGTCACGGTTGATCTCCAGGGCGCGTTCCAGTCGGAGGTCACGGCGACCGTCGATCCCGCCGGCCGCGTCACCACGCATTGCGCCGACACCCCGGCCGCCCGATGAGGACCGCCGGACCAGCTCGCGCCCGAGCCCCCCTCGCGGCGATCGCGCTCCTCCTGGCCGCCCTCGCCCCCGCCCGCGCGCACGCCTCGGCGACCATCACCATCGTCAACCTCGACTCGGGAAGCAGCGGGCTGAACGATCCGACGCCACTCTCGCCGGCCGGCGGCAACCCGGGTACGACGATCGGCGAGCAGCGCTTCAACGCGATGCAGTACGCCGCCAACCTCTGGGGCGCCGTGCTGAACAGCACCGTGGAGATCCGCGTCGGCGCGAGCTTCCAGGCCCTCAGCTGCAACAGCTCGTCGGCGGTCCTCGGCCAGGCCGGCGCCGCGAGCGTGCACCGTGATTTCGCCGGCGCGCCCGTCGGCAACACCTGGTACCCGGCGGCGCTCGCAAACGCCCTCGCCGGCACCGACCTCAACACCGGAGCCAACGACATCACCGCCACCTTCAACAGCACGATCGGCACGACCTGCGCCTTTCCCAGCACCTTCTACTACGGCTTCGACTCGAGTCCGCCCGGCGGCGAGCTCGACTTCGTGAGCATCATCCTGCACGAGCTCGGCCACGGCCTCGGCTTCGCGACGTTCGTGACGCTGTCGACCGGCGCCAAGTTCAACAGCGCCGACGACGCGTTCATGCGCTGGCTCTCCGATGCCTCGACCGGCAAGCAGTACCCCAACATGAGCGACGCCGAGCGCGTCTCGGCCAGCACCGACACCGGGAACCTGCACTGGACGGGCGCCACTGCCTCGGCGGCGAGCGGTGGACTCACGGGTGGCGTCGGCCCGAGCGGTCACGTCCACATGTTCGCGCCCAATCCGCAGCAGCCCGGCTCGTCGGTCTCGCACTTCGACACGGCCGTGAGCCCGAACGAGCTGATGGAGCCGTCGTACACCGGCCCGAACCACGACGTGACGCTCACGCTCGCGGCCCTGAAGGACGTCGGCTGGAACCCGGTCGCCGCGACCCCGACGCCGACCAGGACCCCGACACCGACGCTGACGCCGACGCCCACGAAGACGGCGACGCCGACGGTCACCCAAACGCCGACGAAGACCGCCACGCCCACGCCGACGCCCACACGCACCGCGACGCCGACGGCCACCCCCACCGCCACCGTCACGGCAACGGCGACGAGGACGGCAACCCCTACCGTCACCGCGACCCCGACCCGCACGGCAACCATCACCCCGACGCCGACCCGCACCGTGACGCCGACGCTGACACCGACCACGACCGCGACGACGACGCCCACGCCGACGGACACGGGACCGACCGCGACCCCGACCGAGACGCCGACCCCTACGTCCACCGAGACGGTGACGCCGGACCCGAACGCTACACCAACCGAGACCGCGACCGCATCGCCGACGGTCACGCCGACGCCGACCGAAACCCCGACGCCGACCGACACGGTGACGCCGAGCGCGACGCCGTCCGCGACCGACACGCCGACACCGAGCCCGACGCCGACGCCCTCGACGACCGCGAGCGGCACCCCGAGCGCGACACCGTCGCCCTCCGTCACCCCGTCGCTCGCGGCCACGGACACGCCGAGCGCCGGGCCGACGCCCCTCTGCGGCGTCGCACCCGAGACCGGCTGCCGTCGGCCGTCGATCGGACGGCGGGCCACGTTGGCGTTCACCGACAAGACGCCGAACGATCACGATCAGTTCTCGTGGAAGTGGCTGAAGGGCCCGATCACGCCGAAGTCGGACTTCGGCAACCCGCTCGTCAGCGACACGTTCGAGCTCTGCGTCTACGACGCCTCGTCGAACGTCATCATGCAAGCGACCGCGCCTGCCGGCGGGCTCTGCCACCTGGCGAAGCCCAAGCCCTGCTGGAAGGAGACCGCGAACGGCTTCCAGTACAGCAACACGGACGCGCTGCCGAACGGCATCCGCAAGCTCGTCCTGCGTGCCGGCATGACCGACGGCGCCGCGAAGATCACCATCGACGGCAAGGGTGCGCACCTCGACATGCCCGCGTCCTTCCCGCTCGCGCAGCCGGTGACCATCCAGCTGAGGAACAGCAGCGGCACATGCTGGGAAGCCGACTACGGCATCCCCGCGACGCGCAACTCGGCAGGCCCGCCGGGACGATTCAGCGCCAAAGCGGATTGATTCCAGTTGCGCGGGGCCCCGGCGATGGGGTACGCGGAAGGGCCGTGCCGTGCCGTCGCCTCCTCCCGCGTGTGCTCGCCGCGCTCGTCGTCACTCTCGCCCTCGCCGCGGCGACGTACGCGGCGCCGCCGCTTCTCGGCTGGTTGAGCTACGCCGGGAACGCGCAGCACACGGCGCTCTCGACGTTTCCGGCACAGCCGCTCGCCCACATCCACTGGCAGACGCCGGTCGACCTCATGGCGCAGTACAGCGGCTCCGATCTACTGATCCACTACGGGTCGCCGCTCATCACGTCCGCGAACACCGTCGTCGTGCCGGTCAAGACGGGTGCGAGCGGCGGCTTCCAGGTCGAGGGCCGGCGCGGCGCCGACGGCATGCTCCTCTGGACGCAAACGACGGACTACGCGCTGCCGCCGCACGACTGGATTCCCAGCTTCTCTCCGGTCCTCACTCGTCGCCGTCTCTGGGTACCCGGCATTGGCGGCACGCTCTACGCCCGCACGCAGGTCGATCGTCCGGAGCGGGCGAAGGTGCGCCAGAAGGTCTTCTACGGCCCGAAGGTCTACGCCGCCGCTCCCGCGACCTATGACGGCGCGGTCTTCATCAACACACCGCTCACCGCCGATGCCCACGGGACGCTCTTCTTCGGCTTCCAGGTGACGGCCACCACGCCGAACGGCATGCAGAGCGGCGTGGCGCGCGCGGTCACGAGTGGACGCGGGCGCTGGGTGAGCGCGGCGACCGCGAGCGGCGATCCCGCGATGACCAAGGTCGCGCACAGCAGCGCGCCGGCGCTGAGCCCCGACGGGCGCACGGTCTACCTCGCGGTGAGCAACGGCAGCGGCCTCGGCGCCGCGACGGGCTATCTGGTCGCGTTGAACGCGCGCACCCTCGCGACCATCGCCGCCGTGCCGTTGAAGGACCCCTCGACGGGCAACGACGCCGACATCCACGACGACGGCACCGCGTCGCCGCTGGTCGGACCGGACGGCGACGTCTACTTCGGCGTGCTCGAGTCGCCGTTCTTCTCGCACCACGGCCGCGGCTGGCTTCTGCACTTCGACGCCACGCTGCAGCCGCAAGGCCTCCCCGGCAGCTTCGGCTGGGACGACACCCCCTCCGTCGTGCCGGCGGCGATGGTGCCCTCGTACGCCGGCAGCTCGTCCTACCTCCTCATGGCCAAATACAACGACTACGTCGAGGGCGGCGGCAGCGGCGTCAACAAGATCGCGATCCTCGATCCGCACGGCACGGTGACCGACCCGATCAGCGGCATCCCGGTGATGAGCGAGGTGCTGTCGGTCGCCGGGCCAACGCACGACGACGATTTTCCGGGCAACCCGAACGCGGTGCGCGAGTGGTGCATCAACACCGCTGCGGTCGATTGGGCCGGCCAGGCGATCCTGGCGAACAACGAGGACGGCACGCTGTACCGCTGGGACACCACCACCGGCGCGTTGTCGCAATCGATCGTGCTCACCAGCGGGATCGGCGAGGCCTACACACCGACCCTGATCGGCCCCGAGGGCACCGTGTACGCGATCAACAACGCGACGCTCTTCGCCGTCGGCAACTGAGCGTCGGTCAGCGCGGCGCCCGCTCCAGCGCGAGCGCCATCCGGTACACGGCACGGCGCGGGACGCCGCGCGCGGCCGCGATCGCGTCGGAGAGGTCGCGCACCGTCTCGCCTGCGGCACGTCGGCGCCGGATCTCGTCCTCGAGGTCCTCGACGGCGACGGCCGGCTCGGCCTCGGGCGCGCCGGCGACGCCGAGCACGACCTCGCCCAGCACCTCGCGCCCCGCGAAGCGCTCCGCCAACGCCCGCAGCTCGTCGCGCACGACCTCTTCGTGGAGCTTGGTCAGCTCCCGGCCGACGGCGGCGGCGCGGCTACCGAAGGCCGCGGCCATGTCGGCAAGCGCCGCCGCGAGCCGCCGGCCGCTCTCGTAGAAGACGAGCGTGCGGCGCTCGCCCGCCAGCGCCGCGAGCCGGCGTCGGCGCTCGCCCTGGCGTGCGGGCAGGAATCCCTCGAAGGCGAAGCGGTCGGTCGGGAGGCCCGAGACCGGCAGGAAGGCGGCGATCGCCGAGGGCCCCGGGATCGGCACGACCCGCACGTCCGCGGCGATCGCGGCGGCCACCAGCCGATAGCCGGGATCGGCGATTCCGGGCGTGCCCGCGTCGGAGACGAGCGCGACGCTCTTGCCGGCGAGCAGCTCGCGCACCAGCGCCGGAGCGCGCTCGCCCTCGACCGCATCGTAGTAGCTGCGGAGCGGTTTCGTGACCCCGATGTGCTGCAGCAGGCGGCCGGTGCGCCGCGTGTCCTCGGCTGCGACCAGATCGACCTCGCCGAGGATGCGGGCGGCGCGCGCCGTCAGGTCCTCGAGATTGCCGATCGGCGTCGCCACCAGATAGAGCGTGCCTGCCATCGCCGGCGTCGCTCTATACGATGGCGTCGCGGGACGCCATGCAGCCGGCGCCGTCGTGCTAGAGTGGCCGTTCGCCCATGACCCGGGAGCCCGCCGCACCCGCTTCCTCGAGCCCCCTACCGCTCGACGCGCTCGCCGCGGCGTTTCGCGCCCGTACGCTGCCGCACGCGCAATGGACGCACACCGCCCACCTGCGGGTCGGCGCCTGGCACGTCCACCACCACGGCGCCGACGCGGCACTCGCCTTGCTCCGCACCGGCATCCGCGCGCTCAACGACGCGCACGGCACCCCGAACACGGCAACGAGCGGCTACCACGAGACCATCACGGTCGCGTACGTCCGCCTGATCGCCGCCTTCCTCGCGGCCTGCCCCGACGACGAGGCGCTCGAGCGCCGCGTCGCGCGCATGCTCGCGGGGCCGCTCGGCGAGCGCCGCGTCCTGCTCCGCTACTGGTCGGAGGCGCGACTGACGTCCGAGCACGCGCGGCGCGAGTGGGTACCGCCCGACCTGGCGCTGCTCGACGGTTGTCGCTGACGGGGGCACGTTCTAGAGTGCGCGCCCTGGAGGTCGAGACGATGGACGACCGCGCCGCTCCGTACGTCGACCGCATCCGCGCCCTCGCACCGCTCGTCCGCGCGCACGTCGCGCAGGCCGAGCGCGAGTGCCAGCTCTCGGCCGAGGTGGTCGAGGGCTTCCACGACACGGGCGTCTTTCGCATGTTCCTGCCGCGCGACCTGGACGGCGGCGGACTGACCGTGCCCGAGTCGCTGCAGGTGATCGAGGCGGCCGCGCGCATCGACGGCTCTGCCGGCTGGAACGTCGCGATCTGCTCCGGCGGACCGCTCTTCGGCAGCTTCATCTCGCGCAAGGCGTACGAGCAGATCTTTGCCGACCCTCGCACGATCGTGGCGGGCTCGCTGAATCCGCTCGGCACGCGCGCGACGATCGTCGACGGCGGTTACCGCTTCAGCGGGCGCGCCACGTACATCAGCGGCTCCGCCCATGCGCAGTGGCTGATGGCAACCGCGATGCTGCTGGTCGACGGGGCGCCGCAGATCGTCGACGGCTTCCCGCGCATGCGCTCGGGCCTCTTCCCGATGCGCCACTGCCGCATCCTCGACACGTGGTCGGTGTCGGGCATGCGCGGCACCGGCAGCAACGACTGCACGTTCGAGGACGTGCTCGTCCCCGAGGAGTTCACCTACGAGTCGCCGAACCCCACGGCGACGTGGCAAACCGGTCCGCTCGCCGCCATCCCGCTCACGACGCAGCTCGGCAGCTCGCTCGCGGCCGTTGCGATCGGCGTCGCCCGCCACGCGATCGACGCCTTCCTCGAGCTGGCGGTGACGAAGGTGCCGGTCGGCACGCGCTCCACCCTGCGCGAGCGCCCGCTCGGCCAGATCCAGCTCGCCCAGGCGCAGGGCCTGGTCGAGGCGGCGCATGCCTATCTGTCGGCGGCGGTCGAGGAGGTGTGGCGGCGGGGCGGCGCCGGCGAGCCCTTCGACCCGCAGGCGCGGGCCGCGGCGCGGCTCGCGTCCGTCACGGCGGCCAGGCTGGCGGCGCAGGCGGTCGACCTGATCTTCGACGCGGCCGGCGCCACGTCGATCCAGACCACGTGCGACATCGAGCGCTGCTGGCGCGACGTACACGCCATCACGCAGCACGTGATCATGAGCACGGGGCGCTACGAGGTGATCGGCCGCGTCCTCCTCGGCCTCGACCCCGGCGCGCCGATCATCTGAGCCCGCCCGCCAGCCCTCTCTACGGAGTCGTCAGCGCCGGCACGCAGACCAGGGCCGGCTTCTTCGCATCGAGCGTCTCCGATCCGAACTGGTTGTCGACGAAGATGCCGGTGAGCTTCACGAACTTGGGGAGGCTGACCTGCTTCGCCTGGTAGCACAGGAGGTGGCCGACGTGCGCCGGGGCCGTTGGATCCTCGCCGTTCTTGTCGACCGGATTGCAGAGGTACTTCGGCTTCTTCAAGGCGAGCGTCATCGTGCCGAACTGGTCGCCGAACGGTAGCCCGACCACGGGCACGAACTTCGGCGTGTTCTTCGTCACCGCGACCTTGTAGCACTCGAAATGATCGGTCACGAAGGCGCCCGGGGTCGGGACGGGCGTCGGACCGATGAGGCTCTTCGTCGTCGGGACGAAGACGTACGCCGGCTTCTTGGCGTCGACGAAGAGCCCTGACGGATTGAAGTCGTCGACCACCTTGATGCCCGTCGGCAGCACGGGCTTCGCCGGATACTTGATCTGGTACGCGGTCTGGTGCTCGGGATGCGCGGGCGCGCTCGGGTCGTTGCCGTTCGCGTCGGTCGGCGCACAGAGGAGCTTCGGCTTCTTCACCTGTACCTGCGCGCTGCCGAACTGATCGACCAGCGAGACGCCGGGCGGATTCGGAATGCCGAGGAACTTGACGGAGCCGCCCGTCGCGGCCGCCTTGTAGCACGTGAAGTGATCGAGCGGTCCGACCGTCGCCGTCGGGCTCGGCGTCGGGGTCGCCGAGAGCGTCGGCGTCGGGGTCGGTCCGAGGATCAGGTCGTAGCCGATGACGTCGAGATTGATGCCCTCGGGCGAGAACGCTTCCACGTCCGACGCCTGGCCGGCGCAGGCGAACGCGTTCTGCACGTACGGGGTCGTCTGCGGGCAGCCGCCGCTCAGCCAGTCGCCGAAATCGCCGCCCGAGATCTGATTGAACCCGACGATGTCCGTGGTCCCGCCGTCGATCGAGAAGTAGCGCGACCCGCCCGACGTCAGATTTCTCGTGCCCGGCGCCGACCAGCTGAACAGATCCTGCGGACGGAGATCGCCGAAGGCTCCGATCGCCGAACCGAGACCCATGACCTCGTCCATCTCGTGCTCGGTCGTCCGCAGCGCATCGTAGAGCCCGGCCATTGGCGGCCGGGTCAACTTGAACGGCTGGGCGGAATTGAGCGTGACGATGCCGTCGTACGGGCAGCCACTACCGATGGAGCCATCCGCACACAATGCCGGCGGGGTGCTCAACCCGATCGCACGGCCGCCCGCGCTCGAGGGCAGGATGTTCGTCGAGAGCGGGCTTCCCGGCAGGCTGGCGTTCGCCGTCGCATCGTTCGCGGTGGTAGCATCGGCGGTCAGCGCGCTGACGTAGGTGCTCCACGGGACGCCGTAGACGAGGGACAGGCTTTCCGCGAGCGCGCCACCCAGTGGGGTACTGTCCGGAAGCGTCGTCGAGTACCGATACAGGATGTTCACGGTGATCGGATCATTGAACAGGTTCTCGTCGATCGCGATCGCGCTGTTGATCATCGCCTGGATCGCAGCCGAGTTGACGTCGCCGGTGATCGAGCTGTCGAACGTGGCATTGATCACGAGGGCGCCACTATGACCGGTAAAGACGATCGGACCTTCCGCGGCCCCTTCAAAGGTCCCGGGTGCGGTCGCGTCGAGCGCGTCGGGCGACGCGTAGCTCACGTGCAGGCTGCTGCCGACTGCGAACGGCGCACCGTCGTCGGCAGCCGCGGCGCTGCCGATACAGATGCAGGCCACCGCCACGAGGCCGAGCGCGAATATGCGTCCAATGGTCGGAAACGATGGGCGGGTGTTCGACATGATGGGCCTCGTGCTCCCGAGAGCGGCGGCGGACGGTTTTGATGGCCGCGTAGCACGGCTTGCTCACACCAGGGAACGAAAATCGTAGCGGCTGGTCGAGATCCGGACGGAATTTGTCGATGCACGTGGCGAAGGTGCGCCAGGATGGCGCACCTCGTCGCATCGGGTGTCGGTCGCGCCCGTCGGCGCTGTCCGCGGACGTCAGCCGATGAAGAAGTGCACCGAGCGGTCGGCGAGGTCGATGACCGGCGCCCAGTAGACGCCGAGCACGAGCGTCGGCACGGCCAGGAAGAAGAGCAGGCAGGCGTTGTGGGCGTCGAGCACGACGACGCCCTCGCTGCCGTCAGGCATGTCGAGGAACATCGTGCGCACGATGCGCGCGTAGTAGTAGAGCGCGACCAGGCTGTTCGCGAGGCCGACCAGCGCCAGCAGGTAGAACTGCGCCTTCACTACCGCGGCAAAGAGGTAGAACTTGCCGATGAAGCCGGCGAGCGGCGGCAGGCCTGCGAGCGAGAAGAGGAAGATCGCCATTGCGACCGCCGGGACGGCGCCGCCCCGCCAGGCGAGGCCGCGGAAGCCCTCGATGTCCTCGCGTCCCGTCGAGTTGGCGACGACCATCACGACGAGGAAGGCGCCGATGTTCATCAGGTAGTAGGTGACCAGGTAGAAGAGCATCGCGCGCAGACCCTCGTCGTTCAGCACGACGAAGCCCATCAGCGTATAGCCGGCATGGGCGACGCTCGAGTAGGCGAGAAGCCGCTTCACGTTCTGCTGGTTCAGCGCCGCCAGGTTGCCGAGCGTCATCGTCACCATGCAGATGACGAGCATGAGCTGAGGCCAGTCGACCCCGGCGAGGAAGTGCCAGCCGCCGCCACCGACGGCCTGCGAGAGACCGGGGTAGAAAAGCCGGGTCAGGATCGCGAAGCCCGCCGCCTTCGAGCCGACCGAGAGGAACGCGGTCACGGGGATCGGCGCGCCGGTGTAGACGTCCGGCGCCCACATGTGGAACGGCACCGACGCGATCTTGTAGCCGAAGCCCGCGAGGATCAGCAGCACCGCGATGAACAGCGTGAGCGGCGGGATCGAGCCCTGCGAGAGCGCGGCGTTGATGTAGGCGTAGTCGAGGCTGCCGGCGGCGCCATAGAGCCAGCTCATGCCGTAGATCATCGTACCCGACGCGACGCCGCCGTAGATGAGGTACTTGAGCGCGGCCTCGCCCGAGCGCCGGTTGTGGCGCAGGTAGCCCGTCAGCACGTAGGACGTGAGGCTCACGAACTCGAGCGATAGGTACGCCATGAGGAGATTGGCGGCCGACGCCATGTAGAGCATGCCGACCGTCGAGGCGAGGAGGAGTCCGTAGTACTCGCCCTCGTTCGTGCCGCGCACCTCGTTCGAGCCGATCGACATCCAGACCGTGGCGAACGCCGCCAGGCAGAAGATGATCTTGAAGAAGACCGCGAAGTCGTCGACGACGACCATGCGCGAGTAGAGCCAGCCCTCGCCCCAGCCGAAGAGCCCGCGCACGAGCCAGGTCTCCGAGAACGGCACGCGGAGCCCGATCGCGGCGAGCAGCGCGAAGGCGCAGCCGAAGAGCGCGAGCGATCCGAGGTGCTCCTTGGAGCGGACGACGAGATCGGCGAGGAAGATGATCGTCGCCGCCGCCATCAGCAGCAGCTCGGGATACGAGTACGCCAGGCTCTCGACGTTGGTGAGATTCATCGCAGCGACGCCATTGCGCCTGGGCCGGCCGCCGCGACCACCTTGTTGAGGTTCACGAGGGAGACGTTGATCAGGTCGAGCACCGCGTGCGGGTAGACGCCGAGGATGACGACGATAGCGCCGAGCGGGATGAGGGTCACGAGCTCACGCGCGTTGATCTCGGGCAGACCGAGGTACTTCTCGTTCGGCTTGCCGAGGTAGATGCGCTGCATCGTCCACAGCATGTAGCCGGCGGTCAGGATGACGGCGCTCGCGGCGATGATCGTCAGGCCCGGGTACTTCTGCCAGGCGCCGAGCAGGACCAGCACCTCGGAGATGAAGGCCGAGAGGCCCGGCAGGCCCATGGCGGCGAAGAAGGCGAGCGCGGTGACGCTGGTGTAGACCGGCATGATGCCGGCCAGGCCGCCGAAGCCCTCGATCTGGCGGTGGTGCGCTCGGTCGTAGATCACGCCGACCAGGAGGAAGAGCATCGCGGTGACGGTGCCATGGTTGAACATCTGCAGCACCGCCCCGTTGATGCCCTCGGGCGTGAACGCCGCCATGCCGAGCATCACGTAGCCCATGTGGCTGATGCTCGAGTAGGCGACGAGCTTCTTGAGATCCTTCTGCGCCATGGCGCAGAGCGCGCCGTAGATGATGTTCCAGGTGCCGAGCGCGGCGAGGAACCAGAACGCCAGGTCGGCGGTGGCGATCGGCAGGACGCCGTAGTTGATGCGCAGGATGCCGTACGTGCCCATCTTCAGCAGCACGCCGGCGAGGATGACCGAGATCGCCGTCGGCGCCTCGACGTGCGCGTCAGGCAGCCAGGTGTGGAACGGGAACGCCGGGATCTTGATCGCGAAGCCGATGAAGAGCGCCAGCCACAAGAGGTGCTGCAGGCCGAGACCGTGGCCGAACACGGTGATGATCGGCGTCGTCCCGTAGGTCGCGCTCTGCGCCATCAACTGCGTCAGGTCGAAGGTGTGCGGCTCATTCGAGAAGTAGAGCACCAGCATCGCAATCAGGATGAGCACGCTGCCGGCGAGCGTGTAGAGGAAGAACTTGATCGCGGCGTACTCGCGCCGCGGGCCGCCCCAGATGCCGATGAGGAAGTACATCGGCAGCAGCATGACCTCCCAGAAGATGTAGAAGAGGAAGAAGTCGAGCGCGACGAAGACGCCGACCATGCCGGTGTCGAGCAGCAGGAAGAGCGCAAAGTAGCCCTTGAGGCCCTTGTCGATGCCCCACGACGCGAGGATGCAGATCGGGCAGAGCAGCACCGTCAGCAGGATCATCGAGATGCTGATGCCGTCGACGCCGACGAAGTAGTTGATGTTGTACGACTCGATCCACGGCGCGCGCTGCACGAACTGGAAGGCGGTCGTCGTGCGGTCGAAGTGCATGAAGAGCCAGATGCCCATCACCAGCGGCGGCAGCGTGAAGAGCAGCGCCGTCTGCTTG
>DASXLI010000068.1:0-45275 GCA_036496285.1 Binatia bacterium
CAACTCGCCCGAGCTGCGCCGCGAGCTCGAGGCGCGTGGCCATCGCTTCCGCTCGCACTCGGACGTCGCCGTCATCCCGCACCTCTACGAGGAGTACGGCGACGACTTCGTCGAGAAGCTCGACGGCATGTTCGCGCTGGCGCTCTGGGACACGAAGCGCCGCCGCCTCGTGATCGCGCGCGACCGTCTCGGCATCAAGCCGCTCTACGTCGGGGAGCGCGGCAACGCGCTCGCCTTCGCCTCCGAGGTCTCGGCGCTCGTCGCCGGCGGCTGGTGCGAGTCGATCGATTTCGCGAGCCTGCATCACTACCTGGCGCTCGGCTACATTCCGGCGCCGGGGAGCATCTTCGCGGACGTCCGCAAGCTCGAGCCGGGTACGCAGCTCACGATCGAGGAGGGCAGGGCGCCGGTGCAGCGCCGCTACTGGGAGCTGCGCTTCGCGCCCGGGCAGCGCACCGCGAGCGACGAGGCTTACGCCGAGGAGGTGCTGGCCACGCTGCGGGCGGCCGTGAAGAGCCATCTGCTCTCCGACGTGCCGGTCGGCGTGTTCCTGTCGGGCGGCGTCGATTCGAGCGGCCTCGTCGCCCTCATGAGCGAGATCGCGGGCCGGCGCATTCAGACGTTCTCGATCGGCTTCGAGGAGAAGACGTTCAACGAGCTGGCGCTCGCCCGCCAGGTGGCAGAGCGCTACGGCACCGAGCACCACGAGTTGGTCGTCCGTCCCGACGCCGTCGGCGTGCTGCCGAAGATGGTGCGGCACTTCGGCGAGCCGTTCGCCGACTCCTCCGCGGTGCCGGTCTACTACGTCTCCGAGCTGGCGCACCGGAGCGTCAAGGTCGTGCTCTCGGGCGAGGGCGGCGACGAGGTGTTCGCCGGCTACGAGACCTATCTCGCCGGCAAGTACTCGGCGCTCTACCGGCGCCTGCCCGGCGTGATCGGCCGCACGCTCGTGCCGGCGCTCGTCGATCGCATGCCGGTGTCGCACGCGCGCGTCAGCCTCGACTACAAAGCGAAGCGTTTCGTGCGCGGCGCGTACCTGCCGCTCGAGGACGGGCACTTCTGGTGGAAGGTCGTGCTGTCCGACGCGGTGCAGTCAGAGCTCTGCGCGGGCCCGGCGCGGAACGGCCATCGCGACACCGCTGACCTCTTCCGCGCCGCCGCCGCGCGCGCCGGCACCGACGACTGGCTGGCTCGCCTCCAGGCGATCGACGCGCACGTCTACCTGCCCGACAATATCCTCACCAAGGCCGACCGCATGAGCATGGCGCACTCGTTGGAGGCCCGCGTGCCGTATCTCGATCGCGCGCTGGTCGAGCTGGCGGCCCGCCTGCCGAGCGATCTCAAGTTGCGGCGGTTCACCAAGAAGTACGTGCTGAAGCAGGCGCTCCGCGGCCACGTGCCGGCGGAGATCCTGCGTGCCAAGAAGCGCGGCTTCAACGTCCCCGTGCCGTCGTGGCTGCGGGGAGAGCTGCGCGAGATGATGCAGGACGTGCTGGCGCCGGCAGCGCTGCGCCGCGTCGGGCTCTTCGAGCCCGACTACGTGCGGCGCCTGATCGACGAGCACGTTGCGATGCGGGTCGACCACAGCCGTCCGCTCTGGACGCTGCTCGTCTTCATGACCTGGCATCAGGAGTGGGAGCGGACCCGCGCGGCGGCGCGGGACGCAGGAGCGGCGGTGTACGCCGCAGATCGCGCGCCGCACGCGGCCGCGAGCGTCAGGTGACCGAGGCCTTCCGATGAGCTTGCAGACGCACGCCGGTGCTTCCATGACTGCCCAAGCGGTTCCCGCGGCGGCTCGCGCCGCGACGTCGCCGCTCGACTGGGAGCAGATCGTCGTCGGGCCGGCGACGCCGATCTGGCAGCGCCTGCTCGCCGTGATCGGCCTCCTGCTGCTCTCGCCGATCATCGTGATCATCGGCCTCCTGACGAAGTCGACGAGCCCGGGCACGATTCTGTATCGCGGCCAGCGCGTCGGCCGCGGCGGCAGGAGTTTCACCATCTACAAGTTCCGTACCCTCGACGTGGGGGCGGAGCAGAAGATCGGCGCGCGCCTGCTCGAGCATGGCGACGGCCTCTACACGCCGATCGGCCGCTACCTGAAGCGCGGCAAGCTCGACGAGATCCCGCAGCTGTTCAACGTCGTGCGCGGCGACATGAACCTGGTCGGGCCGCGCCCCGTGCGCCCGGTCTTCCTCGAGACCTTCTGTCGCGAGATTCCCGGCTACATGCAGCGCTTCGCGGTGAACCCCGGCATGACGGGCCTCGCGCAGGTGCGCGGCGGCTACTTCACCCACCCGCGCGACAAGCTGCGCTACGACCGCATCTACGCCGCGAACCGCTCGTGGTGGCTCGACGTCCGCCTGGTGACGCTCACCTTCATCAAGGTGCTGAACCGCTGGGCGACGCTCGGCCTCGTGCTGACGCTGCTGTTCCTCTCGGCCGCGTTGCTCCCCGGCATCTTCCACTACCCATTCCAGCTCGACTTCGGCAGCTTCAAGTTGAGCCCGTTCGAGATGCTGGTCGCGGTGACTGCGGCCTGGCTGATCGTGCAGCGCTCGCCGCGCCACGAGCTCTGCGTCTACGACACCGCGGTCAACCGCCCGATGGCGGCGTTCGTCGGGTTCGCGGCGCTCGCGGCCTTCTTCTCGCCCGAGCCCGTGGCGGCGCTCCAGGGCATCGCGTACTACGTGGCGACCGGCTTCAGCCTCGCGTTCCTCATCATCAATACGCGCCTCACCCAGCGCGAGGCAAACCTCATCGCCAACGTGGTCGGGCTGTCGGCGGTGTCGGTGTCGCTGATCGGTCTCGCGCAGATCGGCCTCGACAACCAGCTCGGCGTGCAGGGCGCGCCGCGCATGTCGTCGACCCTCGGCAACCCGGTCTTGCTGGCTACCTACCTGGTCCTCGGCCTGCCGTTCCTGCTCACGCAGCTCCTCCACAGCCGGACGCGCGAGCAGCGCGACCTCTGGGTGGGGTGCGCGACCGTGGCGCTGATCGGCGTCTTCCTGACCCATACCCGCATGGGCATCGTCGCCCTGATCGTGACCGTGAGCGTGTTCCTCTGGAGGACGTCGCACCGTTACATCGGCATCGTCGCGCTCAGCGCGCTGGTCGTGCTGACGGTGATGATCGGCGGCCGCCAGATGCGGCTCTCCATGCCAGAGGTGACGGCCGAAGCGCAGCGCCGCGGCGAGACCGCGGAGCACGTGTTCGCGGCGCCGCCGCTCGAGCTCCTGCTGGGTGTCGGCAGCACGCGCCGCCTCGCCATCTCGCCGATCCCGGATCAGGACGCGCGCTGGATCTCCACCAGCATGCACCTGACGCTCATCCGCCAGAACGGCTTGATCGGCTGGGCGCTCATGCTGTGGATCATCGGTGCGGTGCTGGTCGCGCTCTACCGCGGCTACGAGCGCATCCACGATCCGCACATGCGGCGCATCGTGTGGGCGATCTTCAGCTCGCTCGCCGGGCTCCTCTTCCTCATGACCGACGCCAACGTCTTCTTCAGCGTGACGATCCAGATCTACGTCTGGGGCATGATCGGCGTCGGCATCGGCATCATCACCCACTTGAACGGCCGGCGTCCGACCTTCCACGTCCTCTGGCGCTTCGGGGAGCACGGAGACTGAGCGTGGCGGGATCGGCCGAAGCGCAGCCGGGCCTCGGGCGGAACGTGCTGGCGGGCGTCGCCGGCGGCCTCGTCGCGGGCGCCGCCTGGTGGGCGGTCGAGTCGCTCACCAACTGGGCGCTCGGGGGCGTGGTCCCCGCGAACGTCGCGCTCATGATCCTCGAGCTCGACCTCCTGGTTGCCGCGATCGCCGGGTGCCTGCTCGGCCTCGTGCTGACGTTCGTGCCCGGTGGCGTGAGCGCGCCGTCCCTGGCGCTCGGCCTCACGATGGCCTTCGGCCTGATCCGCATCTTCGAGCCGCCGGGGATGGGGAGCGAGGCGGTCTTCGTCGCCCTCGCGACGGTGAGCGTCGTGCTCGGGACCCGTCTCGCCGGCGACGAGCGGCGCGGGCCGCTCGCCTTCCTGCACCTGACCTTGCTGACGACCACCTTCACCGCGCTCGGCAAGGCGGTGATCGGAGAGGCGCAGAGCGACTACTTCAGCAAGACCGAGCCGAGCGGGCTCAGCCTGGCGCTCCTGCTCGCGGCGCTCCCGCTCGCGGCGGTCGTGGTCGATCGCGTGGTCGCGTTCCTGCTGCGCCGGCGCGTGCTGCGTTTCGCGCTCGAGGTGGCGATCGGCCTCGGTGCCGCCGTCCTGTGGAACCACTGGAGCCCACCGCTCTGGACCGCTCCCATCGACCAGATGCGCACGGTGGCCGAGCCCCCGCCGGCCGGGACGCCGAACGTGCTCCTGATCGCGCTCGACACGACGCGCGCCGATCACCTCTCGACCTACGGCTACGCTCGTGAGACCTCGCCGCACCTCACCGCACTCGCCAAGGACGCGCTGAACTTCACGCAGGCGCGCTCGCCGGCGCAGTGGACCGTGCCGGGCCACGCGTCGATGTTCACCGGCATGTACCCGAGCCGGCACGGCGCGCACTATGCCGGCGACTGGGCGTCCGGCCCGAAGATCTACGGCCGCAAGCGGGTGCTGCCGCTGCCCGAGGACCGCACGACGCTCGCCGAGGTCCTGCGCGATCGCGGCTACGTGACCGGCGGTTTCGCGGCGAACTTCGCGAACCTCGACCGCGGCTTCGGGATGGCGCAGGGCTTCATGCACTACGAGGACCATCCGGGCCTGCTGTTCCGTCCGGTGCCGCACGTCGTGCGCTTCGTACAGCGCTTCCGTCCGGCGTTCTGCAAGAAGCCGTTCCGCAGCGCCCAGGAGATCAACGAGGCGGCGCTCGACTGGCTCGGCAGGGTCCCCGAGGGGCGGCCGTTCTTCGTGTTCCTCAACTACCTCGAGCCGCATCACTGGCTCGCGCCGCCCCCGTACGACCTCTGGAGCCGCGACCTGCCGCACGCGCGTCAGCTCGCGTTGAAAGGACTCTTCACCCACAAGGTGCCGGTCCACCTGACGGACGAGGAGCAGAAGTTCATCACCGCGAACTACGATGGGCAGGTGCTGGCGATGGACGCTGCCCTCGGCGAGCTGATGGACACGCTGAAGGCGCGCAACAGCTACGAGAACACGCTCATCATCGTCACCGCCGACCACGGCGAGCTGCTCGGTGAGCACCAGATCGTCGGCCATGGCGGCCGCATGATGTACGAGGGGCTGCTCCACATCCCGATGGTGGTGAAGATGCCCGGCACGGACCGGCCGCGTGGCGACCGCACCGACCGCGTACAGCTGGTCGACGTGCTGCCGACCGTGCTCGCGACGATCGGCGCGCCCATGCCCGAGGGCGTCCAGGGCGAGCCGGTCCAGCACGTGACGCACGAGACGCTCGCCGAGGAGCACATCAATCCCGAGTTCGTCGCCCAGTTCGGCGATGTCTACAATCGTGCGCTGCGCGTCTACTACGATGGGCCGTTCAAGCTGATCAGCACGTCGCGCGGCGACCGCTTCCTCTTCAATCTGACCACCGACCCGAACGAGGACCAGAACATCGCGAGCCAGGATCCCCAGCGCGTCGCGGAGATGGAGCAACGACTCGAGACCATGATGAGCCACATGGACCTGACCGCGACGAAGGTCGCCGCCGCCGGAGCGCCGCAATGAGCATGCCGGGACGACGCGACGAGACCGGTGGCGAGCCCTCCGAGGCGCCGCGCATCTCGGTCATCATGCCGGTGTACAACGCCGAGCGGTTGCTCGGGGAGTGCCTCGCGGCGCTGCGCGCCAGCGAGCGCACCGCCCACGAGCTCCTGATCGTCGACGACAGCTCGACCGACCGCTCGCGGGAGATCGCTGCCGCGGCCGGCTGCCGCGTGATTCCGAGCGGGGGACGTCTCGGTCCGGCGGGCGCGCGCAACAAGGGCGTCGCCGAGGCCACGGGCGACGTGCTCTTCTTCGTCGACTCGGACGTGATGGTGCGCCCCGATACGCTGTGCCGGCTGAGCGAGGCGTTCGCCGCCGATCCGACGCTCGACGGTGTCATCGCCGTGCAGGCGCCGGCGATGCGCTTCCGCAACATCTGCAGCCGCTACAAGAACCTGTGGATGTACTACACGTACGTTCGGCGGGCCGGGGAGGACGTGCCGCTCTTCTACACGACGGCGGCCGCCATCCGCCGGCAGGCGTTCCTCGACTCCGGGGGCTTCGACCTCAACTATAGGGATCCCAATGTCGAGGACACGGACTTCGGCCAGACCCTCGCCCGCCAGGGCTACCGGATCCGGGTGCTGCCGGAGCTCGAGGTCGAGCACGTCAAGGGCTACGACCTGCGCAGCCTGCTGCGCGTAGACTTCCTGCGCTCGATGTCGCTCGCCCGTCTGAAGCTGCGGAAGCGGGCCGACACCATTGGGAGCAACGACACCTCGGTGCCGACCGGCTACATCGTGAGCGTCCCCCTGGTGGGGCTGGCCGTGCTGCTGCTGTGCCTGGCCGCGATCATGGGGAGCAAGGGCCTCCTGGTCGGAACGATTATCGCAATTTGCGCCATTCTTGTGCTAAACAGGCCATTCCTGCGCCTGCTTCATCTTCACGGCGGGATGGCCGTCGGGGCGCTCGGCGCGGGACTGCTCCTCGTCGAGCTGTTCACGGCGGGTCTCGGCAGCGCCTACGGCATCGCGACCTTCATCGCTGGCAAGAAGTACTAGGAGGATTTCCCAGATGGGCTACCTGGATTACCTGCGCCACGGCAAGAACATGGTGTCGAAGAAGGGCGCCATGCCGGTGTACATGGTCTACTTCATCACCGACGCTTGCAACGCCAAGTGCAAGCACTGCCTCCTCGCCGACGGCGCCCATCCCGGATGGGAGACTCCCACGATGGAGTTCAAGCGCAAGGAGCTCTCGCTCGAGGAGGTCGACAAGGTCACCGCGAGCATGGGGAAGAGCCTCATGTTCCTCCTGCCGACCGGCGGCGAGCCGTTCCTGCGCAAGGACATCGGCGAGATCGTCAAGATCTTCTACAAGAACACCGGCGTGCGGAACGTCGGCATCCCGACGAACGGCAGCACCACCTCGCGCACGCTGAAGATCGTCGAGGACGTGCTGAAGTCGTGCCCGGATCTCGACTTCGGCATCGACGTCTCGCTCGACGGCGTCGGCGCGCTGCACGACGAGATCCGCGTCTTCCCGGGGCTCTTCGAGCGCTCGATCGCGACCTACCGGGAGCTCAAGAAGCTCTCGAAGCACTACCCGAAGCTCAACGTCAACGTCGAGACCACGGTGTCGTCGCACAACGACAAGCACCTGATGGAGAACTACGCGTACTTCCGACGCGAGCTCGAGGTCGACAACGTCTTCACCCTGCTCACCCGCGGCAGCCCGAAGGAGTCGATCGCGAAGTTCTTCGACGTGAAGCGCTACGAGGAGTACGCCGACCTGATCGAGAAGGACATGAAGAGCGGCGCGCTCTCGGGCTACGACACGTTCCCGTTCGCCGACATCATCAACGCGAAGCGCATCGTGCGCCACCGCCTGATCGCCGAGATCGCGAAGACCAACACCTACCAGATCCCGTGCTACGCCGGCAGCCTCGGCGCCTGCATGTTCGCCAACGGCGACATCTACCCCTGCGAGCTGTTGATCGACCGCAAGCTCGGCAACGTGCGCGAGAACGACTACGACTTCAAGAAGATCTGGTACGGCAAGAAGGCCGACGAGGCCCGCAAGTTCATCCGCGACACCAAGTGCTTCTGCACCTACGAATGCTTCCTGACCGTCAACATCCTGTTCAACCCGCGCATGATGCCGAAGATCCTGCGCGAGTGGGGCAGCCTGAAGATGCGCAAGGCGTTCCGCAAGCTCACCGGTGCCAAGCGCCCCGAGTCCGCGGTGCTGGCGCACGCCGAGGCCGGCAACGGCCACGCCTGCATCAACGGCGCGATCCAGCAGCACAACGCGACCCTGCTGAACGGCTCCGCGCACCCGAACGGTGCGATCAAGCCGACCGACGAGGCCCGGCTCTAGACGAAGTCACCGCACACCGCCGACAGGCATTTCCCGCGGCAGCTGCATCTCCGCCGCCACCCTGACCCCGCGGCCGCTCCCAACGGCCCACTTTGGAGGCTCCATGTACAAGGGCAAACGCATCTCCGTCGTGATCCCCTGCCACAACGAGGAAGACGGCATCGTCGCCGTGCTCGATCAGATGCCCGCGATCGTCGACGAGGTCGTCTGCGTCGACAACTGCTCGACTGACAACACCGCCAAGGTGGCGGCCGAGCACGGTGCGCGCGTCATTCCCGAAAGCCGTAAGGGCTACGGGTATGCCCACAAGGCCGGCTACGCCGCAGCGAAGGGCGACATCATCATCACGATGGATGGTGACGGCACCTACCCACCGGACAGCATACCGCTGCTCCTCTACGTCATGCTCGAGGAGAAGGTCGACTTCATCACGGCCCGGCGCTGGTACTCGAAGCAGGGCGACACGAAGAGCCCGATCCGTCTCCTCGGCAACGCCATCCTGTCCGGCACGATGATGGCGCTCTATTTCAAGTTCATCGTCGACTCGCAGTCGGGCATGTGGATGTTCAAGAAGGAGATCCTCGAGGACCTCGATCTCACCAGCAACGGCATGGCCCTCTCCGAGGAGATCAAGATCGAGGCCTTCACCCATCCGAGCGTGCGCGCCATCGAGATCCCGATCTACTACGGCGAGCGCATCGGCGAGTCGAAGCTCAACATCTGGCGCGACGGCCTCTATAACCTCTTCTTCCTGCTGAAGAAGCGCTTCATGCTGCGGAAGAAGCAGCCGCGCCTGCGCGCGGTCGAGCCGGTCCGCTCGGCGGAGCGCGTCGAGCGCCGCGCGGGGGGCATGAGCTGAGAGGGTAGGGCGGTCGCGCGTTCTGCGCGCGAGTGGTGATGGGACTCCCGATCGTACATTCCACCGCGGGGTATCTGGTGCAGCGCCTCGATCGGCGCCGCACCCCGTGGGCCGGGACGGCGCGCGCGCTGGCCTTCATGGCCATCGGCAACCTCCCCGACGTCGATTTCCTGGTCGGCTTCGTCGCCGGCCGGCCCGGCGCCTTCCACCGTGGCATCTCCCACACCGTGCTCGCGGCGCTCGTGTTCGGTCTCGTCGCGGCCACCGTCGCCTGGTGGCGCCGGTGGGACGACTGGCGGCCGGCGTTCCTCCTCTGCACGGCGGCATACGCCTCGCACCTCCTGGTCGACGCCTTCACCATCGACCAGCGCGGCCCGGCCGGCGCGCAGTTCTTCTGGCCGCTCTCGGACGCGTACTACATCTCACCGCTCACGATCTTCGGCGAGATCCTGATCGACGGGCGGTCCCGGCTCGGCTTCGTGCAGAGCATCCTCGCGTGGCCGACGGTCGTCGTGCTGACGCACGAGGCGCTCTGGGCCGGCGCGGCGGTCGCCACCGTGCGCCTCTCCGAGTGGCTCCGCGACCGTTCCGGCGATCCTTCCGGCGTCGTCGATCTGCAGGAGCAGGCAGAGGAGGATCCCGCCTGATCCGCGCCTGGCCGCTCGTTGCGTACCTCGGCCTCCTCGCGGCCCTCTTCGTGCGCTACGGGACGCCGCAGCACGCGCGGGGTGGGCTCGTCGCGAGCGAGCGCGACGTCCGCCTCGTCCGCTGGCAGCACCGCGTCTTCTACGCGCTGCTCGTGGCCTCGCCGCTGGAATGGTGGTGGCGCGGCCGCCCCGCGGGGCTCGGCCAGCTGGTCGGTGCGCTCGTGTTCCTCGCCGGCGTCGTCGGCTATCGCGTCGCGGGCGGAGCCCTCGGGCTGCAGCTCTCGCCGCTGGTCGCGCCGCGCGAGCCCGCCCGGCTCGTCGTGCACGGGCCGTACGCGAGCCTGCGTCACCCGATGTACGCCGCTGAGCTGGCGATGGCGGCCGGGGCGCCGTGGACTCTCGGGGCCAAGCTGAGCGCGCTCCTCGCGCTGCTCTTCGCGGCCGTACTGCTCCATCGGCTTCGCGTCGAGGAGCACGCGCTCGCGGAGCGCCTTCCGGAGTACGCCGAATACGCGCGCCGCACCTATCGTGTCATCCCGTATGTCTATTGAGCGGCCTCCGCTCTGGGGCGTCGTCGCGCTCGTCGGCTGGGCCACCCTCGTCTACGGCGTCTGGGCGCTCGGGTATCTGCGGTAATGGCCGACCTGGCGATCCTGGCGGGGCTCCTGGTGATCGCCCTCGGCGTCGGGCGCCGGTGCCTGCGGGCCGTGCCATTCGAGGGCGGGCTCGAGGAAGGGCTCTTCGCGACGGCGCTCGGCCTCGGGCTCCTCGCCTACGCGACGCTGGCGCTCGGCCTGGCGGGTATGCTCGGCCGGCCGGCGCTGGTCGCCCTGCTGGCGGCGGCCGCCGCACTCACGTGGCGCGAGATCGTCGCCGCGTTCGGCGGCGCGCTCCAGGGCGTGCGACGCTGGCGCGACCTGCCGCCGAGCCGTAGCGAACGGCTCGGCCTCGGGCTCGCCGCACTGCTGGTCGCGGCCGAGGTCGTCATGGTCTTCGCGCCGCCGGTCGGCGGCGACCAGACGAAGTACCAGCTCGTCTATCCGCGGCTCTGGGCCGACGCGCATCGCCTGGTTGCGACCCCGTGGAGCTTCTGGGGGTACCTCCAGTACCTCATGAACATGCTCTTCACCGCGGCGTTCGTGCTGCGCGGCGATGTCCTTGCGCGCCTGCTGAACGACGCGTTCGGGGTGCTGCTCGCGCTCGCGGTATTCGCGCTCGGCCGGCGCGCCTTCTCGCGCCAGACCGGCGTCTGGGCCGCGCTGCTCTTCGTCACCATGCCGCTGACCGCGACGCTGATGATCCGCGCGTGGGTGGAGTTCACGCTCACGGCGTACGCGGTGCTCGCGGTGATCGCGCTCCTCGCCTGGCGCCGCTCGGGTGCACGACCATGGCTTGCGCTCGCCGCCGTCATGGCGGGATTCGCCGCCGGGACGAAGCTGATCGGCCTCCTCGTGCCGGCGTTGCTCGGTGTCGCGGTGCTTGCGCACGTGCTCCGGCGCGGCGGCACGGCGGCGCTCGGGAGCGGGCTCGCGACGGTCGTCGGATTCGGGCTGGTCGCCGCCCTGGTGGCGTCGCCCTGCTACCTCCGCAACGCCATTGAGACGCGCAATCCGGTCTTTCCCTTCGGCTACGGGGTCTTCGGCGGACGCAACTGGAGCGCCGACGCGGCGAAGGGTCTCGACGCCTACTACGACGCCTACCGCGAGACCCAGGCCGCGCGCCGTGGCGGACACGCGTACCGCTCGGTCTGGCAGACGCTGCGGTTTCCCTGGGATGCGACGATGGCGCCGCAATCGTTCGAGGAGGTCGGACGCTCCGCCTACGACCTCGGCCCGTTCCTGCTGGCGTTCGCGCCGGGCCTCCTGCTGCTGCGCCGCTCACCGCAGGCGTGGCTGCTCGCCGGGCTTGCGGTGGCGTACGCGGCGCCGGTCACGCTCTTCATGTGGGCCCATCCGCGCTACGTGCATCCGGCGGTGCCGCTCCTGCTCGTCGTCGCGGTCGAAGCCGTCCGGCGAGTGGGTCTCTGGGGTCCGCGGGCGGCGCGTGCCGTGACCGCGCTTCTCACCGTCACCGTGCTGGCGCAGGCGGGGCTCGCGCTGAGGGTGCTGCGGCCGCTCTGGCCGGACAGCGCGCGCGTCGCCGTCGGGCGCATGACGCGCGAGGAATTTCTCCGCCGCAACGAAAAGTGCTATGCCCTCGCGGCGCTGGTCGATGCGAAGGTGCCACGCGACGGCAACGTTCTCGTGCTCGGCATGATCCCCCATCCGTATTACTATCTCGACCGGCGCTTCACGCTCGCGAGCCCCCTGGAACAGGACGCCATCGACTATCGGAAGATCACGACGTTGGACGAGTTCGTCACCGCGCTGCAGCAATATGGGGTCACGCACGTCGTGCGGGAGGCCGAGGTCGAGAAGCGCGCCGCGAACCCCGTCGGCGAGCGCGTCGTGCGGCTGTGGGACGAGCTCGTGGCGGGCGCCGACAAGATCGGCGAGACGCCGGACGGCGCCCTCTATCGATTGACGCCGGCGGTGGCGCGCACGGACGGACACGCATGAAGGTCCACGAGACCGAGCCGACGCGCAGCGCCAAGTTCGCGTTGGACTCCGTCCAGGTGTTCGGCGGCCAGGTCGCGATGATGGCCGTCGGCGTCGTGAACGGCGTCATCATGGCACGATGGCTCGGTGCCAGCGGGCGCGGCACGCTGCAGATCCTCATGCTGATGCCGCTCGTGCTCTCGAACTTCGTGAAGCTCGGGATCCCGCAGGCGAGCGTCTACTACATGCGGCGACGCGGCGCCTCCGCCTCCGACGTCGCGTCGAACTCGGTCTGGATCGCCGTCGTCTCCGGCGGACTTGCGGTCGGGGTGTGCTGGATGTGGCGCGACTGGCTGCTCGCGCGCTTCTTGAAGGAGGCGCCGCCGGGGCTGCTGCTGCCGTCGCTCTTCCTGATCCCGTTCATGCTGCTGCAGTTCTATTTGCTCGGCGTGGCGCAGGCGCAACAGCGCTTCCGCGAGTACAACATCCGGCAGATCGCGCCGAACGTGCTGAGCCTGATCGGCCTGATCGTCACGCTGATCGTGCTGCACATGGGCGTCGCCGGCGCGGTGTACGTCCAGGTCGCGATCCAGATCTTCATGACCGGCTGGATGATCGTGCGCGTGCACCGCGAGGCGCCGCTGCACCTCCGCTGGCAGGGGAAGCTCGCGCGCGGCATGCTCGCGTTCGGCCGCAAGTCGTACGTGCAGACCCTGGCCGCGACGCTCCACCTGCGGATCGACCAGTTCATGTGCGCGTTCTTTTTGACACCCGCCGACGTCGGCCTGTATGCGGTCGCCGTCAACCTGGGCGGCCTCCTCGACAAGATCGCCGACGCGGTCGGCACGGTCATGTTCCCCCGGCTGGCCGGCCTGCACGACCGCGAGGCGCACGCCGCGACGACCCGCGTCTGCCGTCACACGCTCTTCATCCTGGCGATCGGCGTCGTCGTCCTGGCGATCATCGCGCCGGAGCTGCCGCGCATCTACGGCCGCGACTACCCGGGCATGGTGAGGCCGCTCCTCGTCCTCCTCCCGGGCATGCTGCCGTCCGGCCTGTATCAGCTCCTGACCCGCTACTTCACGAGCCGCGCCCGCCAGGAGATCAACATCGTCGCCGCCTGCATCGCGGTCGTGCTGAACGTCGCGCTCAACTGGGTGATGATCCCGCGCTACGGCATCATGGGGGCGGCGCTCGCGAACGGCATCTCCTACGGGACGGCCGCCTGCGTGCTGCTGGTCGCCTTCGTCCGCGAGTCCGGTGTCCCGGTCACCGAGATGTTGGTGCCGCGGCCGACGGAGATCACGGACATGGTCCATACGGCGCGCGGCATGGTGGCACGGCTCGCGGGCGGGCGCGCCGCATAGCACCGCGCATGCGTGGATCGCGGCACACAGACGCTGCGAAATCCCGCATTGCGGTCCCGGACGAAACGTTTTATCGTCGCTGACGCTTTCCGCACGCATCGCCCCGGGTGACCCGACGGGCCCACGAGTCCTCTCCCGTCGAATCTACTGTTGGAGGATCGTTCCCGTTGACGCAGAAGGTCCTGGTCGTCGGCCTCGATTCGGCGCCGCCGAAGCTGATGTTCGAGGTCTTCCGGAAGGAGATGCCGACCCTGTCGGCGCTCATCGAGCGCGGCGCCCATGGGCGTCTCGAAAGCACCAATCCGCCGATCACGGTGCCCGCGTGGACGTCGATGATGTCCAGCAAGGATCCCGGACAGCTCGGTTTCTACGGATTCCGCAACCGTAAGGACCATTCGTACGACGGTTACGCCTTCGCGAACTCCGCGTTGGTGCGCGAGCCGCGTCTCTGGGACATCCTCGGCGAGGCCGGCAAGAGGTCGATCGTCCTCGGCGTGCCGCAGACGTATCCGCCGCGGCCGCTGAACGGCGAGATGGTGACCTGCTTCCTCACGCCGTCGACCAAGGCGCAGTACACCTACCCCGAGAGCCTGAAGGCGGAGGTCGAGAAGGTGGCCGACGGCTACGTCCTCGACGTCGACGACTTCCGCACGCCGCACAAGGAGGCCCTCCTCCAGCGCGTCTACGAGAAGACGCGCAAGCACTGGGCCGTTGCGCGCCACATGATCGCGACGCGCGAGTGGGACTACTTCATGCTCGTCGAGATGGGGCTCGACCGGATCCACCACGGTTTCTGGAGCTACATGGATCCCGAGCACCACAAGTACGAGCCCGGCAATCCCTTCGAGCAGTCGATCCGCGACTACTATCGCTACCTCGACGGCGAGTTGAAGTCGCTCCTGGCGCTGGTTCCCTCCGACACGCTCGTGCTCGTCGTCTCCGACCACGGCTCGAAGCGGATGGAGGGCGGCATCTGCTTCAACCAGTGGCTGATGCGCGAGGGCTATCTCACGCTGAAAGACCCGCCGACCACGCCGACGCCGATCGGCAAGGTCGCGATCGACTGGTCGCGCACCAAGGCCTGGGGCGACGGTGGCTACTACGGCCGCTGCTTCATGAACGTGAAGGGCCGCGAGCCCGAGGGCATCGTCGATCCGAAGGACTACGAGCGCGTGCGCAACGATCTGGTCGCGGCCATCGAGGCCATCACGGACGACAAGGGCCGCAACATCGGCTCACGCGCCTTCCGTCCCGAGGAGATCTACCGCCAGGTGAACGGCGTCGCGCCTGATCTGATCGTCTACTTCGGTGACCTCGGCTGGCGCTCGGTCGGCGCCGTGGGAATGGACTCGATCTACACCTTCGAGAACGACACCGGTCCCGACGAGGCCAACCATGATTGGTTCGGCATCTTCGTGCTGTCGTCGCCGGGAGGGCCGGTGCCGCTCACGGGCAGGCTTCCCGACGTGTCGATCTACGACGTCGCACCGACCCTGCTGACGCACTTCGGGCTCCCGGTCCCGGCCGACATGGTCGGCCGGTCGCTGCTGCCCGCCTAGGAGACGCCGTGCGCCACGTCGCGGTCGACATCGTCACCGGCTTCCTCGGCAGCGGCAAGACGACGCTGCTGCGGCACGTGCTCGACCACGGCCTCAAGGGCAAGCCGGTCGCGCTCGTCGTCAACGAGATCGGCGAGGTCGGGATCGACGGTCAGGTCGTCACCGGCCTGAACTACGTGGAGAAGATGGTCGAGCTCTCGAGCGGCTGCATCTGTTGCTCGATCGACGAATACCGGTTCGACCTCGCGATCCAGGAGATCATCGAGACCGTCCACCCGCACTTGATCATCATCGAGTCGACGGGGCTCGCCGATCCCGAGCCGCTTGCCTACCGGGTGAAGAGCGCGGGCCTGAACCTCGACGCCGTCATCACCGTGGTCGATGCGCTGAACGTCGAGCGCTTCCTCAAGGAGGCGGAGGTGGCGACGGCGCAGATCACCGCGGCGGACTTCCTGGTCGTGAACAAGATCGACCTCGTCGGCGATGACCAGCTCGCCAAGGTCGAGCGCCGGCTCCGCAAGCTGAACCCGCGGGCGCTCCGCCTGCGAACCCTGCGCGGCGCGATCGACTCCGAGGTGCTCTTCGCGACCGGCGTCGCCACCTATCGCGAGGCGGCGGCCGCGCCGCGCGCCACCTCGGAGCACCTGCATCGCGACGCGTTCACGTCATTCCTCTACCGCAGCCACGCCGAGCTCGATCAGCCCGCCTTCGAGCGCATGCTCGCCAAGCTGCCCGACGACGTGATCCGCGCCAAGGGGATCGTCCGACTGGTCGGCCGCGATTGGCACTGCCTCTTCAACGTCACCTGCGGGCGGGTCGAGATCGCGTGGCTCAAGCTGCCCGCCGACCGCACCGAGAATCAGGCCGTCTTCATCGGCCGCAACCTCGACCGGCATCGTGCCGGCATCCTCGACGCGCTCCAGCATTGCGAGCGCGGATCCGAACACCGACAGGGAGAACGCGCATGAGCGGAAATCCGAAGCGGCCGGACGAGCCGGCCGAGCAACCCCCGGTGACCCCGGAATCGACCGAGGGCTACTCGCCCGAGGAAGAGGAGGAGGTTGCGAAGCGCCTCGAAGATCTGGGCTACATCTGATCGTTGCCCTCGCATATGCTGGTGGCGGAGATCGTCGCACGGCCTTTCCGGAGGAAGTAAGTGGAAATCATTGATAAGATTCGTGAGCGCAAGGCCCGCACCGGGGTCATTGGTCTCGGCTACGTGGGCCTTCCGCTGGCCATCGAGTTCGCGCACGCCGGCTTCAACGCCGTCGGCATCGACGTCGACACCCGCAAGGTCGACGCGATCAACAACGGCCAGTCGTACATCGTCGACACGTCGTCGGAAGAGATCGCGTCGCTCGTCGCGACGGGACGGCTCAAGGCGACGGCGGATTTCAGCGCGATGCACGAGCTCGACACGATCAACATCTGCGTGCCGACGCCGCTCCGGAAGACCAAGGATCCGGACATGGCGTACGTCATCGCGGCCGTCGCCGAGATCAAGAAGCATCTGCGCGCCGGCCAGCTGATCATCCTCGAGTCGACGACCTACCCGGGCACGACGGAGGAGCTGGTGTTGCCGCAGCTCCAGGAGTCGGGGCTCAAGGTCGGGCAGGACTTCTTCCTGGCGTTCTCGCCCGAGCGCATCGATCCGGGCAACAAGCAGTACAACACTCGCAACATCCCGAAGGTCGTCGGCGGGGTGACGGCGCGCTGCACGCAGGTCGCAAAGACGCTCTACGAGCAGAGTATCGAGACGGTCATCCCGGTGTCCTCCACCCGGGTCGCGGAGATGGTGAAGCTCCTCGAGAACACCTTCCGCAGCGTCAACATCGGCCTCGTGAACGAGCTCGCCCTCATGTCGGCCAAGCTCAACATCAACGTCTGGGAGGTGATCGACGCTGCCGCGACCAAGCCGTTCGGCTTCATGCCGTTCTACCCCGGTCCCGGCCTCGGCGGGCATTGCATTCCGATCGACCCGTTCTACCTCGGCTGGAAGGCGCGCATGAACGGCTTCGAGCCGCGCTTCATCGAGCTGGCGGGCCAGGTGAACGAGTCGATGCCAAAGTTCGTCGTGGACAAGGTGGCGGACGCGCTCAACAACGACTGCAAGGCAGTGCGCAACGCCCGCGTCCATATCCTCGGCGTGGCCTACAAGCGCGACGTCAACGACATTCGCGAGAGCCCGTCACTGCACGTCATGAAGATGCTCATGGACAAGGGCGCAAACTTGTCCTACAGCGACCCGTTCGTGCCGGAGATTCACGAGGAGGGCATCGAGCTGAGCGGCCGTCCGGTGCGCGAGGCGCTCGAAGCGGGGACCGACTGCGTGGTGCTGCTCACCGACCACAGCGCCTACAACTACTCGGAGATCGTCCATCTGGCGCCGATCATCGTCGATACGCGCAACGCGCTGCGGGACTTCATCGGCGGCAACATCATTCGTCTATGAGGCGCGCGAGGGAACGGGGATGAGCGCGGAGAACGCACTGCGACGCCGGCTTCTGACCGCATACCGGCACGCGCAGGAGAGCAACAAGGAGATGCCGTTCCTGCACACGCGCCAGCACCTCGCGGGGCAGCTCGGAGAGCCGTACGAGGTCCTGGCGCCGCAGGTGGAGTGGCTGGAGCAGAACCGCTACCTCCACTGGAAGGCGGCCGACGTCTTCAAGATCTCGCCGAAGGGGGTCCGCGCGACGCATACCGCGGATGACCTCGCGCGCGAGTTTCCCGATTGATGCCGGCAGAGGGCCGGCGGGGACCGGTCGCGAGCGCGATTGCCGGCGCCACGCTGATGGCGCTGGTCGTGGGACTGGGCGAGTCCCTCCTGGTGATCGTCGAGCGCCATCTCGGCGCTGATCCCGGGATCCTCTACTTCGCGTTCGTCTTCTACGGCCTCGCGGGCCTCGGGGCGGGACTGCTCGTCGGCATCGCGCTGCGCCTCCTCGGGGCGCGCAGCGGCGCCGTCGCGTACGCGATCGCCGGCGCGCTCTCGTTCAGCGCGCTCGTGACGATCATCGGACGGTTCCGGGTCTTCCGTGACGTCCTGCACGAGACCTTCGACGGCAAGGCCATCTCCCCGGTGATGTTCCAGCTGGGCTCGCTGGCGGCGGCGGTCGTGCTCGCGGTCCTGGCCTTCGCGATACTACGCATGCTCGGCCGGCGTGAGGGGCTCGCGACCTCGCCGGTCATGGCCGTTCTGCTGCTCGCGGCCGGCGGCGCCGCCAGCGCCGCGGCGATGCGGGCGGTAGGGCCGCAGCGCGCGGTCGTCCACTCGCCGGTGGCGTCGCGGGGGACGGCGACGGGGCCGAGCGTCATCCTCCTGATGCTCGACACGCTGCGCGCCGACCATCTGTCGTGCTACGGGTACGACGTCAGCAAGACGCCGGGTATCGACGGCCTGGCCGCCGACGGGACGCGCTTCGCGCATACGTATGCGCAAGCGTCCTGGACGCGTCCCTCGGTGGCGACCATCCTGACGTCGCTCTATCCGTCGTCGCACCGCGCCGTGCACAAATCGGACGCGCTGCCCGACGCGGTCACGACGCTCCCCGAGGTGCTGCAGGCCGCCGGGTATCGGACGATCGGCTTCGCCAACAACATCAACGTCGCGCCGCTCTTCAACTTCCAGCAGGGCTTCGACGACTACGTCTTTCTCGAGCCCGACTTCTTCTTCGGTGCGACGGACTCCGCGGCGCAGCTGGCGCTCTACAACCAGCTGCGGCTCATGCGCGAGCGCTACTTCTCACGCTACAAGCACGTCGAGAACTACTACCAGCCTGCGGAGGTGGTGACCGATCGCGGGCTCGAATGGATCGCGGCGCACGGCTCCGAGGGGCCGTTCTTCATGTTCCTGCACTACATGGACGCGCACGATCCGTACTTCACCCATCCTTTCAACGGCGAGGCGCTGGCGCGGGTCGCGAATCCCAATCCCGCTGCCGCGGAAGCCGGCCGCTACCGGGCAGCGTACGACGGCGCGGTCGCTTACATGGACGGGCAGATCGGACGGCTCTTCGAGCAGCTGAAGGCGCGCGGGCTGTACGACAAGACGATGATCGTGTTGACGGCCGACCACGGCGAGGAGTTCTGCGAGCACGGCGGCTGGTGGCACGGCCAGACGCTCTACGACGAGCAGATCACGGTGCCGCTCATCGTGAAGGCGCCGCGCGGCGGCCCGTCCGGTATCGTCAACGACGCGATGGTCGGAAGCGTCGACATCGCTCCGACGATCCTTGCCGCGGCCAACGCACCGGTGCCGCAAGCGATGGTCGGGCGGGCGCTCGTGCTGAGCGCGGGAGCGCCGGCGCCGCGCGACCATTCGTTCGCGGAATCCGACCTCGAAGGCAACGTCCTCGAGTCGTACCGTAGCGCGGACGGGTGGAAGCTGATCGAGGCCAATCCCCGCAACCCGCGGGGCCTGCCGCCGCGACAGCTGTTCCAGACGCAGCAGGACCCCCACGAGAAGCAGGATCTGGCCGTGGCCGAGACGCAGCAGGCGGCGACGCTCGCGGCGCACCTCGAGGTCGTGAAGAACAAGGCGGTGATCGCCGCCGTCGGCGGCCACGAGACGGCGATCGACAGCGCCACCGAGGAGCGCCTCCGGGCACTCGGCTACGTCAAGTGAGCGTGGCGTGATCGCCATCGTCGGCCTCGACGGAGCGACCTGGGATCTCGCCGGGCCCTTCATGGAAGCCGGCGACATGCCGGTGCTGCGCGGGCTCGTCGCGCGTGGGACGTCGGGCGTGCTGCGCTCGACGATACCGCCCGTGACCTTCCCGGCGTGGTCGTCGTTCATGACCGGGGTGAATCCCGGGAAGCACGGCATCTTCGACTTCACGCGGCGCGTTCCCGGCACCTACGAGATCGCCTTCGTCTCCAGCCGCGACCGCCGGGTCCCGACGATCTGGCAGCTGCTCTCGGAGGCCGGACGGCGGGTCGCGGTCCTCGGCGTGCCGACGACGTACCCACCCGAGCCGGTGAACGGCATCATGGTCGGTGGCTTCGACAGCCCGGTCGCGACCGGCATCGACGGATCGTTCGTCCACCCGCGGGCGTTCTACGACGAGATGCGGGCCGCGGTCGGGCCGTACACGATCACCGACTTCCAGGAGCTGCGCATCGGGCCGGGATGGCACGATCGCGCGCTGCCGAGCATCCTCGCGGCGATCGAGCGCAAGCGCGACCTCGCGCGCTACGTGCTTGCGCGCGAGCGCTGGGACGTCGTGATGGTGCTCTTCGGCGAGGCCGATACGGCGAGCCACCATTTCTGGATGTTCGCCGACCCGCGCTCGCCGCGTTTCGATCCTGCGCGCATGCAACGGCATCGCGGGGCGCTGCGTGAGGTCTATCGCCGGCTGGATGCGGCGCTCGGCGCGGTCGTCGACGATCTACCGGCGGGTGCGACGATGCTGGTCGCCTCCGACCACGGCTTCGGCGGCGCCGGCACCACCGTGCTGCACCTGAACCGCTGGCTCGCCGACGAGGGCCTGCTGCGCTTCCATCGTGGCGTGCGCGGGCTGCCGGCGCGCGCCGTCCGAGGGGCGCGGCGTGTCGCGCTTCGTCGCATGCCGCGGGGCTGGCAGGAGCGGGCGGTGCGCCGGAGCGGCCGCCAGCTGGCGCGCCGGCTCGAGGGGTGGTCGCGCTTCGGTGCGATCGACATGGAGCATTCGCTGGCATTCTCGGAGGAGCTCAACTACGCGCCGAGCATCTGGCTGAACGTGCGCGGCCGCGAGCCGCTCGGCGCGGTCGCGCCCGAGGCCTACGACGCGACGACGCGCATGCTCAGCGAGCGGCTGCTCGCGTGGCAGCATCCGTCGACCGGCCGGTGCATCGTCCGGGCGGTCCATCGCCGCGACGCGCTCTACGCCGGGGCGCACGTCGGCGAGGCCCCCGATCTCGTGCTCGAGCTCGAGACGGAGAGCGAATACTCGTACGTGTGCCTGCCGAGCGACGAGGCAGCGAGCGCGAGCGTACGGACGCTCCGCCCCGAGGAGTACGTGGCCGGGAAGGGCGGCGGCATGAACGGCAGCCATCGCGCCGAGGGCATCTGGGCGCTCGCGGGTCCGGACGTTGCGGCGGGCGGTCGGGTCGGTGCGTCGATCGTCGACGTCGCGCCGACGGTCCTGCACCTCGCGGGTCTGGCCGTGCCGTCGTGGATGGACGGCCGGTTGCTGCCCGGTGTCGCGGGCGAGCTCACGATCGGTGCCGGCGAAGCCGACGCGCCGCAACCCGGGCCGCTCGACGCGAGCGCGGCGCGAGGCGATGACGAGCTGTGGCGCCGGCTGGCCGCGCTCGGCTACCTCGAGGGGCGCGCGTGAGCCCGGGCGCGCCACGCGTCGCGGTCGTCGCCGCGTGCCCGTTTCCGACGCTTCAGGGCTCGCAGCTCCTGATCCGCCGCCTCGCGCAGGGCTTGCAGACACGCGGACATCACGTCGTCGTCGTCGCGTACGCCGAGGGTCTCGAGAACGCGCTCACCGGCGTCCCGCTGCGCCGTATCCGGCCGATCCCCGGCTGCCGCGCCCTCGGCTCGGGGCCGCGCGCGTCGAAGATCGTGCTCGACCTCGCCCTGTGTGCGACCCTGGTGCGCACGGTGCGCGAGGAGCGCATCGATATCATCCATGCGCACAACTACGAGGCCGCGCTGGTGGGGTTGGCGGCGAGCCGGGTGACCGGCGTGCCGCTCATCTACCACAGCCACAACGCGCTGGCGGAGGAGCTGCCGACCTACTTCCGTGGACGGCTCGCCCGCCGTGTCGCGCGAGCGCTCGGCGGGCTCGTCGATCGCGAGGTGCCGCGCCGCGCCGATCATTGCATCGCCATCTGCGGCGAGCTGGTCGGCTTCCTGCGCGCGCGCGGCGTCGGCGCGGTCGACGTGGTGGCGCCCGGCGGCGCGCCCGAGGAGTTTCCGGCGCGGACGGCGCAGGAGCTCGCTGCCATCCGGCGCCGCTTCGACATCGGCGCGGGGCCGGTGCTCCTCTACACGGGCAACCTCGATGGCTATCAGAACCTGGAGCTCCTGCTCGCCAGCATCGGGAGGGTACGGGAGGCGGCACCCGAGGCGCTGCTCGTGCTCGCGACGCACGCGGCTCCACGCGCTCTGCCGCGCATGCTGCGGAAGGAGCGGCCCGGCGTCCGGCTCGTCAGCGCCGACGACTTCGCGACGGTGCGCGACCTGCTGCAGATCGCCGACGTCGCGCTCTGCCCCCGGCGGGAATGGTCGGGCTTCCCGATGAAGCTCCTCAACTACATGGCAGCCGGGAAGGCGGTCGTGGTGTCGGCGGGATCGGCGAAAGCCGTTCGTCACCGGGTGAACGGGCTCGTCGTCGCGGACGGCAGCGCCCGGGGCTACGCCGAGGCGATCGTGAAGCTGTTGCGCGCGCCGGACATGCGCGCGGCGCTCGGCCGCGCGGCGCGCCGCACGGTCGAGGACGAGTACGGCTGGGACCGGGTCATCGACCAGGTCGAGGACATCTACGCCGCCGTCCTGGCACGGCGCGGGGCGGCCGCCGCGGTGGCCGAGCCGGGCGACGTGCTGCGGGCGGCGGGCAGCGAGTGAGACGAAGGGCGACAGGAGACGGCATGCGCAAACCGACGATAGCGATCACCATGGGAGACGCGGCGGGCATCGGACCCGAGATCGTCGTGAAGTCCCTCGCCGATCCCCGCGTGCGCGAATGGTGCGATCCGGTCGTGCTCGGTGACGTCCGCGTGTTGCGCGCGGCCGCGGAGCAGGCGCGCGTGGCGCTCGTGCTGGAACCCGTCGAGCGTCCGGGGGCGTCGCGCAACGGCTCCGTGGCGGTGGTCGACTACGGGAACGTCGATCCGGCGGCGGTGCGGATGGGCGTGATGGAGCCCGCGCTCGGCGAGGCGGCGGTGCGCTACACGCGCGAGGCGGCGAAGATGGCGCTCGCCGGGCAGATCGACGGCATCGTCTCGGCCCCGCTCAACAAGGAGGCGATGCGTGCCGCCGGACACCACTACGAGGGCGCGACCGAGATCTTCGCCGAGGAGGCCGGAGTCAAGCGCTACGCGATGGTGCTGCTGCTCGGCGAGATGCGCCTGATGCTGCTCACCAATCACATGTCGCTGCGCGAGGCCTGCGACAAGGTGACGAAGGAGCGTGTCTACGAGAAGGTCATGCTCGGCCACGAGGCGCTGCGCGCCCAGGGTATCGCGGCCCCGCGCATCGCGGTCTCCGCGCTGAACCCGCATGCCGGCGAGGGCGGGCTCTTCGGCCGCGAGGAAATCGAGGAGATCGAGCCCGCGCTGGCGCGCGCCCGTGCCGAGGGCGTGAACGCGATCGGCCCGGTGCCGGCGGACACGGTGTTCTACAAGACGAAGCAGGGCATGTACGACATGACGGTCGCGCTCTACCACGACCAGGGTCTCGGCGCCGTGAAGCTGCTCGGCTTCGGCAACGTCGTGACCCTGCTCGTCGGCCTGCCGTTCATCCGCACCTCGACGGGCCATGGCACGGCATTCGACATCGCGGGCACCGGCAAGGCCGACCACCTGAACCTGCTGGAAGCCGTGCGCGTCGCGGCCGAGCTGGGTGGACGTCGGCGGGAGCGTGCCGCTTGACGGGCAAGGCCACCGAAACCACGCTGCGCGAGGAGCTGAGCCACTACTGCCGGGTCGCCTACGACCGGCAGCTCGTGTCGGGGACCGGCGGCAACCTGAGCGCCCGCATCCCGGGCAGCGACGACGTGCTCATCACGCCGAGCGCCGTGTCGCTGCGCGAGTGCGCGCCCGAGGACTTCATCCTGGTGAACCTCGCGGGCGAGAAGGTCGCGGGACGCGCCGACCTGATCGCGTCGAAGGAGGTCTTCCTCCACACCGCGGTCTACGCGGCACGGCCCGACGTGCAGGCGATCTCGCACCTGCACCCGCCGTATTGCATCGTCTTCGCGGTCCGGAACCAGCAGATCCCCCTGGTCACGATCACCGCGGAGGTCCGCCTGGGACCGACGCCGGTCGTGCCCGAGGCGCCGTCGGGCTCGCGCCTGCTCGCCGACCTCGTGCGCGACACCGCGCTCGCGTGGCCCGAGGCCAGGCTCATCATGCTGGAGCGGCACGGGGTGCTCGCGATCGGGCAGAACCTGCGCGACACGATCGACGTCGCCGACCTCGCCGAGGACACGGCGCGGGTGGCGCATCTGCTGGGGCTTTCGACCGGCGTCGAGACGCGGCGGACGTGGGACGTCTCGGTCAAGGTGGAGCCGGGCATGCACGTCTATCCCGGCGACCCCGTGCTCGAGATGCAGCGGGTGCGGGCGATCGCCAAGGGCGACGCGGCGAACCTCACGCACCTCGCGCTCGGGGCGCACACCGGTACGCACGTCGACGCCCCCGCGCACTTCATCGACGGCGCGCCGACGCTCGAGCAGATTCCGCTCGACCGCTTCGTCGGGCCCGCGACCGTGGTCGATCTGCGCGATCGCCGCGCGATCGACGCCGAGGCGCTGCGCGGCCAGGACCTGCCGGCCGACGGCATCGTGCTCTTCAAGACCGACAACTCGGAGCGCTGGGCGAAGCCGGCGTTCGACGAGGGGTTCACCTACCTCACCTATGACGCGGCCGAGCTGCTCGTCGCCCGCCGGGTGCGGACGATTGGCATCGACTACCTCTCGATCGAGCGCTTCGGCAGCAAGGACTTCGCGGTGCACAAGCTGCTGCTCGGCCACGGTGTGCCCATCATCGAGGGCCTGGATCTCCGAGCGGTGGCCGCCGGCCACTACACGCTCGTGTGCCTCCCCGTGAACCTCCAGGGCGTCGACGGCGCGCCGGCGCGCGCGATCCTGATGCAATGACGGGACTGCAGGTCATTGCCGACGACGTGACCGGCGCATGCGACGTCGGGGCCGAGCTCGCGGCGGCGGGTGTCGCCGTGCGTGTCGCGGTCGACGGGCGGGGCAGCCCCGACGAGATCGAGGGCGTCGAGGTCGTCAACACGCAGAGCCGAGCGGTGCGCGTCAGCGAGGCCTACGCCCGCGTGCTGCGGGTGACCCGCGGCCGCCCCGTCGACGTGCTGCTGAAGAAGATCGACACCGCGCTTCGCGGCCACCTCGGTGCCGAGCTCGACGCGGCGATCGACGGGCTCGGCGCGACGGCGGCATTCGTCGCGCCGGCGATTCCGGCGGTCGGACGGGTGACGCGTGGCGGCTGCCAGTGGTTCGGCGGTCGGCCGCTCGCGGAAACCGAGTTCGCGACGGATCCCGAGGGCGTCGGCGCCGAGTCGTCGGTCGCCGCGGTCCTGGCGCGCGAGAGCCGCCGGCGGACGGAGCTGATCGCGCTCGACACGTTGCGGGCCGGCGGCCTCGGCGAGCGCGTCCGGACGCTCATGGGGGCCGGCGCCGACCTCTTCGTGCTCGACGCCGAGAGCGATGCGGATTTGCTGGCCGCCGTGCGCGCTGCGCTGGATCTCCCTGGGCCGCTCTGCCTGGCGGGCTCGATCGGGGTGGCCGCGGCGCTGGCGCGGACGCTCGATCTGCCGGTGCTGCCGCCGGTGTCGGTGCCGAGCGTGCTCCCCGCTCCCGCGCTGATCGTCTCCGGCAGCCTGCATTCGATGGCGGCGGCGCAGCTCGACGCGGTCTGCGACGCGTACGCGGCGGAACGCCTCGTGCTTGCGCGCCCGGAGCTCGCGCTCTCCGCGGAGGAGCGTGCCGAGCTGTTCGGGCGCGCCCGGGCAGCGCTCGCCGAGCGGCGCAGCGTGGTGCTGGGCGTGACACGGCCTCTCGCCCGGCCCGACATCCGCGGCCGCCGCGCGGTCGAGCACGCGCTCGGCGGGCTCACCCGCGACGTCCTGCGCCTCGGGCTCGCGCGGGCGCTCGTCCTGGTCGGTGGCGAGACGACGCATGCCGTGCTCGGCGCTCTCGGTGCCACCGCGCTCGCGGTCTACGGCCGGATCGCGCCGCTCGTCACGGTCGGCGCCATCGGCGACGGCGAGGCGGCTGGGCTCCCCGTCATCGTGAAGGGCGGCTCGGGCGGCGATCCCGACGTCTTGCGCGCGTTGCTGCGCCGCGACGCGCCGTCGCGCCAGGCGGTGGGCTGAACGCCGCGATGCGCGTCGCCACAGATACGGTGGTCACCCTCGAGTACGTTGCGACGCTCGATGACGGCACGATCGTCGACTCGACCGATCACTGCGGGCCGGTGTCGTACCTGCACGGCAACGAGCAGATCTATCCCGCGCTCGAGCGCGTGGTGGAAGGGCTCGCGCCGGGCGAGGACCGCGACGTCCGGCTGCCGCCAGAGGAGAGCTACGGGGCGCGGCGCGAGGAGCTGGTCCGTCGCGTGCCACGCGCCCAGCTCCCGGAGAGCCTCGAGCTCGTCCCCGGGGAGCGTTACGAGCTCCGCGGCAAAGACGGGACGCGCCTCGCGTTCACCCTCGTCGCCGTCGAGGGCGACGACGTCGTCGCCGATTTCAACGCCCGTGGAACGGGGCAGGGCCTGCGCATCGTCGCCAAGGTGATCGCGGTACGACCCGCCACCCCCGAAGAGATTCGCCGCGGCAGCTTGCGCTGAGCAGCGGCGCTCGATCATTCCCCTCCTTCTTCCCGCTCCCGGCAGCAGCCGGGTCATTTCACAGCACCACCCTTCAGCGCGTGCGACCGGATGTCGCGCGATAAGGAGCAACAGGTCATGAGGAAACGTGAAAAGCTCACGCCCGAGGAGCGATTCGCTCTCGCGTTGGCCCTGGTGAAGCGCGAACAGTCACTGGGAGAGATCTGCCTGCACTACCAGGTCAGCCACACGACCGCCTACAAGCTGCGCAATGCCTTCCTCGACGGCGCCCGCAAGGCGCTGGCGGCCGTCGGGCGGTCTGCCGAGGGACGCGACGACGTCGCCGCCGGACTCGATGCCGACGACGGCTCGGCCGACGGCAAGCAAGCCCTCGCGTGAGGAGTAGCGGCCTCCAGGAGTCCCTCGATCGTACGTTGCCGGCGCGTGCCGCGCCGGATATTCTCGTCGGTCACGACTCGGAGGAGGGGCAATGTACCTGGTAACCGGAGGCGCAGGGTTCATCGGCTCGAACGTCGCGGAGGCGCTCCTGCGCCGTGGCGACAAGGTGCGGATCTTCGACGATTTCTCGAGCGGGAAGCGGCAGAACCTGCGCGCCATCCCCGACGCCGAGGTCCTCGAGGGTGACCTGCGCGACATGGCGGCGGTGCAGCGGGCCGTGAAGGGCGTGACCGGCGTCTTTCACCAGGCGGCGCTGCGCTCGGTTCCCCGTTCCGTCGACAATCCGCTCGCAACCAACGACGTCAACATCACCGGTACCTTGCAGCTGCTCATGGCGTGCCGCGACGCGGGCGTGAAGCGCGTCGTCGCCGCCTCGTCGTCGTCGGTCTACGGCGCCAATGAGGAGCTGCCGAAGCGCGAGGACCAGACGCTCATGCCGGTGTCGCCGTACGCGGCGTCGAAGCTCGCCGGGGAGCACTACTGCCGCATCTTCAGCAAGCTCTACAACCTCGAGACGGTGAGCCTGCGCTACTTCAACGTATTCGGATCGCGGCAGGATCCCGACTCGCAGTACGCCGCGGTCGTGCCGCTCTTCATCCAGGCGGCCCTCGACGGCGTGCCCCTCACGGTGCACGGCGACGGCATGCAGTCGCGCGACTTCACCTACATCGACAACGTCGTCCAGGCGAACATCCGCGCGATGGAGGCGCCGGGCGTCGGCGGTGAGGCGTTCAACATCGCCTGCGGCTCGCGCTACACGCTCATGGACATCGTCCACGCGATCGAGAGCAGCGTCGGGCACAAGCTCACGTGCAACCATACGCCGTCGCGCGCCGGTGACGTGCGCCACACCCTGGCCGACATCGGCAAGGCGGAGCGTCTGCTGAGTTTCCATCCGACCATCGGCTTCGAGGAAGGCATGACGCGCACGATCGAGTACATCAAGTCGCAGAACTTCGGCGGCCGCGCCCAGACCGCCTAGGTTTCCCGCAGCGCCCCCGCGGCGCCCCCCGCGGCGCCCTCACGTCCACGGACCTCGCACGCCCGCCCCGGGTGCGCGTCCCATTCTCCCACACGAAGGAACCGAGCACGTGAAGCTGTCCCCCATCGGGATCGCGGCGACGCTCGCGCTTTTGGTCGCGACCGCGGCCGGGGCGCAGCCGTCGGGCGACCACTACGTCTGCTACAAAGCGAAGCCGGCCCGCGCTCCGCGCGGCATGCCGCCGCTGCCGACGTTCCTTCCCCGGCTGGCTGATCGTGTGCTGGACGCATTCGGCAACGCCGCCCCCGGCGACCAGCACCTGCGCGATCTCAAGAAGGCGCTCACCCTCTGCGTGCCGGCCGACGTGAACGGCTCGGGCGTGGCGGACGAGGTCACGAACTTCGAGGCGTACCGCGCCGCCAAGTCGCGCACGGTACCCCGCCAGCCGGCACCGCTCGCCGGCGTGCACGCGATGTCGGATCAGTTCGGAGCTCTCCGTCTCGGCATCCGTGGTGCCGACCGCGTCCTCGTACGCGCCGAAGTCTCGCTCGGTGCCGGAGGTGTCTCCACGCCGCCCTCGACCGACCCCAACGCCTTCGCCTGCTATCCCGCCAAGGCGGCGCGCGGTGCCGGCACTGCGTTCAGCGCGGTCGACGTGACGGCGCATGATCAGCTCGAGACCGTCACGCTGCATCTGAGCAAGCCGACGCGCGTGTGCGCACCGGCGGATCTGAACGGTGCCGATCCGTCCGCGCCCGGTTCCCCCGGACACCTCGTCTGCTACCGCGCGAAGCTCGCGCGCACGCCGGTCCGGCAGACGGCGCTTCCGGCCACGCTGGTCTCGGCCGACGGGCCGTTCGGCGCACAGGTGCTGGAGGTACAGGGCGTGGAGGAGGTGTGCGTTCAGGGCCTCAAGGACGTGCCGCAACCGACGTCGACGCCGTTCGTCTTCCCGTCGAACGGGGGCCGGACGGCGACGCCGCGCCTGCCGACGGTGACACCGCCGCCGACGCAGACGCCGCCCGCCACCCCGACCCGCACGCGTACGCCGGTCGCCTCGAAGACCCCGACCCCGCCGCGCACCGTGACGCCGAAGGCGACGCCGACGCTCACCATCGCCCCGACGCGCACGCTCACGCCCACGTGCACGGCGACGGTCACCGCGACCCCCACGCTCACGCCGACACGGACCGCGACGGTGACCGTGCCCCCCACGCTCACGCCGACGCGAACCGCGACACTCACCGCGACGCCAACGGTCACCTCGACCATACCGCCGACCGTCACCATCACGCGCACGCCGCCGCCGACCGTGACCCCGCCGCCGCCGCGCACCGCGACGCCGACCGGCACGTTCACGGCGAGCGCCACGCCGACGAAGACGCCGCCACCCGCCAGGACCGCGACGCCGACGGTCACCCAGACGCCGCCGCCGACCACCACCGCGACCCCGACGCCGACCAAGACGCCGCCGCCCACGAAGAGCCCGACCCCGACGGCGACGAAGACGCCGCCGCCGACCAAGAGCCCGACACCCACGGTGACGCGCACCGCGACGCCGACCCGCTCACCAACGCCGGTCGGCACGCCCGTGCGCCTGGTCGTCCAGCCGGCGACCAGGACCGTGCAGCAGGGGGAGGACGCCAACTTCACCGCCCTCGCGGTCTACAAGAACGACGCGACGCAGAACTACACGCAGAAGGTCGAGTGGTCCTCGGACGATCCGTCGATCGCGACGGTCAGCAACGACGCCGGGATGCGCGGCCGCGCGACCGGCCTCGCTCCGGGCGAGGTGACGATCAGCGTGCACGACTCCAACACGGGTCTCACGTCGTCGCAGGCCAACAGCGCGACGCTGACCGTCCTCGGGCCGTTGCTCAGCCTGACGGTCGGTCCGGCGACCGCGAGCCGCAACGTCGGCGAGACCCTGAACTTCACCGCGACCGGCCATTTCGCCGGCGGACACGACGAGAACCTGACCCAGCGGGTGATCTACTCCTCCGACGACCTCAACGTCGCCGTCCCGACGAATCAGGATGGCAACCGCAGCCTCGTCGAGGCCGTCGGGGAGGGGACGGCGACGATCTCGGCGACGGATCCCGACACCGGCATCACATCGACGGCGTCGGGCGGCGACGCCGTCCTGACCGTCGATCCCTGAGCGGCTGCGCGGGGCGTCGGCCGCGGCTGCGGTGCCGTGTGGCCGGACTCAGCCGCCGAGCGGCAGCTCGATCGTGAAGCAGGTCCCTTCGCCCGGCCTGCTGTCGACGGCGACGTGGCCGCCGAGGCTCTCGCTGTAGCGTTTCACGAGATAGAGGCCGCATCCGGTGCCGGAGGCGCGTCCGGCGCGGCCCGGGCGGAACAGCTCGAAGAGGTGCGGCAGGTCGTCGGCCGCGATCCCGGGCCCGGTGTCGCGCACGGTGAGACGGACACCATCGGCGGCACGGTCGGCGCGCACGCGCACGCTGCCGCTCTCCGTGAACCGGAGGGCGTTGTCGACGAGGTTCTGCAGGATCTGCCGGACGCGAAAGCGGTCGCTGTGGATCGGCGGCAGCTCGGGATCGACCTGCCACGCGACCTCCACGCCCTCGGCGCCGCGCCGCCCGAGCGAGCCGCCGCGCAGCTCGTCGAACACCTCCGCGAGGGCGAACTCCTCGCGCCGCGGCTGCTCGCGGCCCGTGTCGAGGCGCGCCAGGTCGAGGACGCCGGAGAGCAGGGAGAGCAGCTCGAGGGCGTAGCGCTCGATGCTGCCGAGCGCCTCGCGCTGCTCGCCGGAGCACGGACCGAAGGTGTCCTCGGCGAGGAGCCGGGCATAGCCGATCAGGACGTTCAGCGGCGACCGCAAGTCATGTGACATGGCGACGAGCAGCTCGGACTTCGCCGTGCTGGACTGCTCGAGCCGCTCGCGCTGCGCCCCGAGACGCAGCGCGATGGCCGCCAGGGAGGCCGCGTAGCGGGCCAGGGCCACGTCGTCGACCGTCAGGTGCCGGGCGGGCGCCCCGACGAGCTGTAGCAGCACGGGGACCTCGCCGGCGTGCAGCGGGATCGTGACGCTCGGAGGCTCGTCCGCCCCTCCCGGGTGTGGGAGCGCCGGCACCCCCTCGGCCAGGGCCTGCCGCACGGCTCCGGGCGCAACGGCCGGGAACTCGGTCGCGCCGTAGGCGGCAACCGTCTCGACACGGTCGCCGTCGAGCAGCGCGAGCCGCGCCGACGCCATCCGTAGGAGGACGGCCGCGCCCTGGCAGATGCGGCCGCCGAGCTGCGCCGCGCCGACGTCGCCGCTCAGAAGCGACTCCTGGAGCCGGAGGAATTGCTCCAGGCCTCCGGAGTCCACCGAGGGCGTCCGATCGTCGATCGGGCTGACGCGATGGGCGTTGATCGTCACGAGAGCGCGTCGGTCGCGTGATCGAGCGCGACGTCGGCCGCAGACTACAGGCACCGTTTTTCACGGTCAAGTTCCCGCCGCCCGGTCGTTCCTCGACGGGCCGACGACCCCACCGATTCCCGCTTCCCACCTCGCCTCCACCCTCCGTTTCACCGTTCCATCCCCTCGTTTCCATGCGTTGCACGCTCGCTGGTCGCGCTGCCACCGCTGTGGCAGGATACGGTACGTCCGGCATGCGCGACCATCGAGCTCTCACCATCCTGAACCGCGGTCTCCGCTTGTTGTGTCCGCGTTGCGGACGGGCGCCGCTCTTCAGCGGCTTCTTCACCATGCACGAGCGCTGCGGCGCGTGCGGTCTCGTGTTCGAGCGCGAGCAGGGGTATTTCGTCGGCGCGATCTACGTGAACTACGCGGCGACCGTCGGCCTCACCGTGCTCGGGTTCTTTCTCCTCGACGGCTGGCTCGCGCCGAGCGTGACGACGCAGATCGTGCTCTGGAGCATCTTCGGCACGCTCTTCCCGATCTTCTTCTTCCGCTATTCGCGCAGCCTCTGGCTCAGCGTGGAGTACCTGTTCAATCCGGAGGCGCCCCAGTTGCGCGGCGTGCGGTGATCGCGGCTCGTCCCCGAGACGAGGCGGTCGAGACCGCCGTCGCGATCCACGGGCTGTCGCACCACTACGGCGAGCGGCAGGCGCTGAAGGACGTGACCCTGGACGTGCGTCGGGGCGAGATCTTCGGCCTCCTCGGCCCGAACGGTGGCGGCAAGACGACGCTCTTCAAGGTGCTTTCGACGCTGGTGCCGGCGCAGAGCGGGACGATCACGATCTTCGGTGAGGACGTGCGCGCCGACCCGCTCGCGGTCCGGCGGCGTCTCGGCGTCGTGTTCCAGCATCCCGGCCTCGACGGCAAGCTCACGATCGACGAGAACCTGCGCTGTCATGCGGCGCTCTACGGTCTCGACGCGGCGACGTTCCGCACCCGCAGCGAGACGGCGCTTGCGCGCCTCGGCCTGACCGAGCGGCGTGGCGATCGGGTGGAGACGCTGTCGGGCGGCCTGGCGCGGCGCGCCGAGCTCGCCAAGGGCCTTCTGCACGCGCCGCAGCTGCTTTTGCTCGACGAGCCGAGCACGGGGCTCGACCCGGGCGCCCGGCGCGACTTCATCGCGTATCTGGTCCACCTGCGCGACACCGAAGTCATGACGGTGCTGCTCACCACCCACGGCATGGAGGAGGCGGAGCGCTGCGATCGCGTCGGCTTCGTGCACCGCGGCTCGCTCGTCGCGGTGGGGACGCCGGAGGCGCTGAAGGGCGAGATCGGCGGCGACGTCGTGCTGCTCCACAGCGCCGCCCCCGAGGGGCTGCGCGAGCGCATCCGCCAGCGCTTCGGACGCGACGCGCGGCTCGTCGACGGCGTGCTGCGCGTCGAGCTGCCGCGCGGTCACGAGTTCGTACGTGAGGTGGTGGACGCGTTTCCGGGCGAGATCGAGTCGGCGACCTTCGGCCGGCCGACGCTCGAGGACGTGTTCGTGCGCCTCACCGGCCACCGCTTCTGGGACGAGACGCCGGAGGAGCCGTCGTGAGCCGAGCCGCGTGGACGTCGGTGTACGCGCTCTGGTGGCGCGAGATCATCCGCTTCGTGCGCCAGCGGAGCCGGCTGGTCGGCGCGTTCGCGCAGCCGCTCCTCTTCTGGCTCCTGCTCGGCGGCGGCTTCAGCGCCTCCTTCCGGCCGCCGGGGACTCCGGCCGACGTGGGCGCGCTCCAGTACTTCTACCCGGGGATCATCGGCCTGGTGCTGCTGTTCACCGCGATCTTCGCCACGATCGCCGTGGTCGAGGACCGGAAGTCGGGGTTCCTCCAGAGCGTGCTGGTGGCGCCGGTGCCGCGCGGCAGCATCGTGCTCGGCCAGGCGCTCGGCGGCACGACCCTCGCGGTGGTGCAGGGCGTGCTCTTCCTCGCGCTCGCGCCGCTCGCGGGCATCCCGCTCTCGCTCACGGCCGTGCTCGAGGCCACGCTCGTGCTGATCGGGGTCGCGTTCGCGCTCACCAGCCTCGGCCTGCTGATCGCCTGGCGGATGGAGTCCACCCAGGGCTTCCACGCGATCATGAATCTCATCCTGATGCCGATCTGGATCCTCTCCGGCGCCTTCTTCCCGGCGGCGGGCGCGCCGCGGTGGCTCGGCTGGATCATGCGCCTCAATCCGCTCACCTACGGCATGGCGGCGCTGCGCCGGCCGCTCTACGTCGCGGCGCCAGCCAACATCGGCAACGTCCCGGCGCTGCCGATCTCGGTACTGGTGACGCTGCTCTTCTGTGGCGTCACCTTCGCCGGCGCGACGGCGATCGCGCGACGGTCCGCGTAGCCGGCCGGCCGTAGTCGGTCGGTAGGGCGCAGGCTCGGGCCGCGGCCACGGTCCCCGGCCCCTGAAGCGCAGGCGGCTCCCTCACGGAGTCGCGCGGACATGGCGGAGCTCTGCCCGGAGCTGGGGCAAAAAAAAGCCGCGCGCCCACCGAGTGGGCGCGCGGCTCGAGTCAGCGGGAAACGCGGCTGCTCAGGGAGGGGGAGGCGTCGGGCACGTGCAGTCCGAGTTGCAGGCGAGCGCTCCCGGGCACGGCGTGCCGCCGATTGCCGGATCGCAGTCCTCGCCGTTGTCCACGGTGCCGTTGCCGCAAAGGGCCGGCGGACACGTGCAATCCACGGTGCACGGCTGTCCATCAGGGCACGGGTTGGTGTCGCAAGTCTCGGAGCCCTCGACGATGCCGTTGCCGCACTCCTGAACCGCCGGCGCGACGATCGACGGGACGCACAGCTCGGTCGGCCGCGTGAGCGCGATCGTGAGCGGACCGAACTGGTTGTTTATGAAGATCGGGCTCGGGCCATGGAAGCGCGGGCTGCGCGGCGGACGGACCTCGTAGCAGAGGAGCTGTCCACCCGGTACCGGTATGCCCTCGCCGAGCTTGTCCGTGGCGATGCACAGCCGGACCGGCCGCTTCAGGTCGTACGTGAAGGTGCCGAACTGATCCTGCACCTTGACGCTGCTCTCGCGACCGCGCACGTGCCGCACCTGATAGCACTCGAAGTGGTCGATCGTGACCGGATCGGGCGCGTCGGGCGAGGTGCTCAGGCTCTTGGCCGTCGGCACCATGAGGATGTCCGGCCGGATGACATCCATCGTGAGCGTGCCGAACTGGTTGGTCACCTCCTGGGCGAAGTGCGTCTGGAAGCGCGGATCGCTGCGGATGATCTCGTAGCCGGCCAGGTGCTCGGGCAGGAGCGGCGCCTGCGGATCCTCGTCGTTCTTGTTGGCCGGGGCGCAGAGGCGCTTCAGGCGCCGCACGTCGACCGTCGACGCGTTGGCGAAGTCGTTCGACAGCGTGATGCCCGAGATCGTCGCGAACGGCTGCCGATCGACCTCGTAGCACATGAAGTGTCCCGGGGTCGTGGTGATCGTCGGCGTCGCCGTGACCGTCGGTGTGGAGGTCGGCGTCGGGGTCCTCGTTGGGCTTTCGGTCGACGTCGGGGTGGCCGTCTCCGTCGGCGTCTCGGTGGGCGTCGGCGTAGGCGTGTCCGTCGGCGTGGCCGTGACGGTGGGCGTGGGTGTCGGCGTCGGCGTTTCCGTCGGCGTCACGGTCGGCGTGGGCGTCGGCGTCGGGGTGTCGGTCGGCGTCGGCGTCGGCGTGTCCGTGGGCGTCGGGGTATCGGTCGGCGTCGGCGTCACCGTGGAGGTGGGCGTCGGCGTCGGCGTGATGACGGCGTTGCAGATCGGTTGGTCGGAGTTGACCGGGAACTCATCCATCGGTCCGTGGTGCGAAGTACCGTTGAAGTAGTTGAACACCGCGCGGACGTTCTGCGGATCTGCGCACTGCGTGCTGCGGTCCGCGAAGTGGACAACATACTGCACCTGTCGCGACGTGACGCTGTCGAGCCCGACTGGGCTGCAGGTCGACGTGTTGGAACACAGAAGCGGAATGCCCGAGCACATGCCCCCTGGACACTCGCTATTGACGGTGCACGCGCCGTTGTCATTGGTGCCGCCGTTACAGCTCGATGGCGATGGCGTTACATCGCAGCACTCGCTGCCGAAGAGAACGGTGCAGGCGCCGCCAGGGCACTCGCTGCTGTTGGTGCAGTTGACATTGGCGTTGCTGCCGCCAACGCAGCGTTGGGGGGAAATTGGTGGATTTGCACCGGGGCAGCCGCCGGCCGAAGGTAGATCAATGCACATCTGGCCGCCCTGATACGCACATGCGGCGGGATTGAAGGCGAGTGTGGCCTCGTAGTAGATCGTCTCGCCCTCCATCTTCGCGCCCAGAACGGGTGACTCACCTGGCGAGCATCGGCCGCCACCGGGACACTCTGAATCGACGGTGCAGTCGACGCCGCTATTCGTACCGCCGCTGCATTGGCTTCCTGGGACCAGGTCGCGAAACTCGCCGAGCGCTGGTGCTTGGCCCGTCTTGGTGCACGTCGACGGGTTCGATACTGCCCAGCTGCGTCCCGTCGAAAACACTCCGATGGTCAGGACGACCAGAGCCGCCTGGAGGAGCAGTTCGTGGCGTGCTCGCTTCTCGCCTTCACGCTTCGTCATTGGGATCTCCTTCGGATGTCGACGTCCGCGTTCCGGCTCTCACCGCTGGCTTACCAGCGGTCCTCGAGCGAGCCGCGCCGCCCCTCAACCCAGCGCGCGTTGCATAGCAGATGACCATCGTTTCGCGCAAGGCAAAGCTCACATGGAGGACCTCACCATCAGTGATGTGCGCCATCTCGTGACAAGCGTCGGGCGCACGCCGACGCGTCGCCTACTCTCATAGCCGCCGGCGAGCCGTCACACCGCGGCCTCACACTCATCTTTTTCCACTAAGCTGTCTCGGTAGGACACGCGGAGCGGGATAGCGCGAGACGTGCGGGCAGCTGCGCTCGAGAAGGGCAGAGGATCGTGCCTGGTCGGATGGCTGCGTTCCTGAACGTGGAAAGATCGCGCTTCGTCGCAGCAATCATCTGGGGCCCGAGGGGCGACTGCAAAAGTTTGTTGAGAGAGTCCTGCTCACGTGTTGGCGGTGGGCGCATGCGCACGCCAACCTTCGGATCGGAGCGACGGTGCGCGCCCGTTCGAGGAGAAACCGAAGCAGCGCGTCGGGCGTCCTGACGGTGGCCAGCGCCAGACGTTAGCCAGAAGTCAATACGAAACTGTTTCGGAAACCCCACAGCGAGCCTGGCGGTTTCCAATAGCTCGATCGGCTAAACAACGGAACCGGTTTGTCGTCGGGTGCTCCATTCTGGAGCACCCGTATGGATCTTCGGCCTGCCTCGCACCTAACCCCGGAAGGGTAGAAGAGAAAAGTGTTGACGGAGTTCTCGTTTGCGATTACGAGACTCGCAACCCGGTCCGTTCCTCCTCCCGGCAACTTGGATGCGCGCCGTCGCCCCGAATAGGGACTCGAATTGGATGCGATCAGCGTGTATCTCAGTGCTGCTCGCGCCCGCCGCGCTTATCCTGGTCCTGCTGTCGGCCGATCTCACGGTCGCGCACGCGGCCTGCGACGTCATTCCCGGTATTCAGCAGGGCTTCGCGAGCGCACAGGGGATCGTCGACCGTCCGTTCGCGGGCCCGGGTGATTGGGTTCGGATCAGTCGCGACAGAGCGTGTCAGGGTGACGGCGGCGGCTTCTTTCCCGAGGCCTCGGGCAACGTCGTCACGTTGATGTTCCGACCATCGGTTGGACCGCGACACGCTGTCATCCTGGCGACGGATTGCTCGTTCATCGAGCCTTTTCGCCAGGCGTGCGGAGCGCGTCGCGACATCGCAAGCGCAACCTGCATTCCGATCAACGATCCGCAGCAAGGTGCGAGTGTCGTCGTCAGCGATCGCAACCAACTCGAGTTCGCATTCCCCGATACCGACGGGATCTTTCGCACCTGCGCTGGCGCCAACGCCGGAAGCGCATGCGTTCACGATGCAGATTGTCCCGCAGGCACCTGCTCGGACGGTACCGACGACGACGTGACTTTCGCGGGGCCCGTCGCGATCGCCGTCAGCGAAGCCGGTCTCGATCTGCCGTGCGATCTCGCGAGCCGGCCGTGCGCGGACGAGCGGGGAACGCTCGCATGTGTCGATTCGCTCTTTGTGCCGCAATCGAATCAATGCAGCAATGTTCCGAACGACGTGTTCGCCAGCTTTACGGCGCTGCCGCCGCGGAACGACTACCAGGCGTTGTGCTCGACCGCCGACACGTCGTGCACGGGACTTCAAGGGGCGGTGCGGTTCGCCCTCGATGCCGCAGGCGACGTTCTGATGCCGATGGATTGGTCGGGTATTTTGGTCAGGCCGGACGGGGTGCCGGTTCCTCGGATCATCTCCGGGAGTACGGCGGTTCCGGCCTTCGCCAGCGGTACGCAACCTCAGCCCATTCGGATTCCGGAGAGCGATCCGCCGTTCATCGGCTCCTTCAGCACGGATGGGAGGAGACTGCCTCCGATCTTCGACGCGCAGATCGATCCCAAGGCCGGCTCCGACGTCGCCGCCTTGTTCGGATCCGCGGATGCGCCCCATACGGTCTTGCGGATCGCGCGACGGAGTCCCGGCGCCCTGCTCTGTCGGGGCGGCGCGAACGACGGCCTCAGGTGCGTCACGGCGGATACGTGCCCACAGGGCACGTGCGGCATCTCGATCTGCGATGGAGGCTCGGTGGCCGGAAGCCCGTGCGTGTCCGATTCGGACTGTTCGGGCGGGGGACTGTGCCGGACGGGGCTGTTCGATTTCGGCTCGCGCATCTTCGGCAAGGCCGGCCCTGTCGTCATCCGCACGTTCGGCGCGCAAGTGAGCGACCCAGTCGCCCTCGACAGCGTCACGCAGACCCCCCTTGTGAGCGCCTTCGTCGTGAATGAAGCCTTGGCGAATCCAGACGCGCAGTCGTCAGACGAGCGCGGCAAGGACCTCGACGGCGACGGTGACAAAGTCGACGATGTGATCCAACTCTCCGATCGTGTGCGCGGCGGCACGCAAACGCTCCCTCCGACTCAGGGTTGCAGCATCGCGGGAGCGGCGACGGGACGCGCGGTCGCGCGGCTGCACCAAGCGCCTTTCAGCTCCCCTGCGGTCGCGGCGGCGGGCGGTGTCGTCGCATTCCTGGAGTCCGAGGTCGGGGAGAAGAACTGCGACGAAAACCACAACGGTCGGGTGTTCGACGCCATTCTCCGCGTCTTTCCGCTGGGTGGGAATGAAGCGACGCCCGAGATGCCGTCTGGATTGACCGCCGACGCTGCCCCCGCGATCGACGGACAGCCGCTCGTGGTCAGCGGCCCACGCGTGTTCTTTCGGAGCGATCCAGCGATGGAGTCGATCGTCAGGGAGGGCGTGCCGCCGGGCGGTGGAATCTCCTCCGATGGCCGGTTCGTGCTGCTGCAAACCGGCGCCAACAATGACAGCGCCTGCACGTTGGCGCTGTTCGATCGTCGCAACGGTTCGACCCAGCCCTTAGGGGGATGCTCGTCGGCCGCCACGGCGTGCGACGCGCTGCGCGCCGCCGCCGATGACGGCGGCAACTTCGTCGATCTCGGAGGGGCCCTGTCGCGGGATCGCCGGTTTCTCGTGTTTGAAAGCAGTGATCCATTGGCGCCGGCCGACACCAACAATCTCGATGACGTGTACGTACGCGATTGCCTTACCGGCGAGCTGGATCGCGCGGACCTATCTACGAGCGGCCTCCAGGGCGGCGACGTCCATCCCCAGCTGTCGGCGGGGCGGGTCATCTCGGAGGACGGCAGATACGTGACGTTTCGAAGTCGGGCCGTCACCCTCGTTCCTGGCGATCTGAACGAGAGCGACGATGTTTTCGTCCGTGATCGGGTCGCGGGCACGACCGAGCTCGTCAGCGTCTCCTCGGACGGCGAGCAGGGGGACAGCGCGTCGATGGATGCGTCCATATCGGCGGACGGCCGCTATGTCGTCTTCGCGAGCTTCGCCGCGAATCTCGTTCCCGGCGATACGAACAATCAACTCGACGTCTTCGTGCACGATCGCGTGCGCGGCACCACCGAGCTGATGAGTGACGGGACGAGCGGCAGAGCCGACGGTCCATCGTTCTCCCCGGCGATCTCCGCGGACGGTCGTTATGTGGCATTCGTCAGCACGGCGACCAATCTCGTGGACGGGGCCGGGGACGGCAGCGCGAGCGTGTACGTGCGCGACCGCCTCACAAAGGTGACCGAACGTGCGATCGTGGGCGGGAACATCGGCGCGCTCGACGCGATCTACGTATCGGGTGACGGTCTGACCGTTCTGGCGGGAGATACCGTGCGCGGACGCGACGTGACCCTCGCGGGACCGCAGACGTCGGTGCTGCGCGTCTTCGATACGTCGGGCGCGATGAGCGACATCGGTCCGGTCACGCAGGCGAGCGTGCACGACGAGCGCGCCGCGTTCCTGCGCCCTGAGAACACGGATGACGCCACGCAGATCGGCGGGGTCGATCTGAACGGCGATGGCGACGCCGATGACGACGTCGTCGAGCTCTGGACGGCGCCGACGGGCGCCGTCGACCTCGGGTGCGCTGCTACGGACGTCTCGCTGGGCGATCAGTTGCTCGGGGCCCTGGTGTCGGAGCGGGATCAAGGCGTCGATCTGAACGGCGACGGCGATCTCGATGATACCGTGGCATTCGTCCATACAGCGACGGATGCCGTCAACGCGACCTGCGGCGACGGCAGCTGGGTCAATACCGGCCAAGCAGCGGACATGATCGCGACCTCGGGCTCGGTCGTCGCGTTCATCACTCCCGAGGCCGCGCAGGGCGTCGACTTGAATCACGACGGCGACCTGAACGATCGCGTGCTCCAAGTCTACTTGGCCGATACCGGGGAAGTGATCAACAAGGGCCAGGCGGCGGAGGAGTTCGTGATCGGCGGACGGCCGGGGAGGGAGCTGATCGCCTTTCGCACCAGCGAAGCGGCGCAACATGCGGACTTGAACGGCGACGGCGACGAGGCGGACGACGTCCTGCAGGTGTTCGACGTCGAGTCGAAGCAGGTCGTTTCGACGGACGATCCGGTGACGACGTGCCAGTTCGAGGCCTGTGACCCTCGCGTTCCCTACAAGGTCGGCCAGGATTCCGTGAGCTTCCTGACGTTCGAGTGCGATGCCGGCGGGCCGGTGCACGATGCCGGATGTCCCGGCGGCGGCACTGATCTCAACGGTAACGGGACGGCGGACGACCTCGTCGTGAGAACGCTCCCGCTACGCGTCATGCCGACGGCAAACGCAATAGCTGCTTCCGACACACTCGACGGGCAGCACGCCGCTGTGAGTGCCGCTGCCTCCATCGAAACGTTGGGGGCGACCGCGACCGGTGTGTGCACGGACTCCGGCGCCGCATGCGTGAACTTCGCGCGCGACAGCCGGTCGCGTTCGGCAACGGGGAGCTGCGCTCAGGGCACGTGCTTCGTGCCGCCAGGGGGCTGTGTTCAGGATCTGGGGACGCAATGCGATCCGACGCAGGCGGGATCCTGCGGCGCCGCCCAGGCATTCTGCCAGCCCATACTGGGGTCGCCGGGCGTCGGCGAGTGCATGCTGCAGAAGGGGCCGTGTGCCGACGATCGCGAATGTGATCCCGGTGATAACTGCAACAACCTCGGGGGACAGCTCCTGCGACTGGCGAGTCCGTTGACGGCACCCGCGGACTCGCTGCGCACGACGCAGCGGGCGCGGACGGGCGCGGTCTTCACGGGCGGCGGTCGCTGCCTGCAGGACCTCGCAGTGTCATGCTCCGACCCGTGTCCCCACAATTCGATGTGTGGACCGTCGGGACATTGCCAAAGAATGTTCGGCGCCTGCTCGTCGAATGCGGATTGTCCGAGGCGGGCGGAATGCCGGCCCGAGAATCTCGTGGTCGTGACGGCCAACGACGCCGACGGCGACGAGATTCCAGATGCGTTCGACAATTGCCCGACGGTTCCGAATCCCGATCAGCGCGACGTCGATCCGGCGGACGGCATCGGCGACGTGTGTGAGTCGGGATTGCAGACGCAGCTGTGCCCGTCCGCGCCGCTCCCTGGGTGCGAGGCCGCGACCTCCACGTCGTTGTCGCTCCACAACGACGCCCACCGCCACGACCGCCTCACCTGGGAATGGACGAGCGCGAATGGTTGGGCGAGCGGCTTCGGCGGTCCGATTCAGAGCTCGTCCTACACGATGTGCGTCTACGACGGCGCGGGGCTGGTCACGAGCGCGACGGCGCCCGCAGGGCAGTCGTGCGCGGGCGGACGACCCTGTTGGCAGCAGCGTGCGCACGGGTTCCGCTACCGCGACGAGTCGCATCAGACGGGTGTGGCGCGCCTGCTGGCGACGGGGGGTGACGACGGTCAGAACGCGCGGATCCTTGTTGAAGGTCGGGGTACGGTGCTGCGCCTCCCGGATCTACATCTCGTCTCCCCGGTCGTGGCGCAGTTGAGTCGGACGGGAGGAGTCTGCTGGCAGGCGACGTACACGGCGCCGTTCGTGACGCAGACGTCGCATGCGTTCAGGGCCCGAAGTACCCAGTGACGGATCGAGGCAAGAACGACGTGGGCAGCGTGTTCGGAGGATCGACCGAGCTAAGTAGGGCGCCGGTCCTGATGCGAGCATTCGCGATCGCAATCTCGCTGTTCCTCGCCACGAGCATGGTGCTTCTCGGCGCGGTGCCTGAGGCTTCGGCCGCGTCGAATCCCCCGAATTGTCCCAAGACCGGCTTGGCTTTCTCGCTGGGGGAGTTTCGAGATCTGTCTCTGGACGATCAGTGTAGCGGTGGTCTGAATGATGGCGCCGACTGCGGCGACGACAGCGAGTGCCCAGGGGGCGGCCAATGCTCCCCGGGCGAGACGCCGATCACCGGTCCCCTCATCCAAGGCGAGACCATCTACTACGAGGCCGCGCTCTCATTTAACCCAACCGCCTGTGGATATCAGGGTGGCGAGCTCTGTATCGACCTTCCCTCGATTGGCGGTTGTCCCAGCGGGAATCCGGCGGTATCGCCGCGACGTTGCGTCCAGGGCCCCAACGCAAATGCCAATTGTGCTGCCGGTAGCGAGTGCCCCGGCAGTTCGTGCGTCGTGGTCTTCGGAAGTCAGTGCTGCGACGTGACGCCCAACTTCTCGTTGACCTGCAACGGCGGCACCAACGACAACAGCACGTGCAGCGTAGACAGTGAATGCCCTGGCGGCGGCTGCTCTGGCGTCCCGCTGATCTGCCCCGCTATCCAATGCAACCCGTTTGGTCTCGCAACACTGACCTCGCGTCAGGTGCCCTATGTCGTCAGGGTCGAGGACTCCGATAGAACCGGAACATGTCAGCTCACGGAGCTGCGCGTGATTGCGCACTACTGGAACGGAGTGTCGCATCAGGGGCCAAACGACATATTCCCGCTCGATGGCGATTCGGCCGCGGAATGCGATAAAGTAGTAGTACCGACGCCGGGCGGCCCCACGCCGACCGACGTCACGGCGACACCGACGCCGGTGCTTGGTACGCCCTCGCGCACTCGCACTCCGAGCGCTCCGACGCCGCCCGAGACAACGGCGACGCCGGGGCCGTTCGCGTGTTCGCCGGTTCCCGACGCTTGCGCGGCACCGCCCCACGGAAAAGGACTTCTCCGAATCTCGAGCGGCGGCAACTCTGGAATGAGCTCGCTCGTTTGGCGATGGGGCCCGGGGTCCATTGAGACGAAGGCGGAGCTCGGCAACCCTCTACCGGACGACGGGACGCAATTCGTATTGTGTATCTACGACGGGAATGCATCCCTGATCGAGCAGGCGAGCGTGCATGGCGGTGGGGTGTGCGGCGCGACCGGATGCTGGCGCGACAGAGCAAGCGGGTTCAGCTACAGAGCCCACGGCGTGAACGACGATGGAATCCAGACCCTCACACTGAGAGCCGGAGACGGGGCCGCTCGGCTCACTCTCATGGGCAAGGGTTCCCGTCTCGACACTCCCGCAATGCCCATTGTGCCGTTGCCAGTGGTCGTCGAGCTCAAGAGCAGCGCGGGCTCATGTTGGAGCGCGGCCTACGGCACGACACGAACCAATCTGCCAGGGCGTTTCGTTGCGACGGCCGACTAGGCGTGGAAAAGCGATGAGAACCGTTCTCCGATCCCAGTCGCTCAGCAAGCGCTCGTTCAAGTGCGCGGCCGTCGCGATGGGCATTGTCGCGACCTTGATCAGTTGGGAGTTGACGGCGAGCGCCCATAGTAATCCGCCGAATTGTCACGCGTCGTCGCCTGGCCTCGCCATGGGTATGTTGCGGAATCTGATCCTGGCCGACCAGTGCTTCGGCGGCTCGAACGACGGTGCTAGTTGCGCAGTGGATTCCGCGTGTCCTGGCGGCCAATGCCCCCTCTCGGACAATCAGTGTAGCGGCGGAGTGAACAACGGTACGGATTGCAAGAGCGACTCGGAATGTGCGGGAGGCGGAGCGTGCTCTCCTGGCGATACGCCGATCACGGGAGCGGTCGTCCAGGGCGAGACGGTGTATTTCGAGGCGTCTCTGAGTTTCAACCCCTTAGGATGCGGGTACGGCCAGGGAGTGTTTTGCATCGAGGTCCCGGGATCGGATATCTGTATGGATGCGACGCCGTCGACAGGTATTCCGCTGGTGTGCTCGGCCTCGACGTGTAGTCCGACGGGACTCAATTCGGTGACCTCAGCGCAGGTCGCCTGGACAGCCGACCTATCGCAATCCAGCGCGCAGTGCGGAGATCCAAGCAACGTACGCGCGTCCGCGAGCTATTTCGACGGGGTCTCGCATTCGTCTGCCGATGACGTTTTCCCAGTCGGAGCGCAGCGGTTCCTCTGCGCGCCCGTGGTGACCCCCACCGCCACGCCTGGAGGGAGTGGTGGCGTGACGCCGACACCGACGGCAACGCCCGTGCGGACCGCAGTGCCGCTCCCCTGCGGTGCGACGCCTGACGTATGCGCGACGCCGAGCGTGAGCGGCGCCGGGCTCCTCCACATCAAGGCCTCTCATACCGGGCAGGACGGCAGCTCACTCACGTGGAAGTGGCTGAAGGGCCCTGCCGTCGCCAAGGCGGACTTCGGGGTGCCGACGGCCGAGGACGGAACGAACTACGCGCTCTGCTTCTATGACGGCGACCGAGCGCTCGTCGCGGCGGCTCAGATCCCTGCCGGCGGTGTCTGCGGCGGCGAGCGAGCCTGTTGGCGGAAACGGTCGAGCGGCTTCCTCTATGCGGGACGGGGGACGAACCCCGATGGGATCGAGAGCCTGATCCTGCGAGCGGGAACGGACGGGGCTCTCACCGCGAGAGGCGGAGGTACAGGACTGAACCGCCCGGTGCTACCCGTGCAACGGCTTCCCCTCACGGTGGAGCTCAAGAATGGCAACGGTGACTGTTGGAGCGCGAGCTACGCCGCAACGCGGGCCAACACCGCGAGTGCGTTCACCGCCAAGGGCGAGTGACGCGCGTGATCGCGCAGACAGGCGCGAGGCATGCCAGGCGGGTGCCTGGCATGCCTCGCTGACCGGCTACGGGGCGTAGAGTCCGAGGAAGAGGTCGTAGGAGCCGGCGGTGCGCAGGGTGCCGGTGCCGAGATCGATCGCGCTGTCGAACGTGCCACCGAGCACGACGGCGTCGTCAGTAGGGTCGACGGCGAGGGCGGTGCCTTGCTCCATGCCCGCGGTGCCGAAGGTCCTGACCCAGAGCGGCGCGCCACCGGCCGTGTATTTGGCGAGGAAGGTGTCCATGGTGCCGTTCACGCTATTGACCGCGCCCGTGCCGAAATCGGCGGTGCCCTTCAGGATGCCCGCGACCGCGACGTTGTCGACGCTGTCCGTGCCGATGGCGAGGCCGCAGTTGACGAAGTCGTAGGTGCCGCCGAAGTGGCGGAGCCAGCGATACGTACCGCCGCCGGTCAGCTCGAGGAGGAAGATGTCCTGCCCCGTCGAGGTCTGGGCACCGCCGCCGA
>DASXLI010000069.1:0-22075 GCA_036496285.1 Binatia bacterium
GTCGATCGCGACGAGGCCGACAAGCGGCACCACCTCACCGCGCGCCAGTCGGGCTTCCTCGGGCGCGTCGCCGGCGCGCGCCGTCTCGAGGTGTTCCACTTCTCGCCCCGCTACCAGGGCATGGCGCAGGCGTTCCACGCCGAGGCGCAGGCGGAGTTCCGCGGCCAGACGCGGCTCGAGGAGAGCGATCGCGACGCCGCCCGCATCGTCAAGCTGGCGCACGCGGCACGCGGCGGCGGCATCGCCGTCGGAGCGCGCGCGTGAGCGGCGCCCTCGACGCCCACGCCCGCGAGCTGCTCGCTCGCCACCGGCTCGCGCACCTCGCGACCGCCGACAGCGACGGTGCGCCGCACGTCGTGCCGCTCTGCTTCGCGCTCGACGGCGAGCTGCTGTACTTCGTGATCGACGGCAAGCCGAAGAAGCGCAGCGGCGTCGCGCTGCAGCGCATGCGCAACCTGCTCGCCAACCCGCGGGTCGCGCTCGTCGTGGACGACTACGACGAGGACTGGTCCCGGCTCGCGTACGTGCTCGTGCGCGGCCGGGCAGCCGTCGTCGACGACGATGCGGAGACGCGGCGGGCGCTGGCCGCGTTGCGCGCGAAGTATCCCCAGTACCGTGCCATGGCGCTCGACGGGCCCGAGCATCCGGTCGTGCGCGTCACCCCCGAGCGCGTCCACCTCTGGCGCGCGTCGTAGCCCGGGCGTGCTCACCAAGACGACCCTGCTCGCGGCGCGGCAATGCGCGCGACGCGCCTGGCTCATGCTGCACGAGCCGGCGCGCGCGACGCCGACGCCCGCCGGCCAGCGCGCGCTACGCGACGCGGGGCACGCCGTCGGCCGCCTCGCGCACGCCATCTTCCCCGGCGCCGTGCTCGTCGAGGAGCGCGACTTCGCGGCCGCCCGCGCGCGCACGGCTGCGCTCGTCGCCGACCCGCGCGTGCCCGCGATCCTCGAGGCCGCGGTCGAGCACGACGGCATCGGCGTCCGCGTCGACGTCCTCGAGCGGCTGGCAGACGGCGCGTTCGGCCTGCGGGAGGTGAAGGCCGGTACGCGCGTCCGCGACGTCCACCTCGACGATCTCGCGATCCAGCGGCACGTGCTGAGCGGCGCCGGCTTCCGCATCGCGTCCGTCGAGCTGGTGCTCGTCGATCCGGACTACGTGCGCGGCGAGGGCCCGCCCGAGTGGACGCGCCTCTTCCAGCGCCGTGACGTGTCCGCCGAGGTCGTGGAGCGGTCAGCGACCGTCGCCGCGCAGGCCGACGCGCTGCGCGCCACGCTGGCGGAGCCCGAAGCGCCGGCGATCGAGCCGTCGCCGCACTGCTCGATGCCGTACCGCTGCGAGTTCTGGGAGCACTGCACGGCGCCGCTGCCGGCGGACTGGATCCTGCATTTCGGCCGCGTGCCTCCCGAGCAATGGGCCGCGCTGCGCGCCGCCGGCACGACGCGCCTGGCCCAGCTCAAGGACACGGACGCGGTGCCGGCTGCGCTGCAGCGCGCACGCCGGTCGCTCGCCAGCGACGGCGCCGTCGTCACCCCGGAGCTGGCCGCGGCGCTCGCGGACTTCGGGCCGCCCGCCGAGTACCTCGATTTCGAGACCGTGAGCGCGGCGGTGCCGCTCTTTCCTGGAACGCAGCCGTACCAGCGCGTGCCGTTCCAATGGTCGCTGCACCGCCTCGACGCCGCGGGCACGCTGACCCATTTCGACTGCCTCGCGACCGGCGGCGGCGATCCGCGGCGCGAGTTCGCCGAGACGCTGCTCGCCCGCACGGGCGGACGGCACGAGCCGATCCTCGTGTATTCCGACTTCGAGTCCGACGTGCTCGCCGAAGTGGCGGAGGCGCTGCCCGATCTCGCGCCGGACATCGAGGCGGTGCGGGCGCGGCTGCGCGATCTGCTGCCGATCATGCGGGCGCACGTCTACCATCCGGGGTTCCGCGGCTCATTCTCGTTGAAGTCGGTCGCGCCCGCACTGGTCGCGGGGTTCGGCTACGGTGATCTCACTGGCATCCGCGACGGCGCCGAGGCGACCGTCCAGCTTTCCCGCCTGCTCGCCGGCGAGTGCGACGCGGCGAGCGCGCCGTCGGTCCGCGAGGCCCTGCGCGCCTACTGCGCCCGCGACACCGAGGCGCTCGTGCGCCTGCACGCCGCGCTGCGCGCGCTGTTGCCGGCGCCGGCCTGACGGGTCAATCGGCCCGTCGACGCCGCGCGCCTGCCGCGGCGCGGCGGATCGAGACGTCGTCCGACGCGAGCGCCGCGTCGAGGAACGCCTCCGCGGCCGGCACGCCGCGCCCGAGCACGCCGAGCGCGCTCACCGCCGCGCGCCGGACGCCGGGATTCGGATCCTCGGTCGCGAGGCGCAGCGCCGCCTCGCAGGCAGCGGGCGGCGGCTGCTCGAGCCGCACCAGGAGCGCGAGCGCCGCCAGGCGCACCGCGCTGTCCTCGTCGCGCGTCGCGGCGAGCACCTCGCCCGCGAGCCCGGCGCGATCGATACCGAGGTCGCGGAGCACGTAGAGCGCCATCTTGCGCAGCTCCGGCACGGCCGACCCCAGGGACGCGCGCAGCGCCGGGACGACCTCGTCGGGATGGCGCGCCCCGCAACCGACCATGATCTCCGCCGCCGCCCAGCGCCGGTCGCCGTCGCGATCGCCGAGCGCCTCGAGCAGCGCCGGCACGAGCGCCGGCTCGAGGACACCGAGCCTGCCGAGCGCGTATGCCGCGCCCCAGCGGCGGCTCGCCTCGGGCGCCGCGACGCCGGCGCGCAACGCCGCCAGCACCGCCGGACGCGCCGCCTCGCTCGTGTGCCCGAGCACGTCGGTCGCCCGACGCTGCAGCGCCTTGCTGCCGCTCCCGAGGCACTCGACCACCGCCAGGGCCAGCGGCGCCGCAACCGGGCCGGCCTCGGCCGCGAGCTCCTCGAGCGCGGCGAGGCGGATGCGGGCGTCGCCCGACGCGAGCGCGCGCAAGCGCTCGTCGGTCACGAGGGCAGCCCCTTCACGATCGTGTCGGCGACGACGCGCAGCCGTCCGACGCCGAGGAGATAGTTGGCGGGATCCGCGAAGACCGCGTCGACGATCCGGGTGATCGCGATCCATTCGGCGGGGCAGAGCCGCAGCCGATACTCGAGCGCCGCGATCGCCGGTGAGTTGGCGATGAAGTCGCCCGCGAGCTGTACCTCCTTCAGGAAGCGCTCCTGCTCGAGCGCGAAGCGCGCCTCGAGGACGCCGGTCTGGATGCCCGACGAGCCGCAGAGCGGCAGGTCACGGCGCAGCACCCGGTCGTTGACCCACGCGCGCGTCTCACGCTGTGCGAGCGCGGCCACCGCCTGCTGCTCGAGCGGGGCGAGCACGCTCGGCTCGAGCGTGACGTCGTACTGGCGCGCCACCGCGTCACCGATGAGCGTGGCGAGCTCGTCGAACGGCAGCGACTCGCCGATCTCCTCGCGTAGGCAGGTGCCGGACTCGAGCGCGAGCAGGTCGGCCTTGATCACGCCGCCCACGTCCCAGCGGTCGAGGAGCTGCGCGATCGTGCCAAGCGGACGCTCGACCGCGAGGATCGCCTCGAAGACGAGACGTCCTTCGTCGTCGGTCTCGAAGGAAAGCGCCGCGATCGGACGGCGGTTCACGGTGACGAGGTCACGGCCGGGATAGAAGACCGCGAGGCCGAGCGTCTTCAGCGCCCGCAGGAGGCCGCGCACGTAGCGGTTGGCGATCTGGAACGGCGCGAGGGTGAGCGGATCGGCGGCGAACAGCGCCGAGCGATGCGGCAAGAGGAGCGAAAGACCGAGGTAGCCTTCGCCGAGGGCGAGCGCGCGCCCGCCGGTCAGCCGGCGCACGAAGGCCTCACCGGCCTCGGCGGCGCCGGGCGGCGCCAGATGCCAGCGCCCCGCCGCGAGCACGTCGCCCGGCAGGCTATAGACCCGCAGCACTCCGGGTCGCGCGCGGCCGCCGCGTCCGAGCGTCCCGAGCAGATAGCGATCGGTCGCGACGCCGATCGACGGCGCCACCTCCCGGTGCGTGACGAACGCCAGCGAAGTCAGTCGCTCCGCGGCCGTCTCGGGCATCGCAGGTGTATAGCACACGGCGGCCGCCCCGCTGGCGGCGTGTCCCGCCATCCGATAAGCGCAGCCGGATGTCCCGGCGCGAGCAGACGGTGCGTGCGAATGGTCTCCGCCTGCACGTCGTCACCTGGGGCGCGCGCGCACGGCCGCCGGTCATCCTCCTGCACGGCGGCTCGGCGCACGCACGCTGGTGGGACTTCGTGGCCGAGCATCTCGCCGAGCGGTTTCATTGCATCGCGCCCGATCTGCGCGGGCACGGCGACAGCGAGCACGCCAACCCGCCGCGCTATGGCATCGACGAGTACGTGCACGACCTCGAGGCACTGCTGCGAGCGGTCGGCGTCGGCGCGTTCCTGGCGCTGCGCTTCGCCGAGCGTCATCCGCGCTCGGTGCGCTGCCTCGTGACGGTCGATGGCCGGTTGCGCTCCAGTCGCGGACGCCGTGCGTCGCTCCTCACGCGCCTCCAGCACCTGCTGCATCCGCGCTTCAGCGACGTCGAGGACGCGGTCCGGCGCTTCCGCCTCCTGCCGAGCGCGACGTCGGCGTCACCCGACGTGCTGCGCCACGTCGTCGAGACCGGCATCCGGGCGCTTCCCGACGGGGGCCACACCTTCAAGTTCGATCGCGCGACCTTCGCCCACTACGAGGGTCTGGATCTCACCACGGCGATCGCCGGGCTGCGATGCCCGGCGCTGTTCGTCCGCGGGAGCGAGAGCAGCTTCGTCGACGCGGGCGGCCTGGCGCGCATGGCGGCGCTCTCGCCGGGCGCCGAGACGGCCGAGATCGCGGGTGCCCACCATCACATCCTGCTCGATCGGCCGGCAGCGCTCGCCGCGACGCTCAATACGTTTTTGGCCGCCCATCTCCCCTGAAAAGGTGATCCTGAGGGGACCCATCCTGTCCTCGATCCGACCGGACTCGCCCCCCGACCAGCGAAGATCGAGGGCCGTTCCATACGCCGGGGCAGACGCCACGCAAAAAATCGTAGCGGCACGAAGGTTGCTGTCCCTTTGCTCTACTTGTGAAGGCAAAAGGGGATCGCATAGTGTGCGCCACCCCCCGAGAACGAAGGCAGGTGTATGAGCGACCCTATCGTGCGGGACGGTAGCAGTTCGATTGCGCGGCGTGGTGCCGCGGACGTATCGGTCCCCGATACGCTCCTGCCGGATCAGTATTTCGATCGCCTGGCGGCCCGGGCATGCGACAGTCCGGAGAAGCGGCTGATGTTCGCCGTCCTCCTCGACGCCGTGATCCAGCTCCGGCGACGCAACTCCCCGGGCGCGACCGAGGCCGAGATCTGGATCCGCGGCGAGGAGGCCAACGAGTCGCCCTTCTCGTTCCACGGCGTCTGCGAGGCGCTCGGCCTCGAGCCCGCGTATCTCGCGCGCGGCCTGCTCTCGTGGCGCATGTCGGGCGAGGTCGGCACGCGCGTGCCCGTGCGTCAGCTGCGGACGTCGCACCGGCGAGTCACGCCGGTCGCGCGCCGGCGGCGGCGCGCCGCCAGCGCCTGACGCGTCTCAGAAGGTGTGGCCGAACGTCAGGTATACGAGGCCCTTCTCCTCCTCGCTGAACCCGACGTCGATGCGGGCGACGAGACCGGACGAGAAGCCGATCCGGGTACCGCCGCCGTAGCTCAAGCGGATGTGATCGAAGAAGTGATCGGTGAAGTCGGTGCCGTCCTTGTAGACGCGGCCGGCGTCGCCGAACAGGACGCCGTCGATCGTCACGTCCCACAGCTTTCGTAGGGAGAAGTCGAGGAGCTTCAATCGGTACTCGGCGTTGAACAGCATCCGGCCCTTGCCGAGGAAGCGGTCGGGCCAGTAGCCGCGCATCGTGTCGTCGCCGCCGAGCGAGCTCAGCTCGAAGAACGGAATGTCCTTGTCGTGTCCGAAGATCGCCTCCATGTTGCCGTGCAGGGCGACGACCTGGCGGCGCCAGACGAGCGGCACGGTGTAGCTACCGTCGATGAGGAGCTTAGAAAAATCGGTGTTGCCATTGAAGATGGCCGAGTTTGCCGAGAGGAACTTGCCGATGACCTCCCAGCCCTGCGTCGGCCGGACCACCTCGTCGCGTGAGTTGTAGACGATCGCGGCGGCGACGTAGTTGCTGTCGCCGCCATGCACGCCCGGCAGGGTCGGCGCGAAGGCCTGGAGATGCGGGCTCTTGTCGCGCTTTCCCGGGTCGACATCGCTCTCGCGGTACATGCCGCTCACGGTGATCGCGAGGCGCCGCAAGATGCGGTAGCCGAAGATGAAGCCGATGCGCGTGCGCTTGATGTCGTAGTTCGCCAGCTCCTCGGGACCGACGTCGTTGTTTCCGATGCCGAAGTACTCCTTGGACGGATCACGGAAATAATTGGCGCTGGCATAGAACATGAACCGGTCCCACAGCCGGTTGTTGCCGACCGTGAGCGTGCCCTTCGCCTGCATCTGCTGGGCGTAGACCATGTTGACGTCGATGAAGGTGTTGCCGTCGAAGAGGTCGCGGCCCTCGAACTTGATGCCGGCCTTGGCGCCGGTCTCCGGGCCGTAGCCAATCTGAGGCAGGATCGCGAACGGCAGCCCCTTGCGCTCGGCACGATCGGCGGGCTCGGCGAGCGAGGCGCGCGCCGGCAAGCCGTCGGAGACGTAGTTCTCGAAGGTGATGTCGCTGTCGATCGCGGCGCGGGCGACGGGACATCTCCAGAAGACGGCCGCGAGCGGCAGCAGCGTCACGACCAGAGCCAGGCGGACGTCGAACGCCCGACGGCACGTGCTCCGCCCGGCGGCGGTCATGGAACGATCCATAGCACCTCCGCCGAACAGAATACGTGAGGAACTTACGAGAGCAACTCTTGCATCGAGATGCGATGTTTTTGCAGCTTCCTCTGCAGCGCCCAGCGGCTCAAACCGAGAATACGTGCGGCACGCGCCTTGTTGCCGCGCGTTTCCGTCAAGGCTTTGCGCAGATGCGCTGCCTCGATGTCGGCGAGCCGGCGGCTCTCGCCGCCGATCGACTCGTCCACTGCCGGTGACGCCTCGCGCAACGGCGGCGGCAGATCCTGCACCTCGATCGGCCGGTCACCAGACGTGGCACCGGCCGTCTCGAGCACCGTGCGGAGCTCGTCCCCGTTTCCGGGCCAGTCGTGACGCGCGAGCGTCTCGGCGCCGGCACGGCTCAGCTCGACGTGGCCGTTCTCGGCCCGCCCCAGGATCTCCTGCGCGATCGGCGCGACGTCGTCGCGGCGGTCACGGAGCGGCGGCACGGTGAGTGCCGCCGACGACAGCCGCAAGTAGAGATCCTCCTGCAGCGTGCCGGGGCTGCAGCGGCGCGTCGCGCTCTCGGGGCACGCCGCGATCACACGCGCCGCGGACTGCGTGCGCTCGCGTCCGGCGCTGCCGTCGATCAGGGAGACGAGCGCCGCGGCGACCTGGGGGGCCAGGGCGAGGACGTCGTCGATGTACAGCGTGCCGTCGGCGGCGGCAGCGACCGCGCGGTCGAACTGCTCGGGGGTGGCGGAGGCGGCCTCGATCGTGACGAATGGCCGGCTGGAGCGTCCGATCTCGTGCATGGCGCGGGCGAGCGTCTCCTTGCCCGTGCCGTGCTCGCCGATGAGCAGCACCGGCGTCTCGTAGCGCGCCAGCCGGCGCGCGGCGGTGAACAGCGCGATCATCCGCGGATCCTGCGAGACCAGCTCGCCGATGCGGGCCGGCCGCTCCATCCGCTGCGCCAGGACGCTGCTGTATTCCCGCGCCTCGACCGCCTGGCTCACGTGGCGGAGCACGACGTCGAAGCGATCGAAGTCGACCGGGGCCAGGAAGAAGTCGTAGGCGCCGGCACCGAGGGCCTTGTGCCCGAGGTCCGCGTCGTCGACGATGGCGATCACCTCGGTCCGGTCGTCGAAGCGCCGTACGTCGCTGATGACGTCGCCGCCGCCGCGCAGGACGTCGGGACCCAGCACGACCAGGTCGACCGGGCGGCGATGCAGCACGGCAAGCCCGCGTGCGGCGCTCTCGGCCTCCCAGACCTCGACCTGCATCTCCGCTTGCCGGCCGTTGAAGAAATCGCGGAGCGCACCGCGCGCTGCGGCGTCCCCGCTCACGATGAGAATCCCGATGCTCTGCATGTGGTTGTTCTCCGGCACTGCCACCATGAGCGAATTCCCCCCTACCGATATTGTCCCGAAGGGCACGTTCGTTGGCCAGGGGGGGGGCCGAAATTCTTCGGACGACGACGGAGGCGGCTAACACCGCGTCCGCGCGTCGTCGGCGGCCACCGGACCGAAGATCAGTCGAAGATTTTGGCGATCACGCGGCGGCGGAACGCGAAGATTTCGCGTAGGTCGCGCGTCACGCGCCCGCCGGCGACGATGCCGCCGAGCGCGCCGAACGGCAGCTCGTAGCGCACCGTGTCGCGTACGATCGTGCCGCCGGCGTGCGGTTCGAACTCGTGGGCGTGACGCCACGTCGCGTACGGGCCGCGCGTCTGCGAGTCGACGAAGCGCTCCGGCGGACGCCACTCGTCGATGCGGCTCTGCCATCGGAGCGGCAGGCCGTGCAGGCGCAAGCGGTAGTCGATCGAGGCCCCGGCGGCGAGGGTGGGGCGGGAGACGCGCAGCACGCGGAAATGGAGGGACGGCGGGGTCAGCCTCTCGAGGTTGCGGGGATCGCTGAAGAACGCGAACACCTCGGCGGGCGGGCGCGGCACCCATTGCTCGCGGTCGAAGCGCTCGAGATCGTCGCGGCAGAGATCGGCGAGCGCGCCCGCGAGCTCGGCATGGCGAAAGCCGACGCCGAGGTCGCGCTCCGCACGCGAGGCGACTCGCTGGCTCGCAAGCAGGATCACTGCCATCTCGCCGAGCGCGAGCCGCAGCGCCGCCGCGGGCGCCGGAAGCAGCGCCGGCCGGCCGAGCACCCCCGCCAGGATGCGGGTGAACTCGGCGTTCGTGACCGGCCGGGGCGCGACCCCGTTCAGCACGCCGGAGGCGGCGCCGTTCCGCAGCGCGGCCGTGAACAGCTCGACCAGGTCATCGACGTGAATCCAGCTCATCCACTGCGCGCCGCTACCGAGCCGGCCGGCGACGCCGAGCCGGAAGGGCGGCAGCATCGCGCGCAGCGCCCCGCCCTCGCGTCCGAGCACGATGCCGATGCGGACGGTCGCGAGCCGCATGCCGAGATCGGCCGCGGGGCGCGTCTCCGCCTCCCACGCCTCGCATACGTCGGCGAGGAAGCCGCCGCCACGCGGCGAGCCCTCGTCGAGCGGCTCGTCGCCGCGGTCGCCGTAGACGCCGATCGCCGACGCCGCGACCAGCACCGCCGGCCGCTCGCCAGCGGCGAGCCCGCGAAGCGCCACGACCAGCGCACGCGTCCCGGCGATGCGTGAGTCGAGGATCGCGCGCTTGCGCGCCGCCGTCCACCGCCCGCCCGCGACGCTCTCGCCCGCGAGGTGCACGACGGCGCCCGCCCCGCGCAGCGCCTCCGCGTCGACCGTGCCGCGCGCCGGATCCCACGCCGCGACGGCGCAGCGCACGGGCAGGACCGCGCGCGCCTCCTCCGGGCGGCGCGTCAGCGCCGCCGGCTCGTCGCCGTCGGCGATCAGGCGCCGTACCAGGCGCTGCCCGATGAATCCCGTCGCGCCGGTGATGGCGATGCGCACGCAAGACGACTATGGCTCGCAACCCGCCTATTCAAGCGCTTTCGCAGGAATGCTAGCCTGCGCGCGGTGCGGGACGGGTTCGAGGCAACGCGGTTCCTTCTCGTGTGCCTCGGCGGGGCGGCGGGCACGGCGCTGCGCTATCTCGTCGTCCTCGGTGCGCCGGCGCTGCTCGGCCAGGAGTTTCCCTGGGGCACGCTGATCGTAAACGTCGTCGGCTCGCTGCTCATCGGCGTCGTCATGCACCTCGGCCTCACGACCGACATGATGACGGCAACGACCCGCATCACGCTCGCGACCGGCATGCTCGGCGGCTTCACCACCTACTCGAGCTTCAACTACGAGACGCTGCGGTTCTGTCAGCAGGGCGCGTGGGGCCGCGCGCTCCTGAATGTCGGCGTGACGCTCGTCACCTGCGCGCTCGCCGGCGTGGCCGGGTTCGCGCTCGCGCGCCGCATCGCCGGCGCCGGCTGAGCGCTAGTTACGATCGAGGCGGACGTAGGCGACGGCGAAGCGCCACGGCTCGCCACGCACATCGCGCACCTCGAGCCGCACGTCATTGCGGCCGGGGCGCAGCGTCCCCGGTGGCAGCAGCAGCCGGTACTCGCGCCAGCCGACGAACGGCACGAACGGCCGCAGATCCCGGCCGTTCACCTGCACGCGGAACGTGAGGCAGCGCCGTTCGACCAGATCGGGACGGCCGCCGATCGCGAGCGTCGCCTCGGAGCCGGCGGGCACCGGATGGACGCCGTCGCCCTCCGCGGGCGGCGTGTCGAGCGTGAGGGTGACGGTGCCACTGCCGTGCAGCCAGAGATAGCCGCCGCGGCGGAAGTGGCCGGCCGTCGGCTCCCACGAGCCTTGCAACGCGTCGCTGCCGAGCAGTCCGTGGGGATGCACCTCGACGCCGTCAGCGGAGGCGCTGAGCGGCGATGGCAGCACGATGTGCCGTCCACGCGCGTGGGTCACGAATGCGAGCACGAGCGTGATCGCGAGCGCGAGCGCTGCCGGCACGACGAGCGGCCGGCGGCGCACCGCGGGTAGCGCCAGGCCGGTCAGGGCGAGCGCGGCGAGCACGCCGCCGACGGCATCGAGGAACCAGTGGTGCGCGAGCACCAGGCGCCCGAGGAAGATCGTCGCCATCGCCAGGACCGCGAGGCCGCCCCAGCGGCGCGGATGGCGGAACGTCGCCGCGAGGATCATGACCGCGATCGCCGCGAGCGTCGTGTTCATGACGTGGCCGCTCGGGAAGCTGTGCCCGGGGATCGCGCCCGGCAGCATGCTCGGACGCTCGCGCTGGAACACGTTCTTCAGGAGCTTCCCCACGTGGAGGCCGAGGAGGCAGAGCACGAGCGGCGGCCACACCGCCCGCACGCCGTCGCGGCGCACGCGCAGGAGCGCAGCCGCCGCGAGGAGTGCCGCGGCACCGAGCGTCGTCGCATGGACGACGTGATCGACCATACGATCCGTGCGGCAGCTCCGCCAATAGAGGATCGCGCGCCAGAGCGCGCCGTCGAGGCCGACGAGACGCGGCAGGAGCACGAGCTCGGAGGCCAGCGCGACCAAGGCGAGGAGCCCGATCGTGCACAGGAAGGGCGGGGTCAGGAGCTCGGGAAGACGCTCGCGCGTCGAGTCGTGTCGAGGCGCCGCCGAGCTCATGGGAAATGGTCGCACCTGGACTCGAACCAGGGACCTCCTGCATGTGAGGCAGGCGCTCTAACCAGCTGAGCTATGCGACCGCGCGAAGCCTCGTACCACAGGGCCAGACGCCGCGCCACGACGGCGGACCCGGCGGCGGCTCAACGGCCCTCGAGCTTCCGCACCCGCTCCTCGATCTGCCCGGTGCGGGTGTCGAGGACGACGTAGCACCAGCGCCGCCCGCTCGCTTCCGTGTTGGACTCGCAAGGCACGTCGTCTTTCACGAGCACGTAACGGCCGTTCTCGCGATGCGGCTCGCCCGACGCGATCCACAGCAGGAAGAGCACGCCGATCACCGCGGCGATCAGCGCCCAGTGCTCGCGAATCCACGCGACCGGATCGCCCTCGACCGAGAGCGGCGCCGTCGGATCACTCAATGACCGGCACCTCTTCGGTGAAGATCAAGGTGGTGCGATCGAGATCGATGAAGCGCGCCTCGTCGGCGCGCGCCGCCGCGTACTCCGGCGACGCCACCGCACGGCGGACGGCGTCCATGTCGTCGAACCACGCCTCGGCCGTGCCGTCGTACTCGCCGCCGTCCTCGGTGGCGTGGCACTGCACGTAGCGCCGCAGGCCCGGGATGCGCGCCGCGATCGCGCCGTGCACCTCACGCCAATAGCGATGGAAATCCGTGTGCGACATGCCGGGTTTGCGACGGATGAGATAGATCGCCTTCACCATGGCCGCGGTGCAGCAAATAGTACCGGACGCGTTGCCAAGCCTCAAATCGCGGTGCGCGCCCTGCGCAGGTCGCGCCCACGCTGTGCCAGCGATGGGCACTCTGGCGGCATCGATGCCGCATCGTGCGGCACGGGCGTCACCCCCGTGTCTCCCCTGCGAGTAAGATTTGCCACAGTTTCCTTGGCGCACGCCAAGGAAACACGAGCAACTATCGGCGGCACGAGATTTGCGATGGAGCCCCGGCAGGAGGCACGCACCGTGATCAATCGCATCTTCTCGGGCAGCCGCTGCCGCGTCATCCGTGAGGTGCATCACCCGAAGGGCGCTGTTCGACGTTCGACATTGGGAACGATCCGTTACGCAATGGAGAACCTCGGCCGCGACCTCGTGATGGTCGATTGGGACACGGGGCAGGCGACGGTCGTCTTCCCGCACGACATCGAGCTGCTGCAGGCCGATTCGGCGGCCGCGTAGCCGCTTACGTCGCCGAGACGTCGCGGCGGAGCGTCAGCCCGCCGTCGACGACGAGTAGCTGGCCCGTGATGTAGCCGTCCGGCTCGAGGAAGAAGCGGATCGCGCGCGCCACGTCCTCGGCCCGCGCGAAGCGCTTCACGATGCCGCCGTCGATGAAGCGGTCGTACTTGCCGCTGCGGATGCTGGCCTCGGCCATGCCCGCCGCCGTGACCCCGGGCGCGACGACGTTCACCCGCACGTCGGCCCGGCCGCCCCACTCCTTGGCGAGGAGGCGCGCGGCATCGATCAACGCCGCCTTTGGCACTGCGTAGGCGAGGCTTCCCTCGAAGGGCTCCACCGCCTGCATCGTCGAGAGGAGAACGATCGCGCCGCCGTCCGCGCCGAGCGCGGCGCGAAAGGCGCGCGCCAGCAGCACCGGACCGAGATAGTTGTCGCGCAGCGACTGCTCGAGCTCCTCCGCGGTCGGGCCGCCGGCCTGCTTCGGGCGCGCCGGATCGCCGGCGAGCACGACCAGTCCGTACGGCGCTCCGAGCGCCTGTGCCGCCGCGACCAGCTCGCCGCGCGTGTGCTCGTCGTGCAGATCGCCCGCGACGAGCGTAACCGGCGCCCCGCCGTCGCGACGCAGCTCCGCCGCGAGCTGCTCGGCGCGCGCGCGGTCGCGGCGGAACCCGAGGACGAGCGGCGCGCCCTCGCCATGGAGCTGGCGCGCGACGACCGTACCGATGCCGCCGGTGCCGCCGGCGAGGACGCACGGCCGTCCCGCGAGCGTGCCGTTCGCGGTCACGACGTCGTGCCGAGGTCGATGCCCGGCCAATGCGCGACGGGCCGTGGCGCGGCCGGTCGCGACGCGGGCCTCGGCGCGGTCGGGGCGAGCAGTGCCGACTCGCGCGGCAGCGCGACGTATACGAGGCTGCTCTCGCGCCGGTAGAAGCCCTCGGTGTGGAACGAGCGGCTCAGCTTCAGATGCTCGTAGTCGAGATGATGGCAGAGCTCGTGCAGCAGGGTACGGAGGAAGGTCTTGAAGGCGACGACCTGCAGGCGGCGCGCGGTGCGCATCCAGACCTGCACCCGGTCACGCGCCGCCGCGCCGTTCGCGGGCGTGTAGAGGCCATGCAGCTCGCCATAGTGATTGGTCGGCCGCTTGCCGCACACCTCGACGCGCAGCGGCGGCACCCGCAGCACCTGACAGAAGGCGTCGAGCAGGCGCTGGCTCGCCAGCTCCACCCGAGGCCGCTCGCCGATCTTCAGCGCCTCGGCCACGAGGAGCGCCCGCTGGTGGAACGCCGGGCTCGGCGGCACACGGATCGCCCTGACAGCGTTGCTCCGCTCGTACGCCCGCTCGTCCGAGCGGCTGAACTTCCGGCGACTCTGCGGCATCTCGCGAACCCACCGGCACGGGGTCGTGCCGCGTCCCCCATGGACGCCCCCGCAGAGTAGGGTGGTCCGACCCGCGATGCAATCGGCGGCCGGCCCCCAAGGACCGCGATGGACGGGCGCGCAGGGTCGGCCCGCATTGCCTGCCCGGCCACCCTTTGCTAAGCACTGGCGGCTAATTCGCAGCAGGAGGAACCTGATGAGCCGAATGTTTGCGTCGGTGATGATCCTGGCGATCGTCACGCTGCTCGCCGCGTGCACCAAGGAGCAGGACAAGCCCGTCGCGAAAGCCACGCCCGAGGCGAAGGCCGCCACGGCACCTGCCGCCGCTCCCCAGGCGCAGCCATCGGGCAGCGAGGACGTCGACGAGCTGTACGTCGATCTCGACGCCGACCCGGACGAGGGCGCCCCGCCGCTCACCGTCAAGTTCACGAGCACGATCGAGGACGCCACTCCTCCCTTGACCTACAAGTGGGACTTCGGCGATGGCTCGTCTGCGGGCACCGAGGCCAACCCCACACACGTCTACCAGAAGGCCGGCGAGTTCACGGCCACGCTCAACGTCAAGGATTCCAAGGGGATATCGGGATCCGAAGAGGTGGACATCCTGGTCGAGGCCGATCAGTAGCACTTCGTACGGCACGGCGCGTTGACACCTTTGACGCGCCGTGTTAACTCATCTCCGAATCGATACACGAAGGAGGTGAGTTTCATGGCAGAAGCAAAGAGCGACAGCGTGCTGCGCAACCGCCTGCACGCCGTCCAGACGACGTTGAATCGCGTCCAGAAGGAGAGCGAGCGCGTCGTCGGGCGCCTGCGCAAGGACGCTGGCGACCTCCTCGGCAAGGATCGGAAGAAGGCGGTCCAGGAGCTGCTCTCCCAGGCACAAAAGCTCCGGAACGACATCCAGAAGCGAGCCGAGCGGGCGCTGAAGGAGCTGGAGGAGCGTACGCAGAAGCTCGTCGCGACCATCGAGAAGCAGGCCGAGAAGGGCGTCGAACCCATCCTCCGGAGCCTCAATCTCGCGTCGCGCGACGAGGTCGAGAAGCTGAAGAAGCGCCTCAACCAGATCGAGAAGCGCCTCGAGGAAGTCGCGGCCAGCAAGGCCGCCTGAGCATCACGGGGTCGGGCGCGTCCTGACCCCGCGTCATCGTCACGAGCTTGCTCACCGGCAGGGGGAGGGTCCTGCTGGTCGAGATTCGGCCGCTCACGGGCGGCTGCCGGTGAGCAAGGCAACTATCGGGAGCGGGTGCGTTCCCGGCGGCGCCGCCCCGGGCGTGCCCTGCCGAAGCCGCCGCCACCCGGCGTCTCGACGCGTAGCGCGTCGCCAGCGCGCACCTCCAGGTTGATCTTGGCTGGTAGCGCGCGCCACCGTCCGCCGCGCGCGAGCGCGTTCCGTCCCGCACGCCCGTCGCCGCCGCCCGCGAGCCCGTAGGGAGCGACCGTCCGGCGCTCGGTAAGGAGCGTGAGCTGCGCGTCGGCGAGGAATCGCAGCTCGCGGGTGACGCCCTCGCCGCCCGCGTGCCGTCCGGCGCCGCCGCTCCGGCGGCGGATCGCATAGCGCTCGACCTGCATCGGGTAGTACGCCTCGAGCACCTCGACCGGCGTGTTCCACGTGTTCGTCATGTGCGTGTGCACCGCGGAGGCGCCTGCGCTCCCCGGGCCGGCGCCGGCGCCGCCGGCGATCGTCTCGTAGTAGGAGAAGGCCCGGCCGCGGATCGGGTCGAAGCCGCCGATCGCGACGTTGTTCATCGAGCCCTGGCTGGCGGCGGGAATCCGTTCGGGCGCGGCCCGCGCCAGCGCCCGGTAGAGGACGTCGACGATGCGCTGCGAGGTCTCGACGTTGCCGCCGGCGACCGCCGCCGGGAAGTTGGCGTTCACGATCGAGCCGCTCGGCGCGATCACGCGGATGCGCCGCAGGAGGCCATCATTCGCCGGAATCGCCTCGCGCGCCAGGGTCAGGAAGACGTAGAAGACGGCCGAGAGCGTGATGGCATAGTTGGCGTTGACGCTTCCCGCGACCTGCCGAGCCGAGCCCCTGAAGTCGACGACGGCGCGCCCGTCCGCGATCGTGATCGCGACGCACAGCGGGATTCGCCGCGCCCCGAGGCCGTCGTCGTCGAGCACGTCGCGCCCGACGTAGCGGCCGCGCGGCAGCGCGCGGAGCGTCGCCGCGACGAGCCGCGCAGTATAGCGCTGCAGCGCCGCCATGCCGCGCGCGAGCTCGTGGCGGCCGAGCACGCCGGCGAGCTCGCGCAGGCGCGCGACCCCGAGCGCCAGGGCGGCGCGCTGCGCGCCGAGATCCCCTTCGCGCTCCTCGGGCACGCGCGTATTGGCGAGGAAGAGCGCGAGCACGTCACGGTCGATGGTGCCGGCGCGCACGAGGCGCACCGGCGGCACGCGCAGACCCTCTTGGTAGATCTCGCGTGCGAGCGGCATCGAGCCCGGTGTCATGCCGCCGATGTCGGCGTGGTGCGCGCGGTTGGCGACGAAGCCGAGGAGCGCGCCGCGCGTGTCGTGCACCGGCTCGACCATCGTCACGTCGGGCAGGTGCGTGCCGCCGGCATACGGGTCGTTCAGCATGACGACGTCGCCGGGTGCCAGGCGGAACGCGGCGAGCGCGGCGGCGACGGAGAGCGGCGTCGAGCCGAGGTGCACCGGGATGTGGGCCGCCTGCGCCACCAGACGACCGCGCACGTCGAAGAGCGCGCACGAGTAGTCGTGGCGCTCCTTGATGTTGGGCGAGAAGCCGGTGCGCCCGAGACGCACACCCATCTCCTCGGCGATCGCCGCGAGCCGGTGCTGCAGCACCGCGAGCGTGACGGCGTCGACGGCGCTCATCGCGCGAGCCTCAGGTTGCCGTCGCCGTCGACGCGGGCGCGCCATCCGGGCGGCACGAGCACGGTCGAGCTGTACTCGAGGAGGAGCGCCGGCCCGGGGAGCGCCGTTCCCGGCGCGAGACGCTCGCGTTCGAAGCGCGGCACGAGGAGACGCCGGCCTTCCCACACGAGCGGGTGGCGCTGCGCTGTGCGCGGCGCGGCGGCCCGGCGCGCCGTCCGTCCGCGGCGTCCGCGCCGTACCGTCGTGCGCTCCGTCGTCGTGAGGCGCAGGGCGACGATCTCGATCGGGCGTCCCGGCGCGGCGTAGCCGAAAAAGCGCTCGTGGGCGGCGTCGAACGCGGCGCGGTAGCCGCCGGCAAACGGTACCTCGATCTCCTGCGACTGCCCGGCGTAGCGCGCGCGGACGAAGCGGAAGGCAGCGAGGCGCGCCGCGGCGACGCCGTCGGCGCGCAGCCCGGCACGTCCCTGCCGCGCGAGCGCCGCGAAGCGCGCCGCGAGCTCTGCACCCGTCGGATCGACGGCGCGCACGGTGGCGATGTCGTCGCGCGCGGGCGGCGCGTCGGCCATGCCGAGCGCCGACAGCAGCCCCGGATGCCGCGGCACCAGCACCTCGCGCATGCCGAGCTCGTCGGCGAGCGCGCAGGCGTGCACGCCGGCGGCGCCGCCGAACGCCAGCAGCGCGAACCCGCGCGGGTCGTGGCCGCGCTCGACCGAGATCACGCGCAGTGCGCGCGCCATGGCCGCGTTCGCCACCCGGACGATGCCTTCGGCGGCCGCCGCGACGTCGCGCCCGAGCCGGCGCGCGAGCGGCCCGATCGCGTCGTGCGCGCGGCGTGCGTCGAGGCGCATGGCGCCACCGAGGAATGCGTCCGGGTCGAGACGGCCGAGCACGAGGTTGGCGTCCGTGACCGTCGGCGCCGTGCCGCGGCCGTAGCAGGCCGGACCCGGATCGGCACCGGCGCTCTCCGGGCCGACGCGCAACGCGCCGCCGGCGTCGAGCCGCGCGATCGAGCCGCCGCCCGCCCCGACGGTGTGGATGTCGATCACCGGGACGCGCACGGCCATGCCGTCGATCTCCCAGTCGCTGCGCCGCGGGATCGCGCCGTCGACGAGCGCGACGTCGGTCGAGGTGCCACCCATGTCGAGGGTGAGCACCCGCCGTACGCCGGCGCGCTGGGCGACGGCCGCCGCGCCGACGACGCCCGCCGCCGGCCCGGAGAGCACGGTCCGCACCGGCTCCGCCGCCGCCCGCGCCGGCGGGACGACCCCGCCGTTCGACTGCATGACGAGAAGCCGCGCCTTGCCGCGGCCGCTGGCGAGGCGGGCCAGGTGGCGCGCCATGAGCGGCGCGACGAAGGCGTTGATGACGGTCGTGCTGGTGCGCTCGTACTCACGCGCCTCGTGCACCAGCACGTGCGAGAGCGCGACCGGCACGCCGAGCGCGGCGAGCGCCCGGCCGATCGCGCGCTCGTGCGTCGGTCGCGCGTACGCGTGCAGGAGCGCGACCGCGATCGCCTGCGGTCGCCGCGCCCGCACGCGGCGCACCAGCGCGCGCAGCGCGCGACCGGTGAGCGGCGTCACGACCATGCCGTCGAACGCGACCCGCTCGTGCACGCCGAGGCGGTCGGCGCGCGCGACCAGCACCGACGGCGCCCGCGGCTCGAGCGCGTAGAGCTCGGCACGCGCCTGGCGTCCGATCTCGATCACGTCCTCGAACCCGCGCGTGGTGACGAGGCAGACGCGCGCGCCGCGGCGCTCGAGGAGCGCGTTCGTCGCAACGGTGCTGCCGTAGGTCACCCGCCCGGCGACGCCCTCGGGAAAGAGATGGCCTAGGCCCGCGAGCACCGCTGCCGCCGGATCGGCGGGTGTCGAGAGCCGCTTGTGCACGGCCACGCGCCCGCGCTCGCGGACGACGAAGTCGGTGAAGGTGCCGCCGGTGTCGATGCCCGTTCGGGCGCGGTCGCGCACGGACGGGCGGCGTCGTCAGGCCGCGGCGGCCTTCTCGCTGCTCTTGCCGGCCTTCTTGGTGCCGCTGCCGGCGCTGTCGCCGCTCGCCTTGCCGCCGGCAGCGTCGCCGGCTTTGCTGCTGGCGCCGTCGCCGGAGTCGTCCTTCTTGCTCTCGGACTTGCTCTCCGACTTCGAGCTCTTCTCGGACCCGCCGCTGCCGGAGCCACCCTTGCGGGCGTAGTCGGTGACGTACCAGCCGCTGCCTTTGAGCTGGAACGAGGTGGAGGAGATGAGCTTCTGGACCTTACGCTTGCACGTCGGGCAGGTGCTGAGCGGCTTGTCGCTCATCTTCTGCATCACCTCGAAGTCACCGCACTTCCCGCAGTGGTACTCGTAAATAGGCACGATTACTCAACTAACTACGCCCTGTAGCTTTGTCAACGCCGGAACGGAGACGGCTCTCGATCACGTCGGCGCTAAGTCCGTGGACGCACAGGAGCTTGTCCCGGCTGCGCTCGCCGCGCGCCAGCTCGACCGCGCGCTTCGCGACCCCCAGGCGGGTGGCGACGAGGGCGATCAGCGCCCGGTTGGCGGCGCCGTCGACGGGCGCCGCGGTGAGGTAGGCGCGCAGGCCGCCCGCCGGATCGCGGACCAGACGCTCGCGCGCAGCCCGGGGAACGACGCGCACGCTCACGTAGGCGCGCGCGTCCGCGCTCATTGCAACCGCATCGCCAGGTCGATCAGGCTCCGCACCAGGAAGATCTGCAGGAAGTAGATCCCGGCGAACACCACGAGCGGCGAGAAGTCGATGCCGCCGCCGACCGGCAGCGCGCGGCGGATGCGATAGAGCACCGGCTCGGTCACGTTGAGGATGGCGCGCACGATCGGATTGTACGGGTCGGCGCTCACCCACGAGATCACGACGCGCGCGATCAGCACCCACATGTAGAACCAGAGCAGCATGTCCAGGACCTTGGCGACCCCGAGGAGCAGATTGGCGACCACGAACATGTTTCCCCTTTCAGCCGCGCCCGAGCTCGCGCGCCCGCCGGGTGGCGGACTGCACGCCCGCCGTGACGGTGGCGGCGAACCCGCCGGCCTCGAGCGTCTGCAAGCCGGCGAGCGTCGTCCCGCCCGGCGACGTGACCATCGCGCGCAGGTCCTCGGGCGAGCGTCCGGTTTGCTGCATCATCAGCGCCGCGCCGCGGATCGTCTGGTAGGCGAGCTGGCGCGCGGTGCGCTCCGGCAGGCCCTCGGCGATGCCGCCGGCGACGAGCCCCTCCGCGAAACGGTAGACGTACGCCGGACCGCTGCCGGAGAGACCGGTGACTGCATCCATCAGCGCCTCGTCCTTTACACGAACGACCTCACCGACTCCACAGAAGAGGGCGAGCGCGAGACGCTCGTCGGCTGCGGTTGCCTTGCGGCCGCGGACGACGACCGTGATGCCCGCGCCGACGAGCGCCGGCGTATTCGGCATGGCGCGGATGACCCGTGCCCGGGGGCCGAGACCGGCCTCGAGCCGCGCCGTCGGGATGCCGGCGGCGATCGACACGAAGAGCTGGCGCCCGACGACCGGCCGCACCTCGGCGAGCACCGCGTCCATCACCTGCGGCTTCACCGCGAGCACGACGAGCACCGACTCCGCGACCAGCGTCGCGTTGTCGGGGGCGACGCCGATGCCGTGCGCACGGGCAAGGCCGCGCGACTGCTTCGGGTTCGCGTCCGACGCCCAGACGTCGCGCGCACGATGGACCTTCGTCTCGAGCAGCCCCTTGAGCAACGCCCCGGCCATGTTGCCGGCGCCGACGAATCCGACCTTCTTCACGCGTCCTCCTCCTGTCGCTTCTGCGGGCGCGGTCCGAAGATCGCCGTCCCGACCCGGACCAGCGTCGCGCCCTCCTCGATCGCCACCTCGAAGTCGCCGCTCATCCCCATGGAGAGGTGCGGTAGCGACGCCGCGTCCTCCTGGCGGTCGCGCAGCTCGCGCAGCGCCGCGAAGAGTGGCCGCGCCGTCTCGGGCGCGAGCAGCGGCGGGATCGCCATCAGGCCCTCGACCCGGAGCGCGGCGAGCGTCCGCACCGCCGCGAGCACGCGCGGCAGCTCCGCCGGCGCGAGTCCGGCCTTCGAGGCCTCGCCCGCGAGGTTCACCTGCAGCAGGACGCGCAGGCGCCCGCCGTGCTGCCCGGCGGCGGCGGCGAGCGCGCGCGCGACGCGCTCGTCGGCGACCGAATGCGCCAGCGCGCAGCCCGCGACGGTGGCCGCTTTGTTGCGCTGGATGCGCCCGATGAAGTGCCACGCGATCGGCAGGTCGACGAGCGCGTCGCGCTTCGCCTGCCACTCCTGCACGTAGTTCTCCCCGAGGTCGCGCGCTCCGGCCGCGACCACGGCCCGCACGCGCTCGGCCTCGACGCCCTTGCTGACCGCGACGATCGCGACGCTTCCGGGCGCACGCCCGGCGCGCTGGCACGCAGCGTCGACGCGCGCGCGGACGTCCTCCCAGCCGGTCGCGCTCATCCGATGCCCCGCGCGCGCAGCCACGCCGCCACCTCGTCGAGCGGCAGCCCGATCACGTTGGTGAAGGAGCCCCGCACCTCGGCGACGAGCGCCGCGCCGTCGCCCTGGATGGCGTACGCGCCGGCCTTGTCGAGCGGCTCGCCGGTCGCGACGTAGGCGCGGATCGCCGCCGCGTCGAGCGCACGGAACCCGACCTCGGTGGTGACCGCCGTCTCCGCCGCGACACCGCCATCCGGATCGAGGAGGCACAGGGCGGTGCGCACGACGTGCGTCCGCCCGGCCAGGGCCTGCAGCATCGTGACGGCGTCGTCGGCGTCCGCCGGCTTGCCGAAGATGCGGCCGTCGAGCTCGACGATCGTATCGGCGGCGAGCAGCCAGGCCGGCCGGTCACGCCCGCGCCGCGCGTACCCGGCAAGCGCCTTCTCGCGCGCCATGCGGCGCGCGAACGCCGCGGGGGCCTCGCCCGCGCGCGGGCGCTCGTCGATGTCGACGGTAAGCACGTCGAAGGGGACGTCGAGTGCCGAGAGCAGCCAGCGCCGGCGCGGCGACGCGGACGCGAGGACGAGCGCGGCACGCCCCGGGTCCGCGGATGAGCGCATCGGGGACTCGTGCCGCACCCCCTGGAGGGTGTCAAGTTGGCGGCGCCCGGACCGCGTGCTAGCCGAAACGGGTGCGCCGCGGGGTCGTGATCGTGCTGCTGCTGGTCTGCGGGTGCATGCGCCAGCGCGCCGCCGCTCCGGTGCCGACGGCGGTGCGCGAGACCCCGAGCGCCGCCAATCCCCGAATGCGGTTTGCCGACGCCGTGGCACGCGTCGAGCGCGGCGACGACGCCGGCGCGCGTCCGATCTTCGCCGATCTGC
>DASXLI010000070.1:0-28908 GCA_036496285.1 Binatia bacterium
CCGTCGGGATCGGAGCGCAGGCGGAGAAGAGCAGACCCGCCGCGATGGTCGCGAGCGCGACCCTGCGAGTGCCGATCGAGCCCGTCATCGACGATCCCCCTCACGGTCCGAGCGCGCCGGGACCTTGATCCAATCCTTCGAGCATTTCTTCACGTCGGGGTAGTAGCCGTGCGCGCTCGGGCAGTAGTACCAGTAGGCTTGCGAGTCGGGCGGCGGCGGGATGTCGGCCTGATAGTCGTACGATCCGCGCTCGCTGTACTCGCCGCCCGGGTCGCCGCCTGAGTCGCCGCCGTAGCCGCCGTCGTCGTAGGCGTAGCCGGGCGGATACCCGCCGTACCCGTAGGGCGGGTAGTAGTACGGATAGCCGTACCAGCCGCCGTAGTACGGATAGCCCCAGTACGGGCCGATGCCGACGATCACGCCGCCGTGGTCGTGGCCGTGCCAGCCGCCCCCGCCATGCCATCCCCCGCCACCGTGCCAGCCACCACCGCCGCCGCCATGGAAGTTGCCGCCACCGCCGTGGAAGCTGCCGCCGCCACCGCCGTGCATGCCGCCGCCGCCGGGGCCGGCTCCGTGCATCCCGCCACCACCCCCGCCCCCGTGGCCACCACCTCCGCCATGCTGCGCGTGGGCCGCGCCGGCCGTAAGGATGAGCGCCGCAATCGCGGCGAGGCCAACCATGAGAGTTCGCTTGGGCATCGGCGTCGTCAACACCGGCGAGGCGCGTCGGTTGCGGCAGTCCCGCGTCGGCGTCGTCCTTTCACCATCATGCTACGCCAGCCCAGGTCGCCGGGCCACCATGCCCCCTCCGGCCGGACCGCACGCGGTGCTCACGCGCTAGGGCCGCGATTCCAGAAGGCTTCGGGCGGTCTCAGGGTACCTGCGCCGAGTCCGGATCGACCATCAGCCCCGACTCGTCGACCGCCTCGAAGTCGCTGCCGGTGAGCTGGATGAGCGCGTGCAGATCCTCGTCGCTCCAGCGCGGATCGGGCGCGCCCGAGAGGAACCACGCGCCGCCGTTGTCGGCGACGAACATGCCGTACGTTTTCAGCGCGATCAGGATCACTTGGTTCGTCGCCGAGAAGGCGGAGATGTCGACGCTCGCCTTCAGGCGGAAGCGCGCGCCCATCGGCGGCACGCCGGGGTCGGTGGTCGAGCCGGCTTGATGGCGCGCCGGCCAGAGGAACGCGCGCTGCGATTGCGGCACCGTGAAGCGCAGTGCGTGCGTGATCGCGCCGCTCGCCACCTCGTCGTACTTCACGAGGCCCGGCAGGATGGGGAGGCCAGCGGCGTCGGCCGAGGTCCATGTCGCGGGGCGGAGCGCGTTCGCGCCGAGATTCCACGTCGCGCCGGAGCCCGCGCCCCAGCGCGTGCCGTGGCGCTTCGGACGCGCGTCGAACATCTCGAAGAGTGCGCAGGTGCCGGCCTGGACGAGAAGCACGTGACGATCGCCTTTCGCTTTCGCACCGCCCTCGATCGGGGCGTCGGGCGGAACCGGGTACGGCCCGGGATCGCTCTCGTCACCGAACTTGAAGGTGATCGGCACAGGGGGCTGCACCGCCGGCACGACCGTGAACGGGATGCCGTTCGGCGCGCCGTTGTAGATGGTGCCGACGTCGGGGTGGAGCGGCGAGGTCGCACCGATGCTCGCCACCCAGGCGCTCGACATCGCGTGCACCGGCAGCGCCGAGACGTCGGCGTTCCACACGTTGTTCGCTGGGAACATCGCGCAGGGGAGGGGCGGCGACTCGAGCCCGATGTCGCAGGCGTCGCGCTTGGCGTCGAGCTTGCGGCGCTTCTTCAGCGCGTCGAAGCCGAGGGCGTTGGCGGCCGCGCACACCTTCTTGGTGCTGCCGTGGTACTCGATCTCCAGCACCGCCTTCCCTGCCTGGACGAACGGGATGAGCAGAGTACACTCCGCGAATCGTTGGCACTGCTCGTTGATCGCGAAGTCGAAGTAGGGGAGCAGGTCGGGAATCTGGTCGAGGTCGTTCTTCAGCGCAACCGCGAGGCCGCGGTCGTGGGCGGCGTTGGCGAGCCACGCATCGAACGCGAGCTGGTCGCCGGCGGTGAGCGGGAAGCCGGTGTCGTTGGTGTACCCGTCGACGTTGTCGAAATCGACGGCGTCGAAGCCCTTCGACTGGCAGAGGTCGAGGCGCGCGCCGATGATGGGCTGCAGGACGCCGAGCTGGCGCACGTCGAGCCAGCGTTCGTCGGCGAAGCCGCTCAGCGCGTTGCCCTTCACGCTCTCCGGGTACGAGGCGGCGTCGGGCCGGAAGCTCTCCCACGAGCCGGCGTCGATGTAGCAGGCAACCTTCTTGCCGGCGGCGTGCAGGGCGTCGACCGTCGCGGCGGCGGTGTCGAACATGTCGATGTCGTAGAGCGTCGCGTTGAGCGTCGTGTCGAGGTCGCCGGTGAACTGGATCTGCCAGGTCGTGAGCGGCGCCGGCACCCAGCAGCCCGGGCAGGCGGTGGGCGGCGGCAGGGCGGACGCGCCACGCGCCGCACCCAGGGCCGAACCGACCAGCATGACGATGAGCACGGGCAGACGACGGGACATGGGCGGCGACCTCCGGGACGGCGGCTCTACATAGCACACGTGTCGAATCGGCGCCGCGCCGATCGTCATCTGGTCGGACACACACATAGCTGCGGACGGTCGTGCGGGGTCGCGCGCCGTCCGGGGAGGTTGCACATGCGATTGTACGAGTTCGGTCCCACCCGCTCGATCCGTGCGCGCTGGACGTTGCAGGAGCTCGGCGTGGACTTCGAGTCCGTGGTCGTCGATCTGATGAAGGGCGAGCACCAGCGCCCCGAGTTCCTGAGGATCAACCCGGCCGGCAAGCTTCCGGTGCTGGTCGACGACGACACGATCGTCACCGAGTCGGTGGCGATCGTGCAGTACCTGGCCGCGAAGTACCCGGAGAAGGCGTTCCTGCCCCGCGACGTCGCGGAGCGCGCGCAGCTCGACCGCTGGATGCTCTTCACGGTGACCGAGCTCGAGCAGCCGCTCTGGCGGATGGCGCGCCACACCCGGCTCTACCCGGAGGACCGGCGCCTCCCCGGCGACGTGACGATCGCGCGCGAGGAGTTCGGGCAGATGGCGGCCGTGCTGGCGCGGCACCTGCGCGAGCGCGAGTTCGTCGTCGGCAACCGGGTGAGCGTCGCCGACTTCGTGGTCGCCTACACGCTCGACTGGGCGAACGAGCAGAAGCTCCTCGGCGAGCACCCCGGCCTCGTCACCTACATGGAGCGCATGTACGCGCGTCCGCGCGCGCCGATGCGGATCGTGCAGGCGTTCGCCGCGATCGCGGCCTGACGGCAACGACGGGGAGGCGGCCGCCGCCCGGCCGCGGGACGCGCCCTTGCGCCGGACCGCCTCCCTCGGCTACTGCGGCCCCGTGCGCATCCCCCTGGCGCTGCTCCTCGGGCTCGTGCTGCTCGCCGGCCGCGCCCACGCCGGCACGCTCTGCGCCAGCAACCTGACGTGCTCGGACGGCGACTTCTGCAACGGCGTCGAGCAGTGCGTCGCGGGCGAGTGCGCGCCGGGCCCGCCGATCGTGTGCGACGACGGCGACCCGTGCACGCGCGACGTCTGCGAGCCGGCGGTCGGCTGCGCGCACGTCGAGGACGCGTGCCCGGCGAGCTGCGCCGGCCAGCCCGACGGCACCCGCTGCGCCGACGGCACGATCTGCACGCGCGGCGACGCCTGCGCCGGCGGCGTGTGCGTGCCGGGTCCGGCGATCAATTGTGACGACGGCGATCCGTGCACCAGCGAGCACTGCGAGCCGACGCACGGCTGCGAGTACGCCGAGGAGGCGACGGGCCCGCCCTGTGTCGCGACCTGCGCCGGCGTCGTGCCCGACTACACGCCGTGCGTCGGCGACGGCAACATGTGCACGCTCGACGGCTGCCTGCCGTCGGTCGATCTCATCGGCAACCCGGACATCTGCGTCATCGGCCTGCGCAGCCTCGAGCGCCAGTGCGACGACGGCAACCTCTGCAACGGCACGGAGTTCTGCAGCCCGACGCTGGGCTGCCAGCACGGCCCGCCGCTCGTTTGCGACGACGGCAACGCCTGCAACGGCGTCGAGAGCTGCGATCCGGTGCTCGGCTGCCGGCCGGGCACACCCGAGCCCGACGGCACGTCGTGCGACGACGGCAGCGAGTGCACGACCGGCGACGTGTGCGGCGGCGGCACGTGCGCCGGCGCGCCGCTGCCGCCCGGCGCCTGCGACGACGGCAACGCCGTGACCGACGACCTCTGCGTGCAGGGCTTCGGCTGCCTGCACTGCCGCGTGTCGAGCCTGGCGCAGCTGCGCGTCCGCCACGGCCGCAACGGCGACGCGATCAAGCTGCGCGGCGTGATGCCGGCCGATGCCGCCGGCACCTTCGACGCGGCGAGCGAGCCGGTGTCGCTGCTGATCGAGAGCGGGCCCACGACGCTCTTCTCCATCACGTTGCCGGCGGGTGCGCTCACCGCCAATCCGGCCGCGACCCGCTTCGAGTACCACGATCGCAAGGGCGTGAACGGCCCCGTGCGCGTGCTGCGCATCCAGATCCGCAGCCGCGGCCTCAAGTGGAGCGCGCAGACGGGCGGCGGCGCGATCGCGACGTCGGGCGTCGGCGGCATCGACGCGCGCCTCGTGATCGGCGACGCTTGCTTCACCTCGACCGTGCCCTGCGTCGCGACCTCGTCCGGCATCGTCTGCCGCTGAGCCCGCGCGCTGCCTACTCGCAGCGCTGACCGCGACGCGGCGGTGCGCGATCGTCGGCGGCGATGCACGACGCGACGCACGCCCATGCGGATACGACAGCGGCAGCGCCGCGCCGCCGCGCGGCGACGTCCGCCGCCGTCCTGCGCGCCCGCGCCGTCATGGCGCTCGCCGCGTCGCCGGCGTTCCGGCACGCCAGCCGCCGGCTCGTCGCCGACCTGGTCGAGCGCGCCACCCTGCATCGCCTCGGCGAGCGCCGCCGCGTGCAGGCGCGCATCGCGCTCCTGGTCGTAGTCGACGGCATGGTGTCGGTCGTGCCGTCCGTCGGCGTGGCGGCGCGGTCGCGCGAGGCGCGAGCGTCCGGCGCGACGCTCGGCCCGGGCATCTACTGGCGAGACGTCGTCGTGCCGGGCGAACGCGATCGCCTCGTCACGCTCGCGGGCGACGGCGGCCGCGCGCGCGTCCTGCTCCTCGACGAGGCGACGCTCACGCGGGCGCTGCGCGCGTCGCCGGCGCTCGCCGCGGTGCGCGCGCTCCGCCGCCGCGTCCCGCCGACCGCGCTCGCCGAGCCGCGTGCCCACCTCGTGTGGGTGGCGTGCGCCCCCGGCCTCGCGCTGCCGCTCGAGACGGCGGCGCGCCTTCTCGCGGCGGCGGTCGGCTCGCAGTTCGCGGAGCCCGCGGCGGTGGTGACGGCGGAATCGGGCGGCGCGCGGCTCGCCGTCTGGGAGCGCGACGGCTTCCGCACGCTGCGGCTCCCCGCCGCGGCGGCGCAGCGGGAGGCCGTCGACGCGCTCGCCGCCGCGGCCGGGCGGCCGCCCAAGCTGCATCATCTCTTCTACGTCCACCCCGGCGATCCGTTGCGCCGCCCGCTGGCGCTGGCCGGGCAGCGCTTCCACCGCGTCGTGTACCTGAGCGCGACGTTGCCGGCGCGCATCCCGCATCGCCTCGACGAGCTGCTCGAGCCCGCGCTCGTCGCCGCCGACGGCTCGGGGGCACACTTCTCGGCGTTCGTGCCGACGGTGCTCGTCGGCAAGGGCTGCGGCGGCGGCGGCTTCCGCGTCCACTCGGTCGACGGGCGTCGGCTGCGCGGGCGCAGGGCGCGGGCGCGCCGGCGGCTGCGCCGCGATCTCTGCCGCGTCGCTCTCGATGCCCGCGCGCTCGCGACCGAGCGCTGGAGCGCGCTCTGGCAGCGCCATCGCGCCACGGCCGAGCGCTGGGCGCGCGCCGTCACCAACCGCCGGGTCGGCGTGGCGCTGAGCGGCGGCGGCGCCTGCGCCTATCGCACGCTGCCGCTGCTGCGCGCGCTCGACGCCGCCGGGATTCCGCTCGACGTCGTGTCGGGGGTGAGCGGCGGGGCGCTGATCGGCGCCTACCTCTCCGCGGGCGGCGTCGCCGGCCTGGCGCGCGCGGAGCGACGCGGCACGCGCTTCCTCCTGGCGATGCTCGGCGCGATCGCGTGGTCGGGGTGCATCGAGCGCGAGATCGACCGCGATCTCGGCGGCGCCCGCGTCGAGGATCTCGAAACGATCTTCGCCGCGGTGACGACCGAGCTCGGCGACCCGCCGCGCGCCCGCGTCGTCAGCGCCGGCACCGTCGGCGAGGCGGTGCGGGCGAGCGCTGCCGCGCCCGTGCTCTTCGGGCCGACGCGCAAGGACGGCCGGCACTACGCCGACGGCGCCGCTGCGACCATGCTGCCGGCCGCGGTCCTGACCGGCTGCGGCGCCGACCTCACGCTCGCGTGCACGTGCGTGCCGCCGCCGACGCGCGGCAACCCGTTCGCGCGGACCCTCGTGGGACGCCTCGTCTACCGCTGGACGCCGCTCGGTCGTGTGATCGACGCGTGGGTGGCGACGTCGATGCTGCTCCACACCGCGAGCCTTCTGGCCGGCCGCGACGCGCAGGTATCGTGGCGGCCGGGCGGGGTGCGCGATCCCCTCGGCGAGGCGCTGCGCTTCGACCGTGCGTCGGCGATCGTCGCCGACGCGGCGGCGCGCGACGGTGCAGCCGTCGCGCGCACCGTGGCGGAGCTGCTGGCGCTCTGGCGCGGCCTCGGCGCCTGAATCGCGCCGGCCGCGCTCAGCCCGCGTCGCGGCTCACTGCAGCCAGGACAGGCAGCCCGCCTCGCGCAGGATGCCGTCGAGCGCCGCGCGTTCGGCGACCGCGGCGTAGCGGGCGCGCAGCGCCGCGAGCGACTTGGCGTGGTACTTCTGCGTCTCCTGCGAGAACGGCTTGCCGCCGAGCTCGACGCTGAACGTCTTCTCGCCGTTCGCGATCGCGCGTGCGTTCGCCGTCGACCACGGCAGGAAGACCGCGCCGACCTCGTCGCGCAGGAGCGGCAGCAACGTCGGACCGAGCGTGCCCCACGTCTCGAGGTCGCCCTGCGCGCGCGGCGTCAGCATGTGCTCGGTCCACGCCAGCGTGCGCGGCGCCCTGGCGCGCATGATCGCGCCGGGCGTCGGATCGCTGGCGCACTGGTAGAGCTGCGCGTAGAGGCCGAGGTCGCCGAGCGTCGGGCGGCCGCCGAAGAGGAACGGCCGGCCGTCCAGATGGCGCTCGAGGATCGCGAGCTGGCGATGGAACGACGCCTCGATGACGTCGAGCGTCGCCGGCGACGAGCCGACGAACGCGAGGCGCGGCACCATGCGCGTCTTGATCGTCTGCGCGGCGGCGCGCACCGCGTCCGCGTCGACGCCCGGCATCATGTCGTGGGCGATGCGCTGCGCCGCCGACTCCTGATCGGCCTCGTAGGTCCAGCGATAGTGGAACATCGGCTTGTTGCCCCACTCGTCCGCGTACTCCTCGATCAGCGCCGAGAGGAACGCGAGCGTCGGGTCGGCCGGCTGGAGCGGCGGCTCCGGATGGCGCTCCTCGAGGCGCTCGATGATCGGCGTCGAGTCCTGCATGGCGATGCCGTCCGGGCAGAGGACGAGCGGGACGAGCGGCAGCTTGGCGTACTGCTGGAACTCGGCCTCGGTCGCCGCCGAGCGCAGCAGCCACTCGTGCGGCAGCTCCTTGTAGCGGAAGTAGGAGCGGACCTTGATGGAGTAGGGCGAGAGCTCGGCGCCGAAGACTCGATAGGACGTGGTCATGCGACGCGCTTAACGCGCCGGCGCCCGCTCACGCAAGCGCCGCGCCGGCACCCGCCCGCGCACGCGCCGGCTCAGCGCGTGAGCAGGGTGCGGGCGCCCTTGGCGAACTCGTCCGCGCTGCCCTTGTCGGTCTCCTCGGTGAGGCTCGGGATCTCGAACGGCACCTTCACCCCGGCCTGGCACGCTGGCCGCGCCGTCATCGCGTCCATCCAGCGCCGCAGGTGATCGAGGCCCTCGACGTTCACCCCCGACCACTTGTAGGTCCGCACCCACGCCCAGTTGGCGATGTCGGCGACCGAGTAGTCGTCGGCGAGCCACTCGCTCTCCTTCAGGCGTGCGTCGAGCACCTCGAAGAGGCGGCGGCACTCGTTCTGGTAGCGGTCGATCGCCGGCTGAATCTTCTCCGGGAAGTAGCGGAAGAAGACGTTCGCCTGGCCCATCATCGGCCCGATGCCGCCCATCTGGAACATCAGCCACTGGATGACGCGCGAGCGGCCCTGCGCGTCCTTGGGGCAGAGGCGGCCGGTCTTCTCCGCCAGGTAGAGGAGGATCGCGCCGGACTCGAAGACGGGGAAATCGCCGGCGTCGCGATCGACGATCGTCGGGATGCGGCCGTTCGGGTTGAGCCGCACGTAGTCGGGCTTCTTCTGGTCGCCCGCGAGCAGGTTGATGATGTGCACCTCGTACGGCAGCTCGAGCTCCTCGAGGCAGATGGACGCCTTCCAGCCGTTCGGGGTCGGAGCGGTGTAGAGATCGATCATGGGATCCTCCTCTCGCGGGCCGCCGATCCTACACCAACGCACGCTCAGAGATAGGACCCGCGCGGCGGGCCTTGCCCTGCATTGACCCCGTCGCGCGGGCGTGGCTTAGAACCTGCGGTGAGCGACGCGCCCTACGAGCTCTACTACTGGCCGACGATCCAGGGACGCGGCGAGTTCGTGCGCCTCGCGCTCGAGGCCGCGGGCGCCCCGTACGAGGACGTCGCGCGCCGCTCGAAGGGCATGGCGACGATGATGCGCATGCTGGAGGGCGGCGCGTCGCGCAAGCGCGGCGCCTCGCCCGAGCCCTTCGCACCGCCCTTCCTCAAGGCCGGCGAGCTCGTGATCGCCCAGACGGCGACGATCCTCGTCTTCCTCGGGGCCCGCCACGGGCTCGCGCCCGACGACGAGGCGGGGCGGCTCGCCGCGCAGCAGCTCCAGCTCACGATCGCCGATCTCGTCGCGGAGGCCCACGACACCCACCACCCGATCGCGGGCGGCCTCTACTACGAGGACCAGAAGCGCGAGGCGAAGCGCCGCAGCCTCGACTTCGTGAAGACGCGCCTGCCGAAGTACCTCGGCTACCTCGAGCGGGTGCTCGAACGGAACGGCGGCGTGTTCCTCGTCGGCGACGCGCTCTCGTACGCCGACCTCTCCGCGTTCCAGGTGCTGGCCGGGCTCGAGTACGCGTTTCCCCACGCCATGGAGCGGCTGAAGCCGAAGATCCCGCTCCTCCTGCGGTTGCGGGGCGAGGTGGCCGCCCAGCCGCGCATCGCGGCCTATCTCGCGTCGGAACGACGCATTCCGTTCAACCAGGACGGCATCTTCCGCCACTACGCGGAGCTCGATCTGCCGGCGCCCCGCCGCGCCAGCCCGGCGCGCCGGGCAGGATCCCGCAGCACACCGCGGCCGACGCGCCGGCCGCGCCGCCGCTAGCGTTCCCGCGCTGTCGCTGATCGAGGACGGCGGGTGTCCTCTGCAGAGGTCACCTCGCGCCGGGAGCGCTGCCTTGTGCCCGGCGACATCGGCGCTTGCGGACCTCGTCCGGGACGCACGCATGGCAGGCACTTTGCTTCGCCAGGACTCGTGCTCCGACATCCCCGCGTCATGAACATCCAGGCCCGCCGTGGCTCGGCGGTGGCGCACGCCTATCGCGCGGCGCTGGCGGCGATCGCCGAGGCGACGAGCTCGCGAGCGACCGGCGCGCACGACCTGCGCTACCACGGCGGCAAGACGATTCCCGACCTCGGCTACCGGACCTACTACGTCGGCGGCAACGGCTCGTGGAACGCGAACGACGTGCGCCACATCGATACGACGCTCGCCGCCGCCATGACCGACGCCGGCCTGAACGGCATCCTCCAGCAATACTTCGACGTCCCCGTGTCCGCGACGTTCGTCGGCTCGGCGATCCTCCCGGGTCCGCGGCCGCGGCTCGTCACCCAATCGTCGATCGAGCGCGAGGTGCAGCGGCTCGACGCGGAGGGCGCGCTCGCCACCCTCGACCTCGAGCGCACGGTGCTGGCGTTCGTCCTGCCGAGCGGCACCATCCTCGGCGACGACTATGCGCCGCAGCTCGCGCCGGCGGGCGAGCGGCCGCGCGGCACGCCGTTCGAGGACGACACCACCTCGCTCGGCGGTCTCGGCGGCTATCACGGCTCCGTGCGGCTCGCGTCCGGCGATCCGCGCAGCGTCTACTACGCGGTCGGCGTGTACTCGGAGATCCGGGGCGGGCGCGAGAACGGCATCCCGGTCTTTGCCGAGTCGTGGAAGAACGTCGTCGCCACGCTCTACCACCAGCTCTGCGAGGTCCGCACCGATCCCGACGTCGAGGCGGTGCTGCGTGGCGAGCTGCCGCGCTCGGCGCTCGGCTGGGTATCCGATTCCGGCCTCGAGTGCGGCGACTTCCCCGTCTTCGAGGGCGGCGGCGAGCTGCGCCGCGTGTTCGTCGAGCTCGACGTCGACCGCGTCGTCGTGCCGGTCCAGCTGCAGTACTCCAACAGGGAACACGCCGCGGCACGGCCGTGACGACGGGCGGAGGCGATGCGCGCGCGGAGCGCGACCTCTACCGGCGCCTGCTGGAGCTCGGGCTCGAGCAGGATCTCGGCGCGCTCCTGCGCGAGGCGCTCGGGCTCATCGTCGAGGTGACGGCGGCGCGCTTCGCCTACCTCGAGGTGCGCGACGACGACGAGCCCGGCGACGCGACGCCCCGCTGGTCGATCGCCCACGGCCTCTCGCCGGCGGAGGTCGAGGAGGTGCGGGGCCGGGTCTCGCGCGGCGTCATCGCCTACGCGCTCGCCTCGGGTGCGACGATCGTCACGCCGTCGGCGCGACTCGATCCGCGCTTCCGCGGCCGCGCCTCGGTGCAGGCGCAGCGCATCGAGCAGGTGCTGTGCGCGCCGATCGGCAGCGCGCCGCCGATCGGCGTCCTCTATCTCGAGGGTCGTGCGGAGGGCGCGCTGTTCGGCGCCGACGACCGCGCGCGCGCCGAGCTCTTTGCCCGCCATCTCGCGCCGACGGCCGACCGGCTGCTCGGCCGCGGCGGGCGCGTCGACCCGACGCTGCGCGTGCGGCGTGCGCTGCGCCTCGACGGGCTCGTCGGCCGCAGTGCCGCGCTCGCGAGCCTGCTCGGCGACGTCGCGCTGGTCGCGCCGCTCGACGTGCACGTGCTCCTCAGCGGCGCGACCGGCACCGGCAAGAGCCAGATCGCGCGCATCATCCACAAGAACGGCCGGCGCTCCTGCGGGCCGTTCGTCGAGGTGAACTGCGCGGCGCTGCCCGAGCCCCTGCTCGAGAGCGAGCTCTTCGGCGCCGAGCCGGGCGCGCACTCCACCGCCCAGCGCCGCATGACCGGCAAGGTCGCCGCAGCCGAGGGCGGCACGCTGCTCCTCGACGAGGTCGATCAGCTCTCGCCGGCGTGCCAGGCAAAGGTGCTGCACCTGCTGCACGCCCGGCGCTACCACCCGCTCGGCGCCGCGCAGGCCGTCGACGCCGACGTCCGCATCCTGGCCGCGACCAACGCGGACCTGCACGAGGCGGTGGCGCGCCAGGCCTTCCGCCAGGACCTGCTCTATCGCCTGGAGGTGCTGCCGATCCGCGTCCCGTCGCTGGCGGAGCGGCTCGAGGACGTCGCGCCGCTCGCGGCGCACTTCTGCGCGCGTACCTGCGCGTGCCACGGCTTCCCGGCGCTGGAGGTGGGGCGCGGCGCCGTTCGTGCCGCGGAGTCCGCCGCCTGGCCGGGGAACGTCCGCCAGCTCGAGCACGCGATCGAGGCGGCGGTGATCCGCGCCGCGGGCGAGGGCATGCGGGTCGTCGGCGCGCGCCACCTCTTTCCCGATGCCGGCGCGGTGGCCGCGGCGGTGTCCTTCCAGGAGGCGACGCGGCGCTTCCAGGCCGATCTCGTCCGCCGCACCCTGGCGCAGACCAGCGGCCACGTCGGTCAGGCCGCGGATCAGCTCGCGCTCGGCCGGAGCGAGCTGCAGCAGCTCATCCAGACGTTCGGCTTGACCGCCCAGGAGCACGCGCACTAGGAGCCGCGGCAGCCGCGAGTCGGCGCGCGCCGCCACCTGACCTCCCGATCCATGCAGAACCTCCACCACTCGTCGACAGGCCTCCTGCAGAACGCCGCGGTCACGCTGCTGCGGAACGACCCCGAGTTCGCGCTCGTCAGCCGGCGCCTGCTCGCCGACCTCGTCGAGCACGCGGGCGTCGTCGATCTCAGCAGGGGCGCGCTGACGGTGCGGCCGTTCATGCTCGTCGTGGTGCAGGGGCCGGTCGTCGTCGGCGCCGCGGCGCCGGCCGACGGGTCCGCGGCGCCGGCGGAGGTCGTGCTCCGCCGCGGCGTGCACTGGGCGGACGAGCCGGCGCTCGCCGGGCGCGCCGGCCGCGACGTCGTGCTGCGCGCGCAAGCGGCGCCCCGGACCTGGGTCGTCCATCTCGACCGGGCCTCGCTGCTCGCCTTGCTCCAGGCGTCGCCGGCGCTCGCCGCGATGCAGGCCTTCCGCAAGCACTTCGACGCGAAGGAGCTCGCCGCGGCCGATACCGAGCTCGTCTGGATGGCCATCTCGCCCGAGGTGCACGCGCCGCTCGTGCCGCTGACGGAGCTCCTGGTCGCGGCCGTCGGCACGCAATTCGGCGAGCGCGTCGGCATGGTCACCGTGGACGGCGCCGGGACGACGCTCACGCGCTGGAGCGGGAGAGGCTGGCGGCCGGTGACGCTCGCGCCCGGCGCCACCCTGCCCGCGATCGTACGGACGTTCCGCCAGGCCGTCGGCACCTCCGGTCCGGCCCGGCTCTACTTCGCGTGCGCCGAGCCCGCGGCGTCGGTCACGGCGACCGCGATCGGCGGCGCGTCGATCCGCGGCATGCTCCATCGCGTCGTGTACGTCACCGAGCGCGAGCTCGAGGCCATTCCGCACGGCCTCGAGGACCTGGTGCACCCGACGCTGCACTCGCGGCGGCGTGCGCCGGATTGGGACGGGACGATGTTCTCGTCGTTCGTGCCGTGCCGGCTCGTGCCCCCGCATCCCGGCCGCGGCACGACGGTCCTCGCGTCGATCCTGCGCGCCTTGCCGCACTGCTTCGCGAACGGCTTCCGCACGGTGCCGCTCGACGAGTGGCCGAACGGCGCCGTCGGCGCGGCGCCACTGCCGCGCGCGCGCCACCGACTGCGGAAGGACCAGTGCCGCCTCGCGATCGACGCCGGCATCCTGCGCCGCGACCACGACCGCTGGCGGCAGGGCGCCTTCGGCGACCGCTCCTTTCCGGCCGCCGTGCTCGGGCTCGACACGGCCGACGGGCCCATCGACGACGAGCGGCTCCGGCTCAAGGAGACGGCGTACCGCTGGGCACGGGCGGTCACCAACCGGCGCGTCGGCATGGCGCTCAGCGGTGGCGGCGCCTGCGCCTTCCGCGCCGTGCCGCTCATCGAGATGCTCGGCCACCGCGGCGTGCCGATCGACCTCTTCTCCGGCGCGAGCGGCGGCTCGCTGCTCGGCGCCTACTACTGCACGCACGGCGTTGCCGGGCTGCGCCTGGCGCGCGAGCGCGGCTGGCCGTTCTTCGCCGCGAGCCTGCTCGCGTCGCTCTGGTCGGGGACGCTGGAGGTGCAGGTCGACCGCGATCTCGCCGCGGCCCGCGTCGAGGACCTGGAGGTGATCCTCCTGCCGGTGACGACCGCGCTCGGCGATCCGCCGGTCGCGAGCGTCGTCGTCGGCGGCACGCTCGGCGAGGCGGTGCGTGCGAGCGGCTCGGCGCTCTTCAGCTTCGGCCCGACCCGCAAGGGTCCGCTGCGCTACGTCGACGGCGCCACCGCGACCATGATCCCGGCAAAGGTGCTGAGCGACCACGGCGCCGACCTCGTGCTCGCCGTCAACTGCGTGCCCGGCCCGCTGCACGGCAACCCGTTCGGCCGCTATATGATCGGCCGATGCATCTATCGGATGCCGGTCGTCAGCCGTGTGATCGACACGTGGGTCGGCGGCTCGTATCTGTTGACGACGGCGAGCCGCATGGCGGGCGTCGATGCCCAGGTCTACTGGGAGCCGTCGCCGGTCACCGATCCGCTCTTCGAGGCGCCGCACTTCGAGTGCGCGAACCGGATCGTGGCGAGCTCCATGGAGAGGGACGAGGACGCGATGACCCAGGTGGCGGACCACATGCGCGATCTGTGGGCGAGGCTCGGACGATGACGGTGCGGACGACGGCGACGCGCACGCGCGGTCCGCTACTCCCGGTGCGGATCAGCGGCAGCGCCAGCGTGGGACCCGGACGCGCGGTCAGCACGGCGGAGCTGGTTGCCCGCCTGGCGACGCCGCGCGACGCCGCAGACGTCGAACGCCGGAGCGGCATTGCGAGCCGCTACTTCGCCGACGCCGGCGCCTCGTCCGCCGAGGTCGGCGCGACGGTGCTGCGCCGGGCGCTCGACGAGGCCGGTCTCGCACCCGAGGCACTCGCCCGCATCATCTTCGTCTGCTCGCTCGGCGGCGACATGCTCTTTCCGGCGACGGCCAACGTCGTCGCCGCGAAGCTCGGCCTCGCCGGCACCTGCGACTGCTTCGATCTCAACAATGCCTGCATGGGCTTCCTCACCGCGCTCGACATCGCCGCGCGCGGCATCGCGACGGGCGAGGGGCCGGTCGGCATCGTATCGGTGGAGCTGCCCTCGCGCTTCATCACTCCCGACGACCCGCGGCCGTATCTGGTTTTCGGCGATGCCGCCGTCGCCGCGGTGGTCGAGCCCGCGCGCGGCAGCGGCGGCATCCTTGCCTCCTGGCTGCGCAACGACGGCCTCGCGTTCGGCAACGTGCGCCTCGGGCACGCCGGGCTCACCGGCCATCCCGAGACCATCCGCTTCACCGCGCCGAGCGCACGCATGTCGGAGGAGGCGGTCGAGGCCGTACGTCGCGCCACCGCTGCCGTGCTCGACGCCGCCGCGCTCACGCTCGACGACGTGCAGTGGATCCTGCCGCACCAGCCGAACGGCACGTTCCTCGACACGATCACCGCCGCGCTCGGGGCGCCCGCTGCCCGTGTGATGCGCATGGTGCACGAGTTCGGCAGCGTCGGCTCCGCGTCGATGCCGGTCAGCCTCGATCGCCTGCTGCACACCGCGCCGGTGCGGCCCGGCGACCGGGTGCTCATGGTGGGCGTCGGCGCCGGCATCTCGTCGGGCGCCGTGCTGCTCGAGCTCGACGCATGAGCGCGCCCCGTCCCGATCGCGCCGTCGCGCCGGTCGTCGCGGGCGGCGTGCCGCTCGCGCTCTGGCTCGGCTACTGGCGCTTCTGGCAGCGCTACCACCGCTACACGGTCGAGGGCCTGGAGCACCTCGACGGCCCGCCGGCGCTGATCGTCGGCTACCACGGCCGGCCGCTCGCCTACGACATGTGCATGTTGACCGTCGCGATCCACGACCGGCTCGGCTACCTGCCGCACGGCTTCGTCCATCGTGGCACGCGCCTGGTCGGCCCGCTCCGCTGGTTCACCGACGGACTCGGCTTCGTCACCGGGGACGGCGACGGGCTCGCTGGCGCGATCGCGCGCGGCGAGCACCTGGTGACGACGCCCGGCGGCGGCGACGAGGGCTGCCGCGACTTCCGCGAGCGCTACCGGGTACGCTGGGGCGAGCAGGTCGGCTACCTGCGCCTCGCGCTCAAGTACGGGCTCCCGATCGTGCCGGTCGCCGCCGACGGCGCCGACGACACCTACATCGGGCTCGTCGACACCGCCGCCGCGGGGCGCGTGCTCGGCGTGCCGCGGCGCTGGGCGTGGGCGCTCTGGACGGGCATCGGACCGCTCGGCCTCTATCCCTTCTCGCCGCCGTTTCCGGTGCGCTTCCGTCAGGTGGTCGGCGCGCCGATCGATCTCGTCGCCGAGGGCGCGCCGTCGTCGCTCGACGATCGTGAAGGACTGCTGCGGCTGCACGGCCGGGTGACCGGCGCGGTGCAGGCGCTGCTCGACCGGGCGCGCCGCCGCCCGCTTGCGAGGTACGAGTGAGCCACGCCAACGCACACGACACGGGTGACACGCAGGACCGCTGGGCTCTCATCCTCGGCGCCTCGACCGGCACGGGCGCGGCGATCGCCCGCGCCGTCATCCGCGATCCCGGCCTGCACGTCTTCGCCGTGCATCGCGGCCACTACCCGGAGGACGCGGCCGCCCTCGAGCGTGAGCTCGGCGACGCGCAACGCCGGGTCGTGATGCACGTCGCTGACGCCGGCCACCCCGACGGCATCGTCGCGTGCGCCGAGGCCCTGGAGCGCGCCGCGGGCCGCCGCAGTGTCGGGCTCCTCGTCCACTCCATCTCCGGCGCGTCGATCGGGCACTTCCTCTCGACGCGCGGCGACGCGTTCCACCCGAAGCAGTTCGAGAAGACGTTCAACTACCTCGCGCACTCCTTCGCCTACTGGGCGCAGATCCTCTTCGAGCGCGACCTGCTGGCGCCGCAGGCGCGCCTGCTCGGCCTGAGCAACGCGCTGCACGGCGAGAGCCTCCTGCACAACACCGGCCTCATCGCCGCCGCGAAGGCGGCGCTGCAGACGTACGTGAAGTACCTCGCGGTCGAGCTCGGCCGCCAAGGCCATCGGGTGAACCTGCTGCAGTTCGCGACGGTCCTGACCCCGGCGCTCCGCACCGTCCTCGGCCCGAAGGCGATCGCGCGCCTCGAGCAGGTGCACGCCGAGATGATCCCGGCGGGCCGCATGTGCACGCTGGAAGAGGTGGCGCGCTTCGTGTCGCTGCTGACGCGCGAGGAAACCGCGTGGTTCAACGGTGCGACGATCGACTTCCTCGGCGGCATGACGCTCCGTCTCTTCGACATGGTGCTGCAGCCCGACTGAGTCGCGGCCGCCCCCGCTCCTACATCGGCAGCGCCACCGCCAGCGCCTTCAGCACGTCGCTCGGGCCGCACGTCGCGCCGGCGGCGACCGTCGCCAGGGTCTCGAACGTCGTCTTCGCGGTCGCAAGCGCGCCCGCGAGGCTCTCGACCCCGGCGTAGGCGCCGACGAGCAGGAGGATGTGGCAGATCTCCGCGGCCGGAATGCCGGCCATGAGCGCCATGTAGACGTGGATCGCGAGGTTGCGCTTGGCACCGCGCGCCGCCAGCAGGGTGACGAGGCAGCGCTCGCGGTTGGCCGCGGTGAGCGGCCCCGGGATCGCACCCTGCAGCGGGTAGAACGCGTCGCCGATCGCGTCGACGTACTCGCGCGCCGGCGGATAGAGCGCCGGCAGCGCGGCGGCGAGCACCCTCGTCATGTCGTCGCCGTTGCCGTAGGCCGTGCGCAGCATGGCGAGAGCGTTGGGTGTCAGGATGTCGGCGATGCTCGCGGCGGGATCCATGGACGGGCTCTCCTTTGACGTCGGGTTGGCGTGGTCTGCGGGCGGCGGCGTGATCGTCGTCTCGGGTACGTGGAAGCGCAGGCAGTAGTAGAAGCGGCTCACCTGGGTCGACTCGTCGCACACGGCGTGCCTCGGGATCTCGGCGGCCGGCGCGTGCGGGTTCGGGTCGTAGATCGTGATCGCCCAGAAGACGAAGCGATGGTACAGGCTGTTCTGGCGTGCGCGGTCGAGCTGCTCGTCGACGACGACGATCGGCGTGCCCGGGCGCGCGACCCGCGCCATCTCGGCGAGCGCGAGCTTCGCGTCGCGATAGCCGGCGATGCCGCCGACGTGGAACACGCGGTCGAACGAGGCGTCGGGAAAGGGCAGGGCGTGCGCGTCGGCGAGCATCAGGCGGACGCGGCGGCCGAAGCTGCTCCAGCGGACGCGGCGGCGGCACTGCGCCAGCATGCCCGGGCTCAGATCGACGCCCCACACCTCGAGGTTGCCGATGTCGGAGGGCACGTCGCGCTCGATGAGCGGCAGGTTGGCGCCGCCGCCGATGCCGACCTCGAGGATGCGCACGGGCGTGCCGTTCCGCGGCACGAGGCGGGTGAGCTCGAGGCGCTCCATGTAGGCGTTCCGCGCGGTGTCGGCGGACTCGGTCTGCAGGACCGGCAGCACGAACTTGACGGACAGGTCGTGCCAGGGCGCGATCCAGTCGTAGACGAAGCGCAGGAAGTAGTCGCTGCCGCGCACCTGCGACGGATCGTAGAGGTGCGGCACGCCGTCGCAGACGGGCCACGCCGTGCCGCAGCCGCGGCACTGCAGTACGCCGCTCGCGATCAGCGCCCCCGCGGTGCGTCCGCGGAAGACCAGCGAGCCGTTGCACGTGGGACAGACGAGGAGGTCGGCGTCGGCCGGGGTCACACGGGACTTTCGGAGACGGAGCTGCCGGCACGCACCCCGCCGAGCTCGGCGAGGGCGCGATCGCGGTCGCGGACGCAGCCGAGACGCTCGAAGATCTCGACGGCCTGGTCGAGGTGGTGGCGGCGGCCGTAGGCCTCGGGGCGTTGATGGCGTCCGAACTCGAGGTGCGCGCGGCCGCGCTCGTAGGGGGTCTGCAGGCGCTCGGCGAGCTCAATCGTCCGCTTCCAGAGCTGGTAGGCGCGCGTGTGGCGGCCGGAATTCCACAGCAGCAGCCCGTGCCAGAGGTGGGCGTACGGGCGGCCGAGGGGAAAGTGGCGCGCGAACTTCCTGAGGCCGGCGACGGCCTGGCGCGCGCGCGCCGCCACCACGTCGCGCGACTCGCCGAGCGGATGCCAGCCCTGCTCGACGAGGATGGTCAGGACCTCGGCGGTGGCGGCCGTGCCGGGCTGCGTCCAATACGCGACGGGCTTCGTCCCGAGCACGTGCCACAGGGCACGGTCCGCCATCTCGTACGCGCCTTGCAGGTCGCCGCTGCGCTGACGTGCGAGCCCGAGCATCCCGAATCCCCAGATGGCCTCCGTCTTCATCGCGTTCTCGTCGACGTGGCCGAGCGCCGTCGCGTACAGCGACAGCGCTTCGGCCTCGCGCCCGAGACGGACGAGGACGTCGGCCTCGCCGAGCAGGCTCCAGCACTCGACCTGACGATTGCCGCTGCGATGGGCGTAGCGGTAGGCCGCGCGGAAGCTGTCGAGCGAGCGGGGGAACTGACCGCTGTAGTGCGTGAGTCCGCCGATCTGCGCCTGCGACTCCTCCCGCAACCGCAGGTCCCCGACGCGCTCGGCGATCTCCGTGGCCCGCCCGAGGCCCGCGTCGGCGTCGCTCCAGCGGCAGCTCGCGAGCTGCAGCACGGCGATGCGCGACAGGATCCACGCGACATCGCGCTCGGTACCGGCGCGCTCGGCGATCGCGAGCGCGCGGCGCGCCCACCTGTCGGCGACGCGGCGGAGCGGCACGACGCTGGCGAGCAGCGCCAGGATGACGTAGCCCTCCGCCAGCTCCGGCGAGGCGCCCGCCGGCTCGCACTGGTTCACGGTGCGGAGGCTCGACCAGAGGAGCGGCGGCACCCGGAGCGCGTAGAAGAACGTGTCGGTCAGGCGGAGCTGCACCCGGCCGATCTCGCTCGCGACCAGGCGCTGGCGCGCGTCCTCGGTCGGCGCCGGCTTCCAGAGCGCGAGGGCGCAGCGCAGCGCGAGCTGGCGCAGCGCCGCCGGCACCCAGCCGCTGTTCCCGCGCGGCACGTACTGGCCGAAGTGCTTGAGCGCCCGTGCCGAGTGCCGGCCGCAGGTGGCGAGGTCGCCGAGACGGTAGGTCGCCTCCGAGAGCGCGCTCTCGACCATGCCGAGCTGGAACTCGCGGCCGTCGGGGTCGGCGCGTGTGTTCAGGTCGAGCCACGAGCGGCGCCGCGGCGGCGGCGCCTCGGGCTCGTGGGGATCGGGGGCGGGCAGCGCGACGTCCTGCAGCGGCGACGCGCGCGACGCGTCGAGCATCGTGATCCGCAGCAGATCGAGCGTACGCTCGAGGTGCGCGACCGCCTCCTGGCAGGCGCCGGCGCGCAGCGCCAGGATGCCCGCCTGATACGAGCTCCGCGCCTCGCGCTCCGGCTCGCCCGCCTGGCGCCAGTGGTGCGCGAGCGCGGTGACGTACTCCAGCCGGTCCGGGTACACGCGCGTGATCGCCTCGGCGACGCTGTGGTGCAGGCCGCGGCTCGACTGCGGCGCGAGGTCGTCGACGAGCTGCTCGCGCAGCTTGTCGTGGGCGAACTGCCAGCGCTGATCGCGCAGGACGAGCACGGCGCTGCGGGCGCAGAGCGCCGCCCACTCGTCGACGGCGAGCCCGGGCTGCGCGGCGCGCAGCAGGTCGGGATCGATCTCGCGGCCGATGATCGCGGCGATCTTCAGCGCGCGCAACGCGACGGGCGGCACCCGGCTGAGCCGGCGGCGGATCACCCGCTGCATGCCGCCCGACATGACGCGCGTCGGCAGCGCCGCGTCGGCGATCTGCTCGAGGCGCCCCGCGCTCTCCGCCAGCGAGCGCACGACCTCGACGATGAAGAAGGGGATGCCCTCGCTCTCGCGGACCAGCAGCTCGAGCACGTCGGTGCGGCGTGCCGCCGGCCCGATCATCGACTCGCCGAGCGCGGCAACGTCGGGGATCTGCAGGCGGCGGAGCGGCAGGAAGCGCGCGTCCTTGAGCGTCGCCGGCAGCTCGGGCGTCTCGTCGTCGCGCAGGCTGCAGAGCAGGAGGATCGGCAGGGTGGCGATCGGCTGCGTCAGCCACGCCAGCAGGGCAACGCTCTCGCTGCCGACCCAGTGCAGATCCTCCAGGATCACGAGCACGGGCCCGGGCTGCGCGCGGAAGACCTCCTCGACGGCGAGCAGGAGGCGCGACTGCGCCGTCTGCGAGTCGACCGGCGGCGGATCGGGGACGTCGCACCCGAGCAGCGTGCCGATGTCGGGCACGATCGCCTTCAGCGCCGACGCCTCGGCCTCGCCGAGCTCGATGCGCAGCACGAGGTTGCTCAGCACATCGCGCCAGACGTGGTACGGGCCGCCGCCCTGGCTCACCGCCTGGCCGCGCACGACGAGCGCCGTCTCGATCAGCGCCCGCGTGCGCACCTCGTCGAGGAGGCGCGACTTGCCGACGCCGCTCTCGCCGTTCACGACCCAGGTGCGGCCGTTGCCGCGCATCGCCTCACGGAGCGCGTCGAGCAGGAGGTGGAGCTCGTCGTCGCGCCCGACGAGCGGCGCCGTCTGGAGGATGCCCTCGCGGGTCGCGACCGTCTCGATCGGCAGCGGCTGATCGAGCGCGGCGCCGAGCGCGCTGATCGTCTCGGCCGCGCTCGGGTAGCGCGCCTCCGGCGCCTTCGCGAGCAGGCGTTCCAGGACGGGACGCAGGCGCGCGTCGAGCGTATCGGTCGCGAGCGGCAGCGGCTGGTTCATGAGGCGGAGCGGCAGGTACTCGTCGTCGGGGAACGGGTAGCGTCCGGCGAAGAGCTCGTAGCCGATCATGCCGACGGCGTGGAGGTCGGCGCGCTCGTCCGGCCGTCCGCCCTGCAGCACCTCGGGCGCCATGTAGGGCGTCGTGCCGCCCCACTCGATGTCGCTTCCGGCGCTGCGCGAGAACGACAGCCCGAAGTCGAGCACCTTCACCTGGCCGTTCACGACGAGGATGTTCTCCGGCTTCAGGTCGCGATGGATGATGCCGCACCGGTGCAGGTAGACGAGCGCGCGCAGCGTCTGCACGAGGAGATCGACCTGCACCGCGAGGGCCTGCTCGGCGCCGGCCTCGATGATCGTGCGGGCGTTCTCCTGCAGGTCCATCGTGAAGTACGGCTCGCGGTCGTCGTCGAAGCCGTACTCGAGGACGCTGATGATGTTCGGGTGGCGGAGCGAGGCGAGGAGGCGGAACTCCTCGGCAAGGGCGGCGCGTCGATCGATACTGCCTGGGCTGCCGGCGCCGAGCTGGTCGCCGAGGCGCAGGCGCTTCAGGGTCACGACCCGTCCGGTCAGGCGGTCGAGGACGCGGTACACCGCCGCGGTGCCGCCGCGGCCGAGCTCGTTGATGAGCTGGTAGCGGGCGCCGATCGTCCCGAGCGGCCCGCTGGTCGCCGCAGCCCTCGGCGCTGGGTGACGCCCGTCCTTGGGCACGCTGCGGAGGAGGCCCTGCGACGGGCGAGCGCCGCGCATGTCACCCGTCGTGCCCACGCCGGCGCACTAGCACGACGCCTCCCCGAGGGGTCAAGGTGGGTTCTCGTTCTGGGCGATCATCTGCGCCGATTTGGCGCAGGTTCCCGTTACGCCATCGTGATGCCTCGCCCGGGGGCCCCGGTGCGTGGCACTATGCGGCGTCGCCGCCGCGCGCATGCGGGCGGCACCCCGACGACCGCTCGATGCCCGCGCCCGCCGACCTCGCCGACCCCACGAGCCAGCGCGATCCGTACCCGGCATACGCCTGGCTCCGCGACCACGAGCCGGTGCACTGGAGCGCGCGCCTCAAGATGTGGGTGGTGACCCGCTACGACGACGTGCACCGCATCCTGCAGGACTCCGTCCGCTGGTCGGCCGACCGCTTCCGCCGCATCCCCGCCGCGCTCGCGAGCCGCCGGCCCGAGATCGAGGACGTGGCGCGCGTGCTGCGCGACTGGGCCGTCTACCGCGACCCGCCCGACCACACGCGGCTGCGCGGCCTGCTCAACAAGGCCTTCACGCCGCGGCAGATCGAGACGATGGCGCCGCGCATCCAGCGGATCGTCGACGAGCTGCTCGATGCGACCGCGGCGCGCGGCGCGATGGACGTCATCGCCGACCTCGCGTTTCCGCTGCCCGCCACCGTCATCGCGGCGCTCCTCGGCGTACCGGCCGCCGACCTGCCGCGCATGAAGACCTGGTCGGACCAGATCGCGGCCTACGTCGGCGGCGCCCAGTCGGGCACGACGATCGACGAGGCCGGCCGCGGTCTCGCCGGCATCGTCGCCTACTTCCGCGAGCTCACCGCGGGCCGCGGAGCGGACGGCGACGACCTCGTGAGCCTGATGCTCGCCGCCGAGGACCGCGGCGACATGTTCACGCGCGAGGAGGTGGTGTCGAACTGCGTGCTGCTGCTCTTCGCCGGGCACGAGACGACGACCAACCTCATCGGCAACGGGCTGCTGCATCTGCTGCGCAACCCGGCGCAGCTCGCGCTGCTGCGCGCCGAGCCCGCGCGCATGCCGGCCGCGGTCGAGGAGCTGCTGCGCTACGACGCGCCGGTCGCCGGCAAGATCAAGATCGCCGCGGAGGACGTCGCGCTGCACGGGCAGTCCATCGCGAGCGGCGACCCGGTCGCGATCATGCTCGGCTCCGCCAACCGCGATCCGCGCCGCTTCCCCGATCCCGACGTGCTCGACGTCACCCGCGTCGGCGCCCCGCACCTCGCCTTTGGCTACGGCATCCACTTCTGCCTCGGCGCGGCGCTCGCACGCCTCGAGGCTGCGATCGCGCTCTCGACCTTGCTGCGCCGCTACCGCGAGCTGACCCTGCTCGACGAGACGCCGCGCTGGAAGCCGCAGATCTTCTTCCGCGGCCTGACCGCGCTGCCCGTCGGGTTCCGCTGAGCGCGCGCTACTGCATCGCGCGGCCGGGCAGGGCGTTCAGCCCGGCGACCCACGGCAGCGCCGAGCGCGTCCAGATCTGCATCTTTGGCACGAGCGCGGCCGCCTGATCCGTCGTCGCGGTGCGGATGCGGAGCAGGGTCGGGGACGGATCGGTCGACGTGGCGTAGATGTGCGTGCCGCACTCGGCGCAGAACGCCTGGGCGCGCTTGGCGCCGCTCTCTGCCGTCTTCACGTACATCCTGGGGACGCCCGCGAGCAGGCGGAAGTCCTTGGCGGCGGCGTTCACGCCGCTGCGGAAGGCCGAGCCCGAGAACTTCTGGCAGTCGGTGCAATGGCAGACGCCGGTCGTCGAGGGATCGACCTCCGCCTCGTACCTGATCGCGCCGCAGTGACAACCGCCGGTGACCTTCATGGCCGCTCCTTCAATCGACGAGGTGGTCGAGGTACTCGGCGAGGCCGTAGCCGACCCGGTCGCCCCAGCGCCATTCCGTCATGCCCTCGGCGATGCGTGTGACCTTGCCGTCGCGCCGGTTGCGGAGCGGGATCATCGAGAGCACCGTGCCCTCGATGTCGAGCACCTCGCCGCCGGCGGTCGTCGCCCGGACGCGCACGCGCCGGTGCAGCTCCTGCTCGCCCTGGTACTCGGTCTCGATCTCGGTGCGCACGATGCGCTCGTTCGGCTGGCCGCGGCGGTAGACGTAGCCGGCGTGGATTTCGCTGCCGTCGCGCTGCACGGTGATCATCGGCACCGCACCGAGGTCCTCGCCGAAGCTCATGGTGAGCCAGCGGTAGTACTGCGGCGCCTGCCACGAGCGCGGGCCCCACGAGTGGTCACGCAGGCCGGGGGCGTCGACCGTGAAGCTCGTGCCGTCGACGGTGACGGTGCCGACGGCCTTCCCGTGCTGCTCGAGATGCCCCTTCGCGAACTCCTGTCCCGTCTTCTCCGCGGCGACGCTCACCCAGCGCTCGCCCTCGCGCCGGCGCGGCTCGCCGCCGTAGCCCGGCGAGAGCCCGAGCCAGTGCAGGTCGAGCGTCACCGGGACGTGCGGGTTCTTGGTGAAGGCCTCCCGCGGCTCCGCCATCTCGAGCGGGTTCGTGAGCAGGCAGCAGCGGCCGTCGTAGGTCACGCGGTGCTCGACGAACGGCTTCACCACCTCGAAGCACAGTCCGCCGGCGGCGTGCCGCTCGTTGTCCGTGATCTGCGGCCGCTTGAACATGAACGCGACCCGCCCGTCCGGCAGGTACACGCACACCGTCATCTCCGCGTAGCCCTCGTTCGGCCGGTTGCCGAGTCGCACGAACCCGCCGACCCGCAGCCGCGGGTCGAAGAAGTTGTAGTAGGCGCTCTCGTTGAAGGTGGCCTCGCCGCCGTTCGGGTGCATCAGATCGTCGCACTCGAGCAAGGTGAGCGTCGCGCCTGCCATGGTTGCCTCCTGCGTGGGTGGGTGGAGTCTACCTAGCAGCTACCGTAGTTCGACGCATTCGTGGACGCCACAGCATCCCCCGTGGTCGTTCTCGCAACCGGGACCACAGACGATTTCGCAATGCCCCGACGGCCTGCAGTCGGCGTCCGAGGCGCACGTGTTGCACGCGATGATGTCTCCGTCGCGATAGGCGAACGTCGTCCCGGCGGGACAGCCCGTGTCCTGCGTCACCCCTCGGGACGAGCCTCCGCCGTCGCCGCAGCCTCCGCCGGCGAGCAGCGCGATGAGAAGGGTCGCCGCGTAGGCCCGGCACGCCGCTGCATGCGCGGCCCTCTACCAAGCCGACACGGCGGCGCACAATCAGCACCGATGCTGCGGAACGAGCGGTCACGGTTGTAGGCACGTTCCGCTCCGGGATAGAGGCCCGGCATGGGCGATGCGCCGCGCGCGGCGCCGGGCAGTAGGCGTCTCGAGCTTGCCGTTGGCACGGCAGGATTCATCGCCTACGAGCTCGGCCTCAATGGCTACATCTACGCGACGAATCCTTCCAACGACGCGAACTTCACTCCTGCCTTCGTGGCGGGACCTGCTGTGCTGTCCGGTTTGATCGCCGCTGCGATCGTCAGTCCTCGAGTCGGCGGCGATCCGCGGGCCCAGAAACGGGCCTTCCGAGTGCTATCAGCCTATCTCCTCCTCGTTGCGGCGTTCTTCGTGGGATCGCGGAGACGATCTTCTTTGGCCTCTTCGGGCTCCTATTTGCTCCGTTCATGCCGTTCTTTCTCCTCAGCGACAATGGCCTGAGCGCCGCATGGGGCATGCTCGCCACCGGGCTCGGGAGCGTCGGGCCGATGATCGTCCTTCTTGTGATGCTCTGTCGGGGCCGCACGATACGCGTCGTTCCCGAGACCTCACGGGACGTCGATCCCAGCTGAATCCGTCTCGCCGCTCAGTCGGCGAAATCTTGCGCCCACCACATGTGGGCCCGCGCGTCGACGATGCAGCCGACGCCGATGCGGCGGAACGAGCGGCCGAGCAGGTTGGCGCGGTGGCCGGGGCTGCGCATCCAGGCGTCCACGACCGCGTCGGCGGAGGCGTAGTTGTAGGCGACGTTCTCGGCGATGGTGGACGCGTCGTCGTGGCGGTGGACGACGCCCTCCCAGCCCGAGTGCGACAGGCGGTTCGCCGAGGCCATCGCGCGGGCGCGCTCCTGCGCGGCGCGGCCGAGGCCCGCGTCGCTGGCGAGCGGACGGAGCGCGGCGGCGCGGCGCTCCGCGTTGACGCGGGCGACGACGGCGGTGCGGACGCTGGCCGGGCACGCGCGCGGTCCGTCACCCGGCGCTGCCGCGGGCGTCGAGTGGCTTGTGTGCGCGCGCCGCGACGGATGGGTCGCCTTCGACGGCGCGGTCGCGCTGGCGACGGTCGCGGTCGGCGCGGGGTGGGTCGAGGCCGCCCGGGCGCAGCCGAGCAGAAGCGACGTCGCCACCACCAGGGCCACGAGCGTCCGCGCCATCACCGCGCCTCGATGCCGGATTCCCGCAGAGCGGTCAAACGCGACGTCGGAAATGCACTTCGCTACGACGGTGCCCGCTGGTAGAGATCCTGACCGGCCATGACGCCCGCCGGGACGACACAGGGAGGCGCACAACAGGTGCAGCCCGCGCTCGCCGCGTTCCGGGCGCTGCCGCTCGGCTTGCAGCTGAGCGTGGTGGCGCTGGTCTACGTGGGGGCCGCGCGGCTCGGGCTCACCATGGCGTTCGGCGCCGAGCAGGTGACGCCGGTCTGGCCGCCGACCGGCATCGCGCTCGCCGCGCTCCTCCTGCTCGGCCTGCGCGCGTGGCCGGCGATCTTCGTCGGCGCCGTCGTCAGCAACGTCACGATCGGCACGCCCATCTGGATCGCGTGCGGCATTGCATCGGGCAACACGCTCGAGGCGCTCACCGCGGCGTGGCTGCTGCGCTTCCTGCGCGTCGACGCCGCGCTCACGCGCGTACGCGACGTGTTGCTGCTGATCCTCGCGGGCTCGGTGGTGAGCAGCGCCGTCAGCGCGACGATCGGCGTCGCGAGCCTCTGCCTCGGCGGCGTCCAGCCGTGGGAGGCGTCGCCGCGCCTCTGGGGCGTGTGGTGGATCGGCGACGCCGGCGGCGATCTCATCGTCGCGCCGCTCCTGCTCGTGTGGGCGAGCCTGCCGCAGCTCCGCTGGCCGCGTTGGCGCATCCTCGAGGCGCTGGCGCTGCTCGCGGGCGTCGTCGGGGTGAGCCTCGCGGCCTTCGTCGGCGCGTTCGGGCTCTGGCGCGACGGCTACCCGCTGCACTACACGATCTTCCCGCTCGTGATCGCGGGGGCCCTGCGCTTCGGCCACCGCGGCGCGACGACGGCGACGTTCGTCGCCTCGGCGCTCGCCATCTGGAGCACGGTGCACGGCTTCGGCCCGTTCGCGACGGGCGGCATCGGCGAGCGCCTCGTCATGGTGCAGCTCTTCATGGCCGTCGTCGCGATCACGGCGCTCCTCCTCTCGGCCGCGATCGGCGAGCGCAATGCCGCCGACCGGCAGCGCGCCGACGACTTCGCGCGTCTCGCCGAGAGCGAGCAGCGCCTGCGCCTGGCCTTCGAGGCGGCGCAGATGGGCGTGTGGGAGTGGGACATCCAGAGCGGCGCGGTGCGCTGGTCCGACAATCTCGAGACGCTCCACGGGGTCGTGCCGGGCTCGTTCACCGGCACCTTCGAGGGGTTCCGCGCCCTCGTCCATCCCGACGATCGCGAGTTGGTGAGCCAGGCGATCGCGCGCGCCGTCGAGCTGCGCGCCGGATACGACATCGAGTTCCGCACCGTGCAGGCCGACGGCCGCGTGCGCTGGATGTCCGGCAAGGGGCAGGTCTTCACCGACGACCGCGGGCGCGCGAAGCGCATGATGGGCCTCGCGATGGACGTGAGCGACCGCAAGCGCCTGGAGGACGAGCTGCGCCAGCGCGCGGGCGAGCTGGCCGACGCCGATCGGCGGAAGGACGAATTCCTCGCGATGCTGGCGCACGAGCTGCGCAACCCGCTCGCGCCGCTCAGCAACGCGCTGCACCTCCTCGAGCGCGGCGGCGATCGCGACCGCATCCGCGAGATCGCCGAGCGCCAGGTGCGGCATCTCGCGCGCCTGGTCGACGACCTGCTCGACGCGTCGCGCATCACGCAGGGGAAGATCTCGCTGCGCAAGGAGCGCCTGCTGCTGAGCGACGTCGTCACGCGCGCCGTCGAGATGATGCGCGAGGCGCTCGACGCGCGCGGCGACCAGCTCACGGTCTCGATGCCGTCCCGGCCGGTGCGGCTCGAGGCCGACGCGGCCCGCCTCGCGCAGGTGCTCGCCAACCTGCTCAGCAACGCCGCCAAGTTCACGCCGTCGGGCGGGTCGATCTGGCTCACGGCGGAGCCGCTCGACGGCGAGGTCGTCATCCGCGTGCGCGACACCGGCGTCGGGCTCGCTCCCGATCTGCTGCCGAACGTGTTCGATCTCTTCGTCCAGGGCGACGCCTCGCTCGATCGGACGCGCGGCGGGCTCGGCATCGGCCTCACCCTGGTGAAGCGGCTGGTCGAGATGCACGGTGGCCGGGTCGAGGCGCGGAGCCCCGGACTCGGGCAGGGCAGCGAGTTCCTCGTCTATCTGCCGACCGTCGAGTCCACGATGGCGGAGAGCGCGGTCCGGCCGCCGGAGGCGCCGCCGCCGCAGACCTCGGCGCAGGGATTGCGCATCGTCATCGTCGAGGACAACCACGACGCGGCGGAGAGCATGGCGATGATCCTCGGCCTGTGGGGCCACGAGGTCGAGATCGCCTTCGACGCGATGGCCGCGCTCCAGCTCGCCGAGCGCGCGGCGCCCGACGTCATCATCTCCGATCTCGGGCTGCCGGGCATGAGCGGCTACGATCTCGCGAAGCGGCTGCGCCAGGAGCGCACCTTCGGCCGCGTCGTCCTGATCGCGCTCTCGGGGTACGCGCGCGAGGACGACAAGCGGCGCGCGCTCGCGGCCGGGTTCGACCACCA